>NZ_JBKBXW010000001.1:0-240905 GCF_046313735.1 Hyphomonas sp.
AAACGCCGGATCAGGCCTACTTCAACGGGCTGCAACCAATCCCGGTTGCGGCATAACCCGAAGGGCAGAAATCCACTTATAGAGCGACCGGATTCTGTTCAGACGAACCGAGCCACCTCTGGCGTCAGACAAAAAAGAAACCCGCCCGGAGCGATCCGGGCGGGTTTTTTGTTTGTGGGCGGATGAGCGCCCCTGCGGCCTACATCCGGAGGCGGGCGCCGGCGAAGAAGTAGCGGCCCCGGGCGCTGACCGGCCAGGCTTCCTCGGTGATGAACGGCTTCTCGTCGGCGACATTGTTCACGCCGCCATAGAATTCCAGCTTCTCGGAGAAGGTGTAGCGGCCGAACAGGTCGAACACGAAGGTTTCGTCCGACTGGGCATTCTCGAGGCTGAACGTGTTGTTCTCGATCTGCGAGTTCAGCACGCCGGCAAAGAGCTGCTTGCCCTGATAGCTGGTGCGCAGGCCGGCGAGGACCGGGCCGCGATCCCAGGTGAGTGTCAGATTGCCGGCCCATTCCGGGCGCTGCAGCTGGCCGAGACGGTCAACCACGAAGTCCGGATCGTTCGGGCTCGGGAATTCGTTCAGCCGCTTCTGCTGGGTCGCGACGCCCCGGATACCGAAGGTGTTGGCCCCGATATCGAAGCTGTAGTTCGCCGCGATGTCGATGCCGCGGGCCTCGATCTTGGCGAAGTTGATGTCGCTCTGGCGCAGGAAGGTGAACCCGCCGAACTGCGGCGAGGCCTGGTTGCGGTTGCGTTCGAACAGGTTGCAGAAGGCGTTCGGGAAGGTCGGGCTGTCATAGCAGGTATCGACGATTTCCTGGGCCGCAACGCGCAGGATGACGTCGTCGATCTTCACATCCCAATAGTCGACCGTCAGGTAGAAGCGATCGAGGAAGCGCGGGCGGAAGACGAGGCCGAGGGTGATCGTGTCGGCGGTCTCTTCCTTCAGGTTCGGGTTGCCGCCGATGACGCCCAGGAAGCGGGCCGAGAGCGGATCGGTATAGGTCGCGGGCAGGCCGTCTGCGAGGCAGTTGGCGGCCCGGATGGCCGGGTTGGGCGCGTTCTGGATCTCGTTGGCGTCGCAGGGGTCAACCGGGCGGAAGGTCGCCGGGTTGTCTGGGCCGAACAGCTCGATGATGTTCGGCGCGCGGATGGCCTGGGAGACCGTGCCGCGGAAGCTGATGTCCTGAACCGGCGCCCAGGAGAAGCCGGCTTTCCAGGTCTCGGTCGAGCCGATGGTGGAGTAATCCGAATAACGGATCGCGGCATCGAGCGTCAGCTCATGGGCGAGGATGACATCGCGCAGGACCGGCACGCGGATCTCTGCGAAGACGTCCGTCGCATCGTAGCTGCCCGAGGAGTTGAAGAACTGGCCTTCGGCATTGAAGCCGAGCGAGCCGTTGCCGCTGACATCGGAGACGAACTGGCCCGGCGTGAAGGGGGTGCCTTCCGGCAGGATGCCGAGATCGAACGGGTTGCGCTGGTTCTTGCTTTTCTCTTCGCGGTATTCGGCGCCGACTGCGAAGCCGATCGCGCCGCCCGGCAGGGAGAAGTATTTCTGGGTGTCGCCGACAAGGGTCGCCGAGAACACCGTCTGTTCGAGGTTGAGCTTGTCATAGACGGTGGTGGTGATGAAGTTCACCGCATCCGGGCTGATCGAATTCGGCCCGCCCCAGATATTGGCGGGGCGGCACTGCCCGTCGCCGGGCCGAAAGGTAAAATAGCCCGGATCGAAGGCCGGAATATCGAAGATCGTCGTCGGGAAGATAGACGGATCGACATCCGAGCGGCAGATCGGGTTGCCATTGGCATCGCTGATCACATCGATGGCGGCGAAGAACCGGTCGAGCAGGACGAAGTTGTTGTCGGTGACCCGGCGGGTGAACCGGCCATGGTTCAGCGAGATGTCGTATTGCCAGCCATCATTGATCTCCCCCTTGAAGCCGCCGACAAAGCGCAGGGTTTCGCGCTTGGTCTGGTCCACGTTCGGGCCGAGATCGGTCGGGTCGCGGGTGATCCAGAGGCCGCCGGTTGCGTCCGCAACGCCCTGCAGCTGGGCCGGGATGAACGGGTTCTCCGGCGCACCGTAGAGCAGGTCATAGAAGGTGTTCAGCGGCGAGCCATAGCGCGACACCGTGCTGCCATACATGAATTCGCCGAAGATCTTGTGGCCGGGGGCGTATTCATAATTGGACAGGACATTGATCGTGGCCCTGTCCGTTTCCGGGATCAGGAAGCCCTGATTGAAATTGTCCTCGATGCCGTCGCCGCCGAAGCCGTTGAAGTTGCCGGCGACAAGCCCGTCGCGATAGGGGCGGACCGTGCCGTCATCATTGACGACCCAGCAGCCGCCGGCGAGGCCGAAGGAACCAGTGCCGACGAGGGTGGAGTTCCAGCCGACGAAACTGTCGAGACAGTCATCGCGGCCATTGCCGTCGATATCCAGATTGGCGAGGTCAAAGTCGCCCGGTGCGATGACGCCGCGCTTGGAGCTGATCGAGAAGGTCGGCTGGCGCAGGATGGCGCGTGAAGGCGAGGTGTTGCGCCGCTCGAACAGGGCTTCTTCGGCCGGCGTCAGGTTCGGGGCGACGCCGAAGGCGGCGGTATACTGGTTGATGAAGGTCTGCCGGGCCGGGATGGCGAGGCCATAGGGATAGCGGCCGGTATTGTCGAAATTGTAGAAGTTCGCGAAGTTCGGCGTGCCGGCGCCGATATCGCCCTGCTGGAAGCGCAGGGCGGGGTTCGCCTGGTTACGGCCGACGCCATTGTCGCGCGACCAGTCGCGGTCGCCATAGCGCAGGGCGCTGTCATCAACATAGTCGAGCGAGACGACGATATTGCCGCGATCATTGGCAAAATTGCGTCCGAACAGGGCCTTGACCGACAGGTATTGCGCGTCGCTCTCGCTGGAGATGCCGGTACTGACATCCAGGTCGAAGCCTTCATAATTGTCCTTGAGGATGAAGTTGACGACGCCGGTGACGGCATCAGCGCCGTAGAGTGCCGAGGCGCCGCCGGTCATGACTTCGACGCGCTCGATCAGCGAGGTCGGGATGGTGCCGATATCGACGGCCTGGCTGCCCTCGAAGCCGCCGACGCTGCGCCGGCCATTGATGAGGGTGAGCGTCCGCGTGGTGCCGAGGCCGCGCAGGTTCAGCGCGCTCTGGCCGGTGGCGGAGTTTTCCGAGGTGGTGGAGGAGATGAGGGCTGGCAGGTCGTTGACGATGTCGGCGACGCTGATCTCGCCCGAGAGGCGGAAATCATCGCCGGTGATCGACTGGACCGGAATCGAGGAAACGAGGTTCGGATCGGTCGGGATGCGCGAGCCGGTGACGGTGATGGTCTGCTGGACCGCTTCAGCTTCGGATTCTGTCGTGACGGTGATGGGCGCGTCCTGCGCAAAGGCGGCTGGCCCGCACACGGTCAGGAGCGCTGTGGCGCACGCGGATGTGCGCAGCCAGGCGGCTTTGGTGGTGGCTGGTTTGGTGGTCAACATCTGCTTTCCCCTCGCATATCTTGCTGATTGACACGACTTAGACCAGCGGCGTGCCCTCGGCTGCACAGAAGGTAGCTCCCGCGATTTCATGTCGATAACTGACCAAAAAACAGCCTTCGGGACGGGGCAAGGGAAATTTTGCCCGCTTTTTGGTCAGAGAGGGGCGGAATTGCGTGGGAAGAGCCTAAGGAAAAGGGAGCCGGTTGCTGCCGGACCGCCCGCATCGTGCAAGAAATACGACAGATTGACAAAGATTGGCGCCGGGAGTGCGGCTGGCGGGCCACAGGCCGGAGTTTTTTGGATGGCGGCGGGACGGCGCCGGTTCAGGCCGCTGATTCGAGCCGTCCGAGTTCGCTTTGCAGCCAGTCATGATGGGCCTCGAGGCGGCTGAGCGCCTCGAGGTCCTGATCCGGGCGGCTTGCGAGTTCTTCCCGCCAGGCGGTCAGGATGCGCAGCTGGCCGCGCAGCCAGCAGAGCATCTGGAAGTCGTCGATCGGCACGCACATGGCTGTCGCCTCCGCCTTATCTGCCGAACTGCCAGGAGGCGGCGATCTTGAAGTTGCGGCCGGGCTCCGAAACGCCTTGAAAGACCCGCTCATAATTTTCGTCGAAGACATTATCGATGCCGGCATCGAGGCGCAGGGACGGCGCAAAGGCCGGGCGCCAGGAGGCGTAGAGGTCGAGCACGGTATAGGCATCGCGCCGCTCGGTGACGGTGAGGACGCCGCCGGAGAGGGCGCGCCGCTCAAAATCGGCTGCGTGCTGGATCCGGGCGCCGAGGCGGGTGTTCCAGTCGTCGAGCTTCAGGCCGGCGTCGAGGGCGATGCGGTCCGGTGTCAGCGTCCCGACGTCCTCGCCGGTTGAGACGTCGGTGCCTTCAATCGTGGAGGCGCTCAGGCGGGCATACCAGAGGGGCGCGTCATAGGTCGCCTCGGCCTCCCAGCCTTTCAGTTTTGCGCCGTCGATATTGGCGGAGTTGGTCGTGCCCGCCGTGCAGGGCTGGAAGGTGGGCGCGGCAAAGCAGGTGGGGGAATAGGCGAAGTCGACCGTCAGGTTGATCAGGTCACTCACATCGCTCTCGAAATACGAGACCTTGCCCTGCAGGCGGTCGCCGCCGGTGAGGAGATCCTTGAAGTCGAGGCCGAAACCGAGCTCGGTCGTCTCGCTCGATTCCGGTTTCAGGTCGGGGTTCGGCACGAAGCGGTTGGTGGCGAAGATGAAGCTGCCGGTCTGCGGGTTGAAGAGGATGGGGTGGGGCACGGAGAAGTGCGTGCCATCGAGATAGAGCTCGTTGAGGGAGGGCGCGCGGAAGCCTTCCGAATAGGAGGCGAAGAGGCGGAGCCAGTCTGCGGGGGCGTAGCTCGCGCCGATGCGGGGGGAGAGCTGGCTGTCGGAGGCGCCGTCGGGGCTGAGGCTGGAGGAGCTCTCGAACGCATCATGGCGGATGCCGGGAATGACGATCAGCCGTCCGGGCAGGCCGAGGGGACGGGCGATCTCGGTCTCCAGCTGGGCGAAGAGGCCGGTGAATTCCGCGCTGCCATTGGGGACGCCGCCGCGGATGCCGCCGGTGGCGGCAGAATCGGTGCCGACCTGCTTGTCCTCATACCAGTCGGCGCCGAGGGTGAGCACGGCGTCCAGCGGGCCGGCGCTGAAGCGCGCGGCATTGCGCAGGCTGACGCCATTGGTCTCGATCTCGCGCAGGGTGCGGCGGGAATCGGAGGGGTCGAACTCATCGACGGCGGTCAGCGCATTATAGACGGTGAGGCGGGCATCGATGAGGCGGGAGTCGGGGTTGAAGGCGAGGCCCGCGCGCCAGGTTTCGCTGGTGATGTCCTTGTTGACGTCGCGGTCGAGGATCGCGTCGCCGGTGCTGCCGGTGCCTTGTCCGTTATTGGTCTCGACGGCGCTGTTGGCAAACTTCTGCCAGGCGATGTCGGCGGAGAGGGCATCGGTGAAGCGGTAGCCGAGCTTGACGAGGCCGGTGGAGATTTCGTCCTCCGAGGGCAGGTCGGCGCCGGAGCCAAGGGCGATGTCGCCGGACTGGCGCAGGCCTAAGCTGGCGATGCCGTCGAGGCCGCCGGTCCTGCCATAGACGGTGAGGGCGCCGAGCCATTCCTCATTGACGCTCTGATAGCCGGTGCGCAGGCGCGCGCCGAAGGTCTCGCCCTCGCGCAGCAGGTCTGCCGCATCGACCGTCTCGAAGGCGAGGACGCCGCCGACCGCGCCTGAGCCATAAAGGGCAGAGGCAGGCCCACGGACGACTTCCGCAGTGCGCACGAGTTCGGGATCGAGGAAGAAGCGCCCGTCATGGGCGGAGATGAAGGACTGGCGCGCCCCGTCGAGCAGGATCAGGACGTTCTCGCGCCCGAGGCCGCGCAGGCTGGGCGTCTCACCCGTGCGCCGGGGGCCGCCGGAGAATTCGAGGCCCGGCACATCGCGCAGCAGGTCTGACATCGTGCTCGGCTGGATACGCTCCAGAGTGTCGCGCGAAATGACAGTGACCTGGCCCGGATAGTCGAAGACGGGCAGGGGGTTGGACGTGCCATAGACAGTGATGGTTTCCTCGCGCTGCTCGGGTGCGTCGGGGGCTTCGGCCTGGGCCGCCATCGGGGCGAGTGCGGCGAGCGCGGCGGTGAGCAGCAGCGGCGCCTTGAGCGCGCAGGCAGGGCGGGAAGGCGTGCGTTGGAGGCGGGGCGCCGGGGCGGAATCAGGCATGGCAGGTCCTTTTTGCGAACAATTCGCAAAACGCTAAAGCAGATCGAAATTGAGATTGCAAGTGACTCGCAATTGCAATAATCAGCAGGCATCGGTTTTTTTCAAGCGGCGGCCTCCCGGAAGACGCCGCCCAAGATGGAGGTGCCTGATGGCTCGCTTTTCCCTTCGCCCCGCTGCCAGCCTGATGCTGGCCGCGACCCTGACGTTCGGCCTGCCGGCCAGTGCGAGCGCGGAGACTGCTGCGCAGGTATCAGCTGAGGCGCAGGCGCAGGCGAACCCGGGGGCCTCCTTCGAGCGCGACCGGCAGGCGATCCTGGCGATGGCGGGCGATTACCGCGTGACGTTTGATTTCATCGAGACGGTCGCCTTCCGCGAGGGCTACAGCCTGAAGCCGCAGAAACTTTCCGGCGCGCTGGAGGCGGTGCGCGTGATCGAGGACCGGGGTGATTTCATCAGCCTGCAGCATATCCTCATCATTCCGGCTGGCGGGCAGCGGATGGTGCTGAAACACTGGCGGCAGGACTGGCAGTATGAGCCGGAGCGGGTGCTGGAATTCACCGGGGCGAATGCCTGGGCCTGGCGTGATGTTCCGCAGGCGGAGCGCCGGGGGACATGGTCGCAGACGGTCTATCAGGTGGAAGATGCCCCGCGCTATTCGGCGGTGGCGGCGTGGGACTATGCCTTCGGCACGCCGACATGGGCGCCGCCGCATGAGTGGCGCCCGCTGCCCCGGCGCGACATGACGACAAGGGATGATTACCATGCGATCAACGCCGTGAACCGGCATGTGATCACCCCGGCCGGCTGGGTGCATGAGCAGGACAATGACAAGCTGGACCTGGCGACCGGCGCGCCGCAGCTGATCGCGCGCGAAATTGGTGTGAACACGTACAATCGGCTGGAGGGCGCGGACCTGTCGCTGGCGGACAAATACTGGGCCGCTACGGCAGATTACTGGGCGGGCGTGCGGGCCGAATGGGCGCGGATTGCGGCTGAAGGCCCGCGCTTTGGCCTGACCGTGCAAGGGGAGACCGAAGAGCTTTACAATCCGCTGCTGGCGCTGGGCGATGAGGTGGCTGCCGGGCGGCGGGAAACGGCGTTGGCAGTGGCCGAGGCGCGCGGCATCGTGCGCAGCTACGTGACGCATGAGCTTGCGCCGCTGGCCGAGCGGGTGGCGCTGACGCCGCCGGTGGGAGAGGGATCGTGAGGCGGACGCGGGCGGCGCTTGCAGCCCTGGCTGGCGCGCTGGCGCTGGCGGGGCCGGCGGGCGCGCATGCGGGTTTCGTGATGCCCGACAAGTTCCGCTATCCCGCCTGCGGAATGGCAGCGGCGATTGCCAGCTTCAGCGACCGGTTCCCGGCGCCGGAAGTGGCGCTGGAGTCCGGGTCGTTTGCACTGGTGGGGCCGGATGGCGAGGTGGCGGGCTTCGGGCCGGTCCACCGCGATGCGGCGCTGGTGCGGCTTGCCGGCGCGCTGCCGGGGCCGGGCGTCTACCGGCTGACAAGCGGGGAACGTCTCGGGCGGATGGGCCGGGTGGCGGTTCAGGGCGGGCGATATGTGCGCCTTGGCGCGGCGGCGGACGATCCGGACTTTGCTCCGGGAACGGAGATCCTGTCCTCGCAGGCGGTGACGGTGTCTGAAGCCTATTTCGGATGCGGGGATAGCCTGCGCGGGCCTGCCTTGGCGCCGCAGGGGACGCTGTCGATCGAGCCGGATTCACTTTTGCTCGCGCCGGGCGCGGCGGCGGCAGGGTTTACCGTGCGGTTTGATGGCGTGGGCCTTGCGCCGCAGGAGGCGTATCACCTGACGGCCTATGGCGCGTATGCGGGCGAAGGGGACGGCGTGCCCGTGACGGTGGAGGCGGACGGGCGGGTGATGCTGGCGGGGCTCACGCCCGGCATCCATGCCCTGCTGGTGCGCCATATTGCGCCTGCGCCGGAAGAGGCGGCGAGCGCGCTGAGGTCCTATTCGGCTGTGCTGGCCTTCGAGGTGGCGGCGGCGGACTGACCGCGAATACCGGCTGGATTTGCCGGCGGGGCGGGTGCATAAAGGATATATCTTTTATGCGAGGCCCCGCGTGCCGACACTTTTTGACAAGCTCTGGCAGCTCCACCGGGTGGCGGAGGCGGGCGACGGGTATGACCTGATCGCCATTGACCGGCTGCTGCTGCATGAGCGCACCGGGGGCGTGGCGCTGAAATCGCTAGCGGAAGCGGGCCACCGCGTGCGCGATCTGGCGCGTGTGTTTGCCGTGATGGATCATATCGTCTCCTTCCGCGCCGGGCGGGGGCGGGACGAGGCGAGGAGCCCGGGCGGCGAGGCCTTCATCACCGAGACCCGCGCGATGGCGAAGGCGGCGGGCCTGCACCTCATTGACACCGATGATGCGGCGCAGGGGATTGTGCATGTCGTGGCGCCGGAACTCGGCATTGCCTTGCCGGGGCTGACGCTCGCCTGTCCGGACAGCCATACCTGCAGCCTCGGCGCGCTGGGGGCGCTGGCCTGGGGCATTGGCTCGAGCGATGCAGAGCACGCGATGGCGACGGGCACGCTGCGCCTGAAAAAGCCGCGCCAGATGCGCGTGACGGTGACGCACCGGCTCGCGCCCGGCGTGACGGCGAAGGATTTGGCGCTGCATCTGATCGCAAAACATGGCGCGGGCGGCGGGCAGCGGATGGCACTCGAGTTTGCCGGCGAAGGCGTTGCGGCGCTGGAGGTCGAAGGGCGGCTTACCCTGTGCAACATGGCGGTGGAGTTTGCCGCCTTCACTGCGCTGATTGCGCCGGACGCCAAGACGCTGGCCTATGTGGCCGGGCGCCCGTTCGGGCCGGGACCGGAGCATATGGCAGGCGCAGAGGCGCTGTGGGCGGGGCTGGCGACGGATGAGGGCGCGGCGTTTGATGCGGAGATCGTGATTGATGCGCGCGATGTGCGCCCGCAGGTGAGCTGGGGGACGAGCCCGGAGCAGACGGCCGCGCTGGGAGAGAGTGTACCTGCCGGCGCAGACGCGCGCGCGCTGGCCTATATGGGGCTCAAGGCGGGCGAAGCGATCCGGGGGCTGAAGATCGGCGGGGCCTTCATTGGTTCGTGCACGAATGGGCGGATCAGCGATCTTGAGGCGGCGGCCGCAGTGCTGAAGGGCCGGCGGGTGGCGCCGGGGGTGCGCGCGGTGTGCGTGCCGGGATCGCAGGCCGTGCGGCGCGAGGCGGCGGCGCGGGGCATCGACCGGATTTTCATTGATGCGGGCTTTGAGTGGGGCGAGCCCGGCTGCGCGATGTGTTTCTATGCGGGCGGGGAGACGTTTCCGGCAGGTACGCGGGTGATGTCGTCCACCAACCGCAATTTTGAAGGCCGGCAGGGGCCGGGCGTGCGCACGCATCTCGCCAGCCCCGCGGTGGTCGCAGCCTCGGCTGTGGCGGGGCATATCTGTACGCCTGCGGATATTCTGGCGGCGGAGGGAGTCGGCTGATGCCCGAGGCGTTTCGTCAGCATACGGGGCTTGCCGCGGCGCTGCCCGTGGACAATGTGGATACCGACCAGATCATACCGTCACGGGAGATGAAGGCGGTGAGCCGGGAGGGCCTCGGCGAGGGCCTGTTCGCGGGCTGGCGCTATACCGAGCCGGGCGGGCGCGAGCCTGACCCCGGCTTCGTGCTGAACCGGCCGGATCAGGCAGGCACGAGCATTCTTGTGTCCGGGGCGAATTTCGGCTGCGGATCCTCGCGGGAACATGCCGTCTGGGCCCTGAAGGATTTCGGCATAAGGGCGATCATCGCAAAATCTTTCGGTGACATTTTCCATGGCAATTGCCTGAGAAATGGCCTGCTGCCGGTCGCGCTGCCGGAGGCGGAGGTCGACGCGCTGCTGGCGGAGGCGGGCGGGGCAGAGATCGCGGTGGACCTTGGCGCGCAGACAGTGACGAGCCCTGCGCGGCCCGGCTGGACGGGGCGGTTCGAGATCGGGCCTTATCCGAAGCGGCTGCTGATGGAGGGGCTGGACCCGATCGGGCTGACGCTGGTGCAGGGCGATGAGATCGAGGCGTTCCTTGCGGCGGACCGGGCTGCGCGGCCCTGGATTTATTCCGCCGTCTGAGGATTGGCAGTCACCGATTGCGGCGTCTGGACAAGGCCGCGGCGGACAAGGTCTGCAATCGCCTCGCGCGAATGGCCGAGGTGGGCGAGGATTTCCTCTGAATGCGCGCCGATGCGGGGCGGGTCGATGGTGAGGCCCGGGCGCTGGCCATCAATCGAGACCGGCAGGGCGGGCAGGGCGACGCGCGGGCCTTCGGGCAGTTGCATGTCGAGCAGGCCGCCGCCGGCGAGGAGGTGGGGATCGTCCAGCAGGTCTTCCGGCTTCTGGATCGGCGCGAAGGGCAGCCCGATCTTTTCGAGCTTCTGCATCAGCGCGTCTTTTGTATAGCCGGCAAACAGAGTGCGCAGGCGCGGCAGGAGGATGTCGCGCCGGGCGACGCGGTCATTGTTGGAGGCGAGCGATGCGTCTGCGCCCCAGTCATCAAGGTTGAAGGCCTTGCAGAACGCCGTCCACTGACCATCGGAGACGACGCCGACGAAGACGCGCTCATCATCCTGGACTTCAAATACGTCGTATACGGCCCAGGCGGAGACGCGGGCGGGCATGGGGGCGGCCGGCGCGCCGGTGACGGCGTATTGCGCGATATGCTGGCCGACGAGGAACACGGTCGTCTCGAAAAGGGAGGCGGTGATCTGGCGGCCGCGCCCGGTGGTGTGGCGCTCCTGCAGGGCGGCGAGGACGCCGATGGCGCCGAACATGCCGCCGGTGACGTCGATGACGGAGGCGCCGGCGCGCAGGGGGCGCCCGGGCGGGCCGGTCATATAGGCGAGGCCGCCCATCATCTGGGCGACTTCATCGAGCGCAGTTCTGTGCGCATACGGACCATCCAGGAAGCCCTTCTCGGAACAGTAGATGAGCCTTGGATTGCGGGCGGAGAGATCGCCATAGCCGAAGCCGAGGGCGTCGAGCGCGCCGGGGCGGAAATTCTCGATGAAGACATCGGCTTCATCCACCAGCGCCAGCGCGATGGCCTTGCCTTCAGCGGATTTGAGGTCGAGCGCGAGGCTTTTCTTGTTGCGGTTATACATCGGGAAATAGCCCGCGCCGGAGCCGCGCAGGCGCCGCGTCTTGTCGCCGCCAATGGGCTCGACCTTGATCACCTCGGCGCCGAGATCGGCCAGCACAAGGCCGGCCGCCGGGCCCATCACCATATGGGTGAATTCGAGCACTTTCAGCCCGGACAAGGGTCCGCCTGCTTCGCTCATGAATTTCACTCCCCTGACTTCCTTACGCGCCGTGTTGCCATTACTTGCTCAAATGATATATCTTTTCAAGCGGCGTAATTGACCGGTCAGCAGAAGCAGGTGGAATTTGATGGGCAGCGTACTGATCAGCGAAGTCGGGCCGCGCGACGGGCTGCAGAACTGCAAGGCCGTCATGCCTACGGCAGACAAGGTGCGCTGGATCCGCGCGATGGCGGCGGCGGGCGTGAAGGAGATCGAGATTGGCTCGTTCGTCTCGCCAAAGCTGCTGCCGCAGATGGCGGATACGGGCGAGGTGCTGGCCGAGGCTGTGACGATTCCGGGCCTGACGGTGGCGGTGCTGGTGCCGAACCTGAAGGGTGCAGAAGCGGCAATCGCCGGAGGCGCGCACAAGATCACGCTGCCAATGTCGGTGTCGGAGACCCATTCGCTGCGCAATATCCGCAAGACACATGCTGAAGTAATTGCAGAGGCAAAGGTAATTGCCGACCGGCTGGCTGAGCTGCCGGAAGGGCGCCGGCCGCATTTTGAAGGGTCGCTGTCGACCGCGTTTGGCTGCACGCTGGAAGGGCCGGTGGCGGAGGCGAAGGTGCTGGCCTGCGCCGAGGCGCTGATGGCGGCGGGCTGTGATGAGGTGGGCCTTGCCGACACAACGGGCTATGGCGATCCGGCCTCTGTGCGGCGGCTGATCCGGGCGGTGCGCGGGGCGGTGGGTGCAGGCGCGCTGACGGGCGTGCACTTTCATAATACGCGCGGCCTCGGCCTGGCGAATGTGCTGGCCGCCCATGAAGAAGGCATCACGACCTTTGACAGCTCGCTGGGCGGGCTGGGCGGCTGCCCGACCGCGCCGGGGGCGAGCGGGAATGTCGTTACCGAAGACCTTGTGTTCATGTTCGAGGCGATGGGTATCGAGACCGGGATTGACCTTGAGGCGCTGATGGCGACGCGGGCGATGGTGGCCGAAGCGCTGCCCGGTGAGGAGCTCTATGGCTTCACGCCGAGGGCCGGATTGCCGCTGGGCTTCCGGGGTATGCCGGCGCCTGCGCCTGCGGGCTGACGGGCGGAGCGGGGCGGGGTGCGGGCGAACCTTCCGGCGCTGCTGACGCTGGCCGTCTATGCGGCGCTTCTGATTGGCGTGAGCTATTGGGCGAGCCGGCGGGTCCGGGCCGAGGCGGGGACGTTCCTGCTGGGCGGACGGGCGCTGGGGCCGGTGGTGTCAGGCCTTGCCTATGCCGCGTCGAGTTCGAGCGCCTGGGTGCTGCTGGGCTATTCTGGTTTTGTGTATGCGGTGGGACCGTCTGCGCTGTGGATGATCCCGGGGATCCTCGCGGGCTATGCGGCGGTGTGGCTGTTTGCCGGGCCGGTGCTACAGCGGGCGAGCCGGGAAGACGGGCATCTGACGCTGACCTCTTTTCTGACGGCGGGGGCCGGGCCGGGCACGGCGCGTACCATCCGCATCGCGGCGAGCGGGATGATCGCGTTCAGCTTTTCCTACTACATCGCCTCGCAATTCCAGGGCGCGGGCATCGCGCTCGATGACCTGTTCGGGACGGGGATTGCCGGCGGCATCGTGCTCGGGGCGGCGATCATCCTCGGCTATACGCTGGCGGGCGGGTTCCTCGCTGTGTCGGTGATCAACACGGTGCAGGGGCTGGTTATGATGTTGGTGGCGATCCTGCTGCCGGCGATGGCCTTCCTGGCGGCGGGCGGCATGGCGGGAATATCGCAGGCGCTCGAGGCGGCGCCGGAGGGATATCTCGATCCGTTCGGCGGGCGCGCGGGATGGGTGGCGGCGGGCTTCGTGACGGGGCTGATGGCGACGGGATTCGGCGCGCTGGGCCAGCCGCATCTGATCAGCTGGATCATGGCGGCGCGGGATGCGCGCGCGCGGGTGACCGGCGCCGGCGTCGCGATCGGCTGGGGCGCGCTGGTCTATGCGGGCATGGCGGTGCTGGGCCTTTCGGCGCGGGCGCTGCTGGGCGCAGAGGCCCCGGCGGAGGGCGTGTTCTTCAAGCTGGCGGCGGACCTGTTGCCGGGCATTCTCGCCGGGATCGTGGCGGCGGCGATCCTGTCGGCGATCATGTCGACGGTGGACAGCCAGCTCCTGGTGGCGGGCGGGGCGATCAGCCATGACCTTGGCGCGGCGCGGCTTTTCGGCGGGCGCACCGTGCTGGCAACGCGGGTGGCGATGGCCGGGCTGAGCGCCGCTGCCGTGGCGCTGACGCTGGCGCTGCCGGCGACGATCTTCGAGCGGACGCTGTTTGCCTGGACCGCGCTGGGGGCGAGCTTCGGGCCAGTCGTCGTGGCGCGCGCGCTGGGCTGGCGGCCCGGCGGGGCGGCCGTGCTGGCGGCGATCCTCGGCGGATTTGGCGTGTCGCTGGCGTTTGAATTCGGGCTGGATGCAGGGCCGGGCGCCGTCTGGGCGCGGACGCTGCCCTGGGTTGCCGGCGGGCTCGGCCTGTCGCTTGGCGGAATTTTTGCGCGCCGGGCCGAAAAGCGTCTTGGCGCGGCGCCCGGTTTATGAGATGTAAAAGATATAACAATAAAAGATATACCAAACTTCGGAGGACCTATGCATATGTTGCGCCTTGCGGCGGCGGCGACCGCTGCCATCTTGATTTCGGCCTGTGCCTCGACCGGTGAGGCGCAGGGGCGTCGGCTGGACCCTTCGGTGCCGGCGGATGCTATGGCGATCCAGCGCAAGGTCCAGTGCTCGACAGTTGAGAACGAGCCGGTCGTCTATTGGTGGCATGGCAAGGCGCTGTCGCGCCGGCAGGGCGAGCGCGACCGCCACCTGTTCGATGTCGAAGGCATGAACATCCGCGCCTGTTCCTCGATCACGAATGAGGACGGCGTGCCGGGCTTCCACCTCGTCTCGCGCGAAATCCTTCTTTATAAGGACAAGGACACCGGCGAGGTTCTCAAGACCTGGGATAATCCGTGGTCGGGCGAAACGGTGGACGTGCTGCACGTCGCCAATGATCCGGTGAACTGGCGCAGCTACCAGGTGAACCGGGACGGCACGCCGGCGACCTGGAGCGGCGAGATCGGGGGACCGAACTGGTGGATGCAGTCGACCTTCCCGCTCTGGTATCCCAACCCGCTGGCCGGGGATTTCCAGAAAGAAGTCGGCGGAACTTATCACGCGACGGAGCTTTTCAATTTCTTCGGCCGGACGCAGGACCTGCTTGACCCGTCGACGAAGACAGCCATCGTGACGGTCGCCTGGACGCGGATTGCAGACTGGCTGCCCTGGATGATGATGAACGGCCGGGAGGGGATGATGTACATGCACACCTCCGGCCACAAGCTCGCCAGCTTTGACGAGCTTTCCGAGACGATGAAGGCGGAGATCGCCGCGCATTATCCCGAATATGCGAGCCCGCCGCCGCCCGGCGACCCGCGCCCGAACATGACGAGCTGGACCTATTATCTCGGCATCAAGGATGGGAGCATCCAGAAACCGCAGCGCTGACGACCAGAAAATGCGCTGATAATTCAGAATGATAAAGGCCGGAGCAGTGCTCCGGCCTCACCTGTTTCCTGTTTCTCAATCTGGGCGAAACCCTCCGTCCTCAGAAGGGTTTGCTCTCCCAGGATTTCCAGTCGGGGCTGATGAAAGTCTCGTCGATCAGGGTGCGCTGGAACAGGCGGTCCTGCTTGAACCATTGCCAGGTGCGTGAGCGCGATTGTCCGTCATCGGAGATCTGGATCATCTCATAGAGATAGAGGTCCGGCTCGCCGGTGCGGGTCCAGTTGAGCATGGTCGTGCGCTTGAAATCATCGAGCGGGACATCGGCGGCCCAGCCATTGATGAGCTCATTATCCCAGGAAATGCGGCCATTTACGATGCTGGCAGGAAAATCGCGCACTTCGGTGCGTCCATCATCCCATTTGTAGAGATTGGTCTGGTGATAGGCCGGGCCGGTTCCCGGAAAGCGGCAGAGCAGGCGCGAACGATGCTCGTCAATCTTGTTTCCGGCCGCATCATAATACCGGTAGACGCCTTCCCACACTCCTTCATGGCGCGCGAGCAGCGGCATCAGGGTTTTCAGTTCGGTGGATGTGATCGCAGTGCTCATCATTTGCCTCGTTTCTGGTCGCGGTGTGCTTGGAATGTCACGCATACTTCAAATTTGTGTCGTCTGCCCACGGAAAGGGACTTGCCAATCCGTGAATCCCAGCGGAATGTAAATGGTATATCATTTAGATGCTCTGTCGAGATGCAGAGTGACGCAGCGGGGAGTAGCTGAGATGAAGAAGACCGTATTGCTCGCTGGGGCGGCCGCCCTGGCGATGAGTGTTCAGGCAGCGCCTGCCTATGCGCAGGAGGCGAGCGACGAGACCGAGCTGAAGCAGGATGTGATCACCGTCAGCGCCCGCCGGCGTGAGGAGACGATCCTGCAGGCGCCGGTCGCAGTCAGCGCGTTTGACGAGAGCGCGATCGAGAATCTCCAGCTGCAGAGCGTCGATGATGTCGCGCGCTTCACGCCGGGCCTGTCTTTCTCTGCTGCCTTTGGCCGCTCGACCGAGCGCCCGGTCATCCGGGGCCAGTCGAACGTGCTGGCGGGGGTGCAATTCGGGGTTGAGTCCGGGACGGCCTACTTCATTGACGGGGTCTATTATGCCGGCTCCATCCAGAGCCTGGACCCGAACGAGCTGCAGCGGGTCGAGGTCATCAAGGGCCCGCAATCGGCGCTGTACGGCCGGAACACCTATGCCGGCGCGATCAATTTCATCACGCGCGGCGGCACGGACACGTTCGAAGCCTCAGCGAAAGTCCGCGGTGGCACCAACAACACGCGAGAGATTGCGGCCACGATGTCCGGCCCGATCCTGCCGGGGCTGACCGGGCGTCTCTCCTTCCGCGATTATGAATATGGCGGCGAGCATCGCAACCTCGTGACCGGCGAGCTTGTGGGGCAGGAGCAAAGCACGAGCTTTTCAACTGTGCTCGACTGGAAGCCGACGCAGAACTTCGACAGCCGCCTGCGCGTCAGCTTCCAGGAAGACCGCGACGGCACGATCCCGCTGTTCCTGCAGCCGGCTCAGGCGAACAATTGTTCGCCGGGATACCGCTCTCAGCGCTACTGGACGCTGGCTGGCAGCCAGAACATCAACCAGTATTATTGCGGCGTCATCAAGCCGGGGCAGGTGGCGCTAAACACTGGTCCGGATGCGGATGGTATTCCGAACCTCGTGCCGGGCGTTCCGATCAATGCGACGCTGCCTTTTGCGCCGCAGCCCTACAGTCTGGCAGATGGCACGGCCTTTGACGGGATCCTCAGCGACCTTTGGGTTGTCTCGACTGTTAACACGCTTCGCTTGGGCGACAGCGGCTGGAGCGCCTCGCTGCTCGGCGGGTATTCCAAGGAGCATTACAAGTTTGGCTCGGACAGCGACCATTCCTCCGTGAACTGGTTCCTCTCGGGGCCAACGGTTGAGCCGTTCTTTGCCAACACGACGCGCCGCGACAATGAGGATTACAGCGCCGAGCTTCAGCTGAATTCGCCGCAGGACCAGCGCATTCGCGGCATGCTGGGCGTTTATTACTACAACCAGACGATCTATGAGGGCGACATCACCTTCGCCGATCCTTCGGGCCGCGCGGTCGATACAAACCGGCGGAGCGTTCGCAACGAGGCCGTTTTCGGACTGATCGAAGGCGACCTGACGGACAAGATCACGGTCACGCTCGAAGGGCGTTATCAGGAAGAGCAGAAGACCGACCGGTCATCGGTCGCGACGCCGTCTGTGTCCTTCAGCAAGTTTACCCCGCGACTGACGGTGCGCTATGGCCTCGACAATGGCGGCAGCATCTATGGCATCCTCTCGCAGGGCGTGAAGCCGGGCGGCATCAACGGAGCGATTGGCGAGGCGGTCGGAATGCCAACCTACAAGCAGGAAGAGTCCGACAATATCGAGATCGGCCTCAAGACGCCGCTGCCGGATTTCGGTATCGGCGACTGGACGCTGGCCGCCGCCGGCTATTTCACCAAGGCAACGAATGTCCAGCTGACCAACGCGATTGCAAGCCCGCAGGGCGCCATCAACTCGGTAGCCACCAACCAGGGTGAAGGCGAGATCAAGGGTCTCGAGATCGAGCTCTCTGGTGCGATCAACCGGATCATCTCCAGTGGCCTGACCTATGCCTGGACGGTGCCGGAATTCACCAAGGGCTGTGACCCGGATCAGTGGATCCTGACATCGGGCGGCGGGCTCTTCAATAATCCGGCAAACAATAGTGGCGTTGACTTCACTGCGCTGTTCCCCGGATCGGGCCCGGCCACATGCGACATCGCAGGCAAGCGCTTCCCTTTGACCTCGGAGCATCAGGCGAGCGCCTTCGTGCGGCTCGACTTTGACGGGGCTGGCCCCTTCGACTCCAATTTCTTCGTCACGGGCAATGTGACGTATGAAAGCTCGAAATTCGTGCAGGTGCACAACCTTGCCGAGACGGGCGATGCCACGATCTTCGGCGCGCGCTTCGGCTTCGAGACGGATAAATGGTCGCTGTCGGCCTATGGCCAGAACATCTTCGACGAAGACTCCATCGTGATGGCCACGCGCTGGCTGCAGGCGCCGTATTTCATCACGGCGTTCAGCCCCAACTCGGCACCGGTGACCGCTTCGCGCGGCGCGCCGCGGGCCTTCTTCGGAACCCGGCGGAACGGCCCGCAGTTCGGCGCCGAGCTGCGCGTCCGGTTCTGACCGGTCGGCTTCGGCAAACCTCGATGCGGCGCCGGACCCCCCGTTCCGGCGCCGTTTTCTTTTGGGGGCAGAGGGAACATCTGTATGCGGAGGGCGTTGGCCATTTGGGTGCTGTCTGGGTGCGCTGCGGCGGGGCCGATGGTGGCCGAGGCGCCATCGCCGCCGCCCTACCTGCAGAAGGACATTGCTGACCTTGCCGCGATGCGTGCGGGGCTGTGGTCGGATGACCGGCAGGTGTTTTTCTGGGGAGAGGCAGGATATGCGGGCGAAGCGCCCGTGGGTGTCACTGAGTGGGAAATCCGCCCGGCAAGTGATGGCGGGCTGGTCAGTGTGCTGACGGGTCCCGGTGCCGGGTCCGGTGAATTGCGCCATTCGTTTGAGATTACCGGAAGCGAGATCGAGGAGCGGATCGGTGGCGGCGCTTGCGTGATCCGCTGGAAGCGGCGGGCGGGCGGCTTTGCCGGGGTGGCGAACGCGGGCGAGTGCACGCTGCTGGGCGCGGGGGCGGCAGAGCTGTTCCTGACGGACGCAGACATGGATGTGCGTGTGGGCGGGCTGCAGGCGTTCCGCCGGGCACGGACGTTCACCTGCTGGGCGGCTATCTTGCGCGGCGCTGTGCATGGCGACAGCGGCGAGGGGATGAGCGGCTGGGATTTCCGGCAGGGCCTCACCCTGCATGACCAGGGCGGGGACGCCGTTCTGGAGAGCGACGAAACGCCGCCGCGCACCGTGCGGCTGAAGCTGCGCGATGTGGACTGGCCCCATGGCGCGCGGCGCGGATCGCTGACGCTGTATGTGCTGGAAGGCGCCTCTGACCGCGCAGTGTCCTATGCCTGGACGGGCGGCGGCGAGGACCGGATCGGCATTAACCTGCGCTGGCTGCAGGCAAGCTGCACCCGCGATGGCGCGGAGCCCTGATCAGGCCGGGGCGGCGGCTTCCATCACTCCGTAGGCGGCGGATTCTCCGCTCTCCATCGCGCCTTCCATGCCGGTGTGCAGGAAGGAGAGGTGTTCGCCCGCGAAGTGGATGCGGCCTGAGGGCGCGCCCATGCGGCCCGCCCATTCGCCAATCTGGCCGGGAGCCCAGTGCATATAGGCGCCGCCCGCGCCGGGCGTTGTCTCGTCCCAGCGCACAACGCGCACGCCGCGTACGCCGCTGCCGCGCAGGCGGCGGAATTCTGCGTCGGCGAGGGCGAACCAGTCTTCATCGTTGCGGGAGGGGTCTGCGGCTGTGCCGTTGATCCAGCAGGTGAGGCTCGCAAGTCCTCCGTGCTCGTCATAATTGGCGAAGACGCGCTCCAGCGGTCCATCGGTCCACATTTCAGCGGGCAGGCCATCGGCTTCCCAATAGCGCGCCTCGGGTATGACATGCACCTGATGGATCCGGGTATAGGGGAGGCCGGAAATGGCGGCGCGGCGGAGCTCCGTGGCCGGATCAGCCTCGGCAGCGGTAAACGCGACCTGCCGCAATGCCGGAAAGGGAAGGCTGCAGATGGCGAAGGGCGCGGTGAAGGTGCGCCCGCCGGCGCGGATCTCGACATGGTCGCCGCGTTCAGTCAGGGCCTCGATCCGGGTTTCCAGCAGTAGCGCGCCACCTGGAAGGCTCGCGGCCATCGCCTCGGTCAGGCGGGAGGAGCCGCCCTCGATCCGCTCGGATGGGCCGAGGCCGGAATCCTCCGCATACAGCGTCAGCGAGCGCCAGGTGTTGGCGATGGAATAGGTGGCGAGGCTGTTGCCATTGAGCGAAGTGTCGATCAGCGCGCGGGCGGCGCCGTCAAAGCCCTGTGCGGCGAGGAAGGCATCGGCAGAAACATCCGCCTCCGGCGCAATCTCGCGCCAGGCATAATTGTCGGCAAAGGGATTGGCGCGGCCCGCAGTCACCAGCAGGGCGGCGGAGGGGCTGAGCGCGCGGTAGGGTTCGGGAAGCGGATTTTCTGCGGCGCCCGCCCAGTCCGCCATCGGCATGATACGCCCGCCTACGGCGATCGCCGCATCGCGCGGGCGCGTCGGATAGGGCAGCACGCGGATACCAAGGTCGAGCGCGCTCTTGCGGATGCGCGCATAGGTCTGGCCGACCTGCTGGCCGCCGCCTTCGGGCTGGCCGGGCACATCGTCCAGCGTCATCATCCGCCCGCCGGGGCGGGATGCGGCTTCGAGCACCAGCACCTTCATGCCAATGTCTGCGAGCATCCGCGCTGCATGAAGGCCGGACAGCCCCGCGCCGAGGATGATCACATCGGCGTCGTCCCGCCGGCCGATGGCGGGCGCGGCGGCAGGCGCAGCGCCGGGTCCGCAGGCGGCGAGCAGCGCTGCGCCTGAAAGCAGGGCGAATTTCCGGCGGTTCAGGTCCATCTGGCGATTTCCTCTCGACGGGCGGCTCAAATGATATACCAATTGCGCAAGGATTGGCAGCGCGGCGTTCGCCGTGCAAGCCGGATTATTACGTAAAGGAGCGGGATCCATGGCGGAGACAGGCGAATTCAAGCGCGGCTGGCCAGTTCTCAGCGCAGCAGCGGTCGGCGTGGGCCTCGGCCTGTCGCCGCTGCCTTTCTACACGATTGATGTGATGGTCGGCCCGCTGAGCGCGGAATTCGGCTGGACGCGGGGGCAGGTCTACAGCGCACTGGCGATCTATACGCTCGGCGCGTTTTTCATGTCGCCGGTGATCGGATGGATGGCAGAGCGGTTTGGCGCGCGGCGCGTGGCGCTGATCTCGATCGTGACGTTCAGCCTGTCGATGATGGGCCTGTCGCTGAACACGGGCAATATCCCGCTTTACTTTGCGCTCTGGTTCCTGCTGGCGGTGGCCGGCGTCGGCACGCTGCCGATCACCTTCACCCGGCCGATCAATAACTGGTTCGACAAGCGGCGCGGCATCGCGCTCGGCATCGCGCTGATTGCCACCGGTGTGTTCGGCGCACTGGCGAAATCCTTCGCGCAATACATTGTCTCCACCGATGGCTGGCGCACGGCCTATGTGCTGCTGGGCCTGCTGCCGCTGATCATTGCGCTGCCGATTGCATATCTTTCGCTGCGCGATATCAGCGACGAGCCGGCGCGGGATGCAGCGATCACGCGCTTCAAGGTGCCGGTGCTGGCGATCTCGCTCGGCGGGGCGATCTGGCTCATCTACATGTCGCTGAAATTCGTCTGGCCGCAATATGAGGCGCAGGGCCTCGCGCTGCAGAACATCATGGCGTTTGCGTTCATGGCGCTGATCCTGGTGCCGCCGCTGGCGATGATGATTTTCCCGATCAATACTGCGCCGCCGGAAGTCTCGCGCGAGGGCGGCAAGGTCGTGCTGCCCGGCATGACGCTGGGCGAGACCGTGCGGACCTGGCGGTTCTGGCTGCTGGCGGTGTGCTTCGTGCCGATCTCCTATGCGCTGGGCGCGATCATTCCGAGCCTTGTGCCGCTGCTGGCGTCCAAGGGCTTCAGCGTGCCGGATGCCGTGGGCCTTGCGACGCTGACGGGGCTTGCCGTGCTGATGGGGCGGCTTGTCGGCGGGTGGCTGATCGACCATTTCTGGGCGCCGGGGGTGGCGTTCATCTTCCTGGCTTCGCCCGCGCTGGCGCTCTACTTCCTGACCGGGGAGGTCTCGCCCGCCATCGCCACGCTCGCCATCCTGATGATCGGCTTCGGGGCGGGGGTGGAGTATGATTTCATGGCCTATCTCGTCTCGAAATATTTCGGGATGAAATCCTATTCGGCCATCTATGGCGCGCTCTATGGCTTCTTCGCCGCCGGGGCGGGCTTCGGGCCGACGATCATGAACAATTTCGCCGACAGCCATGGATGGGACTGGACGCTGAGCAAGTCGGCGATCCTGCTCTTCGTGTTCACGGTGCCGATCCTGTTCCTCGGGCGATACCGGTATACGACACACGGGCTGGTCGAGGCGAAGGAAGAGACGGCAGAGGGCGTGGCGCGGGCGCAGGCCTGAGCCGCGACCGCCGGCGGACGATCCGCCAGCGGAGCACTCAGCGAAAAACTCAGCGCAGGACTTTGGCGAGGAGGGCGGCGACGTCCTCCGGCCAGACATCCATGAAATTATAGCCCCACTGAGGGCATTCGATGACTTCGCCGTTCTTCAGCAGCGCCGGGGCGCGGCGCGTGCATTCGGCAAGGTCGTCATCGGGGTTCAAGATCGTGATCCGGTGGGGCAGCGTCTTCAAAGCGTCCACGAAGGGCTGGTCCCAGGCGAAGGCGGCGATGTGGCCCCATTCATAGGCTTCGCCGCCGAGCAGGTTCATCATGTAGGACTGGGCGAGCATTTCCAGGCTGGTGCCGGGCCCGCGGCGCTTGAGGATCCGCTCCCACATCGTGGTGAAGCGCGTGCCGGCCTCATCCAGCGGGATCGGCGTGAAGTAGTCCGAGAAGAAGGCGCGTTCCTCCGGCGTCAGCAGCGCGGCGGAGACCATCGCGATGCTCCGCACACGGTCCGGCCGGGAGGTCGCCATTTCGGCGGCGACCTTGGCGCCGGTATGGTTCCCGAAGAGATCCAGCGTGTCATGGCCGAGGGCGCCTGCCACCTGCCAGCAGGCTTCGGCATAGGCGGGGGTGGTGGCGTCATGTTCCGCAGGCGGTGCATCGGAGCCGCCATAGCCCGGATAATCCGGCGCAACCACGATGCGCTCGCGGCCCACCGTGCGCATCAGCGTTTCGAATTCGAGGCCGCATTTGGGGCTCTGGTGCAGGCAGTAGAGCGGCGGCAGTGCGGAGGGGATCTCCGGCGCGGCGATGCGGTAGTGGAGCTGGCCGAAGCGGCCATCGGTATAGGCGCGCTTTACACGGGTCATCATGCGCGCTCCTCCGACACGGTGATGATCGGCTTGCCGATATTCTGCCCACGCATTAGTTTCTCCATCAGGGCCGGAGCGGCGTCGAGGCCGGTGGCGGCGTCCTCTGCGAAGGCGAGCCGGCCCTCGCGGATCCAGACGGAGGCTTCGGCGACATAATCGTCCCAGTCCGGATAGAAATCATAGACGACGAGGCCGAGCATCTGCGCGCGCTTGCCAATGATGGCGCCTGCGTTCAGGGCATGGGCCTGGGGCGTGGCCGCCTGGTAGGCATCGGCAAGGCCGCAGAGCACGCCGCGCACATAAGGTTTCGAGACCGACAGGGCGATCATCGCCATCTCGGCGGAGACGTTCTCGAAGAACACGCTGGCGCCTTCTGGGAGGACCTCTTTCAGGCGCGCCTGCCAGCCTTCGGCCTTGTAGTCGATACAGGCGTCGAAGCCGTAAGTGTCTGTGACCACGCGGCATTTTTCCGACCCGCCGGCAATGCCGACGATCTTCGAAGCGCCCTTCAGCCGCGCAATCTGGCCGGCCGTGCCTCCGACAGCGCCAGCGGCGGCATCGATCAGGACGACATCCCCGGCGCCCACTTTTGCAAGCCGCGTGATGCCCGCCCAGGCGGTGAGACCCGGCATCCCGAGGACGCCGATATGCGCGCGCAGCGGCGCGGCGGCGGGATCGAGCTTGCGGAAACTGCCGGGGCCGAGGGCGCAGACTTCCTGCCAGCCGCCTTCCATGGCATGGACATAATCGCCTTCCGCGACGCCCGCCGCGCGGCTGGCGATCACCTGGCCGACGATGGCGCCGGGGATGGCGTCCTGCATCGGCCGGGGCGGGACATCGCCCATATGCCGGCCGCGCAGGCGCGAGCCGATATAGGGGTCGAGCGAGAGATAAACCGTCCGTACAAGGAGGCCGCCCTCCGGGCAGTCAGGCGCGGGCACGTCGATGGTGGTGAAATCCGACGCGACCGGGGCCGCGCTGAGCGGCGCCTTCAGGACATAGCGTTTCATGACTCGACAATCTCGATCAGCGCGCCATCGAGGTCTTTCATCGTGGCGGCGCGCTTGCCCTGATAGATGGGGCCATCGCGGCGTTCCGGCGGCGTAATCCACGGGCCGGGCAGCGTATCGAAATCCGGATGCCACAGCGTGCCAACGGCGCAGCCGGGCACGAGCATTCCGGCATGGCGGGGGCGATCAATGGCTGCGTCCGGGTACTGATCAAGCTCGAGGAACACATCGCGGCCATGGATCATGGTGGAGATCTTGTGCAGCTCCTCCATCGGCGTGCCATAGGCCTTGGCGAGCATGGTGTACACGATTTCCATTTCGTCGCGCCCGATGGTGAGGCCGCAATGGCGCACCATCCAGTCGAGCGACGCCTTCATGTCGCTGCAGCCGAGCACGAGGATGAACAGCTTGTCGATGGGCGCACCGGCGCGCGGCAGGTCGAAGGCCGGCAGGTCGTCGCGGATCTGGGTGAGGTAGACGATTTCCTCGTCCGGGCCTTTCACCTGCATCGGATAGATGGCCGGCAGGCCGTCAATCTCGCGCGGCGGGCCGATGATCTCGAAGGGCGAGCCTTCCATGCGCGCATTCGCCGCCAGCACATCCTCTACGCAGATCTCGATGGCGTTCCAGCCATAGGAGCGCAGCGCGGTATAGCCCGGCACGGGCGGCTGCTCGATGAAGCGGATGTAGACATCAGCGCCGGAGGCAGGCTTCAGGACCGCATAGGGACGCCCGGCGGAGGCCGGCGCGTCCCAGCTGACGGCGAGGTCAGCGGGAAGCTCGCCCTGTTCCACCACCGAATAGTCGAAATATTTCTGATAGTTGCCGATGGCACGGGCAAGATCGGCTACGGTCAGCGTGGCGGCGCGGAGGAGTTTCATAGGGGCGGGCCTTTCGGGTTTTTATTCGGGATTGTGGGGCTCTGGAGGCTCTTCTATAAAAGATATATCATTTGAATCGAGAGGTCCAAGCCGAAAGGGACGTGATGGCAGCTTACATGATCGTTTTTGCAGCGGTGAAGGACCGTGCGCGCTTCCTGAGCGAGTATGCCGTGCCGGCGGCGGCGCTGGTGCAGCGTTTTGGCGGGGAATATGTCGTGCGCGCGCCGGGGGTGGAGAGCCTTGAAGGGGGGATGTTTGCCGGGGCGAGCGCGGTGATTTCCCGCTGGCCGGACAAGGAAGCGATTCGCCGCTTCTGGGACAGCGCGGAATACCAGGCGCTCAAAGCGGCGCGCGCGCCGCTGGCCGAAGCGCATGTGATGATCGTGGAGGAGCCGGCATGAGGCGCGGCGTTGGCCTGATGATGGCGGCGCTGCTGGCAGCCTGCGCGGGTGTGCCGGAGGCAGGCGAGGCGCCGCGCTTCGATGGTCCGCCGCCGGAGGTTTCGCGGCGCGGCGAGATGCCCGCTGCCGTGCAGGCCAATCCGCAGCTGACCGCGCGCGAGATACTCGCAGCCGCGCATGAGGCGGCGGGCGGGGAAGACTGGCGCGGGGTGAAGAGCCTTTATCTGGAAGGCTACAACATCATCCGCCGGCCGGATGGATCGGAAGTGCTGTGGGACCGGTATGCGATGTGGCGGGAGTTTTCCGACACCAAGGCGAACGCCCATGCCGCCGAGGGCAAGGTGCGCATCGAGGCCTGGACGGGCGACGCCATCGCCATGCTGATCGCGTTTGATGGCGAGACGACCTATGACCAGAATGGTCCGGTGCCGGAGGATGTTGCCGCGCGGGCCTGGGCCTCGAATTTCGGCTTTGGCGCCATTCGCAATGGACTCGATGAAGGTTGGACGCAGGCGCGCCTGCCGGATGACCTGATCGATGGCGCGCCGGCCTATATGATCGCGCTGACCGATCCGTCGGGCGGCCGCACGATCTTCGGCATCCGCCAGTCTGACTTTGCGACCGTCTATGCCGGTTTCGGCACGCCGCGCGGCTGGCATGAGCGGCGCTATTCGCATTTCTTCTCCGTGCCGGGGTCCCGCTGGGTGCAGCCGGGGCGCGTGCGCCTGCATTATGACGGTGTGAAGGCGAATGAGGCGGTGTGGACGCGCGTGGTGATCGGCGAGGCAATCGATCCGTCCGTATTCGTCATAACGGAGCCTCCCGCCTCGCCGACCTTCTGAGGCGGCGTCAGAACGGTTTCACCGCGCCGAAGAAGGCGGTGGCGGCAATGCCGATCCAGTAGACATAGGCGATGGTGCGGCCATGGCCGATGGAGCGTTTGAGCTTTGCTTCCGCTTCAGGGCTCGGCCCGGCGGCGAGCAGCGGGAACAGCGCGCGCCATTCATGCATGATAAGGCGCAGGCCGACGCCGAGCACCAGCAGAGACCCATAGGTGAGGAGCTTCGCCGAGAACCATTTCTGGCCGAGGCCTGCCTCGAACGGTCCATGGCCGAGGAGGGAGGAGAGCGAGGAAATGATCAGTACCGGGATCAGGATGTAGCGCGTCCAGTCCTCGATGTCGGAGAGGCGCTTGCCGAGCGGCGTGCCGCGATTGGCGAACGCGCCCCAGGTGAGCGCCATCCAGGCGGCCCAGAGAACCCACATGGCGGCCAGCCAGCCGCCGCCATAGGGCTGCATTCCCCAGATATAGCCCATATGCATCCCGAGCGGCAGGAGGGAGATGATGCCCGTGCGCGCCATGATGTCGATGCGGTAGGCCGTGTCCATGTGCCGGCTGCGCTCTTCCAGCGACAGCGCGGGATTGATCACCTTGTAGGAGGTCTGGAACACGCCCCATTCGCCGCCAAGCCAGTAGACCATGGCAAGGATATGCAGCCAACGGAGGATCGCGAGTTCGTTGAGGGAGAGGAAGTCTGTCATACGGGCCTCCGGGCTGGGCGATCTGAAAAGATATATCTTTTGAAATCGGCGCTGGATACCGGTCCATACGGAAAAATACGTACAGGGATTAAAAATCAGGCAGACAGCAAAACGCCCGCCGGGTCAGGGCGGGCGTTCGCAGACAGATGGTGACCTTGAGCGGTCAGGTCGTGCGCGCGAATTCCTCGGCGACGTCTTCGGAGGAGGCTTCCTCGCCGCGCTCGATCGCTTCGCGGTCCTGCTGGAGGATGCGCAGCACGCGGGCGATGTATTCCTGCGTCCAGGCGCCGCGCTCGGCGGCTTCTTCCTTGGTCGGGGTGAAGGCCTCGATGGAGGCGCGGGTCACCTTGCCGTCGCGCTCCAGGAGGCGTTCGACCGTATCCATCCGTTCCCGGAGCACAGCGACTTCCTGCATCAGGGCGAGGGTGATATTCATCACCCGCTCGACATCGGGATCCTTCAGGAACCAGGGGCGCTTACCCTTGGCCTTGGCGCCGGAGAGGGCGACGGGATCAAGTTTCGCAGACATTGCCTATGCCACCTTCCGTGCGCCGACGACATGCCAGGCGGCCTTGCGGCCATAGTCTTCCTGCTTGGTGTCTTTTGCCGCTTCAGGGAACACTTCCGGATCGACGACGGCGGCAACCCCGCCATGGATGAGGTTCGTGCGCTCAAAGCCCGCTTTTTCCATCCAGGCATCGAGGTCGATCTCGTGCATCTTGGTCCAGAAGGGTTCGTTGTTGTTGAAGGCGTCCCAGTCCCGCATCGCCTGTTCAAACAGGGGCATTTCGGGCGTGTATTGCGGCTGCTCGACATGCAGCACGATGCCGCCAGGCTTCAGGAGGCGTTTCGTCTCTGCAAAGATCATCGGCATCGTCTTGTAGCTGGTCTCGTGCAGGAACATGGTCGACTGGATCCAATCGAAACTTTCATCCGCAAATTCGGCGAGGTTCGAGACATCGCCCTGGATGAAGGTCACATTGTTGATGCCCATGGTCTTGGCCCGGGCAAGGCCGTAGCGCAGCATCGGCGCGCCGGCGTCCACCGCGATGATCTCGGCTTCCGGGAAAGCCTGCGCCAGCGGCAGCACATTATGGCCAAGGCCGCAGCCGATATCGAGGATGCGCTTCGGTGCAAAGTCCGGCAGGTTTTTCTTAACCCATTCAGCGACCGCAACGCCGCCGCCATCATTATAGCGGCCGAGCATCCCGCCCGTGGTGGCGAAGATACCGATGTCGTAATTCGCTGCGCCGGTCACATCGCCGGGCACGAGTTCGGTATGATAGCTGCCGGGCATGCAGTGATGGTCGATCGCCTCGGTCGAGCGGGGCTGGCGGAAGCCGGGCTTCAGCACGAGGCGGGCGTCGCCCTCGGTCAGCTCCGCAACGCGGGCGTTGAGGGCGCCGGCCTGGCGCAGCGTGACCCAGCGGCCGGCCTGCTGGCGGGTCTCCATCGTCGCGCGGCGCAGCGCCGACCACCATTGCCAGACGGGATCCTTCGCGAGCGCCTTGCGCACCTCGTGGCGATCCTTGAAGGCGCGTTTCTCGGCCTTTTCGAAACCGGGTTTCACGCGCGCCTCGAAGGCTTCAGCGATGCCGGGCATGATATTGGCGGACAGGTGCCGGTTCATCTGGGCGAGGAAGTTGAAACGAGCGATCTCGTCATGGCTCGTCTCCGGGAAGACGCCGTGGCGGCCGACCACACGGTAATCCGGCGGGCCGTCATAAGCCCGCCCGGGGGCCCTGGACGGCGGGGCAGCTTTCGCGGCCGGCTTGCGCTTCGGCGCGGGTTTGCGGGGACGTTGCGTGTGAGCCATTCTTATCCTCCGGGACGCGCGGGACCAATTCCCGATTGACCTTCGACCAAAAGATATATCATTTAAGCGAGACCACCAAGTAGGGGAGAACCCGTATGAGCACCCGGATTGTCGCACTTTTCAATCTCAAACCCGGAATTTCAGCAGCGGACTATGAAAACTGGGCGAGGACGAAGGACATCCCGACCGTCAACGGCCTGAAATCCGTCGACAAGTTCGAGGTGTTCCGCTCCTCCGGCCTGCTCGGGTCCGAGGCGAAGCCGCCCTATGCCTATATCGAGATCATTGATGTGAACGATATGGGCGTCTTCGGCGGGGAGGTCTCGACCGAGACGATGCAGAAGATTGCCGCCGAGTTCCAGGCGATGGCGGATGACCTCGCCTTCATCCTCACCGACAAGCTCGGCTGAGGGGCGGGCGCGATGGGCACACTCTCCGGCAAGACCGCCGTCATTACGGGCTCCGGCCGCCGCAAGGGGCTGGGCGAGGCAATCGCCCGCCGGCTGGCCAGCGACGGGGCAAACATTGTGATATCCGACATCGGCCAGGCCCGCGATGCAGCGACCGGCGAGGCGCATATCGGCACGACCGATGAGATGGAATCCATTGCCGCCGAGCTGCGCGGCCTCGGCGGGCAGGTCTCCACCTGCGTCTGCGATGTGCGCAGGCTGGAGGAGGTGCGCGCCCTGGCCCGCCATGCGGCGGATACGCATGGCTCGCTCGACATCTGGGTCAACAATGCCGGCATCGGCTATATCATGAAGCCGCTGCTGGAGGTGACCGAGGAGGATTGGCGCGCGGTGATCGATGTGAACCTGACGGGCGCGTTCTTCGGCCTGAAAGCTGCCGCCGAGATCATGGTGGCCCGCGGCAAGGGCGGGCGGATCGTCAATATCGCGAGCCAGGCGGCCAAATCCGGCTTCCCCCATGCGCAGGCCTATACCTCGTCCAAGCACGGCCTTGTCGGCCTCGTCCGCTCGGCCGCG
Source organism: Hyphomonas sp. (assembly GCF_046313735.1). GTDB lineage: Bacteria > Pseudomonadota > Alphaproteobacteria > Caulobacterales > Hyphomonadaceae > Hyphomonas. The sequence continues at coordinate 29,658 of NZ_JBKBXW010000001.1, forward strand.
GTGGAGCTCGGGCCGCACGGCATCACGGTCAACAATGTCTGCCCGAACCATGTCACCACCGGTCTCGGCGCCTGGCAGAACGAGTATTTCTCCAAGGTGGTCGGCGCCGCCTCGGTGGAGGATTACCTTGCGAGCATGGCCGCGCGCATCCCCATGCGCCGCCCCGGCCTGCCGGAGGATACCGCCAATGCCGTCGCCTGGCTCTGCACCGATGATGCCGCCTACATCACTGCCGAAAGCATGAACGTCTCCGGCGGGGAGGAACCGCATTGACCCCGCTGCCTCCTGATCCTGCCCCTGAAGGCTTCACCTGGCCGGGCGGCGCAAAGCTCGCGCTCTCGGTGGTCGTTAATGTCGAGGAAGGCGCCGAGCGCCGCATCGACGAGGGCGACGGCCGGCCCGAACCGGTGGACGAGCTTGGCGCCGTGCCGGGCAAGCCGATCCGCGTGCATGGCAATGAGACGAATTATCAGTACGGGATCAATCGCGGCGCGCCGCGCATCATCCGCATCCTCGACGCTGCCGGCGTGCCCGCCACCTGGACCGTCTGCGGCCTCGCACTGGAAAAGGCGCCCTGGCTGGCGAAGGCCATCACCGCGCGCGGCGACGAGCCCTGCAATCACGGTTACAAATGGGCCTTCACCGCCTTCATGGACGAGGCCGCCGAACGCGCCTTCATCGAGAAGGGCACGGCCAGCATTGCGGCGACCTGCGGGCGGCGCCCGTCCGGCTGGCTGTCGCGCTACCTGCATACCGACATCACCCGGCGCCTGCTGCTGGAGCAGGGCTATACCTATCATATGGACGATTATTCGGACGACTTTCCCTATTGGGCCAAGGTCGCGATGTCCGATGGCGGCGAGCAGCCAATGGTGATCCTGCCTTATGCCATCGATTCCAATGACATGAAGTTCTGGCTCGCGCCCGCCTTCACGCCGGACATGTGGCTCGACTATGCGCGCCGCAGCTTCGACTGGCTGTATGATGAAGCAGAGCGCGACGGCGCGCGGATGATGAGCCTCGGCCTGCACCTGCGCATCATTGGCCGGCCCGGGCGGATCAAGGCGTTTTCAGATTTCCTCAGCCATGTGAAGGCGCATCCCGGCGTCTGGATCGCCACGCGCGAGCAGATCGCGGCGCATTTCGCCGCGAATGTATCCCCGGAGACCGCCCGATGAGATGGACTGCTGCCCTGGCCGCCCTCGCCGCCGCGCTGATCGCCGCGCCCGCACTCGCTGATCCGGCCACGGAGTTTGCGGAGATCGCCGCGGGCAGCTGGACCAGCCGCGCCCAGTCCGCAGATCCCCGCTATGACTGGGTAGAGAGCGAGACCGTCCGTATCCTGCCGGATCGCACAGACGGGGTCTGGCTCTATCAGGAGAACGCGATTCTTGCCGCCTCCCCGGACGAGACCCCGGCAGACGGCGCGAAGGATCGGCCTTACTTCCAGGTGATCGTGCAGCTGCGCGCCATCGGCCCGTTTGAAGTCCACTCGACCACCTACCGCCTCGATACACCCGAGGCCCGCGAAGGCGCGCGTGGCATCTGGCGCGCGGGCGGGGAGGGCTTCGACCCTGCATGGATCGGCACGATGGCCTGCATGAGCGGCCTCACCCGCATTTCCGAAGGCTACTGGACCGGCGGGGCCGACTGCCCCAACAACTGGCGCGGCGGGGTCAAGGTCGACAGCCGCTCGATCCGCACGCCCGACGCCTATGTCAACTGGGACCGCGGCATGGACGCAGACGGCCAGCAGATATGGGGCCCGCGCGCGGGCGGCTATGTTTTCCTCCGGAAGGACCCGCAAGAATGAAACGCTTCGCCCTTACTGTTGCCGCCGCGCTGATGCTCTCCGCCTGCGCAACCCCTGTAGCTGAAGCGCCCGCGCCCGCCGCGCCTCCGGCGGGCCTTCTCGGCGCCGACAATCCCTATCCGCTCCACCCGATCAACCTGCGCCGCACAACGCTGGTCGTGCGCGACATGGCCGCTTCGCTCGCCTTCTACCGCGACGCGCTCGGCTTCGATGTGGTCTATGATCAGGAGCTGACCTCGCCGGGTCTTACTTCGCGCCATGGCGCGGATGGGCAGAACCGCTCCCGCCTCGTGCTGACCCAGACCAACAGCGGCGAGATGGGCATGATCGGCCTCTGGCAATTCCTCGACCCCACGGAAAAGGACACTGCCCCGGCCGGGCCCGCCGATTTCACTCCCGGCAAAGTCGTCCTCCTGTTCAACACCACCGATCTCGATGCCCGCTTCAACGCCGCCGCTGCCGTACCCGGCGTCACCGTGATCAGCGAGCCGCGCGAGCGGCGCTATCCCTCTCCGGCCGGCGACATCATCGTCATGGTTTCCATGCTGGTGGACCCCGATGGCCACACGATCGAACTCAACCAGCTGATCTTCGACCCCCGCGCGGCGAACTGAAGCGGGCCCGCGAATTCGCGGCCGCCAGCGATTGACTTTGCACACCTGCAGGCTAATTTGTCCGGACAAACTTTTTGCGGACCGCCGGCCATGATTCAAGCCTTTCGCTCGCTGCTCTTCGTGCCCGGCGCGCGGCCAGACCGTTTCGCCAAGGCCGCCGCTGCCGGGGCCGACACGATCATCATCGACCTTGAAGACGCCGTTCTGCCGGCGGACAAGGACAGCGCCCGCGCCGCTGTGCTGGACTGGGTGGCCGTTGCCGCTCCGGAAGCCGGGACTATCGGCGTGCGGATCAATTCTCCGCGCACCGCTTATGGCTGCGCCGACATTGCCGCCTTTGCAGGCTCGCCCGCGCTCGCTCGCCTCGCCTTCCTCATGGTGCCGAAGGCAGAGACCGGCGTGGACCTCGAGATCGTGACCGAAGCCCTCGGCTCCGGCATTCCTCTCATTGCCGTCGTTGAAAGCGGGCGGGGCCTCGCTGAAGTGAGCGCCGTCGCCGCGCAGGCGAAGGGCGGCGTGCTGTTCGGCGGCGCGGATTATTCCGCCAGCCTCGGCGCCGACCTTGCCGACTGGGACGCGATGATCACCCCGCGCGCGCTGATCTCAGCCGCCTCTGCCGCAGCCGGCGTGCCCGCCTATGATGTGCCCTACCTTGATGTGAAGGACGAAGCCGGGCTAGGCGATTACACCGCCCGCGCGCGGCGCATGGGCTTTTCAGGCCGCGCCTGCATCCATCCGGACCAGGTTGCTGCCGTCAACGCCGCCTTCACGCCGACCGAAGCGGAGATTGCCGACGCGCGTGCGATCATTGCCTCGCTGAATGCGTCCACCGGCGGCGCCGTGCTCCACAAGGGCAAGCTTGTCGACCGCCCCGTCATCCTCGCGGCCGAGCGCGTGCTCGCCCGCGCAGAATCAGTCCCAAAATCAGTGCAGGGAACATAATTCATCATGGTACAGAACTGGAAAGAAGTCGCCCCGAACCGCTACCGGGAAACATTCGGGCGCTATTTCGAGGATTTCCATGTGGGCGACATCTATGAGCATCGCCCCGGCAAGACCGTCACCGAATATGACAACCACCTCTTCACCTTGCTGACGCTGAACACCCATCCGATGCATTTCGATGCGGAGTTTGCCAAGGCCTCTGAGTTCAAGCGTAACCTTGTGGTCAGCCCCTATACGCTGGCGCTGCTGATCGGCATGAGCGTGACCGATTGTTCGCAGAAGGCCATCGCCAATCTCGGCATGGACGAAGTGAAATTCACCGCGCCTGTCTTTGCTGGCGACACGCTTTATGGCGAGAGCGAAGTGCTGGCGAAACGCGAAAGCCAGAGCCGCCCGGGTCAGGGCATCGTCACCATCGTCACGCGCGGTTTCAACCAGGATGGCACCATGGTGTGCACCTTCAAGCGCAACATGTTGATCCCGGCGCGTGGCCACGCGGTCGAGGACAAGGTTGGCAATTATTAAGACCGGATACGGATTTTCAGGAGACAATCAGATGGCGGACAGCACGCATCTCACCGAGGAAGACGAGCGCCAGATCCTCGCCAGCATCGAGAAATGGATCGAGAAGAAGGTCGCGCCCGTCGCGATGCAGCTCGAGCATGACAATGTCTGGCCTGCGGACCTCGTCGAGGACATGGCCGAGCTGGGCCTGTTCGGCGCGCTGATCGAGCCGGAATATGGCGGTCTCGGCCTGTCGGCGACGACCTATTCGCGCATCGTCACGCTGATCGCCGAGGAATGGATGAGCCTGACCGGCATCTTCAACTCGCATCTCATGATGGCGCTCGTCGTGCAGAAATTCGGCACGGAGAAGCAGAAAGCCTACTGGCTTCCGAAATTCGCAACCGGCGAAATCCGCGGCGCGCTCGGCCTGACAGAGCCGGATGCCGGAACAGACCTTCAGGGCATCCGCACGGTGGCCCGCCGCGTGGGCGACAAATACATCGTGAACGGAACAAAGACCTGGATTTCGAACGCCATCGAAGGCCACTGCGTCGCCCTTCTCGTCAAGACCGATCCGGACGCCCAGCCCCGCTATAAGGGCATGTCGATGCTGATCACGCCGAAGATCGACCCGGAAACCCGCGCGCCGCTGAAAGGCGTCAAGAATGGCCGCAAGCTCGAAAAGCTCGGTTACAAGGGCATCGATTCTGGCGAATTCATTTTCGAGGATTATGAGTGCGATGCGGACCTCTCCCTCGTCGGCGGCAAGGAAGGCGAAGGCTTCTTCATGGCGACCGGCGGTTTGGAGATCGGCCGCATCAATATCGCCGCGCGCTCTGTCGGCATTGCCCGCCGCGCGCTGAAGGAAAGCGTGAAATACGCCCAGCTGCGCAAGACGATGGGCAAGCCGATCTGCGAGCATCAGGCGATCCAGTTGAAACTCGGCGAGATGGCCGCCAAGACGCGCGCCGCCGAACTGCTCGTGCAGGACGCCGCCGCCGCCTTCGACCGGGGCGAGCGCGTGGACATGGAAGCCGGCATGGCGAAATACTTCGCCTCCGAAACCGCCGTGGAAGTTGCCACCGAAGCGATGCGAATTCATGGCGGCTATGGCTATTCCAAGGAATATGTCATCGAGCGGCTCTACCGCGACGCGCCATTGATGTGCATCGGCGAAGGCACAAACGAGATGCAGCGCATCATAATTTCCAAACAGCTCGTGAAGCGCAACCCGGCATGACGCGGCTCCTCGAAGGCATCCGTATACTGTCAGTCGAGCAGTATGGCGCGGGCCCCTATGGCACGCAGCTGCTGGCAGACTTTGGCGCCGAAGTCATCAAGATCGAGGACGGCGCGCGCGGCGGGGACGTCTCCCGTGCCGTCGGCCCATACTATCTCGGCGAAGGCGATTCGGATTTTTTCCAGACCTTCTCCAAGGGCAAAAAATCGGTAGACCTTGACCTCAAGAGCGAAGCGGGCCGCGGAGCCTTCAATCAACTTGTCGCCTCCGCCGATGCCGTCGCCAACAATCTGCGCGGTGACCAGCCGGCAAAGCTCGGCCTCGACCATGCATCGCTGAAAGCCATCAATCCCCGCATCGTCTGCGCTCATCTTTCCGCCTACGGACGGGACAATTCCCGCGCTGGCTGGCCGGGCTATGACTATCTGATGCAGGCCGAAGCCGGTTTCATGCTCGCCACCGGGGAGCCCGAAGGCCCGCCCGTGCGCTGCGGTCTCTCCATCGTGGACTTCCACACGGGCAGCCATCTTGCCACGGCCCTCCTCGCCGGCATCCTCAGTGCTCAGAAGACAGGGCAGGGCTGCGATGTTGATGTCACCCTGTTCGACACCGCGCTGCACCAGCTTTCCTATCCCGCCACCTGGTATCTGAACCGCGGCCATGAGACCCGCCGCCTGCCGCGCGGCGCGCATCCCTCCATCGCGCCGAGCCAGCTGGTGAAAACAAAGGATGGCTGGGGCCTTCTGATGTGCCAGACGCCGAAATTCTGGGATCTGTTCTGTGAACGGACGGGCGCCGCGCACCTGAAAGCCGATCCCCGCTTTGCGACCAATCCCGCGCGGCATGAGAATCTCGCCGCGCTGACCGAAGAGGTCGACAAGGTGCTCAGCCAGCGGACGAGCGCCGAATGGACCGCGCATTTCGCGGGCGAAGTGCCGTTTGCGCCGGTCTTGGACATCGCCCGCGCCCTCGAAAATCCTTACCTGGCGGAAACGCAGATGATCGAAACCGTCGACCATCCCACCCTGCCGCAAGGGCTTCGCACGCTCGCCTCACCTTTCCGCGTCAATGGCCAGCGCCCGCGCAGCGCCCGCGCGCCGGCCCTTGGCGAACAGACCGAGGAATTGACGCAGCGCCCCGGCGCAGACTAGTCACGCGGCCATCCAAGAAACCACCCGGGAGACGCGCCGAGATGAAACTCGAAGGCCTCAAAGTTCTGGACCTGTCGGCCTTCCTGCCGGGTCCGCACATGACGATGATGATGGCCGATCATGGCGCCGATGTGATCATGGTCGAGCCCGCCAATGGCGTCGGCGAACCGGTGCGCGAGATCGGCGAGCGCACGCCGGACGGCACCACCGTCTGGTTCCGCAACATCGCGCGCGGCAAGCGCAGCCTGAAGCTGAACCTGAAGGATCCTGCCGGCGTTGAGCTTCTTTTGAAGCTCGCGGAGACGGCGGACGTGTTTGTCGAGGCATTCCGGCCCGGCGTGGTCAAGCGGCTCGGCGTGGACTTTGCGGCGGTTGCCGCGCGCAATCCGCGCATCGTCTATTGCTCAATCTCCGCCTTCGGACAAACCGGCCAGCATGTGCAGAAGCCCGCGCATGATTTGGTCGTGCAGGCGATGACGGGCCTCATGGATCTTGGCCGCGGCCTGACGGACAACCAGCCCGCGCCGCCGCCGGTGCCCTTTGCGGATTCCGCCGCCTCGCTGATGGCGCTGTCGGCGATCCTGATGGCGCTCTATCGGCGCGAGAAGACCGGTGCGGGCGACTATATCGACATGTCGATGTATGACGCGGCCATCGCCTGGACGCCGAATGTTCTGGGGCCGACCTTCGGCAAGGGCGAAGCGCCGGAGCCCAAGAAGATGCGCAGCTTTGGCGGCGCGGCGATGAATTCGATCTATCCGACCTCGGATGGTGGCTTCGTCGTGATCGGCGGATCCGAAGTCAAGTTTGCCGAAAACCTGCTCAGTGCCCTCGGCCGGCCGGACCTGCTGGACTATGCCAAGATCCCGCCCGGCGATGGGCAGGAGCCGCTGAAGGCCTTCTTCCGCGAGACTTTTTCCGCGAACACGCTGGCGTACTGGACCGAGTTCCTCCAGCCAGTCGATTGCTGCTGGGCGCCGGTGCGCAGCCTGAAGGACGCCTTCGATGATCCGTTCACGGCGGAGCGCGGCATGGTCTTCAGCGATGCGAGCGGCAACCGCCATGTCGGTCCGCCGATCCGCTTCATGAATGAACCACCCCGGCCCAATCCGGCGCTGCCCGCCTTCGGTGAGCATTCCGAAGCCATTGCTGCCGAAGCCGGCCTTTCGCCCGATACGATCCGGAAGCTGAAGGAAAAGGGCACGATCTGATGACACGGTTTCCCGCCCACCGGGCCCATGAAGGCATCTGGGAAGGCGTTTACCGCCATATCGCCGCCGATGGCAGTGAGGAGGGGCGGTTCCGTTCCCGCGTCACCTGTGAATTTCCAGATGACGGCAACGTCTTCTACCGTCAGACGACGGAACTCTGGACGCCGGAGGGCGCGCACTCAGCCGCGAGCTTCGACGGCCTCGACCGGGGCGATCATTTGTTCTACGACACGCCGACTTTTACCGGGCGCAGCTGGGAGACAGAAGGCGGCCACCTGATGCTGAACCTGATGCGCAAGGACGAACCCGGCGCCTATTTCGTCGAGGTGATCATCCTTGGCGAAGGCGGGCGCCACCGCGCGCGCACCTGGCATTGGTTCCGAGAAGGCCAGCTTTACCGGCGCACGCTGTGCGAAGAATCACGCACCGGCTGAGCCGGCCGCGTCATTTGCGCTGGCGGGTCATTTTCATCTCATAGGCAAAGCGCCCGGCCGGATGCAGGCTTTCGGAGACGAGGATTGTCCGCCCCGAAACGTCTGTATACCGCCGCAGCGTGCGCAGCGCAGGCGAACCTTCGGCCACGCCCAGTTTGGCCGCGTCGGTCTTCGTCAGCGCGACTGCCTCCATCCGCTGCGTCACGCTGGCGACAGAGACGTCATGCGCATTTTCCACCCATTCCGAGATGGAGCCCGTCAGCGCACGGACGGCCTCGAGCGGCGGAGCAAGGGCATCCAAAACATAAATCGTGGTGATCGCCAGCGGCGCGGCTCCGCTCGCCCGGCGCAGGCCCGGATAGGCCGTAAAAGCGCCGGTCAGGTCGAGGCGTTTGGCTTCGCCGGCCGTCGCCGGCCGCGCCCGGTCGGGCAGGAAGGCCGCGTCGCGGGCATATTGCAGGATCGAGTCGAAGTCGCCGATGGGTTGGGCAAAAGCCGGCGCCGGCGGCTGGGTCACGACCGTTCCTGCTCCGCGCCGCCGCGCGATCAGGCCGTCCTCGGTAAGCAGGCGCAGCGCCTCCCGCGCCGTGTGGCGCGAGATGTCCCGCGCGGCGCACAACTCCATTTCTGTCGGCAGCGCGTCGCCCGGTTTCAGCCGGCCAGAGGCAATCGCCTCGCGCAGCTCATCCGCAATCTGACGGTATCGGGGCAGGGGCGTCGTCGTCACATCCGGCTCCTTATCCGGCTCCACTCATCGCTTAATCTGGCACGATGCGCGGGATCGGCAATCCCGATCAGCGCTTCGGCGCGTGCGTCAATGTCGCGGCCTTTCAGGCGCGCGGCGCCGTGCTCGGTCACCACGATGTCGAGATCGGTGCGCGCGATGCTCGTCGCGCCGGGCGCGAGGCGCGCCACGATGCGGCTCACCGCGCCGCCCTTCGCCGTGGAGGCGAGCGCCGTGATGCCCCGCCCGCCGGGCGAGAGGCCCGCCCCGCGCAGAAAATCGACAAGCCCGCCAAGGCCCGACACCTGCCGCCCGCCCATGAATTCGGCGTTCGCCTGGCCGAACAGGTCAATCTCGATCAGGGAATTTATCGCGGTAAAGCGCGGGATCGCCGCCAGCACAGAGAGGCTGTGCGTCTCGATCACCGGCCGGAACCGCACATTTTTCGCCGAAGCAAGCCGCGCATAAAGCGCTGCCGAGCCCACCGCAATGCCGGTCGTGATGTCGATATCCGGGTCCCCGTCCATCAGCCCACGGACCGGATCGGACACCATGCCCGAATGGATGCGGAGCCCCCGCCGCCCGGCCAGCTCTGTCAACACCGCCTGCTGCACATTGCCGAGACCGAATTGCAGCGTATCGCCGGCCTCGATCATCCCGGCGATATGCCGGGCAATCGCCTCAAACGCGGGCGGCAGCGCGGCGGGCGCCACCTCCACCAGCGGGCGCGCATCCTCTGCCAGCATCGCAAAGCGCGAGAGCGGCACGCGCACACTGTCCCGCGCCGCCGGCATGTGCGGATTGATGATCCCCAGTACGGGCACCTCGCCCCGCGCCAGCACCGCCGGCGCAAAATCCGGGCTCACCCCCAGCGACACCTCTCCGGAACCATCGGGCGGCGACACCATCACCACCGACCCGTCGAGCGGCGTTTCGCACAGCCAGGGCCAGGCCTGCGTGTAGGGGATGGGCAGGAAACGCGTGCGCCCCGCCTCGAAGCCTGCCCGGTAATCCGGGGCGAGGAAAATCGTCTCCGCCCACGCGCCCGGCGACAGCGCGGCCCAGTCGGTGCGGTTGATGCCGGGGATCCAGACGCCGAGGAAAGTGACGCCCCCGGCCAGGTCCGGCGCGGCCCGAATCACATCCGCCAGCGCCAGCGGATCTCCGCTGCACCCGCCCACATAGAGGCGCGCGCGCTCTGGCAAACGCCCACGGAACGTGCGAAACGCTTCAGACAGACTTTGGTATATCAAATAATGCTCCCGCGAGGCTCCTGGCGGCCAAAAACAGGTTTTCGCATGACGGGAGCGCGTGGTACACACCGAAAATGTCCGGACAAACTTCCGCCCTTCCCGAGACCCCCGCGCCGCTCACTCGGCAGCTGGCCGCGCACCTCGCCGCGCCCGTCAGCGAGGGCGACCGGGCCCGCGCGGGGCTGCACCTCCTCGACTGGGCCGGCTGCGCCGCCGCAGGCCGGGCAGAACCGGCCGGGCGCATCCTCCTCAGCGGGATGGACGCCACCGCCAGCGCCCGCGCCTTCGCCTGGGGCGGCCTTGGCAACATTCTCGAGATGGACGATGTCGACAAGCGCGCGCGCCTGCATCCTGGCCCCGCGATCATCCCCGCCGCCCTCGCGCTTGCGATAGAGACGGGCGCCGGCGGAGAGGCCCTGCTCAGCGCCATCGTGCGCGGCTATGAAGCCACCATCCGCCTCGGCCGCGCCACCGGCAACGCCCACTATGCCCTCTGGCACACGACCGGCACCTGCGGCGCCATCGGCGCGGCGGCCGCCTGCGCCAGCCTCCTCGGCCTCAGCGAGGAGGAGACGGCCCACGCCCTCGCCCTCGCGCTCAGCCAGTCCGCTGGCCTCTGGCAGACGCGGCACGAACCCGCCAGCATGGGCAAGCAGCTGCACACCGCAGCCGCCGCCCGCGCGGGGCTGGAGGCGGCGCGTCTTGCAGCCGCCGGATTCCTCGGACCCCTGACGATCCTTGAAGGTCCGCAAGGCTTCTTCGCTGCCATGTGCCCCGGTGCAGAGCCGGGCGGCGTGGCCGCGCCGATGCCGGGCTGGCGCATCCACGAGGTCAGCTTCAAGCCCTGGCCGGCCTGCCGCCACGCCCACGCCGCGATTGATGCCGCGCTCGCCTTGCGCGCTGAAGCAGGCGCTCCGGGGCCGGAGGAAACCATCCGTATCGAAACATACCAGGACGCGCTCGTCTTCTGCGACAAGCCTGCCCCGCGCACGGTGATCGAGGCGAAATTCTCGCTCCAGCATTCCGTGGCGGTCACCCTCCTGCGCGGCGCGCCCCAGCTTTCAGACTTTGCGACCGAAGCCCTGGGTAATCCCGAAATCGCCGGCCTCCGCGCGCGAATATCTGTCGCCGCAACGCCGGAATTCAATGACGCTTACCCCGCCCGCTTCGGCACAGCCGTCACGTGCGGCGCCCGCCGCATCGCTGTGCCCGATGCGCTCGGTGACCCGGAAAATCCGGTGACGGAGGAACAGGTCCGCGCCAAGGCGGCCAGCCTGTTTCAGGCCGGCGGCATCTCAGCCGATGTCGCCGCTGCCCTCATCACCGAGGCGCCCGCCGCCTCGCCGCGCTTCCTCGCCCTCATCCAGCAGGTGCTGGCATGAGCCTCGGCGCCGAAATCCTCTTCATCCGCCACGCCCTCGGGCTCCGCTGGGATGCAATGTCGCCGCCCGCGCAGGAGGCGGTGAAAACCTTCCTCCTCGATTCTCTTGGTGTCGGCATCGCCGGCGCAGGGGCTCCGCTCACGGATAATATCCGAGCCGCCGCCGCAAACTGGGCCGGGGCAGGGCGCGCCCATGTCTGGGGCCGGGAGAGCTACACAACCACCCCCGCCAACGCCGCCTTCATCAATGGCTTCCAGATCCATTGCCAGGAGTTCGACTGTGTGCACGAGCCCGCCGTCGTCCACCCGATGGCCACCATCCTCGCCGCCCTGATGGCCACCGCGCAACAGGTGAGCGAAGTCTCCGGCTGCGAGTTTGGCGCGGCCCTCGCCGCAGCCGTCGATGTCGCCACAGGCCTCGGCATCGCCGCCAAGACGCCGCTGAAATTTTTCCGTCCGGCCACGGCAGGTATCTTTGGGGCTACCCTGGGCGCCGCCCGCCTGCGCGGCTTTACCGAGGATGAAGCCCGCCGCGCGCTCGGCTATGCGCTCGCCTTCGCCTCCGGCACGATGCAGGCCCACGCCGAAGGCAAGCCCGCCCTGCCGGTGCAGATCGCCAATGCCGCGCGCGGCGCCGTCATGGCGTGCGATCTTGCCGCCGCCGGCATGGACGCCGCCGAATTCAGCCTTGAAGGCCCCTTCGGCTATCTCGCTCTGTATGAGGATGAAACGGACCTTGCTCCTGTTCTCGCTTCGCTAGGCAAGGTTTTCCGCATCGCGGAAGTCAGCCATAAGCCGTTCCCGACAGGCCGCGCTGCCCAGGGCGGCATCGTCCTCGCGCTGAAAGCACGCGCCGCCGGCATCCGCCCCGGGGACATCGCCTCCGCCACACTCACCGCGCCGCCCCTGATCAAACGCCTCGTCGGCCGCCCGGCCCATCCCGGCATGACCGCCAGCTATGCGCGCCTCTGCTACGCCTATTCCGGCGCCCTCGCCCTGACCGATGGCCGCGTCGGCCTTGCAGATTTTTCGGCAGAATCCCTCGCCCGCGACGACATTGCAAAACTCAGTGAACGCATCACCGTGATCGAGGACGGCCAGACCAACCCGGCCGCCTTCACGCCGCAGACCCTCACCCTTCGCCTTGCCTCCGGCGCCGAAGAAACCTTCACGATAACAAGCCTGTATGGCTCTCCGGCTGATCCGCTCAGCCCCGAGGACAATGCCGGAAAATTCCGCGCCTGCTGCGCCTTCGGCTTCGGCGCGCCGCGCGCTGATATCGAAGACGCGGTGATCCGCGCCATCGCAAATCTTGAAACCCTCGATGATGCGGGCCGCCTCGCGCGCCTCGCTGCTGGCTCAATGGAGTAATCCGATGACTGATGGACACAACACTTACTTCAACTCGGTCGATTGGGCCGCCATGCAGGCCGATCATCCGGTAGGCGACGCCTTCCTTGCCTTCGCCCGCAAATCCCGCGATGAAATCCGTGCGCATCAGGAACGCCTCTTTGCCCGCCTGGTCGCCCGTGCCTGGCAGACCGAATTCTATCGCCGCCACTGGGGCAATGCCGGTATCCAGCCCGGCGACATCAAAGGCCTCGAAACGCTCCCGCAACTTCCGAGCTTCGACAAGAGCGACATCATGGACTCGATCGCGCGCAATCCGCCGCTGGGCGATTTCGGCGGCTTTGAAGCCTATGGCGAAGGCGCCCGCCCACCCGTCATCCTGCACACGACCTCCGGCACAACCGGCACGCCGCAAGTGCTGCTGTTCGGCGCCAAGTCCCGCGAAGTGCAGAACCTGCTCCTGGGCCGGCTTTACCGCTTCCAGGGCCTGCGCCCGGATGATGTCGTCCACTCCGTCTATGGTCATGGCATGATCAATGGCGGCCATTATGTGCGCGAATCCGTCACCCACTGGACCAGCGCGCTGTTTCTTTCCGCCGGCACGGGTGTCGAAACGCCTTCCGTCCGCCAGGTCGCCCTGATGCGCGATTTCGGCGCCACCGTCATCGTCGGCTTTGCCGACTACATCAAGAAACTCGCCCGCGTTGCAGCCGAGCAGGGCATCGACCCCGTCCGTGACCTGAAGATCCGCATGATCTCCGGCCATCTCGGCCGCGAAGACAAGGAAACCCTCTCCGAAGCCTGGGGCGGCGCAGCCTGTTTCGACTGGTACGGCGTTGGCGACACCGGTTGCATCGCGGGTGAAGGTCCGGACCGGGACGGTCTCTATGTCATGGAGGATGCGCAATATCTCGAAATCGGGGATATCGACACCGGAAAGCCCGTGCCGGAAGGCGCTGAAGGCGACATGATTGTCACCTGTCTCTACAAGGACGATATCTACCCCATTATCCGCTTCAACACCCATGATGTCACCCGCCTCAAACCCGGCGCCTCAAGCATCGGGGTAAACTTCCAGCGGATCGAAGGCTTCCTTGGCCGTTCGGACAACATGGTGAAAATCCGGGGCATCAACATCTTCCCGCAGGCAATGGGCCCGATCCTCGAAGAGGATCCTGCCTTTGCCGGTGAATTCATCTGCAAGGCCCGCCGGGACGAGACCGGCCGCGACGAATTTATCGTCGCCGCCGAAATCACGAACGGGGCCGACAGTTCGGTGGCAGACCGCCTTCGCGCGCTGCTCAAATCCCGTATCGGGATTGACGTTGGTGTCGAGATTGCCTCGCCCGGCGACCTTGCGGGCCTCACCCAGACTGAAGTTCGCCAGAAGCCCATCCGCCTGATCGATGAGCGCTTCAAATGATGCCGCTCCAGCGCTTCCATCATTATGCGGAGCGTATCCGCGCATTCAATCCCGCGCTGAACGCCTACCTCCACCTGCGCCTCGATGCCGCGGAAACAGACGCGGCGGCTTCGGAAGCCCGCGTCGCCGCCGGAAAGCCGCTGTCGCAAATCGATGGGTGGTGCATCGCCGTCAAGGCGAACATCGCCGTCACAGGCCTGCCTCATCATGCAGGCATCGGCGCCTACAGGGATGATATTGCACAAGAAGATGCAGAGGTCGTCCGGCGGCTGAAGGCATCGGGCGCGGTCATTCTCGGCATCGTCAATATGCATGAAGGCGCGCTCGGTGCCACGACAGACAACGCCTTCTTCGGGCGTACGGTTAATCCGTGGAAAGAAGGCTATACACCGGGCGGATCATCCGGCGGCTCCGGCGCTGCGGTTGCAGCAGGCCTCTGCAATGTAGCGCTCGGGTCCGATACGATGGGTTCCGTGCGCATCCCGTCCGCCTATTGCGGTGTTCAGGGGTTCAAGCCCGGTCCCGGTGTCCTGTCCAACCGGGGGGTGCTGGCCCTGTCAGAGACGCTGGACACGATCGGCCCGCATGCGCGCAATATAGACAGCCTACGGAAGGTCCTCGCAGTCATGTCGGGGGCGGAAGCGCCCGCCTCCCGCCTGCCGCTTGAAGGTCTCAGGATCGGGGTCTGGGCTGAGGCAGGCAAGGCAATGATTGATCCCGCTGTAAAGGACGGCTTCCATCGCGCTCTGGCCAAACTGGAAGCTGCGGGTGCAACCACGAAGGCCTTTACGCCTCCGATCTATGCGTCTTCGCTATCCCGCCGCGCAGGGCTTCTTGTGTCCGAGGTCGAAGCGCATGCCATTCATGCGGAACGGCTGAAGCAAAATCCGGACGGCTTTTCACCGCTCTTCCGCAAGCTGTTGGAATGGGGCGCTGCGCAGGCCCCGGACCGGGTGGCCGCCGCCTACGAACATATCTGTGCCATTGCCGCTTCGGCGCCTGCAGTCTTCGAGGCACATGATTTTGTCATCGCACCAGTTGCTCCGCAGACGGCCTTTTCCTTTGATGCGCCCGTCCCGGAAACGCAGGCAGATTTCACCGCATGGGCAAACCTCGCAGGCCTGCCTGCCGCCGCAGTGTATACCGGCCTCAGCCCGGAAGGGCTTCCGTTATCGGTGCAAGTTATTGGACCACAAGGCGCCGATTCGCGCCTGCTTGATTTTGCGGAGGCGGTGGAGCAGGTGTTCGGGCTGCCGCCGTTGCCGCCGGGTTTCTAGCGGAATGTGAACGCCGCTGGCCGCTTGGCGAGAAAGGCGCGGTAGCCCTCCTGGAAATCCTCATTGGCAAAGCCTTGCAGGAAAAGCGCCTGAGCAGCCTCGGTCTCTTCGGTCCATCCAGATTGCAGCCCACGGATCATCCGCTTGGTGGCGCGGACAGACCATTGGGAAATGCCGGCAATGTCCATGGCCCACGCCCGCGCAGCCGCCAGCGCGCTCCCGGTGTCCACCATCCGGTCGATCATCCGGATCGTCAGGGCGTCTTCGGCTGAGAAGATCCGTCCCGTGAACAAGATATCCTTCGTCGCGCCCGGGCCGATGGCCGCCAGAAGCCGCCGCGTGTCACCGGCGGGATAGACGAGGCCGAGCTTTCCAGGGGTGACGCCAAACTTTGCTGCGGCGCCTGCGATCCGCAAATCTGCGGCCATGGCAAGGCTCACGCCGCCGCCAACACAGGCGCCTTCAATGGCGGCGATCACGGGCTTTTCGCTCGTCTCGATCGCGTCCAGGGCTTCAGCGATGCGCTGTCCGGAGGCGCGCGCGGACGCCTCCGTGGCATAGATCGACTCGAATTCGGAAATGTCCGCACCCGCAGCAAATGCGCCTGCTTCTCCGCCATGCAGGAGGATGACCTTGATGTCCGGATTCGCATTGGCCTCGGCAACGAGGCCGGGGATTGCGCTCCACATGTCGACCGAAAGGGCGTTGCGGCGCTCGGGCCTGTTGAGGATGATTTCGCCCAGCGGCGCGGCGGCATCAAGGCGGATCGGCAGGCTCATTCAGGCATCCTCGGCGAAAGCGGACAATGGGGCAGGCGCGCCCGTGTTAGCGATCAGCGCCTTGCGGCGCAAGAAGCGCTGGAAGCCCGCCGGCCCCATCCGGCTGCCGCCGAGGCCGGACAGACGAAATGAATGTTTCTCCGCTTCATGGAACAGGCCGGTCAGCGCGGCATCGTTGAGGCTCACGGCGCCCGCCTCGATCCTGCGGCCGATTGCCTCGGCCTCCTCCAGCGTGCCGGCGAAGACCGCTGCCGATAGGCCGTACACGGTATCATTGGCGAGCTGGATGGCGTCCTCAACACTGGAAAATGCCATCACTGGCAGGATGGGCCCGAACGTTTCTTCCGTCATCACGGCCATCTGATGGCTGACATTCGTCAGCACTGTCGGCCTCAGCCAGAGCCCGCCGCCAAGTGTCTCAATCTCTCCGCCGGTCAGGATGCGTGCGCCCTTGGCGGTCGCGTCGTCGATTTGTGCCCGGAGTATATCGGCCTGCCGTTCGAAGATGATGGGGCCGATCTCGCCGGCTGTGATGTCCGGCCAGTTCAGGCGTACGGCGGCGGCTTTTTCTGTCAGGCGGCTGAGGAATTCGGCCTGTATCTGCGCGTCCACATAAATCCGCTCGATGGACTGGCAGGCCTGCCCGGTCGAGAGGACAGAGCCGCGCAGCGCAGCGTCGGTTGCCTGCCCGATATCCGCGCTGGCGGTGACGATCAGCGGGTCCTTGCCGCCGAGCTCGAGGAAAGCGGGGATCATCCGCGCGGCCGCAGCAGCGGTAACCTTGCGCCCCGTGGCAACGGAGCCGGTGAAGCAGATGACATCCACAGCCTCGATCAGGGCCGCGCCGGTCGCGCCGTCACCGGATACCAGCGTGAGCACATCGCTGAGGCCCGCAGATTCTATCGCTTCCATCAGCGGGCGGATGAAACGAGGTGTCACCTCCGAAGGCTTGATCATCACGGCGCATCCCGCGAGCAGGGCAGGGATCGTATCAATCATCGACAGCGTCAGCGGGAAATTCCAGGGCGAGATGACGCCCGCGACTGCATACGGAACAAATTGCGGCGCATGGCGGATATGCGGAGCGGAGCGCCCTTCGGTCCAGCCTTCGGGCAGCAAGTGCGGTGCCTGCGCGGCCCATCCGCGCAGGCTGGCGACGGCGCCGTCCAGTTCCATGCCGGCGATGCGGCGCCGGCCAGTGTCGATTTCCAATGCGGCTGTGATGGCGCCCCGGTGCGCGGCGAGGGCGTCCGCGAGGCGGACAAGCGCTATTGTGCGCTCCTCCAGCGGCCGGGCGGCCCAGGCTTTCTGTGCGCTACGCAGGCGGGCAGCAATGGCGGCGATCTCCTCCGCGCCGGCTGCCTCGATGGCGTAGTCCATTTCGCCGGTGCGCGGGTTGCGGACGGGGAGGGTGCGGGGTGTCACAGGCCAAGCGCTCCCGGATTGATGGTGGCGTTCGGATCCAGAAGTGCCTTGATGGACTTCAAGAGGTCCAGAGATGCCGTATCCAGAATATCGGCATACGGATAAGATCGGCCAATCTGGAAATGTGCCGCGCCGAAGGAATCGAACAGGTCGATCACGCCGCGCCGCGCGCGCTTCACCGCTTCCGTGGCTTCGGGGTTTGAGGCATGGCGTTTGAGCTTTTTGAGATGTGCCGGTTCAACGAATTCCTCATGGATTTCAAGCAGTTCCTCCGGCCAGAGGAAGACCGGCTCGATCAGGTAGCCGGTGGTGGAGAGGGTGGTGACGAGATAGCCATGCTCGATCCGGTGACGGGCCATTTCGTCTGTGATCGACGCAAAATAGGCGTCGAGCGCCGCCCACATTTTCGGGCCGTCCTCCATGGCGACAATTCCGTGCACGGGCACCCAGCGTTCACCCTCTGGCCCGAGGATCGTGTTCGGCGCGGTGAACGGATTGGCCCGGATGATCTTCGGGATGGAATTCTCCGTCTCCTTTCCGCCATGGCGTTCACAGATGGTTTTCAGCCGCTTCATGTCCTCGGCGACACCGGCTTTCGAGCGGCCCTCGACGATGACATGCAGGCTCCAGCTCTCCGCTTCCATGAAGTTGCGCCCGGCGAGGGCCACCTTTGCGCCTTCCTGCAGGCCCTTGAGCAGGCTGCCCTGCGCCTTCATGACATTGGCGAGCGTCTTCGTGTCGGCGGCCAGCGAGGCGCGCTTCAGGCGCACGCGCGTCAGCGCAGGGTCAAAGCCGAACACTTCGCAGGCGATGTTCTCGCGCGCGACGGCCGCCATCGCTTCGGCGCATCCGTCCCGGCTGGAAAACTCGAAGGACGCCCAGTCCTCATGCTCCGGCCACGGAACAAGCCGGAAGGAGACTTCCGCCTTGATGCCCATCGCGCCGGAATCGCCGCAGAAAAGCCCCGTCAGGTCAGGGCCATAGGAACGCCAGAACGGCTTGCCCACCCGGGTGGCGCCGGTGCCGGTGCGCACGCGCGTCCCATCGGCGAGAATGATTGTCAGCCCCATCACGCTGTCGCCCGTCGTGCCATAGGTGCCGGCCCCGAAGAAGGCATTGTTCTGCGAAACCCCTCCGCCTACGGTGGAAGAGAGGCCCGACAAGGGCCCCCAGAAGGGCGTGCGCAGGCCAAGGGGCTTGAGCGCATCATAGAGCTGTTTCCAGGTCACGCCCGCCTCGGCGGTCACATACATGGAGGCGGCATTGATCTCCACGATCCGGTTGAGGCGGGAAAGGTCAAGGATGCCCGTGCCGGCCCGGTCCGGGGTGAAGCTGCTGGTATAGGACATGCCCCCGCCGCGCGGATGCAGGGCGACGCCCGCGCCATGACAGGCGCGTACAGCGGCTTGCAGCGCATCGACCGTGTCCGGAGCGATCACAAAATCGGCGGTGACGCCCGCCGCCCAGATATCCTGGCTCATCAGCCTGCGGAGGGCTACATCCTCAGAGTACCCCGCTTCGCCGAGGATCTGCCGGAGCTGGTCCTTCAGCGGTGCAGGGATCGTGGCGGTGTCCATGGGCAAATCCTCCGGCAGGTCAGATCGGTTTGAAAAGGGCGAGGGCGGCGGCCGCGATCAGCAGCGCCCAGATACAGACAACCAGCGGCCGCGCACGGTTCAGCGTCGCGGCAAGGCTTGCCTCCGCGCCCGCTGCGTCCGGCCCGGTCAGTCCCATCAGCGCCGGCCCCAGCGGCGCCAGCACCGCGCGAATGTAAAGCCCGAGGCCCGTGCACCCCGCCAGCGCCAAGAGCTTCAGCGACAGGAACAAGGGTAAGCCGTCCCCGCCGCCCGCGCCGGAAAGGCTCCACGCCGCGGCGGCCACAAGCCCCGCAATCATCAGCCAGCGGATCATCAGGTCCGCCTGCCGCCAGGCCATCGGCGCGGCGCCATGCCGGTTGTGGATCGCCCAGGCGAGCGCGAGCCAGGCGAGCGATCCCGCCCACAGCGCCGCCATCACCGCCGGGCCCATCGCCAGCCATCCCTTCGCCGCCGCAAGGCTCAGCCCCGTCGGCAGCGCCAGGATCAGCGCGGTGCGCGGCGCCATGTCCACATCGCCGACGATCTTCGCCGCCATCAGCCGCCGGTCCGCGCTCACGCCCGGCCGGATCAGGAAGCGGCTGGTATAGAACGCTCCCAGATCCCCGCCCAGCCAATAGACAAAGACGAGCAGGTGCAAGAGCGTGAAAAGGGCAAGGTCTGGCATCCGCCGGGGGCTCGCGATCAAAAGATATATCTTTTAATCGCGCGAACCGGCGCCGATGGCAAGAGCGCCCTGCCGCTGGCCCGCGCCGGTGCCCCGCGCTGCCTGCGCAGCAGGCACCCGCCTCAGCTGTCGGTCTTCCAGTCCTTCTGCCGCGCGGTGTCGCGCGTCAGGCGCATGTGATACTGGAACCGGTCGGAGCGGTAATGCGCGGTAATGTCCTGCACGGGCCGGCCTTTCCGGTCGCGCATAATGCGGTGGATGCGCAGGAGCGGCGAGCCCGGCGCCACGCCCAGATTGGCCGCCACCGCCGGCTCGGCCGGCTCCGCCATGATCGTCTGCTCGGCTTCCACAGGCGCATGGCCGGCCTTTTCCAGCAGCTTGATCAGCGATTCCGTCGCCAGCTCATCTTCCGAATAGCCCTCGGCCACATCCGCCGGAATATACGTCACCAGGTAGGAAAACGGCTCCCCCGCCAGCCGCCGCAGGCGCACGATGCGCTGTACGGCCGAACCCTTGGGCAGTTCCAGCGTCTCGCAGATCGCCGGGCTTGCCGAGCCCATCGTGCAGTCGAGCAGCTGCACCTGCGTCTCCACGCCCATCCGCGTCAGCCCGTCGATCAGGTTCTCGAAGCTGCCTTTCACGGTCGGCGCGGCGGCGTCATAGGTGATGACCGTGCCGATGCCCCGCTGGCGGCGCACGAAGCCGGCAATCGCCAGCTCGTTCAGCGCCCGCTTCACGGTGATGCGCGAAACGCCCAGCATCTCGGTCAGCTCCTGCTCCGCCGGCAGGCGCGTGTTGAGGCCGAGTTCGCCGCTCACGATGCGCGCCCGCAGGAGGTCATAGATCTGCTGGTAGAGCGGCGCATTGGCCGCCTCGTCCAGCATGTCTGCCGTCAGCGCAGGGGAAAGGTCGGCGGCCATGGGGCATATTTCCAATAGAAGTTGATCCGGTCTTCCGGCTTTATCGGCTGAGTGATGCCTATATGCAATGCACCGCCCCGTCTTTCCGGCGCGGCAGCGGGAGAGGGGGGTATCCTCGGGGTCGGAGACGGGCCGCCCCTTGCCGGGCGCGGAAATCCGGGTAAGCTGACAAAGGATATATCTTTTGGAGGTGCCTGATGATCCGCGCGGCTTTGCCTGCTCTTGCGCTCCTGCTCGCCGCCTGCGCGGGCGCCACCGGCGCTGCTCCGGCCATCGCACAGCCGCCCGCCGTCCCAGCTGCTGAGGCCGGGCCCGCCGCTGAGGCCGAGCCCGACATCTTCCGCCTCTGGATCGAGGCGCGCGCCGGCACGGGCGCGCCCGTTCACTGGGTGTCCGAAGGCGCGGTCTATGCCTATCCCTCGGGCGAGAAACTGTTCGGCATGGTGGGCTTTGATTCCTCCCGCATGCTCTGGCCGGAGAACGCAGGCGACGAGGTCGTGCACCTGACGCGCAAGACCTTCACCTATACCGATCCCGAAACCGGCGAGATCCTCACCGAATATAACGGCCAGGCCGTTGTCCCGATTGCCTATCCCTACCAGGTCATCCGTTACCAGATGAAAGACGGCCTGATCTTTGCCGAAGTGGAGCAGGGCGCCGCCCCGCGCATCCAGCGCATCGCCGCCAGCCATGGCATCGAGGCGCGCCGCCTCGGCACGAGCTGGGCATTCACCGCGCCGCTCTTCCTCAATTTCCCGCTGCCCGGCGGCGCGCAGTATGAGGCGTGGGAGAATTATGATTTCTTCATCCACCCCGAAGGCAGCGTCAGCGAGCCCCACCAGATGAGCTGGCAGCGCTTCGGCGACCTGCCGCCCTGGGCCGGCGGCGGCAAGGCGATCTATCACCTCTTGAGCTGGCGTGTGGAAAGTGCGGACGCATTCCCGCCCGCACTGCTGGCCTGGGCAGAGGCCGAGCAGCCGATGTGGCTTCATCCGCCTACGGATATGGACGAAATCCGCGCGCTGCAAGCCGGCACAGGCGGCCCCGGCTGGGGCCAGTAGCGCCTAGCCGCTGAGCCCCTTGGGCACATCATCCGGCGGGCCGCCGGCCGCGCGGTGGCGGATCGCCTCGCGGCTCGGCCAGATCTTGCCGCCGATGAATTGCCCGATGGAATTGGTGAATTCCTTATATTCTACAGAGGCATACATCCCGCAGCTGAGATAGGGGTCGGCCTCCATCAGCGCCTTCACCTCCGCGAGCGAGTTGCCCATCACCAGGAAGAGAGAGCCGACCAGAGCCTCGCCGCCTGGCTCGCGCAGCGGCCCGGCGGTCACATAGCGCGTCCAGTGACGCTCGACATGTTCGAGGTGGCCATCCAGGTGCAGCGCCCTGAATTCCGCCGCCCCCGGACCATCCCGGCAGATCACGAGATAGCAGGTCCCCTCCGGCTTCGGAACATGCGGCGGCACGGAATGATCCGCAGGCGTCATTTCAGGACCCCACTTGTCACCAGCCGGTCGATCACGGCCTGTTGCTGTGCAATCGCTTCGGCGCGCGATACCATCTGCCCGTCCGGCGTCCGGTTGGGCGGGGCAAGGTCCATGCCCGCATAGGCCGGCGCAAAGGCCGCCAGCGGCAGGCGTGTCAGCGTATTGGTCATGCCGGTCTTGCGCCGCGTCTCGCGCAGCGCGCCGATATCCAGCACGGCATTGGCATTCATTGTCTCGCCGCCCGCCGCGTCGGCCAGCGTTCGGCCATACCAGTCGAGCATGATGGACATGCCGTCGGTCGAGGCCGCGGGAACCGGCGTGCCGATGATGCTCGCGGAATTGGCCGAGACGACATAGGCCATCGTTTCAATCGCGCGGGCCTTCTTGGCGATATGTTTCGGCGTCAGCCCCGGCGCGCCAACTTCCGAGGTCGGATGAAGCAGCACTTCGGCGCCCTTGAACGCCAGCATCCGCGCAATCTCGGGATAAAGGATCTCCTCGCTCGCAATCGTGCCCAGCGCGCCGATCCCGGTCTCGGCCACGGGGAAGACGGCATCGGCGCCATAAATCTCGAGGTATCTGTCCCAGACATCATACGGGCTCGGCGAATAGAGCGAAATCATGCGGCGATAGCGCAGCACGGTGTCGCCATTTGGTCCGTAGACGACATTCGACTGGAAATAGAGCGCGGGAAAGTTCGGGTCGGTCTCATAATGGTTCGAGCACAGATAAACTCCGGCCGTCTGCGCCATGCGCGCCAGCGCGTCAGGAAAGGCGCCGTCCATGGGGATCGCGGCCTTGGCCTGCCAGGCCTCCCGCGTCTCGCCCATGGGAAAGCCCGTCATCCAGTATTCGGGCAGCACGACGAGTTTCAGGTCATACCCGTTGAAGCCCTTCAGGAAGTTCTTCGACGCCATGATCTGCCCGGTTACGCGGGCAATCGCCGCGCGCATTCTTGCGTGTGCGTCTTCCGGCGTCTGGTCCTGGTTCACGGCGTCGCAGACGGTCTGCAGGGCGAGGGCAGTATAGCGCATGGGGGCCTCCCGGGGCTCGGCAAATGATCTGCCTGCGAATGATGCGAGCGCGGTGGTGGCCGCGCCCATGAGCAGTCCGCGCCGCGTCATGGGGCTGCCTCCGCAAAGGCCGCCGCGACGCCGGATGCCGTTGCGACCTCAAGGCCTTCCATTGCCGCAAGGCCGTGCAGAACGCGCGTCAGCGCCGAAATCCGAAAGGGCAGCCCCGTCACATAAGGGGTCAGCGTGAAGCCGAAACATTGCGCGCCGCGTGTCTCATGCTCGGCCACGGTCTGCGCGGCGGCTTCAAGGATCTGGCCCGCCCAGGAATCTTCCGTCTGCGAACGGGTCGTCAGCATCAGGAAGTCCGACAGTTCATGATGGTTCGGCAGGCAGGTCAGCGCGCCATGCGCCGTCTGCATGGACAGCGGCCTCTGGTCGCTCTCCCAGTCGAGGCAGATCGTAAAGCCCGCCTCGCGGATCAGGTCCGGCGTGCGGAAGCTCTCATTGCGCGCCGGGCTCATCCAGCTGACGGCATCGGGGAAAACGTCGCGGGTCTCGCGCACAAGCGCGCGTTCTTCCTCTTCGCTGAGGCCTGCATGATGGATATGCGCGGTGGAAACGCCGTGTGCGGCAATTTCGTGCCCGCCGGCGCGGATGCGCGCGATCAGCGGCGGATAGCGCCGGGCGAGGTCTGCATTAACCGCAAAGGTCGCCTTCAATCCGGCCGATTCCAGTTCCGTCAGCAGGCGGAATACGCCCACGCGGTTGCCATAATCGCGCGTCGTATAATGGCGCAGGTCCGGATAGGGCGTCACCATCGCGCCTGGATGCTTGAAGGGTTTCGCTGGCGGGTCAAGCGGAAAAAACTCAAGCGGAACAATGATGAAGGTCATCGCCTTCGCGCCGGATTTCAGCTGCAGCGGCGCGCGCCGGTCGGCGGGCTCCCAGCCATAGCGGTCCTGGTCCATGCCATGGGCGCGGCGGGGATAGGCGAGGTAGTCCTCAGGCAGGGGCAAAGCCGGTCCCTCCCGTTGTAACGCCGCGCGCTTCGATGTCGGCGAGGCTCTGGTCCCAGTAATGCTCGCGGAAATGCGCGGCGATTTCCGCGCCCGTGGTGATCCACACATCATCTGTATGTGCGGCAATATGTTTCAGCGCGGCCTCGAACACACGGATCCGGTGTGGCTGGCTGACGAGATAGGCATGCAGCGGAATGCACATGACGGTGCCGGAGGTATCGCCCTCCTTCAGCAGCTGGTCAAAATGCCGGATCAGCACATCCGTATACCGCTCCGGACTCCATCCCTGTACGGAATAGGTGATGACGTCGTTCACCTCCAGCGAATATGGCATGGAGACGAGCCGGCCCGTTTTCGTTTTCAGGGGCTGGGGCTGGTCGTCCTGGAACAGGTCGCAGGAATACCAGAAATCATGTTCCGCGATCAGGTCGAGCGTACGCTCGGTATGCGTCAGGGCCGGGGCGAGATAGCCGCGAATACGCTCGCCGGTCGCGGCCTCGACCGATCGGATCGAATCCTCGATCACCGCCCGCTCCTGCGCCTCATCCATCCCATAGGAGAAGCGGGTGTTGTAGATGCCGTGGCTGAAGAATTCCCAGCGGCGCGCCTTGCACGCCTCGATGATTTCCGGGTGATGGTCGATGAGGCCGATCGACAGCGAGATTGACCCCCGCATATCGTACTTATCCATCAGGTCCATCAGCCGCCAATGGCCGATCCGGTTGCCCCAGTCGCGCTGGGAATATCCGGTAATGTCCGGGTTCGGACGAGGCCAGGGCGCGCGTTGCGGGTTGGCTGGCGGGTCGAATTCGTAATACTCTATATTGGGCGCGATCCAGAAGGCGAGCTTCTTGCCGCCCGGCCAGCGGATTTTCGGGCGCCCCTCATAGGGCCAGTAATCATAGAGGTTCGGATCAGGCTGCGTCACTTCGCATAACCCTCGATCCAGGCCTTCACCTCAGCCACCTTCACGACATCGGCATATTTGATCAGCAGGTCGGTGAGGTTCGCGAAGTGAAAGCTCTCATGCTTGTCGGCCACGCATTCGATGGGCACGATGGTGCGATAGCCATGGCTCAGCGCGTCCACCGCCGTTGCGCGCACGCAGCCGGAAGTGGACCCGCCGGTGACAACGACCGTGTCCACCTTGTGCCAGGTCAGGAAGCTCTGCAGCGGCGTTTCGAAAAAGGCGCTGGGCATACGTTTCGTATAGACCGCGTCGACGCGCCGGTCGATGGTCAGCCGGTCGTCGAACTCGGCGCGCTCTGATCCGTATTTGATGTTCTGGAGCGAATCCGGCGTATCCGTCCGTGTGCCCCATATACCGGCATCGGCGGCATTCTCCATATAGGCCACATGCGTCCAGATGACGGGCAGGCCTTTTGCGCGCGCGGCGGCTGAGATGTCGTTGATATGGGTTACCTGGTCCGGATCGGTGATGTAGGCCGTCTTCGGGTAAAGGTCCGGCCGTGTATAGGCTTTCTGCGGATCGACATTGATAATGGCGAGCTTTGTGCCGAAGCCGAATTTCGCCCGGGCGGGGTTTGCCAGCGTCTCCTCGAAGATCTGCCGGGCGGTCTTGTCCGAGAGGGTCATGGTGGGCTGTGTCGGATAGGCGCTCATGGGCCGTGGGTCCTCGCTTGCCAAGTCAGGCTTTCTCAAATGATATATTCTTTCCGGTCCGTCGAGCCCGGAATTGCAATTTCCCCCGAAGGAGACGCCGGTGCCTACCAGACCCCAGTTTACCAGAGCCTTGCTCGCCGCGGCACTGTTTCTCGCCGCCTGCGCGAGCCCCGGCGCCCCGGCGCCTGCACCTGTGGCCGCAGTCGAGGCGCCGCCGCAGAATTCCGGTGAGGATCCCGGCGTCTATATGATCGTGCTCGGCACGGTGTTTGACCGGCCGGCCTTCATGGCGGGCTATGCCGCGAAACTGCCGCCGCTGTATGAGCGGTTCGGCGGGCGCTATGTGGCCCTGACGGGCCAGCCGGGCATCCTGGAAGGCACGCCCGGCTTTGAAAGCGTGGTGATGTCTCACTGGCCGAGCGAAGCGGCGGTGCGCGGATTCTGGACCAGCGAGGAATATGAGCAGCTGATCCGCGACCGGACAGAGAATGGCTGGGGCGAATTCACCGTTGTGATTGTACCGGCGCTGCCATCTGCCCGCTGACGGGGCAGGGGCGCCTTCGCATCGTGCAGGTGCAGCCGGGGGGCGGTTGACTTTGACCGGACATATTGTAGCTGTGGATGAGTAAAAGATATATCATTTAACGAGGCGGGGACGTACCCCGTCCCAACTCGCCGGAGGTCAATATGCGTTTCAGAACATCGCTCACGGCTGGCGCAAGCCTTGCCGTTCTCCTGTCGGGCGCAGGCATGTTGCCTGCGTTTGCCCAGGAAGACCCTGCTGCCGATACCGATACCCGCCGCCTCGGCGCGATCACGGTGACCGCTCAGCGGACGGAAGAAAACCTGCAGGATGTGCCCGTTGCCGTCACGGCGCTGGATGCACGGATGCTCGAGGACAAGCAGGTCGCCGACCTGCTCGACCTGCACACGCTGGTGCCCAATATCAACATGGCCACCAATACCGGCACAGCCAATGCGGCGCGGATTTTCCTGCGCGGCGTGGGCGAGGATGAAAGCCGGGGCGCGGTGGACCAGGCGGTCGGCATCTATGTTGACGGGGTTTATGTTGGCCGGTCGGTCGGCTCGCTGTTCGATGTGGTGGACCTCTCCTCCATCGAGGTCCTGCGCGGGCCGCAGGGCACGCTGTATGGCCGCAACACGATTGGCGGCGCAATCAAGCTGACCTCCGTGCGCCCGCAATTCGAGAATTCGGGCGATGTGCGGGCAACACTGGGCAATAATGGCCGCTATGATGTGCGCGGGACGGGCAATTTGCAGCTCGGCGAGCGCACGGCCCTGCGCGTGACTGGCCTGCTGCGGGAGCGCGATGGCTTCCACGACGTGATCCCGAACGGCGGCAATGCCGACCAGCGCCGCAACGGCGTCGGCGCGCTGCATGTGATGTCCGTGCGCGGCAGTCTTTATACGGAATTCAATCCGGACTGGTCGTTCCAGCTGACGGCGGACCATACGCTGGACCGGTCGGACCCGATCCCGGATTCGGTGGCGCCGGGCAATGATGCCGACGGCAATATCTTCACCATCGAGCCGATCCCGGGCATAGTCTGCACAGCCGGATCGACCGCGATTGGCTGCTTTACCGGCTATGACCAGCGCGCCAAGACGACCGGAGTTTCCGGCACGCTGAAAGGCGATGTTGCGGGCCTCGATTTCACCTCGATCACCGCCTATCGCGAGATGGAAGACAACCTCGTCACGCGTATCGGCTCTCCCTTCCGTCAGGCGACCGACCAGAACCAGTTCAGCCAGGAGTTCACCCTCGGCGGCAAGGGCGACAAGCTCGACTGGCTGCTGGGCGCGTTCTATTTCACCGAGGATATCACGCTCAATACCGTGTTCGTCTTCCCCTTCCGGATTGATACGAGCACAGATTCCTACGCCCTGTTCGGCCAGGGCAGCTATGCCGTGACTGATGCGCTGAGCGTCACGGCTGGCCTGCGCTATACCTCGGAAACCAAGGACTTTTTCGGCCAGAACTTCACCCTTCCTTTCAGCCGCAGGGACAGCGCCGACTTTGACAATGTGAGCTACACGATTGGTGCGGATTACCGGTTCAATCCGTCCGTCCTCGGATATGCGAAGTATTCCACGGGCTTCAAGTCCGGCGGCTGGTCGCCCGATGCGTTCAGCGGCACGGCGGTGTTCCTGCCCGTGGATGAAGAGACGCTGAAATCGGCCGAAGTGGGCCTGAAGACGGACCTGTTCGACAACACGGTGCGGCTCAATGTGGCGGCGTTCTTCAACCAGTATGAAGGCCTGCAGATCGGCGCGACGGTGCCGGGCGTAGGCTTTACCCGGTTCAATGTCGATGAGACGGAGATCAAGGGGCTTGAAGTCGAAGGCGTCTGGCAGATCACCGAGAATTTGCAGCTGAACGGAAACCTGGGTCTTCTGAGTGCGGAATATACCAGCATGAACGGCGACCAGGCGCGCGGGCTGACCAACAATGGCGCTGGCTGCCCGGCGGGCACGAATGCGGCGGACAATGCGCAGATCATCGCCTGCGCGCTGGGGCTCGAACTCAAGAATGCGCCAGAATACAAGGCTACACTCGGTATGCTCTACACCCGCCCGCTGGCGAATGGGGAGCTGGTCTTCTCCGGCGATGTCAGCTTCGAGGATGACACCTGGAGCCTTGTTGCCAACTCGCCGCCGCATGCGCTGACGCGCGGGCCGACGCTGCTGAACGCCCGTATCAAGTATGAGTCTCTGGCCGGATGGTCCGTGGCGCTGTGGGGCAAGAATCTGACGGATGAGGAATACTGGCGCGCGGCGTCTGCCGGTTCGTTCACGACCTATGCGTCAGAACCGCTGACTTACGGCATCGATATCGGCTGGAAGTTCTGATCCGTATGCGGCCTGTGAAGTCCGCACTGCTGGCAGCCCTGGCGCTCGCGCCGGGGCTGCTGTGCGCCTGTGTGGCCGTGTCGCAAACGGTCACTCCTCCGCAGGCGGAGGAGATGGTGCGGCCCACGCCAGTCACCACGAAGCCCTGGCTGATGGCGACGGCGAGCGTGACCGATCTTGAGGTTTCCGCGCGTTTCTTTCGCGAGATTGGCGGCTATGAAACGCTGTGGCAGGGGGCGCTTTCAGGCGAAGAGATTGCAGCCTTCGGTCTGCCGGAAACTGCCAGCGGCGAAGCACTGGTGCTGGCCGCGCCGGGGGCGGCGCATGGCTGGGTGCGGCTGGTGCGCTTTGATAATGCCGGGCGGAAAGTGCCGACGCGGCCGGGGGCAAGGGCGTGGGATACAGGCTGTTTCTGGTCACTGATGGTGCGGGCGAAGGATATGGAGGCGGTGTATGATGATGCCATCGCCATGGGCTGGTGGACGCATACGCCGATCACGGACCTTAATTTTGGCGACTCTGTGCTGAAGGTTGTCGTGTTCCAGGGGCCGGATGGGTTGCAGGTGCAGGCCTATGAGCGCCTGTCGCCGCCGCTGCCCGAAGCGTTCGGGCCGTTCGGGCGGATCAGCCAGCCTTTCAACATCATGCAGATGACGCGCGACCGGGAAAAAGTGCGTGTGCTGATGGAGGATGTTCTGGGCTTTGGCCGGTTCTGGTTCGGGGCGCCTTATGTGGATGCTCAGCCCACGGATATGCCGCTGGGCATACCGCGGAACCTGACAACATCGGTGCCTTACAAGGCCGCGATTTTCGAGCCGCAGCCCGGCGAATTCGGGCGGATGGAATACATCGAGATCGTCGGGCTGGAGGGGCATGACTTTGCGGAGCGTTGCCGGGCGCCGAATCTCGGCTGGCTGTCGGTGACCTATCCGGTGGCGGATGCGGCGGCGGCGGAAGCGCTGATCCGGGCGCGGGGGTGGGAGATTGCCTCGGCGCGGCGGGAGGTGGCGCGGGGGCCGTTTGGCAGTGCGCAGGTGTTCTCCATCCGCGCGCCGGATGGCGCATGGATCGAGTTCCAGGGGCCGGTGGCGCCCTGATAAAGTTAGTAAAAACAGAGTATTAAGATTATCCGTATCAGGATGTGTTTGCCGGCATCGGCGGCCCGCAAAGGTGCGCGGCGGCGACAGATGCCTGCAGGCAGAGCGCAGCGAAGGCGGCGCGCGCCTCGGGCGCCAGCTCGGGTGTGCGCCCGCCGGGGGCGTCCTCAAGGCTGGCGGCGAGATGCGGCGGGCGGCCGCGCGCGGCAAGGCGGGCGAGGCGCAGGGTTTCGGATTTGATGTTGCGCTGAAGGGCGAGGAGCGCGGCGAGGCGGCGGCGCACGCGTTCTGCAATGAGGGCGGGATCGGGCGCGGCGCGGTCTGTGGCGGCGGCGGTGCTGGCGGGGGCTGCGCCGGGCATGCGGGGCTGGCGCCGGGGTTCGCCGAGGCGGAAGCGGGGGCTGCGCGCGGAGGCGGGTGATCCGGGTGCGGAGGGGTCGCGGCCCTCGGCCTCACGCTCGCGCGGGGCGGGCAGCAGCATGACAGGCAGGGCGGCGGCGATGATCCACAGGCAGCGGCGCATCATGGCTTCGGCCGGCGCGATCATCCATTTGAGGATGCGGCGCGAGACTTCCGGCGCAGGGGCCGGCCCCGCCGCCGACAGGGCAAGGCCCGCCTGGCGGATCAGCTGGCTGATCAGGGCAAGGATCGCCGGAGGAAGCGCAGGAATGCTCATGACCCCCATTATGCCACAGCCCGGAAGGGGGAGGATAAGTTTGCAGGTTTTTCGGGTAAGGCGTTGGAGGGGATGGAGTTTTTTTCGCGGGGGTGTGGGATAAACCCCTGTTGCACCGGCCTTCCGGCGCCGCCATTCAGGGTTCCCCGGGGGGCTTTTTCCAGAAGAACAGCAGGTAGATGACGCTGATCCAAAGAATATAGTGGGCCGCATTGATGAAGATTGCCGTGCCCTCGAACAGCCATGACTGGCTGAGCTGGAGCAGTCCCTCAGCGACCGGCGCGCGGTCCGCCTCAGGAAGCGCGCCGATGCTGTCGAGCGCGACGCGCTTGAAGTTCGACTCGCGCAGCATCATGCCGAAGATAGCCAGCATGCCGACGGCGTAGCAAACGAATGCGAAGAACTTCAGTTGCAGGCTGGCGCGATTTAGGAAGTAATAGGTGCCGGCAATCATCGCAAAGTTGATGGAGATCATCTGTCCGAACAACGAAGCGACTTGCTGGTCGGCGGAGCGCACGAGGACAAGCAGGTCCATACCATCAGTCATAGCGGCTCCCTCACCACGCAAGGAAATAGCCGGAATAGGGGCGGCTGGCTAGCCGAGGCCGTTCGGTGGATTGTGCGGTCGGTCCGGGCAGGAGGCTGCTCTTGAGGAGCAGGGGTCAGACGCCGATCACCTTGCGCAGAGCTTCGTCGATGCGGCTTTGCCAGCCGGGGCCGTCTTTCTTGAAGTGCTCGATGACTTCGGGGCTCAGGCGGATCGTTGTGCTGATTTTGGTCTTGTCGGCCTTCGGGCGACCGCGCTGCACCCTGGCGGCGGCGAACTTTGCCTGCCAATCCGGGGTGGAGAGGTCGGGGGCGTCATTCTCTGAAACGCGGCGTGTAGGTTTTTTGCTCTCGCTCATTGTCCAGCCCCCTGGCTTCCGGCGTGGCGCTTGGCGTGATCATACTCGATCTGCATCTATTATTGTTACTACAATAAACGGTGGCGCGCGATTGTGTAGTATCAGAAATAATGTGCCCCTGGCGACCCCGGCAGGACTTGAACCTGCGACCATTCGCTTAGAAGGCGAGTGCTCTATCCAGCTGAGCTACGGGGCCTCTGGGCCGGTGGGGCACCTATAGCATCGGGCCGGTTGCCTGAACCAGCCCGGTGCGCGAGGTTTGATTTATTCCGGCGTTCTGGCGGAAACCGGGTCCCGCTTCTGGCAGGGCCGCTGTAGCGCGGGGGCGCTCAGTGAGTCCATGGCTGTTTGCGGCCGGCCGAGAAGTTGTCGGCATAGGATTTGACGAGGCGTTTGCGCTCGCGCGGCTCTTCGACCGTGAAATTCAGGCCCTCGCGCTCGGCATAGGCGATGGCCTGCTCGCGCGTTTCGAAGCTGAGGCGGACCTGGCCGGAGGTGTCGTCAATGCCGCTCCAGCCCATCAGCGGATCGGAGCTGCGGCGGGCGCCGGGATTGACGAGTTCCAGCACCCAGGCGCGCGTGTTGCCGCGGCCCGATTGCATCGCGCTCTTGGCGGGGCGGTAGATGCGCGCTTCCATGGGAGAGCCTCCGGGCGGGGGGTGAGCGATTGGTCAGCGCGGTGATTATCCCGCTTCCCGCGCCGCCGCAACCTGCGCTTAGCTTCAGGCGTGCGCGGCGGCGAGCCGGTTCATGCCGCGTGTGTAAAGGGCGCGCGCGGCGCGGTTGGCGCCAAGGGAGGCGGCGAGGGCGCTCGGCAGGATGAAGCGCCAGTATTCGCGCACGGCCGAAGCCGGATCGCGGCGCAGGCGACGGGCAATCTGCGGCGCTTCGTCATAATAGCGGGCAATGTCGGCTGCCCCGCCCGGCTGGCGCGCGAGCCAGCCATCGCGGAAGCGGCGCAGGGTGCGCAATTCCCAGCAATCATCGGCGAGCCCGATGACGCCGCAGGTGGCGGTCGTCAGGAAGCAGTCGTCCTTGACGGGGATTGGCGTGCATTCGCGCCCGATATAGCGGTTGGCCAGATCGACAGCCCTGGTTCTGGCAAACTGTCCTGACGCAAAAGCCGCCATGCTGCGATCATATTGGAGGACGGCCCGGTCTGCCTCTGTATCGCCAATGAGTGTCAACAGGATCGCGGAGTCCTCCACGTGCATGTCGTACCACCCGCCATAGAAGGAGATTGATCCGGATGCGTCACGGACGCAGGATTGTTCAAACTCATGGTTGTCAATCTTCAGCGTTGCGCAGGGCCAGCGCGATGGGATGTCCGAGATGATTGCGTTTTGGCTTCTATGGTTCAACGTTCCGCCAAAGAATGTAAATACCATTTCATAAACCAAAACGGGGCCGCCGGCTTCGAAAGACAAGGCCCGTTCGGGGGACGCTGTCTCCGGCTGGAGGAAGACGCGGTGAGCAACGGTTTCGTCAAATGAATTCCGCCTGATCTCGGTGATCACAGACGCGGCATTACTCAGCTTTGTCTCTTCCCGGCAAACCGGCGTTTCTGCCTGGGCGAGGGAGGCTGCCGGCACAAGGCCAAGGAGGGCCAGCGCGGCGGCGGTTCTTTTTCTGATTTGTTTCATCTTGTCCCTCTTCCCTGATGTCGTGTTGCGCGCCCGGCTGATGGGGGCTGCGCATGAGTCCCCGCCCGGACGATTGCTGAGCGGGCGCCCGGCGTCAACGACCGTTCAGCCCCCGATCGGTCCGGATACTTTCCCGGGAAAGCGGCTGGATCAGGGCGCAGATGAGGCGCCGGGGAGGGCAGAGTGGACCCAGATTGGGATTCTATCTGGCCAGCGGGGAGAGATGGTCGGAGCGATAGGATTCGAACCTACGACCCTCTGGTCCCAAACCAGATGCGCTACCAGACTGCGCTACGCTCCGGAGTCCCGGTGTAATGAGATAGCGGGCGGGCGCAAGGGGCTTTTGGCGGCGGGGTGTGGGGCTTTTGGGGCGGGGTGTCAGGGTTTCCGTCAGCTTCCCTGTCAGGTTCTGGGGCGGAACTTGGCGTTGCGGCGCATCAGGCCTTCCTGGGCGACCGAGGCGACGAGGCGGCCGGACTGGTCGAAGATCTGCCCCCGGTTGAAGCTGCGCCCGCCGCCTGCATACGGGCTGTCCATCGAATAGAGGTGCCATTCATCGAACCGGATGGGCGCGTGGAACCACATGGCATGGTCGAGGCTGGCAGACAGCAGCTCGCCCGTCATCCAGGAGACGCCATGCGGGCGGTTACCCGTGCCGAGGAGGGCCATGTCGGAGGCGTACGCCATGAGGCAATGGTGGAGCCAGGGCGCCTCGTCGATCTGGCGGGCGACGCGGAACCAGAGGTGCTGGACATCCGAAGCTTTGGCGGGCTTCAGCGGATCGAGGGGCTCGATCTCGCGCATTTCCACAGGGCGGGGGCGGAGGAAATGGCCGCGATGGCGCTCTGGCACCTGCTCGGCGAATTTGCGGCGCCATTCGATGCGGTCTCCCAGTGATTTGGGGCTCGGCACGCCGGGCATCGTGTGCTGGTGGTGCCAGCCTTCCTCGGCCGTGTGGAAGCTGGCGGCGAGATTGAAGATCTGCTTGCCATGCTGGATGGCGACGACGCGGCGGGTGGTGAAGCTGCCGCCATCGCGGGAATGGTCGACCTGGTAGATGATCGGCACGGAGGGGTCGCCCGGGCGGATGAAATAGGCGTGCAGCGAGTGGCAGGCGCGGTCTTCCGGCACGGTGCGATAGGCGGCGACGAGCGACTGGGCGATGACCTGGCCGCCGAAGACGCGCTGGCTTTCTTCCTCATCCGGGCTCTGGCCGCGGAACAGGTCATGCTCGAGGCGTTCGATGTCGAGGAGGGTGAGGAGGTCGCCCACGGGATCGGTGCTCATGGCGGGGCCTTTCTTGCGGTGTTTATCTTTGTGCGGCGCAGCAATTAGCAGAGACCGGGCGCGAGGCCAACTGCCGGAGCGCCGGGCAGGTTTCCCGAGGGGCAGGCCGCAGGGGAAATCGGCGGGTATGGTTAGCGAAATCTTTGACATTGCGTGAGAGTGTTACAATCTACGGCCCAACGACAACAATCACCGGTTTTGAGCCCAGACGCTTTGGGAGGCGCATTTTCATGAGCATTGTTTCGGTTCTGGCCCGGGAATTCCGCTTCTTCCAGGATGTGCAGCTCGTGCAGAAATGGACGGGCGATATTTCGCCGGACTCGGCTCATCTGCTGGCGGACGATATGGAGCAGGCGGCGGACAAGTTCGCCGGCAATCTGGCTTTCCGGTTTGAAGGCCATTCCATGACCTATCGCGAGTTTGATGCGCTGGCCTCGCGCTTTGCCAACTGGGGGCTGGGGCAGGGCCTGAAGGCGGGCGACTGCGTGGCGCTGTTCATGGAAAACCGTCCGGACTATGTGGCGGCATGGACGGGGCTGGCGAAGATCGGGGTCGTCACGGCACTGATCAATCACAATCTTGAAGGCGAGGCGCTGGCGCACTGTGTCAACATCTCCGGCGCGAAGATCATCCTGACCGGCGCGGAGCAGGACAGCGCCGTGCGGGGCGCCGCCGGGCTGCTGAGCGGGGCGCCCGAAGTGTGGACACTGGGCGGGGGCGTGGGCAAGGACCTCGTGGTGGGGCTGGCGGCTCTGTCCGAGGCGCGGCCTGACAAGTCGCACCGCGCAGGTCTTCTGGGTAAGGATCTTTGCCTCTATGTGTATACGTCCGGCACGACGGGCCTGCCCAAGGCGGCGCGCCTGACACAGGCGCGCACGCAGGGCATGATGCGCAGCTTCATCGCGCCGTGCCGCATCACGCCGAAGGACCGGGTGTATGTGACCCTGCCGCTCTATCATGGCACGGGCGGGCTGTGCGGGATCGGACAGGCGCTGAACACCGGCGCGGCGGTGATCCTGAGACGGAAGTTTTCGGCGAGCGGGTTCTGGGATGACTGCGCCGATGAGGGCGTGACCTCGATCGTGTATATCGGCGAGCTCTGCCGGTACCTGCTCAATTCGCCGCCGCACCCGAAGGAGCGCGCGCACAATATCCGCACGGGCTTTGGCAATGGCCTGCGCCCGGAAGTGTGGGAGCCGTTCCTGGAGCGGTTCAATATTCCGCACCTCGCCGAATTCTATGGCTCGACCGAAGGCAATGTGAGCTTCATCAATTTCGACGGCAAGCCGGGCGCCATCGGGCGGATTCCGGGCTGGCTGAAGGGAAAGTTTGCGCATATCGCGTTTGTGAAATTTGACGTGGAGACCGAAGAGCCTGTGCGCGGGGCGGACGGGTTCTGCATTCGTGCGGATGCGGACGAACCGGGCGAGGCGCTGGGCCAGATCGGCGATGATGTGCGCCAGCGCTTCGAAGGCTATA
This sequence comes from Hyphomonas sp., assembly GCF_046313735.1. Lineage (GTDB taxonomy): Bacteria > Pseudomonadota > Alphaproteobacteria > Caulobacterales > Hyphomonadaceae > Hyphomonas. The sequence goes on from NZ_JBKBXW010000001.1 coordinate 65,473, forward strand.
ACGACCGACAAGCGACCGAGAAGAAGCTGCTGCGCGACGTGTTCGAGAAGGGTGACCTCTGGTTTCGCACGGGCGACCTGCTGAAGCAGGACAAGCACGGCTATATCTATTTCGTTGACCGGATCGGCGACACCTTCCGCTGGAAGGGGGAGAATGTCTCCACCAATGAGGTGGGCGAGGCGCTCTCGCGCATTCCCGGCATTGCGACGGCGAACGTCTATGGCGTGCCTGTTCCGGGGGCGGACGGCAAGGCCGGCATGGCAGCCATCACCACCGAGGGCGAGGTGGACTTTGCGGGGCTCTACCATGCGCTGGCGGAGAAGCTGCCCTCCTATGCAGTGCCGCTATTCATCCGTGTGCAGAAGGAAGCTGAAACGACCGGCACGTTCAAATACCGCAAGGTGGACCTTGTGACCGAGGGCTTTGACCCCGACAAGGTGGGCGAGGATGCGCTGTGGATGTATGATCCGGAATCAGGGCGCTACCAGCCTGTGAGTCAGGAACGGTATGACCGCGTGCTGGCGGGTGGATACCGGTTCTGAGGTTTTCGTGAATTGAGTTGCGTGTGTCGCGGCGCTCAATCTATACAGCGCTTGTCCCGGGACGATACGCTCATCCCGAGCCGGTACGCTCATCCCGAGCGAAGTCGAGGGATGGGGATGTGGGGCCGTGGTCGCGGCCCGGCTCGTCCTTCGACTTCGCTCGGGATGAGCCTTCCTTGATGGCGGCGATTGTCGGGCGTTGCTTGAGTTAGCGGCTGATCAGCATTTTCTGATAGCTGGCGGTGCGCGCGGCGAGGGCTTGCTGGCCGCTGGGGGTGGCGGCGGCGGTGAGCAGGAGGGCGTAGCCGAGGCCGACCGAGGCCATCAGGTCTTCCGTATCCAGAACACCGGCGGCCCAGGAGAGGAGCGTGCCGGCGGCGAGGTTTGACAGCGAACGCTCCAGCAGCGGGATGTTGACCTCTGGCTTCAGGAGGCCTTCGGACTGGGCGGTTTCGAGCAGCGCCCACCAGGCGGCCTGGGTCTGCGCGCGGCGTTCGGGGCTGGCGAGGCCGGTCTCGTCGCCTGTCCCGCTTCCCAAGCCGGCGCCGAGCAGGGCGCGCCAGAGAGGGCGATAAAAGTCCGGGTCCTGAACAAAATAGCCATAGGCGATGGCATGGGCCTCGAAGATGCGGTCGATGGCGCTGCGCACTTTCAGGCGTTGGAAACGCTGCACGAAATCGCGTTCGTCTTCCAGAACCGCGAGCATCACCGCGCGTTTGGAGCCGAAGAGATTATAGGCGGTGGCGACGCTGACTTCGGCGCGGCGGGCGAGCTCGCGCATGGGCACATTCGTGTCGCCGGTCTCACGGATGAGATCGCGCGCGGCGCGGCGGATGCGGGCGCGGCGCTCGGCCTTGGCTTCCTCGCGCCGGCCTGTGGCGGGGGCGGTCTCGGTGAGGGGCGCGTCGGTGCTCATGCGGCCTTGAGCTCGGCGGGCGTCTCGCGGATCATGTCCGCCTGCGGATCAATGGCGAGGGCGGCGAGCATCTCGTCGCGTGGCGGACCGGGCTCCGGCGGATAGGCCGCCGCGTTGAGACGTTTACCGCGCGCCCAGTAATAGAGGACGCGGGCGAGATTGCCGGGGCGGCCGAGCCATTTTTCCGGGTGTTCGAGCATGTGGAAACCGCGCAGCGCGGCGCGCAGGAGGGCGACATCGGAGCGCACCGCGATGCGCACGCCGTCTTCCACGAAACTCTCCATCATCCGGGAACGGAAGCTCTGCCTGTGTCCGGGCGTGAGGGTCTGGCGGGCGCGCTTGATGGCGCTGCGGTCCTGCCGGCGCTGGGTGAGGTAATAGGGGCGCAGTTCCGCTTCGAGGCGGGCATGATAGGCGCGGGCGCGGGCGGCGGGGTCCGCCGTTTCGTCGAGCGATTTGCGCAGGGCCTCGGCGCTGACGGCGGCGAAGGAGCAGCCCCGGCCATAAAGGGGATTGGTGCGGATGACCGTGTCGCCGAGGGGGAAATAGCCGCGCGCGGCGGGCTTACCTTCCGGCGCCATATCGCGCCAGCGGCTGACAAGGTCGCCCATGCCGAAGACCTTGCTGGTGGGGATGGCGCGGGTTTCATTTGTCCACGGATAGAGGCCGGGCAGCATCAGGGTGATGCGGTGGAACACGTCCGGATCGAGGATGGATTTGCGCAACTCCATCTCGATTTCGGGGATTGCGATGGTGATGGAGAAATTGCCATTGTCGCCCGGGAAGACGCCGAATTTGAGATAACCCAGATCACCCGTACCCGGAGGGTTGGTCTTGCGGTCTGGCTCGTCGAGGCCGGGCAGGAGGCGGTAATGCCTTGTGAAATAGAGGATGCCGGCGGTTTCGGCTTCCTCGGTGATGGCGGCGCCTTCCTCGATGAGCTGCTCTATCGTGAAGCCGCCCTTACCGGAGGCGTCCACGATGACGTCTGCGGTAAGGGAGACAGGCGCGCCGTTTTCCTCGCCCTCGACGCCGGTGACGTCGAAGACGCCGTCAGCGCCTTTCGAGGTGATCAGCTTGCGGACGAGGAAGCCGGAGCGGATCTTCACGGTGCCGAGCGTTTCGACATAGCGGCGCATGGTGAGTTCGAGCGTGGTGCGGCGGCTGGTGAGGATGGTGAGTTCTTCATCCTCCGGGAGCGGAACATAGGTTTTCTGCTGGTCGGCGGTCAGCATCATCTCGAAGGGCAGTTCGCGCACGCCGCTGGCGAGCATTTCCTCGAGCAGGCGCGGATGCTCTGCGCGCAGGATGGTACGCAGGCGGGCGAGGAAGGCGTGGCTCTGGCGGAGGTGGCCGACACCGGTTCGCTTCCAGCTGCGGAAGGTTTCGTCTGGGTCGTTCGCGGGCGCGGGGCCGTCGCGCTCCAGCAGCGTGACGTCGCGGCCCGAGGAGGAGAGCATCAGGGCGGTGCAGAGGCCGCCGATGCCGGCGCCGATGACAAGGACGGATTCGCGCATCGTGGGGCCTCCTTCAGCCGTCGATACTTTTGAGGAATTCGAGGATGGCATCATTGACCGCATCCGGCGCTTCCTGCTGGGTCCAGTGGCCGATGCCGGGGATCATGCGGTTGATGCGCAGATCCTTGACGAAATGCGGCATCATCTCGATGGCGGCGGCGGCCATCATCACGACGCCGTCCGCCGTGCCGGCGACGAACATGGCGGGCTGGTGGATTTCCATGGGCGCGCCTTCGGTGAGCTGCCAGTGGAGATCGTGATTGCGGTAATAGTTGATGGGGCCGCGCATTCCGGAGGCCTTGAATTCGGCGACGTAGAAATCGAGATCGGCGTCCGTCAGCCAGGCCGGGAGGGTTTCGGGGTAAGGCAGGCTGGTGAGGAGGTCGTCATGCTCGCTCTTGGGCGTGAGCTTGGTGAGGTCTGTTTCGCCCGCCGCCATGATGAGGAATTTGCGCAGGGCGGTATACATGTCCTTCTCGAACTCGGCCTCCGCGACGCCGGGTTCCTGGAAATAGAGCTGATAGAAGAACTGGCCCTTGAACATCTCGCGCAGCATCGGCATGGGCTGGACGGGTGAGCGCGGCATGAAGGGGACCGATAGTCCGCCTACGGCGCGAACTTTGTCCGGGTGGAACAGCGCGGTGGACCAGGCGGTCGGCGCGCCCCAGTCATGGCCGATGACGATGGCGGTCTCGTGGCCGAGGGCCGGGATGAGGCCGATGATGTCCTTGATCACTTCGGTCTGGACATAGTCCGTGATCTGAGGGGGCTTGTCGCTCTTGCCATAGCCGCGCATGTCGGGGGCGGCAACATGATAGCCGGCGGCCGCGAGCGGGGCGAACTGGTGGCGCCAGGAGTACCAGCTTTCCGGGAAGCCATGCAGGAGCAGCACGAGGGGGCCGGAGCCCGCCTCGGCAACATTCAGCTCGATCCCGTTTGTGGCGACGCGGCGCTGGGTGACGCCCGGCCAGCTCATGCGGCCACCAGGGGGCGGGTGTTTGCGGCGGCGCCGGGCAGGACTTCGCCGCGCGCGTCCTGATAGCCTCCGGCGGCTGTCCAGGCGATGCCGCCGGAGACGATCACAGTCTCCACGCCGCGCGCTTCGCGGACATAGCGGCTGCCATCGCCGGGCACGTCCTGGACGAAGACTTCCTCGCCCCGGTCAATCGTGGCGGGATCGAAGACGACGATGTCGGCGACATAGCCCTCGCGCAGCAGGCCCCGGTCCGGGATGCCCCAGATGGCGGCGGTGTCGGAGGTGATTTTCTTCACCGCATCCTCAAGGCGCATGGCGCTCAGGCTACGGACGAAATGGGCGAAGAGGTAGCCGGTATCGCCATAGGTGGAGAAGGAGAGGATGTGCGCGCCGCCATCGCTGGCGCCGATATGCACGCGGGGGTGTTTCAGGAGGCTGCTGACGCGCTCATTCGAATTGTGGCCCATATCGGCGGCGAGGAAGTGGGCGTCGAGCTCTTCTTCGAGGGAAAGGTCGATCATCGCTTCGACGGGGGTTGTCTTGCGCAGCTTTGCGATCTCGCCGAGCGTCTTGCCGACATATTTCTGGTTGGCTTCGGTCTTCACCTGCCGCAGGCGGAGCATCGGCCAGAGGGTGGACATGGCGGCTTCGGCCTCGGCGACGAGGTTCTTGCGGTTCTCGGCGTCCCTGAAGGCGGCCATGATTTCCTCCGGCGTGCCGAAGCGGATGATGCGATACCAGCTGCGCATACGGATGAAGAGGAGGCTCGGCACCGCGAAGCTGAAGGAAATGTCGATGGGGCGGGTCTGGACCTGGGGCCAGACGCGGGCGCCGCGGGCGAACTGTTCATCGACGCGGGCCATCACGCGCTCGACCGCGTCGGTATTGTCGGCATTGACGAAGAGGGGCGAGAAGGTGGTGGGGATGGAATATTTCAGCGACAGCTCGGCGAGCTGGTCGAGGCGGGCGATGGTGAGGTCGGCGTCATAGAATTCCGGCACGATCTGGAGGATGCGGCCATATTCGCCGAGAACGCTGGCGAGAGCATCGACTTCGGCGGCATCGGCATAGCGGCTGGGCACGGGCTGGAGGCGCTCGTCCATGTCGACATAGGAGGTGGAGAGGCCGATGGCGCCGGCATCAAGGCATTCGCGCAGGACCGATTTCATGCTTTCGATTTCACCCGGATTGGCGGTGCGCTCCATGGCTGCGTCGCCCATCACCCAGAGCCGGATGACGCTGTGGCCGACGAGGGGGGCAACGTTGATGGCGAGGCCCTTGCGGATGCGGGTGATGTATTCGGAGAAGGTTTCCCAGTCCCAGACGACGCCTTCCTTGAAGGCCTTGTAGGGCATTTCTTCGATCTGGTTGAACATGCCGACGAGCTTCATCCGGTGATCGGCTTTCAGCGGGGCGAGCGAGAGGGAGCAGTTGCCGGGCACGATGGTGGTGACACCGTGGGAGAGGGCGGGCCTGGCGGCGCCGTCCCAGAGGAGCTGGGCATCGAAGTGCGTATGCGGATCAATGAAGCCGGGGGCAACGGCGCGCCCCGAGGCGTCGATTTCCTTGCGGGCCTTGCCGGCGATCTGGCCGATCCTTGCGATACGGTTGCCGGTGATGGCGATATCGGCGCGGTAGGCGGGCAGGCCGGAGCCGTCCACTATGGTGCCATTGCGGATAACCAGGTCAAACATGGGCCACTTCCTCCTCGTGGGATATTTTGTTCAGCTATTCTCTGCCGGCAGGCCGGCGAAACGTTCAGATGAGGCGATGAGCGCGTCGCGCACGTGCAGCCAGCTGGCGCCGATCAGGGCGTCGGGCGTCTGGGCCTGGCAGGTCTCGATCAGGGTGCGGGCGGCGAATTCGTCGAGGGTTATCTGGGCGGCGCCGCCATTGGGATAGGCGAGCGTGACGAGCAGTTCGGCCTCCCCGTCATGGGCGGCGGCGATGTCGATGCGCTGGATCACGGCCTCGTGCATCTTGGGTGCGTATCAGGTGCGGGCGACCGGAGGCTCGACGAAGATCACATCGCTGGGAAGGATCGGGTTACCGCCCCTGACCCCGCCAATGGCGCCGGCGGCGCGCATGAAGACGTGGAGGTTCCAGCTCTGCAGGGCGCCGGTGGCGGCGGCTTCGTCCATGTCCGGCAGCTCGCGCGCGGCGATGCTGGCCCAGGTGTCCCCGGCCTGAGGCAGGATGGAGCGGCGCACGCGGGAGAGCGTGGATGCGGTCATGGCGGGTCTCCGGAGTCGGGCTGTCCGAGAAAATTAGAACATGTTCCAATTTTGCTCGCAAGAGGCGACGCCGGGGAAGGGGGTGGGGTATGTGAGGGCGGGCGGGGCTGGCCTCACCGGTAAAGCCGGCCCCGGCCCATGTCGAGGTGGAAGTGGTCGGCATGGGCGGCGTTGTAGTCGGGGCCGAGGGTGACCGAGAAGAGGCCGCAGGCGCCCTGGTGGACGCGGGCGAGGAAGTCGCCCTTCGCGGTGCCGTCTTCCCAATGGGCGAGGACGGTGACGGCGCGGCCATCGGCGAGGCGGAAGCCGGAAATGTCGATGGCATTGCCGAAGGCGTGCTGTGAGATGCGGCCTGAGCCGGCGATGTTGCGGCAGGAGAAGCTGCCAAAGGTCTCGATGCGGGCAAGCTCTGCGCCGAGGAGTTCGGCGGCGGCCGGGGCGACGATGTGGCGTTCCCACATATGCAGCGCGGCGGTCTGGGCGCAGGTCATGCGCAGGGGCGCGGAATAGGGCGTCAGGCTGCGGCCGAGGGTCAGGGCATCTGTGAGGGCGCAGCGGGCGCCGGGCGGGGAGTCCTCAAGGGGGAGGTATTCTACGCCGGCCTCGTCCAGCGCGGTGAAGCAGGCTTCGCGGTCTGATTTCAGGCGGGCGAGCTGGACCTGGGCGGCAAGGCCGGGCGGCTGGGTGAGGTCTGCAGGCTCCAGCGGGTTGTGGCGCGCGGGCACGGCGCGCAGGAAAACCAGCACGATGGCGCCGATCAGCCCGGCATAAAGCATGAGAATCAGGGTTTCACGCATATTCGCAGCTGGGGCCTTCGAGCTTTGTTAACCCTGCGCCGGTTTCTGTTAACCTGCGCACGTCGTGAGTCGGGGGCAGCGGGGACCCAGTCTGGCCCCCCAAACCGCACCAGAATGTGGCGAGACCTGCAAAGAGGACAGAATGTCGAAACGTGTGAGCGAGCCGCCGGAAGACCGGATCATCAATGAGCCGATGAGCGAGGCGCTGTCGAAGCGCTATCTCGCCTATGCGCTCTCCACGATCACGGCGCGGGCGCTGCCGGATGTGCGCGACGGGCTGAAGCCGGTGCAGCGGCGTATCCTCTACGGGATGCGCGTGCTGAGGCTGGACCCCGAGGGGGGCTACCGCAAGTGCGCCAAGATCGTCGGCGATGTGATGGGTAACTACCATCCGCATGGCGACAGCTCGATCTATGACACGCTGGTGCGCCTCGCGCAGGATTTCAACGTGCGCTACCGGCTGGTCGACGGGCAGGGCAATTTCGGCAATATCGACGGGGATTCCCCGGCCGCCTACCGCTATACCGAGGCGCGGATGACGCGCGCGGCAGAGCTGCTGATGGAGGGGCTGGACGAGAACGCGGTCGATTTCCGCCCGAACTATGCGGAGAATGATGAGGAGCCGGTCGTGCTGCCGGCGGGCTTCCCGAACCTGCTTGCCAATGGGGCGAGCGGGATTGCGGTCGGCATGGCGACGTCCATCCCGCCGCATAATGTGGCCGAGGTGATCGATGCGGCGCGCCACCTGATCGAGAAACCGAAGGCGACGACCGAAGAGCTGATGCAATTCGTTCAGGGGCCGGACTTTCCGACGGGCGGGGTGATCGTCGAGGATGCGGCCTCGATGCTGCAGACCTATGAGACCGGGCGGGGCGCGTTCCGCATCCGCGCACGCTGGCAGGTGGAGGATACCGGGCGGGGCACCTATCAGATCATCGTGACGGAGATACCGTATCAGGTTCAGAAGTCGCGCCTCCTTGAGAAACTGTCTGAACTGCTGGAAGCGAAGAAAGTTCCGCTGCTGGAAGATGTGCGCGACGAAAGCGCGGAGGATGTGCGCCTTGTTCTGGTGCCGCGCGCGAAGACGGTGGAGCCGGACGTGCTGATGGAGAGCCTGTTCAAGGTCTGTGATCTTGAGACACGGTTTTCCATGAACATGAACGTGCTGCACAAGGGCGCGCCGCAGGTGATGGGGCTGCGCCAGGTGCTGCAGGCCTACCTTGATCATCGCCGCGAAGTGGTGGTGCGCCGGGCGGAGTTCCGGCTGGATAAAATCGAGAAGCGGCTGCACATCCTGGAAGGCTTCCTGAAGGCCTATCTCAACATTGATGAGGTGATCCGCATCATCCGGACCGAGGATGAACCCAAGCCCGTGCTGATGGAACGGTTCAGGATTTCCGACATCCAGGCCGAGGCGATCCTGAACCTCAGGCTGCGCGCGCTGCGCAAGCTGGAAGAGATGGAAATTCAGGGCGAGCACACCAAGCTCACCGAGGAGCGCGACGAGCTGGTCAAGCTGCTCGGCTCCGAGCGGCGGCAGTGGACGCGGGTGTCGAAGGAATTGCTGGCGGCGCGGGGGGAGTTTGATCCATCAACGGAGCTTGGCCGCCGGCGCGCGACGTTCGAGGCGGCGCCCGAGGTGGACCTTGCGGCGGCGCTGGAAGCTTCGCGGCCGAAGGAGCCGGTGACGGTGGTGCTCTCGGCGCAGGGCTGGATCCGGGGCATTAAGGGGCACGGGATTGATCCGGAGACGGTCAAATTCAAGGAAGGCGACGGGCCGGGCTTTACCGCCGAAGTGATGAGTACCGACCGGATCGTGTTCATGTCGTCGGATGGGCGGGCGTTCCTGCTGGCGGCGGACCGGCTGCCGGGCGGGCGCGGGCATGGCGAGCCGATCCGGCTGTCGATCGAGCTGGAGGACAATGTCGCCATCGTCGACATGTTCCGGTTTGATGCGGGGCGCCGGCGCGTGATGGCGTCTTCGGCCGGGTACGGATTTGTTGTTCCGGAGGCGGAGCTTGAATCCAACCGCAAGGCGGGCAAGCAAATCGTCAATACCGGCGAGGGCGTGCTGAAATGCTGCCCGGTGGTGGAGGGCGACATGATCGCGGTGGTCGGCACGAACCGGAAGCTGCTGATCTTCCCGCTGGCGGACCTGCCGGAAATGCCGCGCGGCAAGGGTAACAAGCTGCAATCCTATAGCGGCGGGGCGGAACTGGCTGACCTCATGACCTTCGACAAGCGCGACGGGCTGATCGTGCGCACGGGCGAACGTTTCCGCGCCTTCGAGGAGTGGAAGGAGTGGAAAGGCCAGCGCGCGCAGGCCGGCAAGATGGTGCCGAAGGGCTTCCCGCGGGGCGGGACGTTCGGGGGGTAGGGCTCGCGATGCCTTTGAACCCCTCTCCCCAGGGAGAGGGGCAGGGGTGAGGGGGCTGCGTCGCAGGTGTTGATTGGTGGGGAGAGCGCGCGCTCCCTCACCCCCAACCCCCTCTCCCTCAAGGGAGAGGGGGCTTAGAGCCGCTCCATCACGGCGCTCATCAGGGGGCCGATTTCGGTGTTTAGGACAAGGTCTGCATACGGATCGTGGTCGGTTTCCTCGCGGTTGACGATGGCGAGGCGGGAGCCGGCTTCGCGGGCGATGAGGGGCAGGCCGGCGGCGGGGTAGACGACTAGGGAAGAGCCGAGGACGAGGAACAGGTCGGCGAGCATTGCTTCTTCGGTGGCGCGTTCCATTTCGGCTTCGGGCATGGCCTGGCCGAAGGAGATGGTGGCCGATTTCACAAGGCCGGTGCAGAAGAGGCAGGTGATGTCTTCATCCGCTTCCCAGCGCGGGCGCAGGGCGTCGAATTCATACCGCTTGCCGCAATTGAGGCAGCGGGCATAGCTGGCATTGCCGTGGACCTCGATGACCTTGTCCGGGTGGATGCCGGATTCCTGGTGGAGGTTGTCGACATTCTGGGTGATGACGCTGGTGACCTTGCCGAGATCGACGAGGCGGGCGACGGCGTAGTGGCCGGTGTTGGGCGAGGCGCCCGTCCAGCCGGCGGTGCGGTTGAAGACGCGGTTCCAGGATTCGCGGCGGGCCTCGCGGGAGGCGACAAAATCCTGGAACATGATCGGCTTCATCTTTGACCAGACCCCACCGGGGGAGCGGAAATCCGGGATGCCGCTCTCGGTGGAGATGCCGGCGCCGGTGAACACCACCACGCGGGAGGCATCCTGGATGAGGCGGGCGAGGGAGTCGGCAGCGCGGTCAGTCATGAGGCCGATGCTACACGATCTGGCGCAGGCCGCTAGCCGCAGGGTTGCGGAAATGGGCGGGCGCCGCTAGGGCAGGAGGCAGAGACTCGCGCGTGGGAGGCCCCGATGGAAGCGTTTTATGTGATACTCGGCATCATCGTTGCGGTGATCGGGGCGATCATCCTGATTTACAACGGGCTGGTGATGAAGCGCCAGCGGGTGAACCAGGCGTTCGCCGATGTCGATGTGCAGCTGAAACAGCGCCAGAACCTGATCCCGAACCTCGTCGAAACTGTCCGCGGCTATGCCAAGCATGAGCAGGAAACGCTGCAGCAGGTGATCGCGGCGCGCAACGCCGCGCAGGCGGCGGGGTCGGCGGGCGAGAAGGCGGTGGCCGAGGGCGTGCTGACGCAGGCGCTGGGCAAGCTGTTTGCCCTGGCCGAGGCCTATCCGGACCTCAAGGCGAACACCAACTTCCTGCAGCTGCAGCAGCAGCTTTCCTCGATCGAGGACAAGCTGGCGGCGGCGCGGCGGTTCTACAACTCGGCCGTGCAGGATTATAACACTTCGCGCGAGCAGTTCCCGGGATCGCTGATCGCCGGCGCGTTCAATTTCGAGGGCCGCGAATTCTTCGATGTCGGCACCGAGAGCCGCGCGGCGATGGACGAGCCGCCGAAGGTCAGCTTCTGAGCGCTTTCAGGGCGCTTTTCTGGGCGCGGCTGCGACCTTTCCGGAATGACATGATGCGGGCGATGGACAGGGGCGCGGGGCTCTGCTCAGTGTTGTGTTCCGTGTGCGGTGTTGTTTGGCGCCGTGCCTGCTTGAAAGGCTTTTAGTTCATGCGCTCCCTGACCCTGATTCCGATGGTCCTTCTTGTGCTGGCGGCGTGCTCGCCCGCGGAGGCGCCTGTGCCAGCGGCAGAGAGTGCGGGGGTGGCGGCGCCGGCTGCGCCCGCGGGGGCCGCGCCGGGCGAGCTGGATCCCGGCTCGCTCGACCTGTCGCAGATTGCGCTGGCGATGCGCATTCCGGAGGCGTTTCAGGCGCGCGAGGCGGGGGCGTATCTGCAGATTGTCGTCACCAATGATCGGCTCGGCGTGGATATCGCCGAGGACTTCCCGATGGTGACGACGCAGGATGTGGCGAGCCCGGCGCTGGCGGCGGAGGCGCGGCCGGGTTACCGGATCTGGACCTATGGCCTGCGGGCGGAAGATGCGCCGCGCCTGAACGCGATCAGCGCGGAGCTCTCGCGCCTGCGCGCGGAGGCGCCGGGGGAGAATGAGCTGTCCTTCGGCGCGGTGGCGGCGGGCTGCTGGAACGAGCCGGAAGCGACGCCGGAGAGCCTGCGGCGCACCCTCTACATCCGCATCGCGCCGGAGGGGGATTTCCAGGTGTTCGTGCCGGAGGAAGACTATGCGCCGGGCGCGCTTCCGGGGCTCGACAGTTTCTGGGCGGCGTGCGGCTGAGGCGCGCTTGACGGGCATGGCCCGAGCGGGCTGGTCTGTGGTATCCTCGCGGCGCGATGAGTGATGCGCTTGGCCCCGGCGATCTGGTTCTCTGCGTCAATGCGGCGCCCAACCACATGACGGGCGAGCCCGTGCCGCTGGTGGCGGGCGAGACCTACCGGGTGCACGATATCTGGGCGTTCATGTGCCCGTGCGGGCGCTCGGACGCGCTCCTCGATGTGGGCATCGGCTTTGCCTGGTGCGAAAGCCGGTTCCGGAAGTTGCCGAAGCCGAAGGCGCGGGCGAAGGGGCGGAAGGCGGGGGCGCCGAAGGTGGTGGAGAAGGTTTGAGGGGAAATCGTAGGGCGGATAGAGCAAAGCGAAATCCGCCATCGCGAAACACATGCCTCAGAGTGTCGGATTTCGGCCTGCGGCCTCTATCCGACCTACGAGTTGCTCAGTGAACGGTGCGCGCGGAATTCGTGGTGAGGCGCATTTTGAAGGTGCCGCAGCAATCGAGTGCTTCGCTGCTGATCCAGATGGGTCTCTGATCAGCACTTGTAACCCGAAGCCAGGCTTCATCCGGCGATCTGTCGAATACGGCGATAGGGTCCCACCCGCCGAACGGATGCCGGCTGACGCTCAGCGTCGGCACACCCGCTTCTCCCGGGAACCAGAACAGGAGTGTTGCGCCATCGATCTCGGGCCAGTTGCCCGAATGCCCCTGCAAGCGCAGCCAGCCGATGCGATCGCCCTCCGGAGCATCGAGGATCTCGGACATGAAATAGGTCGCGGTACTGTAACGAGGCATCGGACTGTCGTCATACAGATCGGAATAAAAGAATGCCGCGAAAGGCGCGGAAGATAGGGGGTCTCCTTCCGTCACCTGCTGCAGAGGGACGTTCTCCCGGTCACCTTCGACAAACCCTTCCGCAAAGGACCAGACCGGCTCCGCGGTCGGGCTCCTGGCGGTTTGCCAATTGCACATCGAGACGGGCATTTCCGGTGCCGGGCAGATCGGGAAATTGATGGCCGCATACACCGCGTCCTCGCTTTCGGGCTCGGCGCAGAAGCGGTCCAGAATGTCCTTGTCGGATTGCTGCTCCTCGCAAGTTCCATACAGTTCAACACCTTCACCGCTCAGATGCAGCATCGTGACGAACGTATCCGAGAGCCCCATGGCAATCAGCCTGGTGTCGGACAGGCTGAGATGATCCTTCTCTCCGTTGCTTGAAGCGGGCGCTGCCTGATCAACCGTGTCCGGGTCATCGCTGTCCTGCGAGAGGGCAGGTGCCGGTCCGGACGCATGGGTATCCGATTTCATTGTGCTGTATGACGCGATTGCCAGCGGAAACAGTGCGACTGCCGTGCCCAGTGTCATCAGGGCCAACAGGCCTGCCCGCCGGTAGCGGGCAACGGCCATATGATAACCGGCGGCAACGGCGAGCCCGGCGGCTGCGGAAGCGGCGCCAAGATGCAGCCAGTGCAAGGTGCTGCTGACCAGGGTCGGGGCAGCTCGAAGACCCATTCCGCCCAAGGCACTGAAAAGATACGCGCCGCATGACAGGGCGATCAACACGCCGGCGATGAGTACGCCTGCGACGAACCGGATAACTCGAAGTGTCAAAACGCTCGCTCCGCCCATGCCATGGCCGGGAAGACCATAGCAGATCGGAGTTAAAGGCCGGTTTCGGCGATGTCCCGCCGCTTGAGAGTGTCCTGCTAACCCAATCACCGCCTCTGCTGCGCCGCGAACCATGGGGTCAGGAGGCCTATGGCTTCTTTGATTTCCGGCGTTGAGAGCGCGAAGGAGAAGCGCATGAAGTGGTGGCCGTCGATGGGGTCGAAGTCGATGCCGGGGGCGGTGGCGACGCCGGTGTCTTCCAGGAGCTTCAGGCAGAAGGACAGGCTGTCACCCGTAAACCGGGAAATGTCCGCATAGATATAAAAGGCGCCGTCCGGCGGGGCGATGCGCTCGAGGCCGAGGGCGGGCAGGGCGGCGAGCAGCAGTTCGCGGTTGCGGGCGTAGACGGCGACATGGCCGTCCAGTTCGTCCCTCGCGTCCATCGCAGCGAGGCCGGCATGCTGGGCGAGCGAGGGCGCGGTGAGGAAGAGGTTGCCGGCGAACATTGCGGTGCGCGCAGCAGCCTCTTCGGGCGAGACGAGCCAGCCGAGGCGCCAGCCAGCCATCGAGAAGTATTTCGAGAAGCTGTTGACGACATAGGCTTCCGGGTGGACTTCGAGGATCGAGTGGATCTTCGGGCCATAGGAAAGCCCGTGATAGATCTCGTCGGAGATGAGGGTGGCCGACAAGTCGCGGCAGAGGGCGGAAATCTCCGCAAGCTCCGAGAACGGAAGGATCGTGCCGGTCGGGTTGGCGGGGCTGGCTAGGATGACGCCTTTGGGTGGCTCCGGCAGCGCGCGCAGGGCGGCGGCGGAAAGCTGGTAGCGGGCGTCCTCGCCGCAGGGCATTTCGACGGGCACCATGTTCAGGGCAAGGATGGTATTGCGATAGGCGACATAGCCCGGCCGGGCGAGCGCGATACGGTCGCCGGGGCGGAAGGCGCTGGCGAGGGCCAGGACGAGGGCGGGCGAGGCGCCGCAGGTGAGAGCGATCCGGTCGGGTGTCACGTCCACGCCATAGGTGTCGCGGTAGTGCCGGGAGATGCGGGCTTTGAGCGGCGCGCTTTCCCAATAGCCCATGGCTTCGGTGTCGAGGATGGTGTGGGCGGCCTCGATGGCGCGGGCGGGCGCGCCGGTGGAGGGCTGGCCGAATTCCATGTGCAGGATGCGCCGGCCTTCGGACTTCAGGGCATGGGCGCGGCGGCTGATGCGGATTGCCTCGAACGGCGCGATGGATTGGGGCATTGTGTGTGTACGGCCTATCTCGCCGCGATGCTGGGCAGCCAGGTGGCGAGGCTGGGGACAGTGGCGACGATGAGGATGAGGAGCAGCTGGAGCCCGATGAACGGCAGCGCGCCCTGCCAGATCTGCATTGTGGTGACTGAAGGTGGGGCGGCGCCGCGCAGGTAGAACAGCGCAAAGCCGAAGGGCGGGGTGAGGAAGCTCGTCTGCAGGTTCAGCGCCATCAGGATGCCGAGCCAGATGGGGTCGAAGCCCATCAGGATCAGCGGCGGGGCGACGAGCGGCACGACGACAAAGACGATCTCGATGAAGTCGAGGAAAAATCCGAGGACGAACATCACCAGCATCGCCATGGCGAGCGCGCCCCATTTGCCGCCGGGGATGGCGGCGAGGAGGCCGGCGACGAGTTCGTCGCCGTCAAAGCCGCGGAAGACGAGGCTGAACAGCGAGGCGCCGATGAGGATGAGGAACACCATCGAGGTGATGTGGACGGCGCTTTTCAGGGCGGGCTGCAATTGCCGGGCCCGGCGCAGGACGAGGAGGCCGGCGCCGACCGCGGCGAACAGGGCGAGGCAGGCGAGCACGGTGATGGCCATGCCGGCGGCCTCTGCGCCGGTATGGGTGGCGGAGCCTGCGCGCAGGTCGAGCAGGTTGCGCAGGAGGAGGATGAGGACGAGGCTGGCGAGGCCGAGCAGCATGACAGGCGTGAGGCGGCTTTCGGCTTCGCGCGCAAGGCGGAGGCCCGCGAGGAGGATGGCGCCGCCGGCGCCGATGGCGGCGGCCTCGGTCGGCGGGGCGATGCCGCCGAGGATGGAGCCGAGGACGGCGACGATAAGGGCGAGCGGCGCGCCAAGGCCGAGGGCGACTTCGCGGAAGGTGAGCGCAGGCGTGTCGCTCTCGAGGCGCGCCGGGGGGCAGGCCTGCGGGCGCAGGAAAGCCATCACCGTAATCCAGAGGAGGTAAAGCGCGACGAGGATCAGGCCGGGGATAAGCGCGCCGGCGAAGAGGTCTCCCACCGAGACGACGGCCGAGCCGCCGCCGGTGCGCAGGCTCGCCTGGCTGGCGGCGTTGGAGATGGCGTCGGCCAGCAGGATGAGGACGATGGAGGGCGGGATGATCTGGCCGAGCGTGCCGGAGGCGGCGATGGTGCCGGTGGCGAGGCGCGGGTCGTATCCCTGGCGCAGCATCGAGGGCAGGGCGATCAGCGTCATGGTGATGACGGTGGCGCCGACGATGCCGGTGGAGGCGGCGAGCAGGGTGCCGACGAGGACGACGGCATAGCCGAGACCGCCGCGCACACGGGAAAGGAGCCGGCTGGCGATGGCGAGCAGGTCTTCGGCCACGCGCGAGCGTTCAAGGATGACGCCCATGATGACGAAGAGCGGGACAGCGATCAGCGTCTGGCTCTGCATGATGGAGCCGCCTTCGATGCGGCTGGGGAAAGCGAGCAGGAAGGATTCCGGGAAGACGCCGAAGGCGATGCCGATGAGGGCGAAGATCAGCGCGACGCCGCCGAGGGTGAGCGCGACGGGAAAGCCCATCAGCAGCGCGCCGATGGCGGTGAGGAACATCGCGATGGCGAGGACGGCTTCAAACTCCACGGGCGCCTCCGTGGGGTTCGGTTTCAGTGGGCTCTGCGGGGGCCAGCGCGCCGGTGAGGCGTAGGGCGGCCTTGATCGCTTCGGAGAGGCCCTGCGCCATCAGGAGGACGGCAAAGGCGGGCACGAGGGTCTTGAACAGGAAGAGAATCGGCAGGCCGTCAGACTCGCGGGAGCCTTCGAGCAGCAGCCAGGAACGGGCAAGGCCCGCCTCGCCCGTCATCAGGATGCGGACGCAGATGGGGAAGAGGAAAAGGTAGATGCCGGCCAGCTCGATCCAGTTGCGGCCAGCCTCGCCGAAGCGGGGGCGCAGGATGTCGACGCGGACATGCGCGCCGTCGCGCAGGGCAGCGGCCGCGCCGAGCATGAACATGGCGGCGAAGGCGTAGGTGACGGTCTCGTTCAGCCAGCTGAAGGACAGGCTGAAGGCGTAGCGCAGGAAGACGACGCCGAGCTGGGCGAAGACGAGGACGAGGGCGGCGAGGATCGCTGCGCCGAGGGCGGCGCCGCTGATCCGGTCGATGAAGGCGCTTAGGCGCAGGGCGAACCGGTCGATGAGGCCGGGGGCGCTGACGGCGATGAGGGGGATGAGGAACAGCGGCAGGCTGGCGATGCCGAGCCATTTGAGGCCGGCGCCGATCGTGAGGAAGATGCTGGAATCCATGCTGCGCCCGCCCCGGAATGCCGCTTACTTGCCGCGCGCGCGGGCGGCGTAATACGGCCCGTCCGAGATGTCCGACCAGCCGCGCATGAGTTTGAGCGCACGTTCATAGCTGTCGTAGATGCGCTTCTCGAGGCCGCTGCGCCCGCTGGCGGCGCGAATGTCATAGGAGGCTTCGGAGATACGCTGCATCACATCGTCCGGCAGGGAGCGCAGGCGGACATTGTGCCGGGTGGTGAGGAGTTCGAGATGGACCGAGTTCTGATAGGTGAATTCGCCGAGGGAGAGATGGTTCACGGATTCGCAGGCGGATTTGAAGATCATCTGTTCGGTCTCGTTGAGACTGTCCCAGACACGGCGGTTGATGCCGACGGCGAGGCCGGCGCCGGGTTCCTGGAAGCCGGGGCCGTAATAGAAGGGCGCCTCGCGGTGGAAGCCGAGGGCGTAGTCGTTCCAAGGGCCGACCCATTCGGCGGCGTCGATGGCGCCGGTCTGGAGGGCCTGGTAGATTTCCCCGCCGGCGAGGGCGATGGAGGCGCCGCCGAGCGCGCGGATGACTTCGCCGCCCTGTCCGGGGATGCGCATCTTGAGGCCGGCCATGTCGGCGAGGGAGCGGATCTCGCGGCGGAACCAGCCGCCCATCTGGTGGCCGGTATTGGCGCCCTGAAGGGATTTGATGCCGAACTGGCCGGACAGCTCGTCCCAGAGTTCCTGTCCGCCGCCGAAATCGATCCAGCCCATCAGCTCCTGCGCGGTCATGCCGAAGGGAACGGAAGTGAAGAAGGGATAGGCGCTCGACTTGGCGGTCCAGTAATATTCGGCGCCGTGATACATGTCGGCTGAGCCATTGGCGACGGCGTCGAAGGATTCAAACGGCGGCACGAGTTCGCCGGCGGCGAAGACGCGGATTTCGATGAAGCCGTCGGTCATCTGGCTGATGCGTTCGGCGACACGTTCGGCGGCTGTGCCGAGGCCGGGCAGGCCCTTGGGCCAGGTGGTGACCATGTTGAAGCGGCGCCGGTTGCGGGTGATGGCCGGGGTGGCGAGCACCGCGCCGGCTTTCGGCGTGGAAAAGGTGGCGGCGGCGCCGGCTGCGCCAAGGGCGCCTGCGCCGATCAGGTTGCGGCGGTTGATCATCGAGCCCTCCCCGGGGCGGGGCGGCGGTCTGGAGCGCCGCTTGTCCGCCGGAACTATTCGTCGTCTCTCAAGGGCCGCCAGCGGTCGCCGTCAAGCACTTCCAGCGGTTTGTAGCGGCGCTTGTAGTCCATCTTCGGGCTGCCCTTGACCCAGTAGCCGAGATAGAGGTGGGGCAGGCCATGCTCATGCGCGTGGCGGATATGGTCGAGGATCAGGAAGTGGCCGAGGCTCTGGCTGGTCAGCTCCGGATCGAAGAAGGTGTAGACCATCGAGAAGCCGTCGCGGAGGATGTCCGTGATCGCGGCGGCGACGAGGCGGGAGTCCGGGTCCGGGCCGTCGCGGTATTCGAAGATGAGGCTCTGCACCGGGCTGCCGCCGACCATGGCGACATAATCCCGGTAGGACATGTCGGACATGCCGCCATTGTCATGGCGGGTGGAGACATAGTGTTTCAGCAGGCGGAACTGCTCGCGGGTTGCCTGCGGCGGGGCCGGGCGGCGCACAAGATGGGCGTTGCGGGCAAGGGTGCGCCGGTCGCCGCGGCTGGGGGCGAAGGCGCGGGTATCGACCCGCACGCTGCGGCAGGCATTGCAGCGGGCGCAGGCGGGGCGGTAGGCGATCGACTGGCTGCGCCGGAAGCCGGACTGGCTGAGCACATTGTGGATCGCGTCCGCATCCGGGACGGCGAGGTTGGTGAAAGCCTTGCGTTCCTTCAGCCCGGGCAAATAGGGGCAGGGGCTGGGGTTCGTGACGTAGAACCTCAGCGACCGCTCAAGGCCCGCCGGCAGAAGATGTGAATCTGAAAACTTCATGTGGCCTGACGATACACCGGACGGCGAATCCGCCAAGGGGCGATTTCGTGGCAAGGCTTGCCGGATGCCCTGAATGCGCAGGGCATGTGCTTGCGGAGTGACAGATCAGGGGGCTGTGTGCAGCTCGAGGCTGATGCGCCGGTTGGCGGCAAGGTGAGGCTGGCCGGGGGCCAGCGGGCGGGTGTCGGCATAGCCGGTGACGGCGCGGATGCGCCCTGCCGGCAGGCCGGAGGCGGTCAGGAGGCGCCGGGCCTCATTGGCGCGGGCGGAGGCGAGGTCCCAGTTGGTGAATTCGGCGCCCGAAAGCGTAAACGCATCGGTATGGCCCTCGATGGAGACCTCGTTCGGCAGGGCGGCGATGAGGGCGGAGACCTCTGCGAGGAGGGTGCGGCCCTCGGCATTGAGGGCGCCGCTGCCGGTTTCGAACAGGGGGCGGCCGGCGGTATCGACAAGTTCGAGGCGCAGGCCATCGGGCAAGGCGGTAAGCTGCAGGCTGTCGCCGGCGCGTTTCAGCGTTTCGGAGAGGTGGAGGAGCGCGGCGAGGCGTTCAGCTTCCGGCGCGGGGGCGGGATCTGCTGCAGAGGCTGCAGGGCGCGGCTTGTGGCTGAATTCGGCGGCGATGACGGCGCGGTCTTCGGTCGAGACGCCGCTGACGAGCCACATGAGCAGGAAGAAAGCCATGAGCGCGGTCAGGAAGTCGGCATAGGCCAGCTTCCAGGTGCCCGGCTTGCGGGCGGGCGTCGCAGGCCTTCTGCCTGCCTGCCGCCGCGAGGATGTGGCATACGCCATGGCTCTCTCTGCGTCCGATCATTCTGATGGATATGCCCTTTCTAACAGGGTGTGGTGAAGGTCACGCTTCGGGCAGGGGTGGGATTTTGATGAAATTCGATCTAATTGCCGGGACCCGGATGAGGGCTTGAAACAAGGAGACGGGCATGGCGCGCACGGCATTTCTGGGGCTGGGGGTGATGGGCTTCCATATGGCGGGCCATCTGGCGCGGGCGGGCCATCAGGTGGCGGTGTGGAACCGGACGCCGGAGAAGTCGCAGGCCTGGACCGGGGTGCACCGGGGCGAGGCGGCGAAGGACCCGGCGGCGGCCGTGTTCGGCGCCGAATTCGTGCTGATGTGCCTCGGCGATGACCCGGATGTGCGGGCCGTGTTCGAGGCGTTCGAGCCGAGCCTGGGGGCGGGGATGGTGGTGATCGACCACACAACCGCCTCGGCGGGCCTCGCGCGGGAGCTGGCGGCGCGCTGCCGGGCGAAGGGCGCGCATTTCGTGGATGCGCCGGTCTCCGGCGGAGAAGCTGGCGCGATCAATGGCAAGCTGACGGTGATGTGCGGGGGCGAGGAGGCAGCGTTTGCCGCGGCCGAGCCGGTGATGGCGGCGTTTTCCCGCAAAACCACGCATATCGGGCCGAGCGGGGCGGGGCAGCTCGCAAAATCAGTGAACCAGATCTGCATTGCCGGCATCGTGCAGGGCCTCGCCGAGGGGCTGCACTTTGCCGAGGCGGCGGGGCTGGATGCGGCCAGGGTGATCGAGGCGATCTCCGGCGGGGCGGCGCAGAGCTGGCAGATGGAGAACCGCTGGCAGAGCATGACCGAGGGGCGGTTTACGTTCGGCTTCGCAGTCGACTGGATGCGCAAGGATTTGCGCATCACGCTGGACGCGGCACGCGAGACCGGCGCGAGCCTGCCGCTGACGGCGATGGTGGACCAGTATTATGCCGATGTGCAGGCGATGGGCGGCGGGCGGTGGGATACCTCCAGCCTGATTGCGCGGCTCGGGCGGAAGGGCTGATTGCCAGCGGGTTCAGGGCGTCATAGCGTTCCGTGAACGGAGGGGACGGGATGGCGAAGGCGAAGACTGAACCGAAGACGAAGGCGACGGCCGTGTCACCGGCGGAGTTTATTGCCGGGCTGGAGGATGGGCCGCGCAAGGCGGATGCGGAGGTTTTGCTTGAATGGATGACCAAGGTCACGGGGCTCGCGCCGAAGATGTGGGGGCCGTCGATCATCGGGTTCGGGCGGTATGCCTCTACCTATGCGAGCGGCCATTCGGGCGAGATGTGCCTGACAGGTTTCAGCCCGCGCAAGGCCAACCTCGTTGTCTATGTGATGCCGGGCTATGAGGAGAAGGCGGAGATGCTGGCGCGGCTGGGCAGGCACAAGACCGGCAAGAGCTGCCTCTACATCAACAAGCTCTCGGACATCGACATGGATGTGCTGGCAGAGATCGTGAGCGGCGGCCTCGCCGAGATGCGCCGGACGCACCAGACCTGGGACGCGTGAGCGTGCCAGGCCTGGCGGGAGAGGGCACGCTCACTCTGCGATGAAGCGGGGGCAGTCGCGGATGAAATCGCGGAACGCCGCATCCGGTTCCGGCAGGGAGACAGCGACGGGCCGCAGGCCGCCGACCTCGACCTCTGCCGCCTGACGCTTGTAAACAGCATCGACGGCGGTGAAGGCCACTTCGTCCCGGGCGGCCTGGGCGACTTTCAGCCTTGGCCGGTACAGGAAGCGGGTGGTCTCGCGCGGACGTTCTCCGTCGACAACGAGCCGGCCGCTCATCTGGCGTACCTGCTGGCTGGAGGCGAAATAGGCCTCGTCGGCGAAATCCACCCCGTCGAGCGAGAACATGACCGCGAGGCCTTTTTCAGCGCTGCAGGTGAACAGGGCGCCGGGGCGGCTGGTGTCCAGCGTGTGCACCATGACGCCGGAATATCGGACCCGCCGCTCTTCCACCGGCTTGCGGCGATCGGCAGGGTCATAGACGTCGAAGGTGCGCAGGGTCCATGCGGCAGGCTCGGCGGCAACCGCGCTTGCGGCGGTGTTGGGCGAGGCTCCAGCCGACAGGGCGAGCCCGGCAACAAGGGCGGTGGCGATGAGATGGCGCATGGGCAAGGTCCTTCATATTCGTTTTTCAATCAATATTCATTGAAAAACAATATGTCAACGCGTTTCTGGTCTCATTGGGCATAGAATACGCCCCCTCGGACCCTTCCTGCAGGGTGGGGGGACTTCAGCCCAGCTTTTCCGCAGCCCGTTCGGCGAAGTAGGTGATGACCCCGGCCGCGCCGGCGCGTTTGAAGCAGAGGAGGGTTTCCATCATCACACGGTCGCCGTCGATCCAGCCATTCTGGGCGGCGGCCATGATCTGGGCGTACTCGCCGGAGACCTGGTAGGCGAGGGTGGGCACGCCGAAGGTGGAGGAGACGCGCTGGACGATGTCGAGATAGGGCAGGCCTGGCTTGACCATGACCATGTCGGCGCCCTCGGCAAGGTCCATGGCGACTTCGCGCAGGGCTTCGTCGCTGTTGGCGGGGTCCTGCTGGTAGGTTTTCTTGTCGCCTTTCAGGGCGGCGGCCGAGCCGATGGCTTCGCGGTAGGGGCCGTAGAAGCCGCTGGCATATTTGGCGGCGTAGGCGAGGATCATGGCGTTGGTGTAGCCTTCTTCCTCGAAGGCCTCGCGGATGGCGGCGATGCGCCCGTCCATCATGTCGGAGGGGGCGACGACATCGGCGCCGGCGGCGACATGGACGAGGGCCTGCTGGACGAGGCGCTCGACGGTGGCGTCATTCGGGATGGTGCCGTCCTCGTCGAGCAGGCCGTCATGGCCGTGGCTGGTATAGGCGTCGAGGGCCACATCGGTGATGAGGCCGACTTCCGGGGCGGCGTTCTTCATTTCCTTCAGAGCGCGGGGGACGAGGCCGTCCGGGCTGAGCGCGCCGGTGCCTTCGGGGTCTTTGCCGTCGGGGCCGATATAGGGAAAGAGCGCGATGGCCGGGATGCCGAGTTCGCTGGCGCGCTTTGCGGCGAGGCCGGCTTCCTTCACGCTCAGCCGGTCGACGCCCGGAAGCGAGGCGACGGGGACGCGGCCTTCGCCGTCATGGACGAAGACGGCCCAGACGAGATCGGCGGGGGTGAGTACGATTTCGGCGGCGAGGCTGCGCACCCAGGGGGCCTGGCGCAGGCGGCGCAGGCGGGTGAGCGGGAAGGTCTGGTTGTAGCCGGTCATGGGTCTCGCCGTTTCTGGAATTTTATGTGGGCCCAGCACTAATTGGCAAAGCCCCTAGCCGCAATCTTCAATCCCGTTTACCAAAGCCGGTGTCCGGGGACGCAAGATGCAACACGATTTCTTCCTGAGCTATCGGCGGACCGACCAGGCGCTCGCCCGCCAGCTGGTCGAGGCGCTGCGTGCCCGGGGCGGCCGGGTCTGGTGGGATGAGCATATCGAGGGCGGTGAGGACTGGCGCGAGGCCATCGTGTCGAACCTCGAAGCCTCGCGGACGCTAGTGATCCTGTTCTCGGAGGCGTGCAACAGCTCGCGCCAGCTGCGCAAGGAGCTGGCGATTGCCGACCTGCTGGACAAGCCGGTAATACCGGTGCTGATCGAGCCCACGACGCCCAAGGGGCATTACCTGTACGAGCTGGCGACGCGGAACTGGCTGCAGATCCATCCAAATCCCGAGACGCGGATCGAGGAGCTGAGCACAAGGTTGATGTCGGAGCTTGGCCCCGGCGCGGCGGCGCTGCCCGAACCTGTGATGGCGCGGGAGGAATCGGGCGGGCCGGACGCGGCGGAGGATCTGGAGCTTTCTCAGACTGCCCCCACAGAAGGGTCGCCGCAGCCGGCTGCCCCTCAGCCGCGCAAGAAAACACCGCCGCCGCCGCGCAAGGCCAAGGCCCGCAAGGATGAGGCGAAGCCGAAGGCGCGGCGCAATTTCCTCGCCTTCAAATGGTATGAGGTGCTGCTGGCGCTGCTGATCGCGGCCCTGCCCATCGCCGGCATGATGAGCCAGCCGGTGGAGGGGCGCAGGCAGACGCCGGAGATCCTGACGCTGGATTTCCTGCTGCTGCTGCTGCTGGTGCTGATTGTGGTTGCGGTGATCGTGTTCCCGTTCCGCTATTATTTCCGGCGGCTGAGGGCGCGCACGGCGCTGGGCTTCTATCTCGCGAGCGTCTGGTTCCTGTCCTGCGTCATGGGCGTGATTTCGGCGTTTCACCCGGAATTCATCAATGAGGGCCATGGGGTGGGCGGGAACGTCCTGCTCTACATCACCGTCTGGGGATTGATCACACTGGTCGTCTCGATCCCCGCCTTTGCGATCTATGGCGCGCTGCATTTCCAACGCAGCCTGCGGCAGGTGAAGGCCAATACCGAGATGATCGGGGCGCCGGAAGCCGGCGTGACAGCGGCCTAGAACAGGCTGGTCCTGCGGGCCATGAAACAGCGCTTCGAGACATCGAGGCCGCGCTCGGCCTGGGCCTCCTCGATCTGCAGCATCCAGGTTTCGTAGCGCCGCTTCGGCAGGATGCGGAAGCCGTGGAGCCGGTAGAAGGGCGCGTTCCAGGGCAGGTCGCGGAAGGTGGAGAGGAGGACGGTCTTGAGGCCGCGCTCCTTCGCCTCGGCGATGACGCGGGCGAGGAGGGCGGCTCCGAGGCCCTTGCGGCCATGATCCGGGTGGACGCTGATCTGGTCGAGATAGAGCGTGTTGCGCCGGAGGGAGGTGAGCGCAAAGCCGGCGAGGCGGCCCTTATAGTCGCGCACCGTGTGGAGGTGGCCGGCGGGGATCGCCGCCGCGAGGATGTCCTCGGGAACATGATCGCCGAGTTCGGCTTCCGGGATCAGGCCCGTGCCAGCGAAGAGCTGGCCAGCGGCGAGGTCTATGCGGACAAGGTCCGGGATTTCCTCCTGTGCGGCGCCGCACAGCTGGTAGTCAGCGGGGAGGTGGCGCATTGACATGAACGGGGCCTCGCGGACACATGCGGCCAGACCCATAAGCCAATCCGGAAGTATCGCCAATGAGCCTCATGTTCACCGACGAACAGCAGATGATCCGCGACATGGCGCGCAAGTTTGCCGAGGACCAGCTTGCGCCCCATTCGGAAGCCTGGGACCGGGACAGCCATTTCCCGGTGGATGTGATCCGCGAGAGCGCAGCGCTGGGCTTTGCGGGCATCTATGTGAGGGAGGATGTGGGCGGATCGGGCCTGACGCGGACGGATGCGGCGCTGATCTTCGAACAGCTCTCCTATGGCGATGTCTCGACAGCGGCGTTCATCTCGATCCACAACATGGCGAGCTGGATGATTGACACGTTCGGCTCCGAGGCGCAGCGCAAGGCCTGGCTGCCGCGGCTGACCTCTATGGAGCTGATCGCCTCCTACTGCCTGACCGAGCCGGGGGCAGGATCGGACGCGGCAAGCCTGAAGACGAAGGCCGTGCGCGAGGGCGATGAGTATGTCATCACCGGGACGAAACAGTTCATCTCCGGCGCGGGCACATCGGACGTGTACGTGCTGATGGCGAGAACCTCCGATGACGGAGCAAAGGGTGTTTCCGCCTTCATCATCGAAAAGGATGCGCCGGGTCTGTCCTTCGGGGCGAATGAGCGCAAGATGGGTTGGAAGAGCCAGCCGACACGGCAGGTGATCCTCGACGGCGTGCGTGTGCCGGCGGCCAACCGGATCGGTGAGGAAGGGCATGGCTTCCGCTTCGCGATGGCGGGGCTGGACGGCGGGCGGCTGAACATTGCCGCCTGCGCGCTGGGCGGGGCGCAGCTGGCGCTCGACAAGGCGGTGGCCTATGCGAAGGAACGCCAGCAGTTCGGCAAGGCAATTGCCGATTTTCAGGCGACGCAGTTCAGGCTGGCAGATATGGAGACCGAGCTGCAGGCCGCGCGGCTGATGCTGTATGAAGCGGCGGGACGTCTTGATGGCAAGACGCCGGACGCGACGCGCTGGTGCGCGATGGCGAAACGCTTCGTGACGGATACGGCGTTTCGTGTGGCCAATGACGCGCTGCAGATCCATGGCGGGTATGGATACCTTGCGGATTACGAGGTGGAACGGATCGTCCGGGATCTGAGGGTTCACCAGATCCTTGAGGGGACGAACGAGATCATGCGGGTGATCATTTCGCGGGATATGCTGAAGGGGTGATGGCGCGCGCTGCCGCATTTCCTGCTTTGCGCTGAGAAGCAGCAGCCCCTCATCCCCAACCCCTTCTCCCGGAGGGAGAAGGGGCTTTTAGGCATCAGTAGCGAGGCGTCCTGCCGCGGATGCGGTCGAAGCCGGCCTTGATGGCGTCGAAGCGGGCTTCGATGACGGGTTCGAACTGCAGGTCAGTGAAGATGTGGGGCCAGTCGCCTTCGATGGCTTCGCGGACGAGTTCGCCGACATAGAGGGGGTCGATGCCGCTGGCGATGGCTTCGGTGACGGCTTTCAGGACTTCCGTGCCCGGACCTTCAATCGGGCCCGACGGGATCTGTCCCTGGAAGCGATCCGGGATGTTGCGCGAGGACTCAAGGATGTTGGTGCGGATCACGCCGGGGCAGAGAACGGAAACGCCGATGCCGCGTGCGGCGAGTTTCGGGCGCAGATCCTCCGACAGGGCAACGACGCCGAATTTGGTAACGTCATAGGACGGGTTGGTCAGCGCGACCATGCCGGCGATGGAGGCGGTGGAGACGATATGGCCGCCCTCGCCATGGGATTCGATCAGCGGGCCGAAGATTTCAAAGCCCCAGACGACCGACATGAGATTGACGCCGATGACCCAACGCCAGGCGGGATCATTCCAGGTGCCATAATCGCCGCCGCCGCCTACGCCGGCATTGTTGACGAGGATGTGGACCTTGCCGAAATGCTCGAGGGTGGCGTCTGCGGCGGACTGCAGCTGGTCCTTCAGCGAGACATCGGCGAGGACGCCGTCGACATCGGCATTGGTGGCCTTGAGGCCTTCGACGGCGGCGTCGAGCGCGGCCTTGTTGATGTCGCAGAGCATGACCCTGACTCCGGCCTGCGCGAGCGCAGTGGCGATGCCGAGGCCGATGCCGGAGCCCGCGCCGGTGACGAAGGCGACCTTGCCATCCAGATCTTGCATATGTTCCCTCCCGAGGATGTTTTGCGGGGCAGAATGCGCCGGGCGCGCGGCGCGCGCAATTGCCGCGTTGGCTTCACGCAGCGGAAGTTTTGACGGGGCCTTTCGCCGGTGACACGGTGGGGGTCATGCCGGGCGAGCTGGTCATCGAGAGCCTTGAGAAGGCGGGCGAAGTGTGCGCCGACCCGGCGCCGCTGATCTATGCGCGGCTGTTCGAGCTTCGCCCGGACTATGCCGCGCTGTTCGAGATGGATACCGATGGCGGTGTGCGCGGCTCGATGCTGGCGACGTGTTTCGAGGTGATCCTGGGGATCATTGACGGGCAGCCGAGCCAGCGGGTGATCCTGTCGGCGGCGCGCTTCAGCCATGGCGGATATGGCGTGCCGGAGGCGGACATTGATGTGATGTTCGAGGCGATCCGCGACACTTGCCGCCGCCTGATGGGGCCAGCGTGGAGCGAGGCGCATGAGGCGGACTGGGACGCGGTGATGCGGGAGATTGCGGCCATCGCCTGACGGGCGGGGCGGGGATCAATTGCGGGTTTCCTTTTGGCGCGGCTGATTTACTCTCCCTTCAAAACGGGGAGGAACGGGCCATGACCGATCACAGCCAGTCTGTGTATGGCGGGGTTTCGCGGGCCAATCACTGGATCGGGGCGCTCTTGTTTGCGGGCGTTCTGTCTGTGGGGTTCTACCTTGCCTATAGCGGCATCGAGGGGCCCGACCGGCGCTCTCTGATGGGGATGCACCGGGCGACGGGGACAGTTCTGCTGCTGTTCGCGCTGTGGCGGGTGATCTGGCGCCTCCGGCAGGGGTTTCCCTCTCCGCTGGACGGGGTGCCGGCCTGGCAGGTGATTTTCGCTCGGATCACGCATTGGGGGCTGATCGCCTGTATGCTGGCAATGCCGCTGTCGGGCGTGTTCATGATGTCGCTGCTGGGCGGGCGCGGCATTGACATCTACGGGCTGTTCACGATCCCGCCGATCCTGGAGATCGAGGGCATCCGGCCCATCGGCCGGCAGGTCCACGGGATTGTGGCATTCACCTTCGTGGGCCTGATCGGGCTGCACATCCTGGGCGCGCTGAAACACCTGCTGATCGACCGGGACGGGACGGTGCAGCGGATGCTGGCGGGCGGGCGCCGCTGAAGCCTGCCGAGGTTTCCGGCAGGGTTATTGTCAATTCCGGCGGGCCGGGTTTAACTGTCGCCCACAAGAGCCTGCCGGGTGCGAGTGGGCCGGGAGGAACCACATGCAGATCACATCCTTGCCGGGCGCCGGCGCGGAGATTACCGGTGTCGATATCAGACATCTGAACGAGGATGAGTTCGGGGCCATCCGGCAGGCCTATGCCGATCATGGCATCATCTTTTTCCGCGACCAGACACTGAGCGAAGATGACCACATCGCCTTTGCCCGCCGCTTCGGGCCCATCAATATCAACCGCTTTTTCCTGGCGCATGAGCGCTATCCCGAAATTGCGCTGGTGCTGAAGGAGAAGGAGCAGAAGACCAATATCGGCGGCGGTTGGCATACGGACCATTCCTATGATGCCGAGCCGGCGATGGGCTCTGTGCTGGTCGCGCGGCAATTGCCGGATGCAGGCGGGGATACGTGGTTTGCCTCGATGTATGCCGCCTATGAGACGCTGGACGCGGCGACGAAGGAAGAGATTGCGGGCCTGCGCGCGGTGCACTCGGCCAAGCATATCTTCGGGTCGGGCGAGAGCAATTTCTACAAGGCCAATGAGGATACAGACGGGCGCATTGCCAATACGGCAGCGGCGGATGCGCTGGCGGATGTGACCCATCCGGTGGTGATCACGCATCCCCTGTCAGGGCGAAAGGCGCTGTATGTGAACCCGGCCTTCACGACGCGGATCGTGGGGTATGATGAGGAGGCGTCAAGCGCGCTGCTGATGCGCCTCTATGCCCATGCGATGAAGCCGGACCATGCGCATCGTTTCAAATGGCGGGATGGATCGGTGGCCTTCTGGGATAACCGGGCGACCTGGCATTGGGCGATGAATGATTATCACGGCGAGCGCCGCCTGATGCACCGCATCACGATCGAGGGGTGCGCCCTCAACTGATGCCGGCTCAGTCCGCCCGGAATTCGACGCCCATTTCACGGCCGCTTTCCCAGCGCTTCATGCAGACGCGCGGGCGGCGGAATTGCGGGAGCATCATGACGAATTCTTCCGGCACAGCCGCGCCTTCCGGCAGGACGATGCGCGCGCCGCCGGGCGAGATGTCGCGCAGTTCGCACTCCATCCGGCCGAACAGGCCGACCCGGATATAGGCCTTGCCCTCGACACGTATGCGCACGCCGCGCCTGTTATACTGCAGGAACGGCTGATGGTTGATCTCAGGGCGCGCTTGCGTCATGGGGGGCTGTCGGGTGGCTGCCGGGACTTTGACCTTGGCACACTCGAGTAAAGCCCGATCAAAACAGATCGAATAAATTCAAAGGATTGCGCTCAGGGCGCGTTCAGAGGTGGGGAGCGTTGCGTGAGCGTTGGCGTACATGTCCGGATTGAGGGCCAGATTGGCCGGGTGACCCTGGCGCGGCCGGAGGCGCTGCACGCGCTGAACACAGGGATGTGCGCGGCGATCCTGGAGGCGCTGACGGCCTGGGCCAGCGACCCGCAGGTGTGCCTTGTCTGGATCGACCATGAAGCGGGGACGCGCGGCTTCTGTGCGGGCGGCGACATCCGGATGCTGGCGGAGAGCGGAGCGGGCGATGCATCCGAGGCGCGCGGCTTCTTCCGCACCGAATACCGGATGAATGCGGTGCTGAAGGCGTTTCCGAAGCCGGTCATCGCGGTGATCGACGGGGTGACGATGGGCGGCGGGGTTGGTCTTTCCGTCCATGGTTCGCACCGGGTGGCGACGGAGCGCACGCTGTTTGCGATGCCGGAGACGGGGATCGGCCTGTTTCCGGATGTCGGCGGGGGCTGGTTCCTGCCGCGCCTCGGCGATCAGCTTGGCACCTGGCTGGCGCTGACCGGCGCGCGGCTGAAGGGTGCGGATGTGGCGGCGGCGGGCGTGGCGACGCATTTCCTGCCATCAGAGCTTGTGCCGGCGCTGGCGAAACAATTGGAGGCTGCGGACTTTTCGGTTGATCCGCGCGGGATGCTGGACGAGATCCTCCGTGGGCTGACGCATACGGTTGCAGCGCCGTCTTATGCGGCGGTGGCTGGGACCATTGCGCGCTGCTTCGCGTTTGATACGGCCGAGGAGATCGTGGCGGCGCTGGAGGCGGATGGGAGTGACTGGGGGAAGGCGGAGGCGGCGACCATCCGCGCGAAGTCTCCGGAGACGGTGAAGGTGGCGCTGCGCCAGTTGCGCGAGGGGGCGCGGGCGGCGACGTTTGAAGAGAATATGCGGATGGAGTTCCGGATTGGCTGGCGCAAGGTGCAGAGCCATGATTTCCGCGAAGGCGTGCGCGCCGTCATCATAGATAAGGACAATGCCCCGGCCTGGTCGCCGGCGCGGCTTGAAGATGTCAGCGAGGCGGATGTGGGGAAATACTTCGCGTCTCTTGGTGAGAACGAACTGACATTTTGAGGTGAGGCCGCGCGCGGCGTTATTCTTTTCAAGTATAGATGTTTGAGCCGCGCAGGTTTTGCTTGCGCGGCTTTTTCATGCGCAATGTGCCGGAATGAGACGGAAAGTCTTACCAAAACATGTTTCGGGGCAGTAACGGTAAATGATTTCTCTGTTTTGTTAACCAACATCACTTGCGAAACAGATGTGCTTATCAATTTATTAGGCCGGATGCTGTAACTCTACTCAAACTACAACAAAAGTTGAGTGGTGGTGAAAATGATGATGATCGACATGCAGGAAACTGCACCGGCAACTGTTGGCGACTCTTTCCTGAAGTCGCTCTCCCTTCTCGAGCAGGCGCATCGCCGTCTGCACGATGTGGTCAAGGATGATCTTGAGCGTGGCGGCGAGCGGTCGCTGACCGGCGTCCAGGCGCTGCTGCTCTATGAGATCGGCGAGGGCGATGCCCCGGCTTCCGTGTTGCGCGCCCGCGGCGCCTTTGCCGGCACGAGCCTCTCCTATAACGTCAAGAAGCTGCAGGAGGGCGGCTATCTCGTCCAGACGCGGTCGGATGACGACAAGCGCACGGTGACGCTGCGCCTGACCGATCGTGGCCGGAAAGTCCGTGCACGGGTTCAGAAGCTGTTCGAGAAGCAGGCCAAGGCCCTCGAGCCTACGGCCAGCGTGCGCGCCGATGACCTGTCGCAACTCAACAAGACCATTTCGCGCCTTGAGCGCTTCTGGTCGGACCAGATCCGCTACCGTCTCTGATCGTCCGGCGAAGGCTTATCAAGACTGGGAGGAAAGGCCCCGGAACCCAAGCGGTTCCGGGGCCTATAATTTTCGGGGATAATCCTTTCACGGATTATTCGGGATAGATCATCTTCAGCGTGATGGCCTTGCCGTCTGCGCCGACGGTGACGCTGGCCTGCTCGAAGGTCGGGGCAGCTGTCAGGGTCTCTGCCTTGAGGGTGGACCAGCCATCGGCGGGGCGGCCATCGGGCATGAGATCGAAATTGCCATTGGCTTTCAGGTCGTGCCAGGCGGAGATGGCGTAGCGGCCTTCCGGCAGGTCGAAGCTGAGGGTGAGGGTGCCCTCGGCAGGTGCGGCGATCATTTCACCGGCGATGCCGTCGTCCTTCATATACTGGCTTTCGGTCTGCACGCCGACATAGAGCGGGCCGGGATGGGCGCGTACGCCCTCAACGGTGACGGTGAGGGTGCCGGCGCTGGCGATGCCGGAGGTGAGGAAGGCGCCGAGGAGGGCGGTTGCGAGTCTGGGGCGGGTCATCTGGGGGCTCCTGTCTGGGGGTGTACGAGCTTTGTAATTCAAAGTGAGTTATAGAGTCAACAAAGAACTTTGAAAAGCAGAGCTTGCTCGAGACGGCGGGGGCGGAGGGTCTGAGCCTGTTTTCCGGGGGTGCGCTTGACTCTCCGGTAAAAGAACAAAATAAGAACTCATGAGCCTCGAGACCCTCCGATCCAGCGGCCTTGTGCGCCCGCTTACCCTGCCGGCTCCGGCCGGGCTGGCCTTTCCTTATGGCCTCGGACGGACGGGCCTGCACGAGATGGCAGAGGCCGCCTATGGCGCGCGGGCGGCGATGACGGGCTTCCTGTGCGCCGTGATGCAGTCGGCGGAGGCCGGGGCGTGGATCTGGGTGCAGCAGGCTTCCTTCCGGCGCGAGGAAGGCAGCGTTCCTGAGCGCGCGCTGGCCGACAGCCCGTGCGTACTGCGCCTGACGGTCGAGGCCCGCAATGGCCGCGAGGCGCTCTGGGCGGCGGAGGAGGCGGTTGTCTCCGGCGCCGCGAGGCTGGTGATTGCAGAGGTCGATGAGGCGGATTTCACGGCCACGCGGCGGCTGGCGCTCGCCTCCGGGCGCCATGGCGTGCCGGCCGTGCTGATGCTGCCTTACAATTGCGCCGGGCCGACGGCGGCAGCCACCCGGTGGCGGATCGGCCCGCGCCCGTCTGCGCCCAACCGGTATGACCCGCACGCCCCCGGCGCGGCCCGCTGGCGGGCAGTTCTGGAACGCTGCCGCGCGGCCCCGGCCGCAACGGGCAAGGCTTTTGATCTCGAATGGACCGATGAAACGCTATCTCTCAGTGTGGTTTCCGGACTGGCCACTGGACCGGCTGCGCCGCGCCCGGCGGCAGGGGAATCCATCCTCCGCAGCCGGGCCGGCTAGGCCGAAGCCGTTTGCGCTTTATGAGGCGTCTGCGGGCGGGCTTACGCTCGTGGCAGCGAATGCGCCGGCGCAGGCGGCGGGCGTGGCGGCAGGGCTGCGCCTGACCGATGCGCGGGCGATCCTGCCGGCGCTCGCCTGCGAGGAATGGGATAGCGGGGCGGATGCGGCGGCGCTGGCCGCGCTGGCGGGATGGATGGTGCGCTTCTCGCCCCTCGTTGCCCTGGATGGGGCAGATGGGCTGATGCTCGACATCACCGGCTGCGCGCATCTTTTCGGCGGAGAGGCGGGGATGGCGGCGGAGATGTCCGCGCGTCTCAAACGGGCGGGGTATGGTCACCGGATCGCGGTGGCCGGCACGCCGGGCGCGGCCCATGCGCTGGCGCGAGAGGCCGGGCCGGGCGCGCCGCCGGTGCTGGCTTCCGGGGAGGAGGCGGAGGGGCTCGCCCATCTGCCGATGCAGGCGCTGCGCCTGTCGCCCGACGCGCTGACGCTGCTGCGCCGTTTCGGGCTGACCCGGATCGGCCAACTCTATGGGATCGACCGGAAGGCGCTCGCCCGCCGGTTCAGGTCAAAGGGGGCGGCCGATGCGGTCTGCCTGCGGCTGGACCAGGCGCTGGGCCGGCGGCATGAGCCGCTTTCCCCGGTTCGTCCGCCAGCGGATTATATTGAGCGCCTTGCCTGCCCGGAGCCGCTCTCGGCTGCGGAGGGGGTTTCCGAAGGGCTGGCGCGCCTCGCCGGGGCGCTGTGCGAGGGGCTTTCGCAGGCGGGGCTCGGCGCGCAGACATTCATCTTCCGGGCTTACCGTTCGGATGGCGGCGTGGCGGCGGTTTCTGTCAATGCCGCAGCGCCGGTGCGCAGCGCGGCGCATGTGCTACGCCTGTTCCGGGAGAAGATTGCCGCGATTGATCCGGGTTTCGGCATAGACCTGCTGACCCTGGAAGCGGAGCGCACCGGACCGATGGAGACCGGCAGCCGGCCGCTTTCGGGAGACATGGCGGGCACGGATTTCGATGCGGCTGCGATTGCGGCGCTGGCTGACCGGATCACGGCGCGGCTTGGCGAGGGGCGCGTGACGGTGATGGTTGCCGAGGCGCGCCACCTGCCGGAGAAGGCCGAGCGGCGGGCGGCGTTTGCGGGGGAGGCGCCCCGGCAGATGGAGGGGCCGCTGCCCGGCGGGCCGAGACCGGTGCGGATGCTGGCGCGGGCCGAAGCGGTTTCTGTGGTCGCGCAGGTGCCGGATGGCCCGCCGCTGCAATTCATCTGGCGCCGCCGGCTGCGCAAGGTCGTGCGCGCGGACGGGCCGGAGCGGATTGCGCCGGAATGGTGGACGAGCCTGCCGCCGCCGCCCGGCGAGCGGGCCGTGCTGCCGCGCGCGCGGGACTATTACCGCATCGAGGACAGCGAGGGGCATCGCTACTGGGTGTTCCGCGAGGGGCTCTATGGCGATGGCCGGGGGGCGCAGCCTGAATGGTTCGTACAGGGACTGTTCGCATGAGCGCCTATGCCGAACTTGCCGTGATGAGCAATTTCTCCTTCCTGTGCGGGGCGAGCCATGCGGAGGAGCTGGTGCGGCGCGCGGCGGCGCTTGGGCTGTCGGCGATCGGGATTGCGGACCGCAATACGCTTGCGGGCGTCGTGCGGGCGCATGTGGCGGCGAAGGCGGCCGGGCTGAGGCTGCTCGTAGGGGCCCGTCTGGCGCCGCGCGACGGGTCGGAGATCATCGCCTATCCCATGGACCGGCCCGCCTATGGGCGTCTCTCGCGCCTGCTCTCCGAAGGCAAGCTGCGGGCAGAGAAAGGCGCGTGTGATCTCTCGCTTGCGGATATTCTGGCGGCCAGCGAGGGCATGATCCTCATCACATTGCCGCCGGATGGGTTGACGCCGGACTTCCGCCGCCAGCTGGAGACCATCGCGCAGGCCGCTGCCGGGCGGGCCTATCTGGGGGCGCGCTACAGCTATGCCGGGCGTAACCGCGAGCGCCTCGGGCGGCTGGCTGAAGTATCGGCAGCTTCCGGCGCGCCGATGGTGGCGATCAATGACGTGCTCTATCACGCCCCGGAGCGCCGCCCCCTGCAGGATGTGCTGACCTGTATCCGCGAGCATTGCACGATCGAGACAGCCGGATACCGGCTGGAGGCGAATGCCGAGCGCCATCTGAAAGGCCCGGAGGAAATGGCGCGGCTGTTTCGCGGGTTCGAGCCGGCGCTGCGGCGGACGCAGGAGATTGCTGCGCGCTGCGGCTTCAGCCTCGACGAGCTTTCCTATGAATATCCCGATGAGCCGGTGCCGCCGGGGATGACCCCGCAGGCGCACCTGGAAGAGCTGACCTGGGCGGGCGCGGCGGCGCGCTATCCGGGGGGGATTCCGGACAAGGTTTCCGTACAGCTGCGCCGGGAACTGCGGATCATTTCGGACCTTCGCTATGCGCC
Organism: Hyphomonas sp.; assembly: GCF_046313735.1. Lineage (GTDB taxonomy): Bacteria > Pseudomonadota > Alphaproteobacteria > Caulobacterales > Hyphomonadaceae > Hyphomonas. The sequence goes on from NZ_JBKBXW010000001.1 coordinate 100,256, forward strand.
TTACTTTCTGACTGTGCACGACATTGTCGCCTGGGCGCGGGCGCAGGGCATTCTCTGCCAGGGGCGGGGCTCGGCGGCGAATTCGGCGGTCTGCTACTGCCTTGGGATTACCAGCGTCGACCCCGCGCTCAGCAATCTGCTGTTCGAGCGGTTCCTGTCGCCTGAACGGAAAGAGCCGCCGGACATTGATGTCGATTTCGAGCATGAGCGGCGCGAGGAAGTCATCCAGTATGTGTACGGACGGTATGGCCGCCACCGGGCCGCGCTGGCCGCGACGGTGATCACCTACCGGTCGCGCTCCGCGATCCGCGAAGTGTGCAAGGCGCTGGGCCTGAGCGAGGATATTTCCGCGGCGCTTGCCAGCACGGTCTGGGGCAGCTGGAGCGACGGGCTGCCGGACAAGCGCATTGCCGAAGCCGGGCTTGATCCGGCAAACCCGATGATCCGGCGCGCGGTGCAGCTGGCCCGCCAGCTGATGGGGTTTCCGCGCCATCTTTCCCAGCATGTGGGGGGCTTCGTGCTGACGCGCGGGGCGCTGATCGAAACGGTTCCCATCGGCAATGCCGCGATGGAGGCGCGCACCTTCATCGAATGGGACAAGGACGACATTGACGCGCTGGGCATCATGAAGGTGGATGTGCTGGCGCTGGGGATGCTGACCTGTATCCGCAAGGCATTCGAGATGCTGGCGGCGCACAAGGGCATAAGGCATGACCTTGCGAGCCTTCCGCCGGATGATCCGGATACGTATGACATGCTCTGCCGGGCCGATAGCCTGGGTGTCTTCCAGGTCGAGAGCCGGGCGCAGATGGCGATGCTGCCGCGCCTCAAGCCGCAGACCTTCTATGACCTTGTGATCGAGGTGGCGATCGTCCGCCCGGGGCCGATCCAGGGCAATATGGTGCATCCCTATCTGCGCCGCCGCAAGGGCGATGAGGCTGTGAGCTTTCCGCGCCCCTCGCCGGAGGCGGGGCCGCCGGACGAGTTGGAGGCGATCCTGAGCCGCACGCTCGGCGTGCCGCTGTTCCAGGAACAGGCGATGCAGATCGCGATTGATGCGGCAAGGTTTTCCCCGGCTGAGGCCAATGGCCTGCGGCGCGCCATGGCGACCTTCCGCAATGTCGGCACGATCCACCATTATGAGGAAAACTTCGTCTCGCGGATGATCGCGCGGGGATATGAGCCGGCCTTTGCCAAGGCATGTTTCGACCAGATCAAGGGATTTGGTGAATATGGCTTTCCGGAGAGCCATGCAGCGTCCTTTGCCCTGCTGGTTTATGTTTCGTCCTGGATCAAATGCCATCATCCGGATGTCTTCTGCGCTGCCCTCCTGAACAGCCAGCCGATGGGCTTCTATGCGCCCGCGCAGATCGTGCGCGATGCGAAGGAGCATGGGGTCGAGGTGCGCCCGGCGGATGTGAACCTGTCGGACTGGGACAATACGCTGGAGCCGTGCGAAGGCGGGCGGGGGCATCTCGCGGTACGCCTGGGTCTGCGCCAGCTGAGCGGGCTTGCGGAGGCGGATATGCGCCGCCTCGTGGCCCTGCGGGGCGGGGGGTATGAAACGCCGGAGGCGCTGCTGCGGCGAACGGGCCTTGGGCGCAGCGTAGCCGAGCAGCTGGCAGCGGCCGATGCCTTTGCCTCGATGGGGCTCAGCCGGCGTCAGGCGCTATGGCAGGTGCGCGGGGAGGCGGCGGGCGGCGCGCTGCCGCTGTTTGCGGCAACGGATACAGCCAGCCAGGGGATGGAGGCCGGCACGCGGCTTCCGGTCAGTCCGCCCTCGGAGGAAGTGATCCAGGATTACCAGGCCATCCGCCTGTCGCTGAAGGACCATCCGATGCGGTTCCTGCGCGAGGTGTATGCCGGCCGCGGCATTGTCACGACGGCGGAAGCGACAGGCGCGCGCAGCGGGCGGCGGGTGCGGACATCCGGTCTCGTTCTCGTGCGCCAGCAGCCGGGAACGGCCAGCGGGGTCGTGTTCATCACCATCGAGGACGAGACCGGGGTTGCAAACCTGATCGTCTGGCCCTCCGTGAAGGAGCGGTTCCGGGGGGTGATCATGCGCGCCCGCCTGCTGCAGGTGAAAGGAAAAGTTCAAACGGCGGACAATGTGACCCACATCATTGCGGAGGAATTGATTGACTGTTCGGCCGACCTGTCGCTGCTGTCGGAGGATACACTGCGCGATCCTGTCCGGGGCGTCCTGGCGCGGCCGGATGAGGTGGCCCGCCCGCCGGATGAACGGCGCGGTCAGGGCGGCCGGCGCAGCACGGCGCGCCATCCGCGCGATGTGCGCATCATTCCGCGCAGCCGGGATTTTCATTAGGGCGGGTTCCGCTCAGAATCCAATTCCGGCGCGAGCAGAGGCCATCAGCCCGTAGGCATGGGCTCGCAATAGGCCAGATCGAACCAGTCGGCGAGGCTGAGGCCGGTCAGTTGTCCGGTCTTTCGGATGTCATCAGTATAAAGATCAAGCAGGCGGGTGGCCAGCTCAGCCGGGAGCGGCGGCGCCGGCGCCGGGGGCACCGGAACGATGTACCGCTGCTGGACCGATCCGGCGAGATGAGCGTCAAGGCCGAGGAAAGTTTCTATTGCCTGCAGTGTTCCAGAGAGATGCAGCCACATGTGGTCTGTCCGCAGAAAATGTATTTCGCTTCGCGGAAACATCGTCAGCAGGCGTTCGATCTGCGGCGCATAGAAGCCGCGTTCGAGATAGGAGAAGACCCTGTGGACGCCCATGCCGGTGGCCCGCGCCCTTGCGCGGCCGGCATCCGAAATCGCTTCAGCAAAGCTCAGTGTTTCCAGCTTGCGTCCATGTTCCATCCGCCATTGCGAATAGGCCCTGTGCACCGGATGGCGCAAACAGACGATCAGCTGCGCCGCCGGATTGTAGGCGTGCAGCCGAGGCAGGGCGGGCGGCCAGAAGATGGTGATCGGCGTGGCCTCGCCGCGCTTCAGATGGGGCGTCGTCCAGTCAAACTGCGCGTGCAGGCGGGCGTGATCCGGCGCGGACCAGTCGACATGCGTTTCATCATCGAAGTGATGGACTTCCTTGACCCGCGACATGGCGATCTGCGGATGTTGGCCGAGATGCGCCGCCAGAGCGGTGGTCCCGCCCTTCTGAACCCCGATGATGAAGAAATCGACCCGCTGATCCATTGCCGGTCCTGTGGATGAGTGCGGCTTGCACGTCAATCAGGACACGGCGCGAAAGTGGGGGGCCAGTCAGGCGGCTCTGCGCTCAACCAGTGTTTGACAGCGGCGCCGCGCAATGCCAGTCTTGCGAGCGCTAACAAAACGTAAGAATGGCGAAATCTGGGAGGTAGGGATGACATATCCCGAAAGGGCAGTGCCGGCGGCGCGCCTTGGCTATCACGTGTGTGCAGCTGCACTTGGCATCTTGTTTCTGACCGCCTGTGTTTCGCCCTCCCCCAGGGCGGAGCCGGCGCCGGAGCCGCTCGGCAGCGCTCCGGCGGCAGAGGCATTCAGGGGCAGCGAGCGTGTCGAGGCCCTGCTTGCCAAGATGACAACGGCCGAGAAGCTGGGCCAGCTGAACCAGATGGCGGGCGGACGGCAGATTGCGCTCAATTCCCGCATTGATGAGGGCGAACTGGCGCGGGTCCGCGCCGGCGGGGTCGGCTCTTACCTGCACGTTGCGGGCGCAGAATTCCTCGAGACGCTGCAGCGCGTTGCGGTCGAGGAAAGCCGCCTGGGCATTCCGCTCCTGTTCGCGATGGATGTCGTGCATGGCTATCGCACGATGTTTCCCGTCCCGCTCGGTATCGCGGCCACTTTCGATACCGCCGATGCAGAGCTTTCGGCCCGGATCGCGGCAATCGAGGCGACGAGCGCAGGGCTGCACTGGACGTTTGCGCCGATGATCGACGTTGCCCGCGATGCGCGCTGGGGCCGCATTGTCGAGGGCGCGGGCGAAGAGGCATTCTTTGTGGCGGCCATGGCGCGGGCGCAGATCAGGGGGTATCAGGGTACGGATCTTTCTGCGCCGGACACGATCCTCGCCACGGCCAAGCATTTCGGCGCCTATGGCGCGGGCACGGGCGGACGCGACTATGACAGCGCGGACATCTCCGAGCGGACGCTGCGGGAGGTCTACCTGCCGCCGTTCCGGGCCGCGGCGGATGCGGGCGCGGGCAGCTTCATGGTGGCATTCAACGATATTGGCGGGGTTCCGACGACGGCGAACCGGGCGCTGGTCAGGGACCTGTTGCGGGGTAAGTGGGGCTATCATGGGCTTGTCGTCAGTGACTGGAACTCAGTCCTTGAGCTGATCAATCATGGTGTGGCGGAAACGCGGGAGGAGGCCGGCGCGCTGGCGCTTCTTGCGAGTGTCGATATGGAGATGACCAGCGGCATCTATGCCAATGACCTGCAAGCCGCTGTCGAGGCGTCGCCTGCGCTTCAGGCGGCGCTCGATGCCTCGGTCCGCCGTGTGCTGATGACCAAGGAGCGGCTGGGTCCGTTTGACACGCCTTTTGCCTATCATGATCCGGCGCGGGAGGCGGCGGTGATGCTGACGCCAGAGCGCAGGGCGGCGGCGCGGCATGTTGCCGAGCGGTCCATCGTGCTGCTGCGCAATGACAAGGGCCTGCTGCCATTGGCCGAGGCGCCGGGCCGGGTGGCCCTGATCGGGGCGCTGGCGGATGATGCGCGGTCGATGATCGGTTCATGGAAGGCGCAGGGGCGCCCCGAAGACGTGATAACGCTGGCCGCCACCTTGAAAGTACGGCTGGGCGACGATCTGGTCTATGAGCCGGGCGGGCCGGCGCGCTGGGAGGCGGATCCCGCCGCGATTGCGCGGGCTGTGCGCGCCGCCGAGGCGGCCGACATCGTGATCCTGGTGACCGGCGAGGATTATGACCTGTCTGGTGAGGCGCGGTCCCGGTCTGACATTGGCCTGCCAGCGCCGCAGAAGGAACTTGCGCGCGCCATCCTGGCGACGGGTAAACCGGTGATCACGGTCGTCATGACCGGGCGGCCGCTAGACCTCGATCCGCTGGACGCAGAAGACGCCTCCATCCTTCTCGCCTGGTTTCCGGGGACACAGGCCGGGCCGGCGGTTGCGAATGTGCTGTTCGGGGCGGTTTCGCCGGCTGGACGGTTGCCAGCGACGTTTCCGAGGCGGACCGGGCAGGCGCCGTTTTTCATGGGGCACTATCCGACGGGCCGGCCTGCAGACCCTGACCTGTCGAAGGATTCGGCCCGTTACATGGACATTCCGATAACGCCAGCCTACGCCTTCGGGCACGGGCTCAGCTATGGACAGTTCGAGTACGGATCGCTGGGTGTTTCACAAAGCGAACTGGCTCCCGGCGGGGTTGTGACCCTCAGCGCGGCGATTACGAATGTCTCGGGTGTGGATGCGGATGAAGTTGCCCAGCTTTACGTGCGTGATCCGGTCGCGCAGGTTGCCCGGCCGGTGCAGGAATTGCGGGGTTTTGTGCGGGTGAACATCCCGGCAGGTGAAACGCGCCGGGTATTCTTCCGGCTGAAGCCTGAGCATTTCGCCTATCTTGCGCCCTCGGGCCACTATGAAGCGGATGCGGGCCGGATTGATTTCCGGATTGGTCCGGCATCGGATGATATCCGGCTGACGGGACACATTACCCTGACTTCGCCGGTCGTCTCTGCAATGCCCGGCGCGGCAATCGCAGTGGAAGCGGGCACCGAGGAGGAGTGAACATGCGGAAATCATCAAACGCTTTCGCTATCGCAACCGCCGTTGGGTTGGCGGTGTTGCCGGCTTGCGGTGTGGCAGACCGGTCAGAGCGCGCGGAGATAGGCGCGGCCTACGTTCCGGCGTATGAAGAACGTGCACAGATTATTGTCCTGAATGCGGACCTCGCGGCTGATATCCTGCTCACGGGTGCAGGCGTTGAGCGGCTCACGGATGACCTGTTCCAATGGTCTGAGGGGCCGGTCTGGGTCCAGGATGGCGGATATCTTCTGTTCACGGACGTGCCGACGAACACGATGTTCAAATGGAGTGAGGCAGGCGGCCTTGAAACTTTCCTCAAGCCAGCTGGCTATGGCGGGGAGGACCCTGACGGAATTTTCGGCCAGCCCGGCGCAAACGGGCTGATCCCCGGCGACCAGCCCGGCACCATCCTGCTGGCGGATCATGGCAACCGGGCGATTGCGCGACTTAATCTGGCGAGCAAGGAGAAGACATTTCTCGCGACAGATCATGACGGCAAGAAGTTCTCCAGCCCGAATGACCTTGTGCTGGCGGCCGATGGGTCGGTCTACTTCACGGACCCGCCCTATGGTCTCGCGGGGCTCAATGCTTCGCCCCACAAGGAAGCGGATTTCAATGGCGTCTATCGGTGGCATCCGGGTGGAAGGGTCGATCTGATCGATGACAGCCTGACGATGCCCAATGGCATCATCCTGTCGCCGGATGGGTGGACGCTGTATGTTGCCGTTTCGGATCCGGAGGCGGCGCAGCTTTTTGCCTATGATCTTGATGCGGAGGGAAACCCAACCGGCCGCCGGATGCTGGCAGACCTGACGCCGATGGTTGCCGAAGGATATCCGGGCCTGCCAGACGGGATGGCCATGGATACTGCAGGCCGGGTCTACCTCGCCGGGCCGGGCGGGGTCTCTGTCTTCATGCCGGATGGAACGCCTGTCCTCAGGATCGATACCGGCACGGCCGCCGCCAACTGCACATTCGGCGATGATGGCCGAACCCTGTATATCACCTCCGGTCCCTGGCTCGGGCGCGTGCGCCTCAGCGCCGCCGGGCTCGGCTTCTAGGCTGGCGCAAAGATGGGGGAGACCGCCAGCGCCTTCGTGATGGTGGCCGCGAGCATCGCCGCACTGCTTGGCCTGATCCTCCGGGCCCGGATCCCGGCTTTCCTCGCACTTCTGCTCGTCACGGTCGGTTTCGGTCTGGCTTATGGCATGGAGCCCGGCGCCATCATCCGCTCGATCCAGTCCGGGATGGGCGGGACGCTTGGCTTTGTCGCGGTCGTCGTCGGGCTGGGGGCGATGCTCGGCGCGCTTCTGGAATCGTCCGGCGGCATTCGCGCCCTGACACAGGGCATCCTCGGCACGTTTGGCGAAAAGCGCACGTCCCTGTCGCTGGGCTTCCTGGGCTTTGTTGTTGCGATCCCGGTGTTCCTCGATGTGGCGCTGATCATCGTGGCTCCGGTGCTCTATGGGCTGAAGGCGCGAACCGGGCGGCCGATCATCGCCTTTGCGATTCCGCTTCTGGCGGGGCTGGCCGTGTCGCACGCCTTCATTCCGCCAACACCGGGGCCGATTGCGGTCTCGGATATTCTGGGTGCGGATCTTGGCTGGGTCATCCTGCTGGGCGCAGTCGTGGGCCTTCCGGCGATGCTGGTTGCCGGCCCGGTCTTTGCCCGGTGGCTGGAAGGCCGCGCCGGGTTTCAGGATACGGCGCCTGTCCCGCTGGAGGCGGATGAGGCAGGTGGCCGCCCGGTCAGCCTTGCGCTTGCCTTGTCAGTGGTGCTTATCCCGCTCGTTCTTATCCTTGCGGGCACCCTCGTCGATGCCCTCACGAAGGCGGGCGCGGTACAGATTCCGGAGGGGCTTGCGGCTGCCATCATCTTCATCGGCCACCCGTTTTCCGCGCTGATTATTGCCTGCCTGTTTGCCTGGATTGTGTTCGGTCCCGGGCGCGGTGTACCGGCAGACGCGCTGAACCGCGCGATGCTGCGCGGGCTGGAGCCGGCCGGAGTGGTCGTCCTGATCACGGGCGCCGGCGGCGCGTTCAAGCAGATCCTTGTGGATTCGCAGGCCGGCATGGTGCTCGCCAGCGCGCTGACATCGACCGGTGTGTCGCCGCTTTTCTTTGGGTTTTCCGTGGCCGCGATCGTGCGCATTGCGCAGGGGTCTGCCACGGTCGCGATGTTGACGGCGGCCGGGCTTGCAGCGCCGGTGGCGCAGCTGGCAGGGCTCGACGGGGCGGGCCTTGCCCTCATGGTGCTGGCCATTGCCTCGTGCGCAACGGTGCTCAGCCATGTCAATGACAGCGGCTTCTGGCTTGTCAGCCGTTATCTGGGGCTCTCGGAGGCGCAGACGCTGCGGAGCTGGACCATTGCGTCAACGCTGGTCGGCGTTACCGGCTTTGCGGGCACCTTGGTGCTATCACTGGTCGTTTAGGGATCCGTCCGCAAGCGGAGGGCTTCCACGGCGCAGCGCAATTGCTCATCGGGCGCCATGCTGACCGGGATAATGATCGCACTGGCCGGAGGATCCAGGGCTTCAAACTGGCTGCCGAGCAGGTGGGGGTTCATGAAGTGGCCGGTGCGGCGGCGGAGGCGCTCGGCGACCAGCGTCTGATCGCCTGAGAGCCATAGGTACAATGGCTGGCAGCCTGTGCCAGCCTCGATCCATCCGCGTACGGCCGGGTTCAGGGCGGAGCAGGCTGTGACCGATGCCGGGCCGGCCTGCCGGATGGCGCTGCACAGGGCGCTGATCCAGTCCCGCCGGTCAGTGTTTTCAAGCGGGATGCCGGCGGCCATTTTCTGCCGGTTGGCGGCGCTGTGATAATCGTCCCCTTCGATCACCGGCCAGCCAACATGGCTGCCGAGTGAATTGGCCAGCGTGGACTTGCCGCTGCCGGAGACCCCCATCACAATGACCGTGCAAGGACGGATCAACCTTGCCTCCCTGCGCTCTTGGGGGCGTGCAGCGCCTCACAGGGTTTCATCCGGGCAAGCATGAACGGGACACCGGGGACAACCAACCATATGACGCTACGCACATGCGGGGGGGCGTCAATGCAGAAATATCCTTTGACATTTGAAAGGTTCAGGCCCATGTGCGCGCTGTCTGGGCAGCTGTCGTTGCCTTGCGGGGACAGCGTGAGCTGGCGAGGTGGGTTAGCCCCCCTTGTCCTGGGCCCCCCTCAAAGACGGATTTTATCCCCAAAGCGCCCTTCTTCACGCGGGTCGTTCCACCCCGCCACCTGGCCGCATGTGATTGCGCCGGGCGCACACTCTTGTTGAAAGTAAATATGACCAGTTTCCAATCCTTCGGCTTCACCGAGCGCCTTGCGCGCGCCCTTACTGAGGCCGGCTATACCACACCGACACCGATCCAGGCCGGGGCCATCCCGCTGATCCAGTCGGGCCGCGACGTCCTCGGCCTTGCCCAGACGGGCACCGGCAAGACGCTTGCCTTCGCTGCGCCGATTATTGACCGGCTCTCCCGCAAGTCGGGCCCGGCGCCTGTAAGGGGCACCCGCGTGCTGGTGCTGGCTCCGACGCGCGAGCTTGCCGGCCAGATTGCCACCTCGTTCGAAACCTATGGCGCGGGGCAGGGGCTTCGCATCGCCATGGTCTGCGGCGGCGCCAAGATCGGCCCCCAGATCCGCAAGCTGGAGCGCGGCGTGCACGTGCTCGTCGCGACGCCGGGCCGCCTGATCGACCTGATGGAGCAGCGCGCGGTCAGCCTCAAGGATGTCGAAATCCTCGTGCTGGACGAAGCGGACCAGATGCTGGACCTTGGCTTCATCCACGCCCTGCGCACGATTGCAAAACATCTTCCGCAGAAGCGCCAGACGCTGTTCTTCTCGGCCACCATGCCGAAAACCGTTGAAGGCCTTGCTGCCCAGTATCTCACGGACCCGGCTGAGGTCGCGGTGGCGCCCCCGGCGACGACGGCTGAGAAAATCGAGCAGCGCATCTGCTTTGTCGAACAGTCCGAAAAGCAGGCCCTGCTGGCTGAAACGATCCGCCAGCCGGACCTTCGCACCGCGCTCGTCTTTGTACGCACCAAGCATGGGGCGGACGCAGTCGTGCGCCGCCTCGCGAATGCGGATATTGATGCTGTCGCCATTCATGGCAACAAGAGCCAGTCGCAGCGCGAGCGCGCCCTGCAGGCCTTCAAGGGCGGCAAGGTGCCGGTTCTGGTCGCGACGGATATCGCTGCGCGCGGCATCCATGTCGATGGCCTCACCCATGTGATCAATTTCGACCTGCCGGAAGTGCCCGAACAATATGTTCACCGTATCGGCCGCACGGCCCGGGCCGGGCATGCGGGCATTGCGATCTCGTTCGTTTCGAAGGCGGAGCGGGAGTATCTGCGCGCCATCGAGAAGCTGATCGGCATGAAGCTCGCTCCGCGCCCGGCTGATTCGCCGGATGAAGTGCACGGCAATGGTGGCCGCCGGCCCGGGCAGGCGCGCCGCGGTGGCCAGTCCGGCCCGCGCCGGGACGCTTCGTCCCAACAAGGACAGAATGCTCCGCGTTCCAACAAAAGTGGCGGGCATGGCAAACCAGCTTCGGCGCAAGGCGGCGGTGAGGCTCCTCGTGGCCGCCGTCCCGGCAAGCAGGCGCGGCGCCGGCGTCCGGAATATGCCGGTGCAGGCTCGGCCTGACGCATCGTCAGCCAGCGGACGGGTAACAGCCTGGGCGAAACGTCAGAATACGGCGTGATCGCCCCGGTCGTCCTCTGTCTCGCCGCTGAGCATGCGGGCATAATGCTCGAACAGGGTGTCCGATCCGGTGGAGGGTGTGGCGTTCGCGTCATACCTTCCAGATTCCGGATCGAGCACCAGCATCGACTCGGTCGCATAATAATGGCCAATGGCGGCAAGCTCTGCCTTGTCGGCCAGTGTGCGGCTGAAGCGCCCGAGAAGCCTGAGTCCGCCGCCGATAGCTGAAATCATACCCGGCGGGACCTGCTGGAACTTTGCCTCGCGTCCCAGAAGGGCGAACAGTGCTTCGCCCTGATCGCGCGGCGTGATGGCCTCGCCCGGCCCCCCGATCGGCAGGATCCTGTTTTGCCGCGAGGGATCCTCAAGGCAATCGGCGAGGTAGCTGGCGAGGTCGCGGTCGCTGATGGGTTTGCAGGCGGTCAGCCGCCCGTCGCCAAAGATCATGTAGGGCTTGCCCTGCTTTACGCGTTCGACTTGACCGGAAAGCGACTTGAAGAACGCGGTCGGGCGGACGATCGACCATGTGAGTCCGGACGCCATCAGTTCGCGCTCAAAGGCGAGTTTCGCATACTGGAACGCCAGCTTCGGCTTCTGGACGCAGATCGCGGACAGGTGCACGACCTGTGTGACGCCGGCCTGCCGGGCGGCGTGCAGCGCGGCGAGATTGGCCGCATGATCAATCGCCCAGGCATCGCGCGGCGTGCCCGTGCGGGAGGCGAGGCAGGAGACGAGCGCGTCAAATTGCTCGCCGCAGAAGCCGTCCCGGGCGAGCGAGACGTGATCGGTTGCGTCCCCGAAACGAAGGGTTGCGCCGGGCAGAATGCGCGCGGCCTCCTCAGGTGACAGCGCTCCTGCCGGGCCTGCGCGCGGCCGGATGAAACAGACAAGCTCGTGGCCACGCTCGGTGAGAGCGCTGGCAGTCGCTCGGCCAATTGTCCCGGTCGCGCCGACCATGAAGATGCGGCGGCGCGGCGAGGATCGGGAAACAGACGGTGTCATTCGGGGCGCATTCCAGTTCACTGGACCTTAGCTGAGCCCGGCGAGCCTTGCCAACCTCCAGCACGTCAAGCGCCCTGTTGGCGCACGAGCGCCACATAGGCATGCCAGCTTGCAAGGCCGATCACGGGAAAGACAATGATCAAGCCGAGAAATGCTGTCAGCACGCCGAGCGCCGTCAGCCCGGTAATCAGGACAGCCCAGAGGAACATCGGATAGAAGTTCCGGTTCACGGCTCTCACGCTCGTCGCCATTGCCATGAACACGTCGAAGCGGCGGTCGAGCAGCATAGGCGCCGAAATCGCGGTCAGCGAAAAATTGCAGAAAGCCACTACTCCTCCCGTCAGGATGCCGGAGAGCGCCATTGTCTGGCCGGCAGGATCTGTCAGCATGAAGGTGAGAAAGGCCTGTGGCTCGCGAAATATCTGCGGTGTCGAAAGGGCGTAGATGACCTGCGCGATGCGGGTCCAGAGAAAGTAGAGGAAGACGATCAGCAGGCCGAGCAGAAGCTGGTCCCGGCGCATCGCCGCGCGGACCCAGAGCATACCGGACAAAGACGGTTTCCTTCCATCCGAGAGCTCTCTGGCAGCATGGTAGAGCCCCATGCCCAAGAGCGGGCCGGCGATCAGGAATCCGCCCAGCAACACGAAAAACCAGCTCGCCGAACCGGTGGTATACAGCACAAGGAATATCCCTGCACTGATGCCGGAGAGCAGAATACCGTAAAGTGAACAGGTCACCGGGGCGCTCCAGAAATCCCGCCATCCCGAGGCGAGCCAGGTAAGGGGCGCCGACAGAGGTATATCGTTGATGTCGGGCAACCGCGTGACAGGTTCATTCATCAGGTGTTTTCCCATGGTCAACACGATTCGATGCGCCCGCTTGTTCGCTGGCCGGGGCGCTCTTTTTCCGCCGGTTGAAATTCGTATCCTTCGCTGCTTGCACCGGAATAAGGAAAGTTCCGGATATGCCGGGCCAGATACTCTGCAGGCGCTTGACCGCGCAGCGATTAAGCTGTGTGCTTGCGGGCCTGGTGCTCGGACAAGAAGTCCAGCGTGGCGGGCAAGGCCATCGGGCGGGCGATATGGTAGCCCTGCACGCAATCGGCGCCCATCAGGCGCAGCATCTCGACGACCCGCTCATTCTCCACGCCTTCGGCCACGACCGACATGCCTAGCGCATGGGCGAGGTCTACCGTCGACTGGATCATCAGCTGGTCGCAGCGGCCATCCTCCAGCGGCAGGATGAAGGATTTGTCGATCTTCAGCTCATGCGCGGGGATCTGTTTGAGATAGGAGAGCGATGACAGGCCGGAGCCATAATCATCAATCGAAATGCGTATACCGGCATTGCGCAGCAGGCTGATGATCCGCAATGCCTTGTCCGGATCGCCGATCACGGCTGTCTCGGTGATTTCGAAACACAGGTCTGCATTGTTCGCGCGGACCTTGCCGATGGCCCAGATCGCGAAGGCTTCGTCATTCAGTTGCCGTCCTGAAATATTGACCGAGACCGGCAGGAAATGGCCGGCGGCCTGCATCTTCTTCTGGTCTGCGATAGCCCGATCGATGACCCATTCCGTCAGGGGACGGATATGCCCAGTATCTTCCGCCAGCGGAATGAAGGTATCCGGAAAGACCCGGCCTCGGGCGGGATGATTCCATCGGATCAAGGCTTCAAAACCGGATATCTCGCGCGTGTTGAGGCTATATTTCGGCTGGTAGGCGAGGGAGAGTTCATCCTCGCCCTGCATGGCCTGCATCAACTCGCTCATCAGCGAGAGGGTGCTCGACGGGTTGCCATAGGCAGGCAGATCGAATTCGGCTGCCGGGGCCTGGGACTGTTCGGCGATATCCGTCGCAACCACAGCCTGGTCGATCAGGCCGATGGGGGGCGCCTCGCCCTCCCTGGCCACGGCAAGGCCGCAGCAGACGAGCAGGTCAACCGAGGCATCGCCGACCCGGACCGGGCCGGAACACTCCGCTGCCAGCCGGGCGAGTGCGCCTACCGACAGGAATGCTGCGCCTGCCGGCATCAGCAAGGCGAGGTCGGACGTGTTGATCCTGTAGACCGCGCCCCCGCCCGTATAGGCTGTGAGCCGGGCAGCGAGCAGCCGGATTGCTTCGGCTGAGGCGACATGGCCGATGGCCCCGCGAACGGCCGCAAACCGCCGTATACGGATTGCGATGGCGGCATGGCCGGACGGGCTCGCCTGCATGAGGATGGCGAGGTCTTCATTCATGGCGCGCCGGTTGGCGAGTCCGGTTTCGATGTCTTCGCGCGACATGCGCACGATGGCGTCTTCGCGCGCGGCCAGGTCGCCCAGCATCATGTTGAAGCTGCTCGCAAGCCGGCCGAACTCATCATCTGCCGGGACGTGCACCGGTTCGCGCTGCCCGGCGGCAAGCGCCTGAACGGCTTTGTCCAACGCGCCGATGGGCCGCGTCAGCCCCCGCGCGACGAGGCCTCCACTGACGACCAGCAAAGCTGCGCCGGCGAGGCTGAAGATCAGGATTGCCAGCATCATCGGCTGGTACGGTGCCATGGCGGCTTTCATCGGATAGCTGATGACCAGATTGACCGGTTCCTCGCCGCCGAAACGTTCGATTCCCTGCGCTGTGGCAAGCGACCCGCCGCGCAGATAGGCCTGGCCCGGCCGGCCCTCCCAGTCGGCCGCCGGCACGATCGCGGCCTGAACCGGGATGGGGGAGAGGTCCTCCAGCGCGGACATCCGTGCCTCGTCCAGTGGCGACCAGAATATGGCCCAGCCGACCAGCATCGGAGCGTGGACCGGTACGCCAACGGAATGGAAATAATTGCCTTCGTGGAGGACCACCCCGCTGGCTCGGTCCCGGTCGTAAAGGGCTTCCAGCATATCATCTGGCAGAAGACCCTCTTCGCCGCTTGCCGGTATCAAACGGCCATCGGTGAAGGCGACCGCTGCATTGAGCCCTGCCGCGCGCGCGGCGACATTTGCGACGGCTGATGCAATCGTCGGATAATCCTCTGTCGCGACCGCTTCCCGGAACCCGAAATCTGCTGCGAGCACTTCTGCCCGCGCGGTCATGTTTTCGTTTTCCATCTGCCAGATGCGCTCAAAGACGGCGAGGCTGGCCAGAAGTTCGCGTTCAACAGTGCGTTCGGCATTCATCCGGATGCTGAAATAAACGGCCAGCGCGACCATGAGGATGATCAGGCCGAACAGCGCGGAGTAGACGATTGTCAGCTTGCGGCGCAGGGAGCCGCCAGCCCAGCGGCTAATGCCCATGACCGTGCCGTCTCGTGCGCATACGGAGGGTGGCTGTCACCGGGCCGCTGCGATTGGCTGCGGGAACATCGACCCTTGTTTCCTGGCCGGTGGCTTCGGGGTGCCAGATGGTGGCACGGCCGGCTGCGGCGGGCAGATCGATCACGGCTTCGCCGGCGGTGTTGGTCAGGGCTGCATAGGGCGTCTCGACCACCCGGATATAGGCGACCATTTCGTCATGGATGTTGCAGCCGATGGCCACGATGCCGGGCGTGTTGAATGTGGCTGAGCGCTGTTCCTCGCGCCCATAGAGGCGCAATTCGAACCGGTTGCCACGCGAGAAGGAATAGACATGGTGGCGCACACGGTCGAGGTTCGGGAAGCTGACCTCAGCGCCGGCTGGAACAATCAGGATGAACGGATCGAAGGTGAGATTTTCCTGGCTCATCACGAATTTGCCGGATGCCGACGGCTTCGGCGTTCCCGGCACATCCACCATGACGACTGCGTTCGCCACAGGCTGTCCGGAGGCGTCTGTCACGCGAAATGTCACAGGCCCCGCGGAGGCTGTTCCTGCAAGGAACGCGGCTGTCGCGAGACAGGCAATCAGATGGCGGATGAAAGTCTGGACCATACCGGGTGTCTAGCTGCCTGGAATTGCGATAGCGTTAATCAGTTGGAAAAATTCCCGCATCTACAAGCTGTCAGGTCTTGATGTTCCGGGGGTTGTCAAACTCTCCTGGAGGTCGAAAAGTCGATGATCAGGGGATCCCTTCATGAGCTTTCGCATTGTGCTCGGCGCTGCCGGCCTGTCACTCGCCTGCGTGCCGGCAATGTCTGCGCAGACTGTAGAAACTGGCGGAAAGCTGATGTTGACACGCGGCATCTCCACGGTAGAAGGCGCGGGCGGCGGGGGGCTTGCGCCCTGGGCGCTCATCACCGGAAATTCCACCGAAAGAGGAATTGGGGCCTCCGCCCATTATAGTTACGCTGCACTGTCCGATTTCGATATCGAAAGTTTCGGGCTCGCTGCCGGCTTCTATGACCGGTTCGAGATTTCCTATTCGCGCATGACACTCGACACGCGCGATGCGGGCGCGGCGCTGGGGCTCGGCGAAGGGTTCGAGATTGCGCAGGACATCTGGGGCGCCAAGCTGCGCGTTGCCGGAGACGCCATCTATGCGCAGGACAGCTGGATGCCGCAGATCGCGGTCGGTGCGCAGTTCAAGCGGTCAAACCGGGAGGATCTCGTCAAGGCGCTCGGCGCCGAGGATCACACCGGTGTGGATATCTATGCCTCGGCGACAAAGCTCTTCCTGGCGGAAAGCATCCTGGCGAATGCGACCTTGCGCTACACGAGCGCGAACCAGACCGGTCTGCTCGGCTTTTCCGGTTCTGACGATGCCAGCCTGCAGCCTGAATTCTCCATCGGTTACATGCTCAGCCGGCGATTGATCGTGGGCGGAGAATACCGTTTCAAGCCGGACAATCTGGCTTTCGCGCAGGAAGATGATTTCTTTGATGTCTTCGGCGCGTATGCGGTGAACCATAACCTGACCCTGACAGCCGGCTATGCCGACCTCGGTTCCATTGCGACCTTTGGCGGCCAGCGCGGTGTTTATCTCAGTGCACAGATCGGATTCTGACGCGATGAAAATTGCTACAATCATATTCGCCGCCTGCCTGCTGGCCTGCAGCGCCCTCGCACAGGACACAGATATGCCGGCCGGGGAGCTGCCGGTCGATCCGTATGAGATGAGCAATGACAATGCCGGCGCCACGCCACTTGCCGATGATGCGCTGTTCCGTGCATTTGGCGCGGAGGCAGGCATCAGCAGGATTGTCGATGAGATGGTCGAGCTGTGCCTTGCCGATCCGCGCATCCGGGACGTGTTCATGGGGAGTGACCTTGTGCGCCTGCGCCGGACGCTTAAGGAGCAGTTCTGCTACATTCTCGGCGGCCCGTGCGATTATACCGGCCGGGACATGGCATCCTCCCATGCCGATCACCGGATCACGACGGCAGAGTTCAACGCGCTGGTCGAGAACCTGCAGATTGCCATGTCGAAGGAGGGCGTGGCCTTCCGCCACCAGAACCGCCTGCTGGCGAAACTCGCACCGATGCACCGCGATATCGTCCGGCGTTAAGCGCCCGTCCTGCGCTGTATATGCCAGCGGTGTTGCTGAAAATTGAGTGCGGACCCTCCCCATAGGGCAAGCTGGACAGCGCCCCGGTTTCTGTGATGCCTTCCCTGCAAATCAGGGCACGCGCTGCGGCGCGCGCCCGTGCAGGGAGGCAAGAGGACATGAATCTCGATTTCTCGGACGAGCAGAAACAGCTGCGCGATCAGGTGCGTCGTTTCCTTGAAGAGCGCTGCCCGCCAGCCGCGGTTCGCAAGGTGCTTGAGGGCGATGCAGGGTATGATGCGGGGCTTTATCAGGGCCTTGCCGAGCTCGGCGTCCTCGGCGCAGCGATCCCGGAAGAATATGGCGGGGTCGGGCTCGGCCATCTTGAGCTTTGCGTGGTGGCTGAAGAGCTTGGGCGGGTGCTCGCGCCGGTTCCGGTGGCTTCCTCGATATATCTTGCGGCGGAATGCCTGCTGCTTGCCGGCTCTGAGGAGCAGAAGCAGGAATGGCTGCCGAAGCTCGCCGCAGGGGAGGCCATCGGCTGTTTCGCGCTGAAAGAAGGTAGCGGCCGGATGCGTGCGGAGAAGATCGCCGCCCGGTTCGAGAATGGCAAGCTCACTGGCATCAAAGCTCCGGTCGCTGATGGCATGATCGCAGACTTCGCGATTGTCGCGGCCCGCGAGGGACAGGGCGTCTCGCTTTGCCTCGTGGATCTGAAGGCCTCTGGCGTCACGCGCGAAGCGCTTGACTCGATCGACCCCACCCGCAGCCAGGCCCGACTGACCTTCGAGGGCGCCCCCGCCAGCCGCATCGGCGCGGCCGGGGATGGCTGGCAGATCGCCTCGCAGGTGCTGGACCGCGCGGCGATCCTGATCGCGTTTGAACAGATCGGCGGGGCGGACCGCTCGCTGGAAATGGCGCGGGACTATGCGCTGGAGCGGATGGCGTTTGGCCGGCAGATCGGCTCGTTCCAGGCGATCAAGCACATGCTGGCAGATATGTATGTCTCCGCCACGCTCGCCCGGTCCAATGGCTATTACGGCGCCTGGGCGCTCGCCACGAATGCGCCGGAACTGCCGATTGCGGCGGCGACTGCGCGCGTTGCGGCGACGACCGCCTTTCAGCACTGCGCCAAGAACAACATCCAGACCCATGGCGGCATGGGCTTCACCTGGGAATATGACTGCCACCTCTATTATCGCCGCTCCAATGCGCTCGCCCTCGCGCTTGGCTCGCTCTCCACCTGGGAGAGCCTGCTGATCGAGCGGATGAGCCACGGCAACGCTGCCGAAGCTGCAGCCTGACAGGAAAGGACCTTCGAGATGGACTTCAACGATACCCCGCAGGAAGCCGCCTTTCGCAAGGAAGTGCGCGCCTGGATCGACGCCAACGCCCCGAAGCACCTGGAGGCAGAACTTAAGCGCGCGAGCTTTGGCTCAAGCGGCCTCGTCAGCGAGGACCCGATTGTTGCCGGCAAGGCCTGGCAGAAGAAGAAGGCGGAAGCCGGCTGGGCCTGCCTGCACTGGCCGAAGGAATATGGCGGCGGCGCGCGCACACCGATCGAGCGTGTGATCTGGGGACAGGAAGAGGGCGCCTATGCCGTCCTCTCGGGCGCCTTCACTATCGGCCACGGCATGTGCGGGCCGACCGTGATGGAATGGGCCACCGAAGAGCAGAAGCAGGCGCTGCTGCCGCCGCTCGCCAGCGGCGAGGAGATCTGGTGCCAGCTCTTTTCCGAACCCGCCAGCGGCTCTGACCTGGCAGGCCTGCGCACCCGCGCCGTGAAGGCCGAAGACGGCTCCGGCGACTGGATCGTGAACGGACAGAAAATCTGGACGAGCGGCGCGCAGAATTCCGACTGGGGCCTGCTGATTGCCCGCACCGATCCGGACGTGCCCAAGCATAAGGGCCTCACCATGTTCTTCCTGTCGATGAAGACACCCGGCGTGAAGGTCGTGCCCATCAAGCAGGCGAACGGTGCCTCCGGCTTCAATGAGGTCTACTTCACCGATGTCCGCATTCCGGATGCTCAGCGCCTCGGCGCTGTGGGGGATGGCTGGAAGGTTTCGCTCACGACCCTGATGAATGAGCGGCTTTCCATTGGCTCGGGCATGTCGACCGGCTTTCCGGAGCTTTTCCGGTTCTGCCTGGATGCAGAGATTGATGGCCAGCCAGCCGTGGCCGACTCGGCGGTGCGCTCCCGGCTTGCCCAGTTTGCCGTCAGGCAGAGCGGGCTCAAATACACAGGCATGCGCGCAATCTCGGCGCTGTCGAAAGGCGAAACGCCGGGGCCGGAGAATTCCATCGGCAAGCTGGTGGCCGGCGCCACCATGCAGGACCTCGCCATGTTTGCGCTCGACCTGCAGGGCGAGGCGGGCGTGCTGTGGAATGATGACAGCCCGCAGAATGGCCGTTTCCAGGCGATGCTGATGCGCTCCCCCGCTACGCGGATCGAGGGCGGATCGGATGAGATCCTGCGGAATATCATTGCCGAGCGTGTGCTGGGCCTGCCCGGTGACATTCGGGTGGACAAGGATGTGGCCTTCCGTGACATCCCGACCAGCGGGAAGCGCGAGTGACAAATTATCCGCTCCCGAACAATTCTGCTGATCTCAGCGGTCAGGTCGCGCTCGTCACGGGCGCCTCTTCCGGGCTCGGCCTGCGCTTTGCCAAAGTGCTGGCAAGGCAGGGAGCAAAGGTGGCCCTTGCCGCCCGCCGGATTGACCGGCTGGAAGCGCTTGCGGCTGAAATCCGCGCAGATGGCGGCGAAGCCCTCGCCATCGCGATGGACGCGACGGACGCAGATCAACTCGCCGGCGCCGTTGCACAGGCAGAGGCCGGTCTCGGCCTTGTGACAATCCTCGTCAACAATGCCGGCATCCCGGATGCACAACGCGCCCACAAGATGGACATTGGCCTGATTGACCGTGTGCTGGACATCAATGTCCGCGCGCCGTTCGTGCTCAGCTGCGAAGTGGCGCGGCGCCTGATGGCGGCGGGCAAGCCGGGGCGGATCGTCAACATCGCCTCGTCGGCAGCATACGCCTATAATGGGTCCGGCGCGGCGCTCTATTCCGTCTCCAAGGCCGCCGTCGTGCGGATCACCGAGACGCTGGCCGTTGAATGGGCGCGCAA
Organism: Hyphomonas sp.; assembly: GCF_046313735.1. Lineage (GTDB taxonomy): Bacteria > Pseudomonadota > Alphaproteobacteria > Caulobacterales > Hyphomonadaceae > Hyphomonas. Next base: position 120,190 of record NZ_JBKBXW010000001.1, read on the forward strand.
TGGCATCAATGTGAATGCGATTGCGCCGGGCGCCTTCGAATCCGAAATGATGGACGGGATGCTCCAGCGCGTCGGCGATATCAGCCAGCACTTCCCCCGGAAGCGCATCGGCAACCCGGCGCAACTCGACTCGACGCTGCTCTACCTCGTCAGCCCGGCATCAGATGCCGTCACCGGCACCTGCATCCGTGTAGATGATGGACAGGGCGGGCGCTGAACCAACGGCCGGAACCAAAAAAAGGGCGTATACGGATCTTCTGGGAGAAAGCGGCATGTATGATTACAAGGACATCAAGGTTGATGTGCGCGGGCAGGTTCATTGGCTGACGCTGAACCGCCCTGATGCACTGAACTCGATCAATCACCGCATGGTCGGCGAACTCGCGGATTATTTCGGCGGGCTCTATCATGACCGCTCCTGCCGTGTCGTCGTCATGCGGGGGGAAGGGCGCGCCTTCTGCGCCGGCCTCGACATCAAGGATCGCAGCAGCGGCAATGAGGCCCAGCCCTTCGGCGGTGGATTCGGTTTCCAGGGCTATCTGGCCGATGTCTATATCAAGATGCGCCGCTGCCCGCAGCCGATCATCTCGCTCGTGCATGGCCCGGCCTGTGGCGGCGGCTTTGCCTTTGCGCTGGCTTCCGACATCCGCATCGGCGGGGAAAGCCTCAAGATGAATGCCGCTTTCATCAAGCTCGGCCTGTCGGCCTGCGATATGGGCGTCAGCTATTTCCTGCCGCGTCTCGCGGGCGTGTCGATTGCGTCGGAACTGATGCTGACGGGCCGCTTCATCTATGCCCAGCGCGCGCTCGCGGTTGGCCTCGTCTCGGAAGTCGTGCCCGATGACAAGCTGGAGGAAGCTGCCCAGCCCTATATCGATGAGATGCTTGCGGCCTCACCCATGGGCCTGCGCCTTACCAAGGAAGGGCTCAACATGGCGATTGATGCCGCCAGCCTTGAAGCCGCCATGGCCATCGAGAACCGCAACCAGGTGCTCTGCGCGGGAACTCAGGATTTCCGCGAGGGGATGCAGGCCTTCCTCGAGAAGCGCAAACCGGTTTACCGGGACGCCTGACCTGTTCCTGAAAATGTCCGGTTGGCTTGGCTGCAGGGGCCATGCATGATGGGTGTTCAGCTGACGGATGGCTGAACCCTGCGGACAGTCTCATGCGACCTTTCATGCCCCATCGCCGCGAGGTGCTTCTTGGCTTGTCAGCCAGCGCTGCTGCCGGATCGTCTTTCGCGGCCCCCGGCGGCGACCCCCGTGTGCTGACCAGCTTCGGCCCGGTTGTTGGCATAACAGAGCAGGGCATCGCTGTCTTCCGCGGCCTGCGCTATGGCGCTGATACTGCGCGCACCCGCTTTGCCCGGCCCAGGACCCCGCTTCCATGGCGCGACGCGGTTCGGGCCACGGAGTATGGCGGGGCCTCGCCCCAACGCGGACGCGAGCCGGGGCAGTCTGAAGACTGCCTGTTCCTGAATGTGTGGACGCCGGAAGCCCGGCCCGGCGGCGACCGCCCAGTGATGGTCTACCTGCATGGCGGCGCCTACAACACCGGCTCCGGATCGGATGCGCTCTATGAGGGCATTCGCCTGGCCGCGCGCGGCGATGTGGTTGTGGTCACGGTGAACCACCGCCTAAATGCCTTTGGCTATCTCTCGCTCGGCCGACTGATGCCGGAGGCATTTCCGGATTCCGGCAATGCCGGGCAATGGGATCTTGTGCTCGCGCTCGAATGGATCCGGGGCAATATCCGTGCGTTCGGGGGCGATCCTGGCCGGGTAATGCTGTTCGGCCAGTCCGGGGGAGGTGCAAAGATTGCAACCCTGATGGCGACCCCTGCAGCGAAGGGCTTGTTCCACGCCGCCGCCACGATGAGCGGCCAGCAGGTCACCGCCTCCGGCCCGCTCAACGCCCAGAAGCGGGCCGAAGCTTTCCTCGCGCGCCTCGGCATAACGCCCGGTGATGCAGCCGCCTTGCTTGCTCTGCCTGCGGAGCGTTTCATCGAGGCGCTCGATACGCCCGATCCCGTGAACCCGGAACACCCGCTCTATTTCGGCCCGGTCCTCGATGAGCGGATGCTGATGCGCCATCCCTTCTGGCCGGATGCGCCCGCGCAATCCTCCGCCATTCCCATGATCCTTGGCAATACGCGGGATGAAACCCGGACGCTGATTGGCCGGCGCGAACCGGAATTGTTCGATATCAGCTGGGCGGACCTGCCAGCGGCGCTCGCGCGCCATATGCGCACCGATATTGATCCAGGCGCCGTCGTATCAGCCTACCGGGCCGCCTATCCGGATCGCAGCCCCGGCGAGATATTCTTCGACGCGGCAACCGCTGCGCGCTCCTGGCGGGGGCAGGTGGAGGAGGCAGATGCCCGCGCGAAGGAAAATGGCCCGACATGGGTCTACCGCTTCGACCTTCCCTGGGCGGAGGAAAATGGCCGGTGGGGCGCGCCGCACACGGTCGATATCGGCTATGCTTTCCTGAACCTCGACAAGCCCGGCGCCATGCCCGGTGCGGCAGACCATGTGGGGCGCGTTGCGGACCGGCTGAGCGGCGCGTTCATTTCGCTTGCCCGCACGGGAGACCCGAACCATTCCGGCCTGCCCCTCTGGCCGCGCTACAGCCTGCCCGCTAGGGCGACGATGATCTTCGGGGCTGAAACAAGCGTCCTGAACGACCCCCGGAGCATGGAGCGGGAGCTGTTCTCAAAGGTCCCGTTCATCCAATGGGGCACATGATCCGCGCGCTTGGTGCAGGCCATCTGTAAACGGATTTCAATAAATAATCAGTAGACAGAGTAGATCCTAGGGCCACGTTCGTTGAGAACCGCTGGGATCGGCTGATTCGCGCCTCTGAAAATAATACTGCCGGCGGCCTGGGAGGGAGCCGCCGGCAGTTTCAGGATCAGGCAGGATGCAGCAAAGACATCAAGGGGATACGATGCCCCGCTGGCCAGACCGCTCCTTCAGTGCCGGTATCGAACGCCCACAAGGAATTCGCGGCCGGTATGCTCGTAGTTGAGGTTGTTCTTGCGCTGGCTGTTCACCCAGCGCTCGTCATAGGCGTCGGTCAGGTTGATCGCCTCGAACGAGAACTCGACCCTGTCATTCAGGCGATAGGACGCCTTGAAATCGACATTGAGTGTTGCCGCGCGGCCTTCCACATCATTGCCGCTACCGGCCGGGAAAGTCGTCAGGTACTCATCCCGCCAGGTGCTCGACACGCGTGTCTCGAATGGGCCACGCTGGTAATACAGCGTTGTGCTGAGCGCTGAAGGGGACTGGCCAAGCAGGGCCAGGGTTCTGGTCGCGCCTGTGTTCGGATTGATGACATAGTCGAACTCGGACTCGATCTTGGAGTAGCTGAGCCGGCCGCCGAAATCCTGCAGGAATTCGGGCAGGAAACCGAAGCGGAACGGTGTCTGCGCCGAGATCTCGAAACCCGTCAGGTCGCCGCCGGGCGTGTTCACCGGCGTCGTCACCTGGAAGATCGTGTCCGGATCAATTCCCGGCTGCAGTAGCTCCAGCGGGAATCCGGTTTCGGAATAGGGCATCGTCTGGCGGACGCGCTGGACAAAGCTGCCGATTTCCTTGCGGAACAAGGCCACCGAGAACAGCGCCTCCTTGTAGGGATACCATTCAAGCGACAGGTCGTAGTTGTCTGACCGGATCGGGTCAAGGTAGGGGTTACCAAGAGTCAGCGATGACGTGCCGACCGAACCGCCGGGCGTCAGGAAGTTCAGGTTCGGCCGGGCCATTGTCTTGGCGGCGGCAAAACGGACCAGCACATTGTCGATCGGCTCCAGCACGAATGTCGCCGCCGGCAGGGTGTCGCTGTAGCTGTTGCTCAGCGTCTGGGCGACGCCATTGATGAAGCCGGTGGTTTTCAGATCGGTTTCCACATAGCGCACGCCAACATTGCCGCGGAACGGCATGTTGGCGAGTTCAGTCCGCCAGTTGAGCTGCACGAAGCCGCCATAGGAGGTTTCATAAGCGTCACGCGTTTCGCCCGGGAACAGGGGGCGAGTGAAGTTGCCAAACTGGTTGACGCAGTTGCAGTCAAAGTCGATCAGCGCCTTGAGGGCGTTCACGTCCGGCACGATCCAGCTGCGGTCCGTTCCAGCCGGCAGGCTCATGCCCCGTCCGAAATCGGTCAGCAGGGTCGTATAGGCCGATGGCGGAATGCCGAGCGCGTTCAGCTGCGCAATGGTTGAGGCCGGAATTGCTTCCGTGGCGCGGCGCCACTCTTTTACGTCGAAGCCGAATTCCTTCCAGGACATGCCGCCCACCAGGGTGAACGTGTCGTTGAAATCCCATTCCAGATCGAACTTGACGGTTTCGTAGGTGTTCAGCGTCTTGTTCGGGCGCATACGGATGATTGAGGCATCCCCCAGTGCGTTGCTGGATGAGAACACCCAGCTCGCCGGGTTAGTCACGTCGATCACATAGTTGAAGCCGGGCAGGTTCGGGTTCGAATAGTCGTAGGAATAGCCCTGAACATCATAGGCTTCGAGCGTTACGGTCGTCTGCTCCGGGTTCTTGCCGATTGCGCGGGAGATGCCCGCCATGGCATTCAGCCGAAGGGTCGGCGTGATGTCGTGTTCAAGCGCGAGCGAATTCTGCATGAACTCGGTCGAGAGCCTGTCGAGACGCTGCTCGGTGCGCAGATCGATATTGTTGAACGTGCCGGCTACAAGGGTGTTGTTGTTGTCCACCCGGCCCGAGACGAGCTGGACCGCGCGGAGGCCCTGAACACCCGTTTCCCGGGCGAAGGAAATCACTTCGAGGAATTCTTCGGACCGGTTCTGATCCAGCTGAGCAAACAGCATGTCATATGTCAGCGTCGTGGTGCTGAAGGGCTGGTACTGGATCGTGCCGGTCATGCCGAGCCGCTCCCGCTCATAGCCGATGCGGCCATAGCGCGGGATACGCGGATGGGCGGCGTTCCAGGCGGCTTGTTCTGCAGCAAGTCCTGTCAGGACATTGCCGGAGGCGTCGGTGATCGTGCCTACCGAGGCATAGCAGCGCGTGGTGCCGGTGTAGCGGGTAATAACCCCGCCGGATACAGTGGGCACGCAGCCATCATCGGCCGGTACGCGGAAACGCAGCGAGCTGGAGCCTTCCTCGAACGTGTTGCGGGTGGAGTAGGCGACAGAGAAGAGGGTACCCAGGCGGCCGTCCATCCAGCGCTTCGAGACGAGCGCTGTCATGCGCGGGTCAATTTCCTGCGCCAGGTCGTTGTAAGACGCCTGTCCGCCAACGGCGAATGTGAAATCGTCATAGTCGAACGGTTTGGCGGAGCGCAGCTGGACGGTTGCGCCGAGCGAGCCTTCATCGAGGCGCGCGTCCTGCGATTTTGCGACGCGCACGCTGCTGAAGAGTTCTGCGGCGAAGACGTTGAAGTCGAAGCCCCGGTTGCGGTTGGCCCGGCCATCCCGGCCGCCGGTGGTGGCGAGGGCTTCCATGCCGTTGATCTGTACCCGAACGAAGTCCGAGCTGAGGCCGCGCACGCTGATCGAGCGGCCTTCGCCGCCGTCCCGGTCGATCTGAACGCCGGGGATGCGCTGAAGCGCTTCGGCCAGGTTCAGGTCCGGGAAGTCCGCGATGTCCTGCGCGGAGATGGCATCTACGATGCCGGTCTCGTTCCGCTTGACTTCGATCGACTGTTGCAGGCTGCCCCGGAAGCCCGTGACGGTCACGGTGTCCTGTCGGCTTTCGGCATCGCTCGCGACGGTGGCGGCGGGCTCCTCCTGGGCGGTGGCAGTCGCCCCGGATGCCATGAGGCCCACGGCAGCAGCGCCCATGAACAGGCGGAAATTGAGGCTGTTTTGCTTGAAACGCATGACTGGTCTCCTCCCCAGGATATGTTCGTTTCGGTTCAGGGGCCCTCTTTGTCGAGAGACCTCCAATTATGTCACCGGTAGCATTACTGATTTTGATACCGGTGGCAATTCGAAAAAGGGCCTGTTGGCCCGATAACCTTCATTTTTCCTTCATTGTGTTCCGGAAGACGCACTGCCACCCGGAATCCGGCGGGCCGAGGGGCCCATCGGCAGTAATCTTAGGTTGATCTCAGGATAGCCGTCCATCTCAACGCTGGCGGTCTGGCCGGCGCGGATGGTATGGACGCCTGTGACGGCCCCGGTCGACACATACATGCCCTTGCGCAGCGGCATTCCGCGGGCGGCGCAGATCTCGAGCAGGGCCCGGAAGGATTCGATGGGTCCGCCCGGGATCGCCGAAGCGTCTGCGCGGCCGATGATCTCGCCGTCGATCCGGGTCGTGAAACCCCAGTCAGACGGGCTGGCCTGGCGCCAGCCTGCGACCTGCGGGCCGAGCACGAGGCCATTATTGTTGCCGAAGTCAGAGATCGTCACCAGCGGGCCCAGATCATTGATGCCGGGAAAGGGGCTGGACGCAATCTCGGCGCCGATCAGGATATCACCAATTAATTCAGAGGCTTCTTCGGTCGTCCAGGCCGTTTTCTGGGGCGGGGCGTCGCCAGCACAGACAATCACGATCTCGCCTTCAACCGCGCCGAAGCCGCCCTCAAAGACAAATGTATCCACCGGGCTGGCGCCGGCGTGTGAGACATCGCTCGCGAAAACCGGGCCGGCCAGGCGGTCGGATCCGAGCAGGCCGTCCCAAGGCGGATTGATCCGGCCGACTTTCCAGCCGGCAACCCGGTCGGGCCAAAGCCGGATGGCTTCGTCCTGGACGGAGTAGGCTTCCGTCAGCGATTGCGGCGGCGCGCCGGGATATTCCGCCAGCGCTTCGGCGCGCAGGCGGGCGGTGATGAAGCGCCTCGCGCGGATGTCTTCTGCCAGTTCTGTGCTCATCTGGATTGTAGTGCTTTACGCCATCCCTTTTGCGCCGGGCTCTTGAATGCGCTGGTGTGCGCGCCTGGTCGTGTTTTTGTCCATCGGGTCACCAAGGCGGTGTGGACACCGGAGGAAACCGGTGTCATAGTCTCGCGAAACGCAGGCCTGTCAACTGGATTTTTTCTGGCACGGCGAACAAACACAAGGTGCCAGTTTGCAGCGGCGCCGCAAAAGGAGGGCTTCATGGCACACTCATTCCGGAGATCCGTTCAATATACTGTCGCGGTGGCGGCCGTCCTGATCGCGGGCTGTGCAAGCACGGCGGTTGCAACGCCGCCGGCGCTGACTGCTGCGGCCCAGCCGGCTCAGGCGGCGGTGCCTGCTGCGGCGCTGAAGCCTGCCTGGTTCTTCCCGGACATCGACTGGACCCAATACACGACCGGCGGGCGCGGCGGAGAGATCGTGCGCGTGACGAACCTCAACAATCACGGCCCCGGCAGCCTGCGCGAGGCGCTGTCAAAGGATGGCCCGCGCATCATCGTGTTTGAAGTCGCCGGCGTGATCGACCTCGAGAAAGACACCCTCCCGGTCGCCAAGCCTCATGTCACGATTGCGGGCCAGACGGCCCCGTCGCCGGGCATCACGCTCATCCGCGGCGGCATCAACATCACGACGCATGATGTCATCATCCAGCACATCCGCGTGCGCCCGGGCGATAACAATGAAGAGCGTGGCTCCGGCTGGGATGATGATTCGATCAACACAAACCGGGCCCGGAATGTGATCGTTGACCATTGCACCCTGACCTGGGCAACCGACGAGAACCTCTCTTCCTCCGGCCCGCGCTTCACGGGCGACACGCCGGATGAATGGCGCGCCGGCACGTCTCACAACATCCTCTTCAGCCACAACCTGATCGCTGAAGGCCTTGCCGATGCAACCCATGCGAAGTTCGAGCACTCCAAAGGCTCGCTCATCCATGACAATGTGAATGGCCTGCTGCTGTACGGAAACCTGTACGCGCACAATTATGAGCGCAACCCGCTCTTCAAGGGCGGCGTGCACGGGCAGATCGTCAACAATTTCATCTACGATCCCGGCCAGCGCGCCGTGCACTACAACCTGCAGGGCCTCGAATGGGGCAGCGTGCCCTTCGAAACCGGCCGGATGGACCTGATCGGCAATGTCATGCGGGCCGGCCAGTCTACGCCGAAGGGCCTGCCGATGGTGATGCTGGGCGGCGACGGCGATCTTGCGGTGTATGAGCGCGACAATATTGCGGTCGACCGCTGGGGCAATCCGGCGCCGATGCGGGGGCGCTACACTGCTGGCCCTGCCAGCTTCATTGACGCGCCCGCGCCGATGAAGCTGCCGGACGGCCTGCCGATCCTGCCGGCGGTTGCAGTCGAACGCTACGTGCTCGCCAATGCCGGCGCCCGGCCCTGGGACCGGGATGCGCATGATGTGCGCGTCTTCGCCAATGCGGCTGAAGGCCGGGGCGACATCATCGACAGCCAGAACCAGGTGGGCGGCTATCCGAAGTTCGAGCCAACCTACAGGGCCTTCGATCCTGCACTCTGGGACCTCGAAACGATGCTCCCTCTGTCGCCTGAGGCACTGGACGCATCTGCCCGCGGCCGGGGCACCTGAGGCCTCGCCGCGATGGCGGTAACAGGCGCCCGCTTGCAAAATGTCCACCACTAGGCAACACGAGACAATTACGGTTTCGAGAAGGCCTTAAGGTGACCCAGGAGATCAAGCCCGATCACGCGACCGAGCTCGCCGCCGCTGTCGAAGCGGCGGCCGAGTTCCGGCAGCACGGGCGGGCGACCATCAACGACATCGCGCGCATCGCGAAGGTGTCGAAGAAGACCGTTTCGCGGGTCATCAATGACAGCCCGCTGGTCAAGCCGCGCACCCGCGAGATCGTCAAGGCGATCATCGCCGAGCTCGGCTACGCGCCGGATCCGCAGGCGCGGGCGCTGGCGCTGCGCCGGTCGTTCCTCGTCGGCCTGGTTTATGACAATCCAAGCCCGCAATACGTGGTCAACATGCAGCGGGGCATCCTGGATGCGCTGGAGGAGACCGACTTTCAGCTGGTCCTGCGCCCCGTCAGCCGCACGGATGATCATTATCCCGGGCGCCTGCGCCAGTTCATCCAGCAGCACAAGCCCTTCGGGCTGATCCTGCCGCCGTCCGTGTCGGAAGATGACGCGCTTTGCGAAATGTTCCGGGCGAATGATGTGGACTATGTTCGCATCGCCTCCGGAATGCTCGACGAACCCGGCCGGATGATCCTGACCCATGACAGCGAGGGCGCCGCCCAGGCCGCGCGGCACCTCTGCGCGCTCGGGCATGAGCATATCGCCCATATCCATGGCCCGGAATCCTTCCGCTCGGCGCATGAGCGGCGCGGCGGCTTCCAGCGCGCGCTTGAGGAGGCGGGCCGCGCGCTCGATCCCGGCCTGACGGTCGAGGGTGGCTACACCTTCGACTCCGGCCTTCAGGCGATGGAGCGGCTGCTCTATGCCAAGCGCCGCCCGACGGCGGTGTTCGCAGGCAATGACGAGATGGCGACGGGCGCCTATGTCGCCGTGCGCAAGGCGGGCCTGCGGATTCCCGATGACGTCTCGATTGTCGGCTTTGACGATACGCCCATTGCCGGGCGGCTCTGGCCAGCGCTCACCACGGTTCGCCTGCCGATCCGGGAGATGGGCCGGGCGGCGGCGGCGCTGCTGCTGGAACAGGCGGCAGGCGTCGAGCGGGAAGAAGTGATCAGCTTCACGCCGGAAATCGTCGTGCGCGAGTCCACTGCCGCGCCAGCCGGGCGCGCCTGACGCGAACCGGAATTGCCCACGCAAAACACCGATTGCGGCTTGCCGGTTCTTCTGGATGCAGATATGACACCGGTTACCAAATAAAGGCCGCCAAGGGACACCGCCATGAAGATCGCGCTCATCATCGAAAACAGCCAGGCCGCCAAGAGCAGCATCGTGCACGACGCGCTGACAACGGTCGCCGAGCCGCTCGGCAATGAAGTGTTTCACTACGGTATGTATACGCCGGAAGACGCGGCCCACCTGACCTATCCGATGATCGGCATTCTCGCCGGCATCCTGATCAATTCGAAAGCCGCCGACTTCATCGTCACCGGCTGCGGCACAGGCATGGGCTCGAACCTTGCGTGCAATGCGATGCCGGGAATTTTCTGCGGGCTGATCATCGACCCGACCGACGCCTTCCTGTTCGGCCAGATCAATGATGGCAACGCCATTTCGATGCCTTATGCCAAGGGCTTCGGCTGGGCCGCCGAGCTGAACCTGCAGGACTGCTATCGCAAGCTGTTCGAAGTGAAACGCGGTGAAGGCTATCCGAAGGAGCGCGCCGCAGTCATGGCCAAGAATCGCGGCATCCTCAGTGAGCTGAAGAAAGCCTCCTGCCACGACATGCTGACCGTGCTGAAGACGATCGACCAGGACCTCCTGAAGACCGCGATCTCGGGCGAGAAATTCCAGGAATACTTCTTCGCGAATTCGCAGGACGAGGCGATTTCCGGCTACATCAAGAGCGTGCTCGCATCCTGAGGCGCCGCGCAGGCTCAGCGCACCATCATTGTCGTCGTTCGGGAGGAAGCCGATGAACCTCAGCATGTTCAGCCTTGAAGGCAAGACCGCCATCGTCACCGGGGCCAATACCGGCCTCGGCCAGGGCATCGCCGTGGCACTCGCAGGAGCAGGCGCGAGCCTCGCACTTGTGGGCCGCTCTGCGCCGGATGAAACGGTCGAACTGGTTCAGAAGGCTGGCGGCAAGGCGCATGTCATCATGGCCGATCTCGGCAGCCTTGATCCGCTGGACCGTATCATTGAGGAAACAAAGGAAGCGCTCGGCGGCGTCGATATCCTCGTCAACAATGCCGGCATCATCAAGCGCAATGATGCCATCGACTTTACGGTTGAAGACTGGGACAGCGTGATGAATATCAACCTGCGCTCGCTCTTCTTCCTCAGCCAGAAGGCGGCGCGCGCGATGATCGAGGCCGGCACTGGCGGCAAGATCATCAACATCGCCTCGATGCTATCCTTCCAGGGCGGGGTGCGCGTGCCCTCCTACACTGCCTCCAAGAGCGGCGTGCTGGGCCTGACGCGCCTGATGGCCAATGAATGGGCCAGGTACGGCATCAATGCGAACGCCATTGCACCGGGCTATTTCGCGACCAACAACACCGATGCCCTGCGCGCGGACGAAAAGCGCAACACCGAAATCCTCGGCCGGATTCCGGCCGGGCGCTGGGGCCAGCCTTCGGACCTTGGCGGCGCGGCTGTATTCCTTTCCTCTGCGGCTTCTGATTATGTGCACGGAACAGTTGTTGCCGTGGATGGCGGCTGGCTCGCGCGCTGAGCCCGCCGGGGAGGAGCAAGCCGATGGCCCGTATCGTCTGTTTCGGGGAACTGCTCCTGCGCCTCACCGCGCCGGGCAGCGAGCGGCTGCTGCAATCCTGGTCGCTCGATGTCTGCGTTGGCGGGGCGGAAGCGAACGTTGGCGTCTCGCTTGCCGCCTTCGGTCATGATGTCAGCTTTGCCAGCATCGTCGCGGACAATCCTCTCGGTAGCGCCGCTCTCGGCGAATTGAAACGCCACGGCGTCGGCACGGCCTGCGTCCAGCGCGCGCCGGGCCGGATGGGGCTCTATTTCCTCGAGCCCGGCGCCGTCCGCCGCCCCGCCGCCATCACATATGACCGCGCCGGTTCTGCCTTCGCAGAAGCCGCGCCGGATGCGCTGGACTGGTCATCGATTCTTCCGGGTACGGATCTCTTCCACATCTCCGGCGTCACGCCCGCCATCGGCCCGAAGGCAGCCAATGCCGCCCTGCGCGCCGCTGCCGCCGCCGTGAACGCCGGCTTGCCCGTCTCCTTCGATGGCAATTACCGCGCGCTGCTCTGGGAGGCGTGGGACGGCGACGGCCCGGCCATCCTGCGCGAACTTCTCGCCTCGGCCACCTATGCCTTCATCAATGAGCGCGACATCGCTCTCATCCTGAGAGAGCCTTTTGCTGACCGCGCCGCGGCCTATGCCGCCGCCTTCGACGCCTTCCCGCGCCTGAAGGCGGTTGCAGCCACGACGCGGCAGCAATCCTCGGTCGATGATCAGGCCCTCGCCGCCGAACTCGTCACCCGCGAGGGTCGCTGGGTTTCGCCGGAGCACCTGCTGCCCGGCGTCATCGACCGGATCGGCGGGGGCGACGCTTTCGCCGCCGGCGCCCTTCATGGCCTGATCGCGGGCAGGGACCCCCAGCACACCATCGATTTTGCCGTCGCGGCCGGCGCGCTCAAACATTCCGTCCCCGGCGATTTCAACCGCGTGACCGAAGCCGAGGTCGAAGCTGCCATGGCGGGCGGCAGCCTGGATGTGCGCCGCTGACATGCGCGGCGAATAGATATTGACACCGGTTACCTAAACGCCACAAATGGGCGGCAGAAGAAGACCAGAAGAATAATTGGGCCGGCCCAGCCGCCCGGCGCCTCGAGGGGGCAGGAAACACTGATGCGGACCTCCGCAACCGCCGAAAAACCTGGCATCAGCCGGCGCAACGTGCTCCTCGCGGGCGCGGCTGCCGGCGGTCTCAGCGCGTGCGGGATGCGGGCGGGCCGCGAGTTCCTCTCCACAGATACCCACCCGCGCGGCTATCCGACCGTGGCGGCGGTCGAAGAGATGGGCCGCCTTTTGGAGCAGCGCACGGACGGGCGCCTCGGCATCAAGATCTATGCCGGCGGCCAGCTCGGCTCGGAGCAGGACACGCTCGAAATCACCGTCTTCGGCGGGCTGGACCTCAACCGCGTCAACCTTGCCCCGCTGAACTCCATCGAGCCGCTCACGACCCTGCCGGCGCTGCCTTTCCTGTTCCGTTCGAACGAGCACATGCGCCGCGCGCTCGACAGCGACATCGGCGAGGAAATCCTCGCCTCGCTGGAGCCGCACGGCCTGATCGGCCTCTGTTTCTATGACAGCGGCGACCGGAATTTCTACAACACCCGCCGCCCGATCCGGACGCCCGCCGATATGCGCGGCCTGAAGATCCGTGTACCGAATTCTGATCTCTACGTTTCGATGATCCGCGCGCTCGGCGCAGACGCGACCCCGATGAGCATTGCCGAGGTCTATCAGGCGCTGGTGCAGGGCGTCATCGACGGCGCCGAGAACAACTGGCCCTCCTATGAGAGCGGCCGCCATTTCGAGGCCGCCCGCTATTACAGCCTGACCCGGCATGTCATCGCGCCCGAAGTGCTGGTCATGTCGAAAAGCCGCTGGGACAAGCTGGACGAGGCCGACCGCGCGCTCGTGCGCGCAGCCGCAAAGGAGTCTGTGCCATACATGCGCGGCCTCTGGGACCAGCGCGTCGCCGATGCGCGCACCCGGCTGCTCGCCTCCGGCATCGAGGTCAACGAAATCGAAGATACCGCTGCCTTTGCCGAAGCCATGCGCCCGGTCTGGGACCGGTATATAATGACGGATCAGGCGCGCCGCATTGTGGATGCCATCGTCGCGGCCGGGGAGGCAGAGGGATGATCCGCCTGCTGTCAAAATTCACCCATGTCGTCGCCGACATCCTCGTGAAGATCGCCGCCGCCGGACTCGTCCTGATGACGGCCATCATCGGCTGGCAGGTGTTCGGCCGCTATGTGCTGAACTCGACACCGTCCTGGTCGGAGCAGGCGGCGCTGACCCTTATGATCTGGTATGTGGCGCTTGCGGCGGCCGCCGGTGTGCGTCAGGGGTTCCACATCCGCATCGTGGCGCTGGAAGAGGCCGTAGGCCCGCGCACGCGCAAGGCGATGCAGGTCTTCTCCAATTCCATCGTCGGTCTCTGCGGCCTTGCCATGCTTATCTGGGGCGGCGAGCTGGTCCTGCGCACCTGGAGCCATGTCGTCCCCTCGCTCGGCATCCCGCGCGGCCTTGCCTATCTAGGTCTGCCGATTGCCGGCGCGCTGATGGCGCTGTTCTCGGTAGAGCGCATTCTCGAACTTCTGAACGCCCAGCCCATCAAGGATGAGGAGGATCCCAGATGGAGCTGATGGTTCTGATGGGGGTGCTCATCGCGCTGCTCGCGCTCGGCGTGCCGGTGGCCTATTCGCTGCTCGGCGCGGCGATTGCGACCTTCCTTGTGCTGGATATCCCGCTCGTCGTCGTCTTCCAGCGCCTCGCTGGCGGCGTCAGCGTTTTCTCGCTCATGGCCATCCCGTTTTTCATCTTTGCAGGCGATCTGATGTATCGCTCGGGCATTGCAAAACGCCTTGTGGAAGTGGCCGAAGCGATGCTCGGGCGCACGCGCGGCGGCCTCGGCCTCGTCAATGTCGGCGCCTCCACCATGTTCGGTGCGGTCTCGGGTTCCGCCATCGCCAGCGCCTCGGCCATGGGCTCTACGCTGATGCCGCTGATGAAACAAAAGGGCTATGACGCAGACTACGCCGTGAACGTCACGGCATCCGCCGCCATCGTCGGCCTGCTCATTCCACCCTCGCACAATATGATCATCTATTCGGCCGCCTCCGGCATTGGCGTGCCGATCGGTGACCTGTTCCTGGCGGGTGTCGTGCCGGGCGTTCTGACCGCGCTGATCCTCATGGGCGTCACCTGGCTCGTGGCCGTGCGGCGCGGCTATCCCAGCGGCGCATTTCCCGGCTGGGGCGCCTTCCTGCGCGCCACCGCCATCGCCATTCCCGGCCTGATGGCCGCCATCATCATCATGGGCGGCATCCTCTCGGGCATCTTCACCGCGACGGAATCCTCTGCCATTGCCGTGATTTACACCATCCTCGTCGGCGCCTTCGTGTATCGCTCGCTCGGCTGGACGCGCTTTGCCGAAGCGGCGATGCAGTCGGTGAAGGTCACCGCCATGGTGCTTCTCATCATCGGCGCCGCGACAGCCTTCGGCTATGCCCTCGCCATCCTCGAAGCGCCGGCCCAGCTTGCGGACCTGATCACCTCCATCACGCGCAACCCGCTGCTGGTGCTCCTGATCATCAACATCACCCTGCTGGTGCTCGGCACCTTCATGGACATGTCACCCCTGATCGTCATCACGACGCCGATCCTTTTGCCGGTCGTGATGGAGGTCGGCGTAGACCCCGTGCATTTCGGCATCATCATCATGCTGAACCTCGGCATCGGCCTCGTCACCCCGCCGGTCGGATCGGTGCTTTTCGTGGGCGCGGCCGTCGGCAATCTGAAGGTCGAACAGGCGGTGCGCACGATCTGGCCGTTCTATTCGGCGCTGATCCTGTCGCTCATCCTCATCACCTATATCCCGGCCATCTCGCTGACCCTCCCGGCGCTGTTCCGGTAAGGGGCGGCCGATGCTCCGCCTGCTGACATCCCTGCTGGCGGCCCTGATGCTCGCGGGTGCCTGCGCGTTCGCGCCATCGGTACCCGCAATTACGGAAGGCGAGGTGATCTATCTGTGGCCGGACGGCCCACCCGGCGGCGTCCCGCAAAGCCTCACCGAACATATCGTCCACCGCGACAATCCCTTCGGCCTGCCAGACCGCGCCGCGCATGATGTGACGGCGCCCAGCCTCACCATATTTCGGCCTGCCGTGCCAGACGGCTCGGCCATCCTCATCATTCCCGGCGGCGGCTATCGCTGGGTCGTCATGGACAAGGAAGGCTTCGAGGGCGCCCGGCATTTCGCGTCCCGAGGCGCGACCGTTTATGTCCTGCGCTACCGCCTGCCGCACCAGGGTTGGGCCGCCGGCCCGGCAGCGCCGCTGCAGGATGCCCAGCGCGCGATGCGACTGATCCGCTCAAGAGCCGCGGAAGACGGCATCGACCCGGACCGGGTGGTCGTCATGGGTTTCTCCGCAGGCGGGCACCTTGCCGGCCTGCTCGCCACCCGTTTCTATGAGGCTGTATATGCGCCTCTGGACCGGGCCGACAGCCTCTCCGCCCGGCCGGATGGGGCGGCGCTGATCTACCCGGTTGTCACCTTTACTCAGCCCCATGCTCATGCCGGATCCCGAACAAATATGCTGGGCCCTGAGCCCTCGGAGGCCGCCAGCGCAAGCTGGTCGCTCGAGACGCTGGTGCACCCGTCGATGCCGCCCGTCCTCCTCATGCACGCCGCCGATGATGCCGCCGTGCCGGTCGAGAACTCCTTGATTCTGCACGCGGCGCTGCGCGTTGCCGGTGTGCCCGTAGCGCTGCACATCTTTGAAACCGGCGGCCACGGCTTCGGCCTGCGCGGCCTTGAGGGCACGCCGCTCGCCGCCTGGCCGGATCTCGTCAGGGATTGGGGCAGGGGCAAGGGCCTCTTGGATTGACCGCGCTGCAGAGCGTAAACGAGGTGTGAACGATTTCCCTTCAATTGGAGCGTTCTGCCCCATTCCGGCAGCCCAGTCAGACTTGTTAACGAGGCACCCGCTCCATGACCGCCAAGGCTCCCGCTTCCACCCCGATCAAAGCGCCCTCGATTGCCGCCCTCATCGCCGCCGAGCTCGGGGTGGCCGAGCGGCAGGTCGCAGCGGCAATCGAGCTGATCGATGAGGGCGCCACCGTTCCGTTCATCGCCCGCTATCGCAAGGAGCGCACCGGCGGCCTCGATGACGCCCAGCTGCGCCAGCTGGCCGAGCGCCTGACCTATCTGACCGAGCTCAACAAACGCCGCGAAGCTGTCCTTTCCGCCATCCGCGAGCAGGGCAAGCTGACCCCCGCGCTGGAGCGTGAGATCATGGCGGCGGCCACCAAGGTTGCCCTGGAAGACCTCTACGCCCCGTTCAAGCAGAAGCGCCGCACCAAGGCGACCATCGCCCGCGAAGCCGGCCTCGCCCCGCTCGCCGAGCGCCTCCTCGCCAATCCGTCGCTCTCGCCTTTTGATGAGGCCAAAGCCTTCATCTCCGCCAAGAAGGGCGTTGCAGACCGGGACGCGGCCCTCGAAGGCGCCCGCGAGATCCTCGTCGAGCAGATTGCAGAGACACCGCGCGTCGTCGGCAAGGTGCGCGAGACCGTTTGGTCGCAGGGCAAGCTCGGCTCCACCCTCGTCAAGGGCAAGGAGAAGGACGGCGCCAAGTTCGCCGATTATTTCGACTTTGACGAACCTGTCACCGAAATCCCTTCGCACCGCGCCCTCGCCGTGCTGCGCGGCCAGAAGGAAGGCGTGCTGAAAGTGAAACTCGCCGTGCCGGTCGAGCCGAAACGCGAGCATCCCGCCATCCGCGAAATCCGCAGCGAGTTCGGCATCGTCAGGAAGTGCCGCCCGGCCGATGACTGGCTGATGGAAACCGCAGAAGCCGCCTGGAAAGCCAAGCTCGAGCCCGCCTCGACCCGCGATGTCATCAGCCGCGTGAAAGAGGCCGCCGACCGCGAAGCCATCCGCATCTTCTCCCGCAACATGCACGACCTGCTCATGGCTGCGCCGGCGGGCCCGAAAGTCGTCATGGGCATCGATCCCGGCATCCGCACCGGCTGCAAGGTCGCCGTCGTGGATGCGACCGGCAAGCTCCTCGAAACCGCCACCATCTACCCTCACGAGCCGAGGCGCGACTGGGCGGGCGCCCTGACCACCCTCGCCATGCTGTGCAAGCGCCACAAGGTCGAACTCGTCAGCGTCGGCAACGGCACGGCGGGCCGGGAAACCGAGAAACTCGTCGCCGATCTCAGCACAAAGCTGCCGGACCTGAAGCTCACCAAGATCATGGTCTCTGAGGCGGGCGCCTCGGTCTATTCGGCCTCTGAGCTTGCCTCGAAGGAATTCCCGAAACTGGATGTCAGCCTGCGCGGCGCGGTCTCCATCGCCAGGCGCCTGCAGGATCCGCTCGCGGAGCTTGTGAAGATCGAACCCAAAGCCATCGGCGTCGGCCAGTACCAGCATGATGTCGACCAGGCCGCGCTCGCCCGCTCGCTCGACGGCGTGGTCGAAGACTGCGTGAATGCCGTGGGCGTCGATGTGAACACCGCCTCAGCCCCGCTGCTGGCCCGCGTTGCCGGCCTTAACGCTACGATCGCGGCCAACATCGTGACTTACCGGGAGCAGAACGGCCCCTTCAAATCGCGCGCCGAGCTCAAGAAAGTGCCGCGCTTCGGCCCGAAGGCGTTTGAACAGGCCGCCGGCTTCCTGCGCATCATGAACGGCAAGAACCCGCTCGATGCCTCCGGCGTTCACCCTGAAGCCTATCCGGTCGTGGAGCGGATCGCGAAGAAGGCCGGCCGCAAGATCGACTCCCTCATCGGCGACAAGGCCTTCCTGTCGAAGCTGAAGCCCGAAGAGTTTGCCGACCAGACCTTCGGTGTCCCGACGATACGGGACATCATCAAAGAGCTGGAAAAGCCCGGCCGCGACCCGCGCCCGGAGTTCCGCACGGCAACCTTCAAGGACGGCATCGACAAGGTCAGCGATCTAAAACCCGGTATGCGCCTTGAAGGCGTCGTCACGAATGTCACCGCCTTCGGCGCCTTCGTCGATATCGGCGTTCACCAGGACGGCCTCGTCCACATCTCCGAACTCGCCGATACCTTCGTCAAGGATCCGCATACGGTGGTAAAGACCGGGCAGGTGGTCTCGGTCGCCGTCCTCGATGTAGATGTCCCGCGCGGCCGGATCAGCCTCAGCATGAAACGCGGGGGCAGATAGGCTGGACAGGGCCGGGAGCGCCGGTAGTGTCCCTCCCGAAACTCAAAGAACGGGACGGAGACACCAGATGGACCTTCAACTGAAAGCGCGCAGCGCCCTGATTCTCGGCGGCACCCGCGGCATCGGCCGTGCGATTGCAGACACGCTGGCCGCCGAAGGCGCCAATGTCGGCATCTGCGCGCGCAATGCCGATCAGGTGGCCGAAACAGTTGGGGCCCTGAAAGCTGCTGGCGTTTCTGCAACAGGCCGCTCTGTCGATGTCACCGATGGGGCCGCGCTGAAAGCCTGGATCGCTGACGCGACCGCAGAACTGGGCGGCCTCAATATCCTCGTCTCCAATGCTGGCGCCATGGCGCAGGGCAACGATCCTGCCGCCTGGAAACAGAATTTCGAGCTAGATGTGCTTGCCGCGGTCAACGCCTTCGACGCGGCGAAAGGGCCGCTCCAGAAGGCCGCAGCCGAGAGCGGCGATGCGGCCTTCATCATCATCTCTTCAATCTCCGCAGCCCTTGCGGATCGCGGCGATTCCTACGGCCCGGTGAAAGCCGCGCTGATCCACATGGCCAAGGGCCTTGCCCGCGAGCACGCCGCCAGCGGTGTCCGCGTCAATGTCGTTTCGCCCGGCATGGTCTATTTCGAAGGCGGCATCTGGCACCGCGTGAAAACCCACGCGCCGGATTTCTTCGCCCAGGCCAATTCCCGGAACCCGACCGGGCGCTGCGCGACACCGCAGGAGATCGCGAACGCGGCCGTTTTTCTCGCGAGCCCGCTTTCCTCCTACACAAACGGCTCCAACCTGATCGTCGATGGCGCCCTGTCGGACCGCGTCAATTTCTGAAACGCAGGGTGTAAGCAGCCCCGGTCAGGTGACCTTCTCGCGCCTGTGGAACTCCGGCCGGTCCCAGCTCCGGCTTTGCAGGATCTCGCCGAGGGCCTCCATCGCGTCCCAGACCTGCGCATAGGTCAGGAACAGCGGCGAGAACCCGAGTCTCACCGTTTCCGGCGCGCGGAAATCCGCGAGCACTCCTTGCGCAGCAAGCGCCTGCACGACCGGATACCCGTCATTGATCCGCAGGCTGATATGACCGCCGCGCCGGTGACCTTCAGCCGGGGAGCGCATGTCCAGTCCCAACGCACACGCGCGTGCGATGGCCAGCGTGCCAAGGGCCTCGGCCTTGGCCTGCAGCGCCGACATCTGAACCCCGTCGAACGCATCCAGCGCGCCGTCAAGCGCGGAGAGAGACAGGATCGGCGGTGTCCCGCTGGCAAACCGCGCGGCGCCATCTCGCGGCTCATACATCGCGTCGAACGCAAAAGGCGCCTTATGGCCCATCCAGCCGGGCAGCGGTGAGCTGACCCGGTTGGCGATGTCCCTCGCAAGATAGACAAAAGCCGGTGCGCCGGGTCCGCCGTTCAAATATTTGTACGTACACCCCGTAGCCATCAACGCGCCGTCGGCCTCGAGCGAAAGCGCGCGCACGCCCGTGGCATGGCTGAGATCCCAGACGATCATGGCCCCGTGCCGCCGGGCTTCCTCCTCATAAGCGGCGATGTCAGCCACTTCCGCCGAGCGGTAATTGACAGCGCTCTTGATCAGCACACCGCCTGTCCCCAGCGCGGCGAATCCCTCTCCCGGTGCAGCCCGGCGCACGTCCAGTCCGAGCAGCCGCCCGATCTCTGCCGCAATGTATTGATCGGTCGGAAATTCGTCGTCCTCAATGGCGATCACAGGCTGGCGGGCGAGGCTCAGCGCAGCGACGGCCAGCTTGAACAGGTTGACCGACACATTGTCGGTCACCGTCACGCTTACGGCCTCTGCGCCGATGAGCCGGGCAATCCGGGCGCCGGTGCGATCGGCGAGATCTATCCAGTCGGCCGTGTTCCAGCCCCGGACGAGGTCGTGCTGCCAGGCGTCCATTGCTGCCTGCGCCTTCTGCCGCGCCGCTGTGGGCTGCGGCCCCAGCGAGTGTCCGACGAGGTAGATCGTCCCGGCAGGGATTCCGAACTGGCCTCGCCTGGCTGCCAGAGGGTCCTCCGCGTCGAGCGCAGCCGCGTCCTCCCGGGATGTTGCTATCTGGATCATTTGTCTTGCTTGCCTGTCTTTCCGAACCTGCGAGAGTAGCGGGCGGTGGTTTGCCGGCAAGGGAGCAGGGCGTGTGGAAATGTCTGACCGGAATTCTGGCGACCCTGCTGCTTGCGGCCTGCCAACCCGACGGTTCCCAGCCTGCCTCCGCGCTGCCTGAGCCTGCCATGCCGGAATCGCCCGCCGCCCTTATGACCTGGCCGGACCTGACCGGGCGCCCCCGGCCGGAACCGTCAATGGCGGTCCGCTGGGGCGATGGGCCGGCTGATACGGCCGATCTCTGGCTGCCGGAAGGCGGCGGGCCACACCCGGTTGTGGTCATGGTGCATGGGGGCTGCTGGCAGAAATCCATTGCCGACCGCACGCTGATGAACTGGATGGCAGAAGGCCTTCGGCAGGAAGGTTGGGCGGTCTGGAATATCGAGTACCGCGGCGTTGACGAACCCGGCGGCGGCTATCCTGGCACCTTCCTCGATGCCGGTGCCGCCGCAGATGAGTTGCTGACGCGGGCCAGCGACTTCAATCTGGACCTGTCGCGTGTGACCGGGATCGGCCACTCGGCCGGCGGGCATCTCATCCTTTGGCTCGCTGCGCGCAGCCGCCTGCCCGAGGGAAGCGCGCTGGCGGTCCCCGATCCCTTGCCATTCCGGGGCGTTGTTGTGTCGGGCGGGCTTGCGGACCTGGAAGCGTCCCGGCCTGTCACGCTGGCATCATGCCTGGACGCGATCTATGACCAGTTGACCGGCTCGGTGAGCGCCCAGCGCCCGGATCCTCTGGCAGACACCTCGCCCGCCCGGCTGCTGCCGATAGGCGTGCCGTTTGTCAGCGTTCATGGCCGGGAAGACCGCATCGCACCGCCCGCGCTCGCCGAAGCCCTTACGGAGAAGGCCCTGACCGCAGGCGACGCAGCTGTCACGATTATCGTGGAAAGCACCGGCCATGTCGAGCTGGTTGCTCCGGATACGGAGGCTTTCCGCCGTCAGGCCGAAGCGCTGTCCGGCTTCATAGCCGGCCCGTCCGGCGGAGCGGACTAGAAGTCCGCGATCAGCCGATACCTTCGGCTTTCACCCGGTTTCGCCCCTGTGCCTTTGCGGCATAGAGCAATTCATCTGCCTTGCGCACGAGGTCGCGCGGGTTCATCCCGCTGCGGAACCGTGCAAGCCCGATGGACACAGTCATGGACGGCAGGGGTTTGCCGTCTGCTGCGTTCAGAAGCTGCAACCCTGCGAAGCTGTTCTTGATCGCGACCAGCCGGTTGTAGGCCATGATGTGATCGCTGCCGGGCAGGATCATCGCAAATTCTTCCCCGCCATATCGGGCGGCGAGCTCGGCATCATGCGTGCACTCGACCCAGAGTTTGGCGAAGGCCTGCAGCACATGATCGCCCGTCTGATGGCCTAGCGTATCGTTCAGCTGCTTGAAGTGATCGAGGTCCGCGATCGCAAGGCAGAGCGGACGCCCGGTCTCCTCGGCCACCTCGATGGCGTCATCCAGCGCCCGGTCAAATGCCCTGCGGTTGGCGATCCCCGTCAGCGGGTCACGCAGGGACTGGTCTTTCACTTCGCTCAGCTGCTCGTTGAGGTTCGAGATCAGCTCCTGAGACCTTGAGAGGCCGTCACTCAGATCATCGGCAAGCTGCGCCATTTTCCGGTTCTCGGCCAGCAGCGTATCGACAACCTCGATCAGGCTTTCCGGCGAGCCGGACTGCGCGAGGTTCGAGCCGATCCGGTCGAGGCTGGAGGAAAAATCATTGCTTTGCTTAAGGCTTTTCTGGATCGTCGCGAGGACGTCGTTGATCTCCTCGCCGATCGCCTCACTGATTTCATGAGCCGCAAACGCATCCGGCTCCTCGGCAAGATATGCTTCGAACAGGAGTTGCAAATCATAGGTCGAGATCTGGTCGCGGCCGAGCAACAACTCATCGAGTTCCGAATTGAGCTTTGGGTCCAGCCCGGTCACATAGGCAAACCAGACCGCATAGGTGTTGGGCAGCGGGGCCGTCTTGTATTTCTCCGCAAGCTCGAAGACGTTCATGGCGGCCCTGCACGCAGCCCTGAACTCCATCGATCCCAATGTTCCGGGACCGGGCTTTGAATTGATTTTATCCATCATGTGACCTGAACGTCTGCGGTAGCCCGTGAGGACTCCGGTTTATATGCTCTGGTACCACAGCAAAATTTGCGTTTGATTAACGCTGTCCGCTGCAGCATGTCCGCGCTCTGAAGTATCCGTGCAGGCATCGGGACGGAGCGCGCGCCAGCTAGACGTCAACCGGCTCTGGGCTTGCGCGCACCGCATCCTGCACATCTCCTTCCGCCCCTTCGGCGACGAGCGGGATCGACATGGACACGATGAGCCCCTGCGGCTCGGCGGCTGTCATCTCCAGGCTGGAAGCGTCTCCATAGGCAGAGACCAGCCGCTGGCGGACATTCAGGAGCCCGATCCCGGTCTCGCTGCCTGAGCGGCTCATCCCGGCCGGGCCGGGGCCGTCATCCTGAACGGTCAGTTGCAGCCGGTCTCCTGAAACCTGCGCGCTGACTGTGATCAGTGTCGGCTTCGTCTGTCGGCCAAGGGCATGTTTTATGCTGTTCTCGACAAGAGGTTGCAGCAGCAGGCTGGGCACCAACACGCTGCGCGCCGCGTCATCAATCCGGAACTCCGTCTGCAGACGATCACCGAATCGCACTCGTTCAATCCCGAGATAGAGCTGCAGGGCCGTCAGTTCCTCCTCCAGCGTGTGCAGCAGCTCGTCATGATGTTCCAGCGACATCCGCAGGAAATCCCCGATGCGGGCCAGCATGTCCAGCGCCGTCGCCTTGTCGTCCCGGTGCACAAGGTAAGAGACCGAGTTCAGCGCATTCAGCAGGAAATGCGGGCTCAGCTGGTATTTCAGCATACGGAGCTGGGTTTCCCGGAAGTGCTTCTCCGCCTCCAGCCGCCGGAAACTTTCTTCCCGTGCGGACGCCTGCGCCAGCAGCATCTCATTGCGCGCCTCGGCGAGGAACTGGCGCTGCAGGAACCAGGCCCGGTAGTATTTCAGCGCATGATAGCAGAACGACCATGCCCCGAACACGATCACGGAGGCGAACACCCATCCGCCCCAGTCCGATGGCGGAATGGCTTCCCCTGTCAGCCAGGTGAAGCTCGCCAGCCGCGCGGCCGTCCAGACAAGGGAGGCAGCCACCACCGCCGCGCCGTTCGTCACCGTACGGACCAGCCAGCTTGACGACCAGGTCATGGTCGCCACCCAGCGCAGCGGATGGCTGATGAAAATGCCCAGGAAGGACTGCAGCAGCGTGTGCATCGCCGGCTGCCATTCGCCCGGATTGTACCAGATCGTCAGGCTGAGGAAGCTGAGCAGCGCCATCGCGCTCCAGCCGGCAATCTGGAGCAGCCAGTATTGCCGCGTCGTGGAGCCGAGCGCCATCAGCTCAGGTTCGGACTTTTCAACACTCATAAAACCCGCTTTCCTTCCCGTCCTGAAGGATGTCTGCTGGCGCCGGGCCTTTGGAAGGGCCAACGCACAGCCGCTATCGTGCATCAATTGCGTGCAGCAAAACAGGTAGGTCAATGCTGAAGACCGTAGTTTGCGATGATGAACGCCCGGCGCTGGAGCTGATGAGCGAGCTTCTGGTTGAGTCCGGCTATGTCGAGATCGTGGCTGCCTGCCTCACCCCGCTCGAGGCGATTGCCAACATCAATGCCGGCGGAATCGACCTTGCCGTCATGGATGTCGAAATGCCGGGGATGAGCGGCGTGGACGCCTTCAGCCAGATCACCGTCAGCCCGAAGCCACTGCTGCTGTTTGCCACCGCACATCCGGAATACGCCGTCGAAGCCTTTGGAATCGATGCCATAGATTATATCCTCAAGCCATTCGACCGGCACCGCGTCCATAAGGCGGTCGAGCGGGCGCTGCGGTTCCATCGCCTGATCGCCGAGAGCGAGCGCGAGGACGAGGCCGATCCCGCATCTGCGCGGGATGCCGGGCCGCAGGCCGCCCTGCGCATCCGCGATGGCGGCCGGATTTTCGTTATTCCGTATGCCGAAGTGATCTGGATCGAGGCGGCCGGCGACTATTCCCTGATCCATTCCACGGGCCGTGAAGCGGTCATCCGCAAGACGATATCATCGCTTGAATCCGAGCTGCCGGCTGAGCGTTTTGTGCGGGTGCACAGGTCCGCCATCATCTGCCGGGACCATGTGAAGGAAGTGCGCCTCCTGACCAAGGGGGAGGCCATCCTGACCTTGACCGGGGACGCCACGGTGCGCTCCAGCCGCAGTTTCAAGGCGGCCGTGACAGGGCTTGCCCCCCAGAAATAGGCCCGTTTCGCCGCCCGGCCTGTCCCATTCGTCGCATGAGGTGTCCGGTTCGCCGCAAACGCGTTGCGACCGGCAACGGGCTGCTGAAACCTACAAAAATAGGGAAGGAACGATATGCGGCGCAAGAATCGCACAATCATGCCTTGTATTGCCGGCATCCTGCTGCTCGCAGGCTGTTCATCGGCAGCCGACAGCATGACGCTGGCGGCCGGAACGGCAGCGGCGGGTCTTGCTGCGCCGCAACAGGGCGGCTGGACGCAGGTCTGGTTCGATGATTTCACCGGCAATGCGCTGGACCGGTCGAAATGGGCGCCGGAAGTCTCCTGCTGGGGCGGCGGCAACAATGAACGCCAATGCTATACTGACCGGCCCGCGAACATCCAGGTCCGCGACGGCACGCTCCGCCTGATCGCACGCAGGGAGCGTTTCACCGGCCCGCTGCATCCAGCGGACACCCCTACCGCGGACACAAGCCGCGCGACGCAGCCCTACACGTCCGGCAAGGTACGCACGCGCGGGCTTCATGCGTGGACCTATGGGCGTTTTTCCGCCCGCATGAAACTCCCGTCAGGCCTCGGCACCTGGCCGGCCTTCTGGATGATGCCGGCGGACTCCGCCTATGGCACCTGGCCGCTGTCCGGCGAAATCGACATCATGGAAGCGGTCAATCTCGGCGCGCCGTGTGCGGAGTGTCCCGGCGGTGAGGAGCAGCGCACATCTTCTGCGCTCCATTTCGGTGGTCTGTATCCTGACAATACCTACCGCTATGCAAAAACCAGCGGCGAACGCCGGCCAGGCCCGGCGGATGAGTGGCGTGTCTACAGCCTCGAATGGGCTGAAGGCGTCGTGCAGACATTCGTCGATGGCGAACTGGTGATGCGGATTGAAGCATCCGACTGGCACACCGCTGCGCCGGGGGCGGTGGGCCGGCCAGATGCGCCATTCGACAAGCCCTTCTACCTCATCCTGAACCTCGCCGCCGGCGGCAACCTGCCGGAGCGGTCGCCAGGTGGCGGATTCGACCCTGCATCTTTCCCCGCGGAACTGCTCGTCGATTGGGTTCGGGTGGAGCATTGCGCTATAGATATCGAAACTGGCCGGGCCTGCCTGACCGGCGCAGACTGGCAAGGCGAACTTCTGGGTCCATGGGAAGCGGATACCGGATAGGCGGCAGACGCTGCCGGACTTGAGATAAATCAAAAGACTTCTGGGAGGAGACAGATCATGAAACCCCAACGCAGACCCCACAGACTGACATATTCCCTCTTGCTGCTGGGAAGCGCCTCCATGCTCGCGCTGGCCCAGCCGGCCGCCGCGCAGGACGCTGAGGAGCAGGCCGATGCTTCCCTCCGCCAGGACGTTGTCGTCGTCACCGGCATCCGCAGTTCGCTCGCGCAATCCTCGGACGTGAAGCGCAATGCGCAAGGCGTTGTCGATGCGATCACCGCCGAGGACATGGGCAAGTTTCCGGACACCAACCTCGCCGAATCCCTGCAGCGCATCTCGGGCGTGTCGATCAACCGCTCGAACGGCGAAGGAAGCCAGGTGACGGTCCGCGGCTTCGGGCCGGATTTCAACCTCGTGCTCCTCAATGGCCGGCAGATGCCGACCGCCTTCCTCACCGGGGGCGCGCCATCCTCGCGCAGCTTTGATTTTGGCAACCTCGCCTCAGAAGGCATCGCCGCCGTCGAAGTCTACAAGACCGGCCGCGCTGACCTGCCAACCGGCGGCATCGGTTCGACCCTGAACATCCGCACCGCCCGCCCGCTCGAGGCGCCGGGAATGCGCTTCTCCGCCGGCGCGAAGGCGGTGTACGACGAGTCCGTCACCAGCCTCGGCAGCAAGAGCCTGACGCCGGAAATCTCGGCGATTTACTCCAACACCTTCGCCAATGACACGATCGGCGTTGCCATCGTGGGCAGCTATCAGGACCGCCAGTCCGGTTTCGCCCAGGCCGCCACCAGCAGTGGCTGGCGCGGGGCGTATTTGGGGTCGGAGAACAACTGGGGCACGCTGCCGCAGCCGCCGAACGATACGCAGGTAACGAACCGTCCGGGGCCGAACGATATCTACGAAGTCCCGCAGAACCTCAACTACTCCCTGACCAATATCGACAGGGAACGGATCAACGGCCAACTGGCGCTGCAATACCGCCCGGTGAGCAATTTCACCGCAACGCTCGACTATTTCTATTCCCAGAACAAGGTCGCGACGGAACGCTCCGACATGTCAGTCTGGTTCAACCATGGCGACACGACCAGCGCCTGGACGAATGGGCCCATCGCGAGCCCGATCTTCTATAATGAAGACTTTGGCCCCGGCGGCTCAGACCTTTCGATGGGTGGTGCGAAATACGCCACCAAGAGTGAGAACAACTCGGTCGGCCTGAACTTCGACTGGCAGGCAACCGACCGGCTGAACATCGTGCTCGATGTCCACTCCTCCTCTGCGAAGTCCGGCCATGACAGCCCCTATGGCACAAGCTCCGTCATCAGCACGGCAGACTTTGCGCTCCGCTTCCAGGGCGTGAATTTCGAGAATGAGCTGCCTGTGCTCTCGCTCGGCTTCCAGCCGCCCTTCACGGATATTGACGCAGGCCGGATGATCAGTACCGGTTCTGTCTTCTCCAACAGCCTCATCCGGACTGATATTGATCAGATCCAGCTGACATCGTCCTATGATCTCGACCTTTCCTTCATCAAATCGGTCGATTTCGGTGTCTCGGCCACGCGCAACGAAGTGCGCTCCGCCTTCGCAAACGCCCAGCGGGACACCTGGGGCGGCGTCGGTACTGCCGCCGACCTGCCGGACGATATTTTCCGGCGGCTGAACATCGCGAAGAACTTCAACCGGTTTGGCGGTCATCAGCAGACCTTCCAGGACTTCTTCGTCTTTGACTTTGACCGCATGGTCCAGATCATCGACAGCAGCGGGGCGCCCTTCTTCAATGCCTGCGGCGGGGATGGCATCTGCCGCTCAGATGATTACCTGATCGACCGCCGGATCAAGGAAGAGAGCTTCGCCGGCTTCTTCCAGGTGAACACGGAATTCAATGTTGGCGCCATGCCGGCGATGATGTCCGCGGGCCTGCGCTACGAGACGACCGATGTCGTCTCACCCTCGCAGGTCACCGTCCCGACAGGCACGGCCTGGGTTGCGGCTAACGAGTTCACGCTCCTTGGGCTGACGGATGCAGCCAATGTCCAGGTCCAGGAATTCTCCGGCGAGTATGACTACTGGCTCCCGGCCATCGATTTCCGTCTCGACCCGATGCAGGATGTGATCCTGCGTGCCTCCTACAGCAAATCGCTGACCCGTCCGGGATATGGCGACATCGCAGGCGGCCTCAGCGTCGCGCAGCTCTTCCGCGTCGATGGCGGCAATGGCTCGAACGGAAATACAGGGCTTCTGCCCTTCGTGTCGGAGAATTTCGATCTGTCGGCTGAATGGTATTATGACCGGGGCTCGTACATCTCGGCCGGCTACTTCAAGAAGAATGTCGACAACTTCATTGGCTCCGGCGTCGTCACGGAAACGCCGTTCCAGGTCCACACACCCTTCGGCGGTGCGCGTTACAATGCGGCTGTGGCTGCTCTGGGTACGAACGACCTCGCCGCCATCCGCCAGTGGATCTTCCAGAATGCCAACCCGGCAACCTTCCAGATCACCGGGACGGACTCCAACGGCAACTTCACCGGCAACATCTTCGGCGTCGCCGGGGAAGACCCGCTGCTGAACTTCCAGATCGCCACCCCGGTCAACCAGCGGGCCGCCTCGATCGATGGTTGGGAATTCGCCGTCCAGCACCTGTTCGGCGAAACCGGCTTCGGCGCCATCGCCAACTACACGATCGTCAGCGGCGATGTGGAGTTCGACCGTTTGCAGGTGCCCTCCAGCGGCGACCCGCAATTCGCCCTCACAGGCCTTAGCGACAGCTACAACCTGATCGGCTTCTATGACAAGAACGGCATCCAGGCGAGGATTGCCTATAATTGGCGCGACCAGTTCCTGACCTCGACAGTCGGGGTCAGCGGCACGCCGAACAATCCGCTCTATGTCGAAGCCTATGGCCAGTGGGATGCCAATGCGAGCTATGAGATCCGCAAGGGCCTGACAGTCTTCGTTGAAGGCATCAACCTGACGGATGAGACCACCCGCGTCATCGGGCGGACCCCTGCCTATGTGAATTTTGCCACCCAGACCGGGCGGCGGATCAACATCGGTGCGCGGTACACCTTCTGACTCCTCCCGGAAGGTGCGGAGCGGGGAGGTCCAACACCCCGCTCCGGCGCCGCTGCGTTTCTGGCAAGACTGTTGATCCCCTGCGGGATGGCGTAAAGTCAGGATGCAAAAGGAAGAGTCAGCCGGTCATGAGGCAGGCGGCACATCGGGAGGTTGTGTGCTGATGGATGAAGTAAACCATGTCGTGATTGTCGGCGGCGGAACTGCCGGCTGGCTCACGGCCTGTATCCTGGCGGCGGATCACCGCACAGCATCGGGTGGTGGCCTGAAGGTCACGCTGATCGAATCCCCCGGAATCCCCATCCTCGGCGTTGGGGAGGGCACTTGGCCCAGCCTGCGCGACACGCTGCGCCGTATCGGTCTCAGCGAATCCGAATTCATCCGCCGCTGCCAGGCCAGTTTCAAACAAGGCTCGCGCTTTGATGGCTGGCTCGATGGTCGCCCCGGAGACACCTATTACCACCCCTTCGATGCCCTTCCGCCAGCGGATGATGTCAACGCGCTCGCTCTCTGGCACAGCGCCCCCGCCGGCACCCCCTTTGCTGCCGCCGTCTCCGCGCAGGTTCATCTGTGTACGGCGGGCCGCGCCCCGAAACAGCCGCAGACACCGGAATACGCCGCCGTTGCGAACTATGCTTACCATCTCGATGCACCTGCTTTCGCGGCGCTGCTTTGCGAGCATGGCACCCGCCATCTCGGCATCCGCCACATCCGCGATGATGTGACCGGCGTGCGCCGCGCACAAGGCGGCAGTGTCGAGGCGGTGGAAACCTCCGCCAACGGTGCCATCGCTGCAGATCTTTTCGTCGATTGCTCCGGCGCGCGCGGTCTCCTGATCGGAGACGCCCTCGGCGTCCCGCTGAAGGATGTCTCAGCCTGCCTGTTCAACGACCGCGCCCTCGCGATCCAGGTTCCCTATGCGGCGCCCGACGCGCCCATCGCCTCCCAGACGAATGCGGCCGCCCAGCCC
Organism: Hyphomonas sp.; assembly: GCF_046313735.1. Classification (GTDB taxonomy): domain Bacteria; phylum Pseudomonadota; class Alphaproteobacteria; order Caulobacterales; family Hyphomonadaceae; genus Hyphomonas. Next base: position 150,255 of record NZ_JBKBXW010000001.1, read on the forward strand.
GCCGGCTGGATCTGGGATATCGGCCTCCAGTCCCGCCGCGGCATCGGCCATGTTTATGCTTCCGCCTTCCGCAGCGAGGAAGACGCCCGCGCAGACCTCACCGCCTATCTCGCCGGCACCGCGCCTGGCTGCGGCTTCACCGGCGCCGACGCCCGCCTCATATCCTTCCGCTCCGCCTACCGCGACACGCCGTGGACGGAGAATGTCGTCGCCATCGGCATGTCGCAGGGCTTCGTCGAGCCGCTGGAGGCTTCTGCCATTGTGATGATCGAGCTTGCCGCTGCCCAGCTCAGTGACACCCTCCCGCCCGTCAAATCGCTCTTCGCCTCTGCGGCCCGTCAGTTCAACGCCCGCGCCGCCTATCGCTGGGAACGTATCACTGAATTCCTCAAGCTTCACTATATCCTCAGTCAGCGGACGGAACCTTACTGGCAGGCCCACCGCGACCCGGGGTCATGGCCCGCGCGCCTCATCGAAGGCATGGCCCGCTGGCAGCATATGCCGCCGTCGCGGGAAGACTTTCCCCAGTCACAGGAAATCTTCCCCGCCGCCAGCTATGCCTTCATACTTTACGGCATGGGCCATCGCCCCCAGGCGGGCGCTTTGCGCCGCCGCAGAGACGATCCGGCGCTCGCAAAACGCTACCTCGCTGATATCGACGCGCGCACCCGCAAATTTCTCGCCGGCCTTCCCGCCCACCGCGAGCTCATCCAACACATCTGCGAGCGCGGCCTCGCCCGCGCCTGACAAGGATTCACCCACGCATGTCCCGCCCTGTTCCCCTGAACAATATCGACCATGCCGGCCTGCGCGTGATCCCGGCGCGCGGCGCGGCCTATGGCGATGCCGCCATGTTCGCGCCGGTCTTTCCTTACGAATTCCGAAATGTGCAGGCACACTATCCCATCGTCTTCATCCGGGAACGGACGGGCGGCTATCGCCCGGTCGCCCTGTTCGGTCTGGAAGAGGGGCAGAACCTGTTCCTGAACGAGAGTGGCTGGGATGCGCCCTATCTCCCCATGGCCGTGCGCATGGCGCCCTTCCTGATCGGCCTCGCCGATGATGGTCGCGAAAAGCGCTTCGAAGTGCATATCGATCTTGATCATCCGCGCGTCTCAACCACACAAGGCGACCCGATCTTCCTCGAACAGGGCGGTCACTCGCCCCTCCTGCGTGATGTCTCCGCGCTTCTGTCGGATATCCATAATGGCGAACAGTCCGTACGCCCTTTCTGCGCCCTGCTCGACGAACTTGGCCTGATCGAGCCCTTCACCCTCGATATCGAGCTCGATGACGGCACAAAGGGCCGCCTCGCGGGCTATTACACCATCGCCGAGGAAGCGCTCTATGCTCTGTCGGCGGAACAACTCGGCCGCCTTCAGGCCGCCGGCGCGCTACAGCCGGTCTACATGGCCGTCGCCTCTCTTTCCCAGATGCTTTCGATAATTGCGCGGCGCAATCGCAGGGCAGGGGGCGCCGCATGAACATGATCGCCCTGCCGGGATCCCGCTGGATGGATGAGGCCCCCCGCGTGGAGGAAATCCACCTGCCGCGCACGCCTGAGGCCATGGCTTCCCTCAGCGCCCGGGAACGTCCTGCAATCCTGCGCGGGCTGGTCGCGGACTGGCCCGTCGTTCGCGCAGCGCGTGAAGGGCAGGCGGCCCTCCTCGATTATCTCCTCCGCTTCGATGCGGGCCGGATCGTCCCAATCGCGGCCGGCACGCCGGGGATCGGTGGACGGATTTTCTACAATGAGGATTTCACCGGTCTCAACGTTGATCGCGGCCGCGCGCATTTCGCGTCCTTCCTGCGAGAGGTCGACCGGCAGGGCCGCGAGGACCCCGCCCCGCTGATCTATATGGCGTCCACGGATATTCCGGATGCCGCTCCCGGCTTCGAGGCAGAAAACCGTGTTGACTTTGAAGGGCTCCGCCCGCTCGAAAGCCTCTGGATTGGCACGCCCAGCCGGATAGCGGCACACAATGACCTGCCGATGAATCTCGCCTGTATCGCCGCCGGAACGCGCCGCTTCACACTCTTCCCGCCGCACCAGACCGCCAACCTCTATCCGGGTCCGTTCGAGCTTACGCCTGCAGGCCGCCCGGTCAGCCTCGTCGATTTCCACGCGCCTGATCTCTCCCGCTTCCCCCTCTTCGCAGAAGCTATGGGAGAGGCCGCCGTAGCCGATCTTGAGCCGGGCGACGCGCTCTACATCCCCTCCATGTGGTGGCACCATGTGGAGGCGACTGCTCCGTTCAATATCCTCGTGAACTATTGGTGGCGCAGTGTGCCGGCCTGGCTCGGCACGCCGCAGGATGTGCTCCACCACGCCATGCTCACCCTTCGCGACATGCCTGCCAATGAACGCGAAATCTGGCGTGACCTGTTCGATCACTATGTCTTCCGCAATGATCCGCAGGCCGCAACGGCCCACATCCCCCCGCACGCGCGCGGGATGCTCGATCCGATGACGGAAGAAATGGCCCGGCGCATGCGGGCGTTCCTCCTAAACCGCCTGAACCGCTGAGGTGCCCCATGACTGATGCGATCCCGAAGAAGCAGAAGGTCGTCATCGCCGGCGGCGGCACAGCCGGCTGGATGACCGCCGCCGCCATGGGCAAGGTGCTCGGCGCAGTGTGCGACATTACGCTCGTTGAGTCTGAAGAAATTGGAACCGTCGGCGTCGGTGAAGCCACCATCCCGACACTGATGACCTACAATCGCCTCATCGGCATCGACGAAGCGCGCCTGATGCGCGCCGTCAGCGGCACCTTCAAGCTCGGCATCGCCTTCGAGAACTGGACCGAGCTTGGTCACCGCTACATCCACTCCTTCGGCATCACCGGAAAGGATCACTGGACCGCCGGCTTCCAGCATTTCTGGAAACGCGGGCGTGATCTCGGCCGCGCCGGCGAATTCGGCGACTATTGCCTCGAACTGATGGCCGCTGAAGCTGGCCGCTTTGCCCACCTGCCAGACCTTGGCCTCAACTATGCCTACCATCTCGATTCCTCCGCCTACGCCGTATTCCTCCGCCAGCTTGCAGAGGCGAGCGGCGTCCGCCGCATCGAGGGCCGCATCGCAGATGTCCGCCGCACCGATGACGGCGACCTGCAAAGCCTGACCCTGCAGGATGGCACGGTCATCCCCGGCGACATGTTCGTGGATTGCACCGGCTTCCGCGCCCTGCTCATCGGCGAGGCGCTCGGCGTCGGTTATCAGGACTGGACACACTGGCTGCCGTGTGACCGCGCCATCGCTGTGCAGACGGCCTCCGTCCGCCCGCCCTTACCCTATACCTGCTCCATCGCGCATGGCGCCGGCTGGCGCTGGCAGATCCCGCTGCAGCACCGCACCGGCAATGGCATCGTCTTCTCCAGCCGGTTCATGAGTGAAGATGAAGCCCGCCAGATCCTGCTCAATGCAGTGGAAGGCGAAGTTCTCACCGAACCCAGGGTGATCCGTTTCCGGACGGGTTCGCGGACCGCCCACTGGCACCGCAATTGTGTTGCCATCGGCCTCTCCAGCGGCTTCATCGAGCCGCTGGAATCAACCAGCATCCACATGATCCAGCGCTCGGTCATGCGCCTCATGCAGATGTTCCCTCAGGGTACGGTCAACCCGTCCGATGTGCGCGAATTCAATCGCCAGACGCATTACGAGATGGAACACATCCGCGATTTCATCATCCTGCACTATCATCTCACCAACCGCACAGACACGCCCTTCTGGCGCCATTGCCGCACGATGGACATCCCCGAGGGCCTGCGCCACCGGATGGACCTATTTGCCGCCACCGGCCGCGTCTTCCGCGCCAATGACGAGCTGTTCGCAGAGAACTCATGGACCCAGGTGATGCTTGGCCAGGGCATCCTCCCGCGCGGCCACCACCCCGTCGCAGATGCGATGAGCCCGGATGAAGTGCGCCGATTCCTCGCGCACATCTCCGAGAACGTAAACCGCACGGTCGCCGGCCTGCCAATGCACCAGGCTTATCTCGACAGTTACTGCAAGGCCGCCGTCACCGCCTGATCCACCGAACCCAAAGAGGAGCCTCCCATGCCCTTGACGACCCTCCTGTGCCGAAGATTGACGATTTCAGCGGCATTGTCAGCTGCCTTGCTCGCAGCCTGCGCCGCAACTCCAGCCGCACCGCATACGGAAGAACAGGCGCCTGCGGCGGCCTCCGCGCGCGTCAACCCGGACCTCTGGCCAGTCCTAAATCCGCCCGCACTCGACCCGGCGGTCGAGGCGCGCGTGACGGCCATCATGGCCCGGATGACGCTTGAACAGAAAGTCGGCCAGGTCATCCAGGCCGATAGCGATAGTGTGACTGCGGAGGAAGTGAAACAATACCGCCTCGGCTCGGTCCTGAGCGGCGGCAACTCCGCGCCTGGGCCGCAGCCTTATGCGGACACTGCCGCATGGCTCGCTGCTGCCGATGCCTATTTCGAAGCCTCCATTGACCCGGAAGGCGTGGACATCGCCATCCCCATCATCTGGGGCATTGATGCCGTGCACGGGCACGCAAACCTCATCGGAGCCACCGTTTTCCCGCATAATACCGGCCTCGGCGCCGCGCGCGATCCGGACCTGATCGAGCGCATCATGGAGATCACCGCCGCAGAACTCGTCGTCTCCGGTCATGACTGGACCTTTGCGCCAACCCTCGCTGTGCCCCGTGATGACCGCTGGGGCCGCACCTATGAAGGCTTCTCCGAAGACCCCTCCATCGTTGCGGAGTATGCAGACCGTATCGTCTTCGGCCTCCAGGGCCGTCCGGGAACGGACAGCTTCTTCGCACCCGGCCGCGTCATGTCCACCGCCAAACATTATGTTGGCGATGGCGGCACAGCCGAAGGCATCGACCAGGGCGATGTGCTCGCCTCTGAAATCGAGCTGCGCGATATCCATGCCGCCGGATACTTCCCCGCCATCGAAGCGGGCGTTCAGTCGATCATGGCCAGCTTCAACAGCTGGAAAGGCATCAAGATGCATGGCGACCACGACATGCTGACCCGCGTGCTGAAAGACCGCATGGGCTTCACCGGCTTCGTCGTGGGCGACTGGAATGGCCATGGCCAGATCCCCGGTTGTACGAATACGGATTGTCCCGAAGCGCTCCTCGCCGGCGTCGACATGTATATGGCGCCGGACAGCTGGAAAGGCCTCTATGAAAGCCTGCTCGCTCAGGTGCAGAGCGGCGAAGTGCCGATGGAACGCCTCGATGATGCCGTCCGCCGCATCCTCCGCGCCAAGGTCCATGCCGGCCTGTTCGAGGCGCCGCGCCCAAGCGCCCGGGTTGGGGCAGGGGATGTGTCCCTGCTCGGATCGGACGCCCATCGCAGCATAGCCCGCCAGGCCGTTCGCCAGTCGCTCGTCCTCCTGAAGAATGACAACGCCACACTTCCCGTCGCGCCCGGCAAGACGATCCTCGTCATCGGCGACGGCGCCGACAGCATGGCCAAGCAATCGGGCGGCTGGACGCTCTCCTGGCAGGGCACAGGGCATTCAAACGATGATTTCCCTTATGGCGACACCATCCTCGCCGGCATCCGTGAAGCCGCCGCCGCCGCCGGAAGCACCGTGATCTTCGATCCGGAGGGCACCAGCGAGGCCGCTGCCGACATCGTCATCGCAATCTATGGCGAAGATCCCTATGCGGAGTTCCAGGGCGATCTCAACCATCTCGCCTTCGAAAATGATGGCTTTGACACCGCCCGCCTGGCCGCCTTCCGCGCGCGCGGTATTCCCGTCGTCTCGGTGTTCCTCTCCGGCCGCCCGCTCTGGGTGAACCCTGAGATCAATAATTCCGATGCCTTCGTTGCGGCCTGGCTTCCGGGTACGGAAGGTGCGGGCATCGCCGATGTACTGTTCCGGACATCCCCGGATTACGACTTCACAGGCCGCCTCTCCTTCTCCTGGCCGGCGACAGCCGTCCAGTTCAACAATAATTATGGCGATGAATCCTACGCGCCGCTGTTCCCGCTCGGCTATGGCCTGTCCTATGGTGATGCGCCGGGTATGCTCGGCCAGCTCTCCGAAGACAGCGGCCTCGAGCCGGAGCAAATGACCAATCAGGGCTCGGTGTTCCAGCGGGGCCGCTCCATGGCGCCCTGGCGGGCCTTCCTGGTCGCGGGCGGCGAATCCTCCGTGTTCAGCGGCGCGCGCGCCAATGTGCCCGGCATTTCCGGCAGCCGCGCAGACCACCTCTCGCAGGAAGATGCGCTCAGCCTGTCCTTCTCAGCTTCAGGCGCGCTCGCCTTCTTCCCGGACAGCGACAGCGTCAGCTGGGCCGAGGAGCTGGACGCCGGCATGATGCTCGGTTTCGCCGTGCGCACCGATGAGGCCTTCACCCTCACCATCGGCGCCGAATGCAGCGCTGTGGGAACCTGCGAGGCGGCCGAAACCCGCCTCATCGCCGCCGGTGACTGGCGGGAAGAGCGCGTCCCGCTCGCCTGCCTCGCTGCCGCCGGTGATGGGCTCAGCCGGCTCCAGAGGGGCGTGATGTTTGCCGCGGGCGCCGGTGCAGACTTCGATATCGCCGATGTCCGCCTCGTGCGGGCTGCAGGACAGCCGCCCGCCTGTAATCCGTCCACCCCGTAACGCTCCAATCTCAACCTCACAGGAACAGAACCGTCATGAACCTCGGCACACTTGATCTTGGCATCCTGGCTGTCTATGCGGCGGTTCTGTTCCTGATCGCCATCTGGGTCTCGCGCGAGCCCAAGGGGCATACGCGGAGCACGGAGGATTATTTCCTTGCGGGCCGCGCGCTGCCCTGGTGGGCAATCGGCGCCTCGCTGATCGCCGCCAACATCTCTGCCGAACAGATCATCGGCCAGTCAGGGCAGGGCTTCGTCGTCGGCCTCGCCATCGCCGCCTATGAATGGCAAGCGGCCATCGTCCTGCTGATCGTCGCGAAGTATTTCCTGCCGATCTTCCTGAAGCGCGGCATCTATACGATGCCGCAATTCCTCGAAACGCGCTATGGCGGGGGCGTCAAGGCGCTGATGTCGGTCTACTGGATCCTTCTGTATACGGCAGTAAACCTCACAGCCGTCCTCTGGCTCGGCGGCCTCGCCATCGAAAGCCTCACGGGCGCCAACGTCTTCCTCGCCATGTGCGGGCTTGCTGCGTTTGCGGTGCTCTATTCCCTTTATGGCGGCCTCAAGGCCGTTGCGCTGACTGATATCATCCAGGTCGTCATCCTCATCGTCGGCGGCTTCATCATCACATGGATCGCGCTCGATCTCGTCGGCGGCCAGGCAGGTCCCATTGCGGGCCTGCAGCGTCTTGCCGGCGAGGTGCCGGGCCATTTCGAGATGATCCTCAGCCCGGAGCATCCGAGCTATTCAGACCTGCCGGGCATCTGGACCCTGCTGGGCGGCCTGTGGGTGCTCCATTTCTCCTATTGGGGCTTCAACCAGTATATCATCCAGCGCGCCCTCGGGGCTGAAAACCTTGCCGAAGCCCAGAAAGGCCTCGCCCTTGCTGCGGGTCTGAAACTGCTCGTTCCTGTCATCGTCGTCCTCCCGGGCATCGCCGCGCTCGTCCTGGCGGGAGACAATGTCCTCTCCGGCGCCGTGCTGGAGGAGAAATCCGACCGCACCTATGGCGAGCTCATGAAGCTCGCCCCGGAAGGCCTTCGCGGTCTCGTTTTCGCGGCCCTCATCGCTGCCATCATCTCCTCGCTGGCCTCGATGATGAACTCCATCTCCACCATCTTCACGATGGATATTTATCGCGACTATATCGCCCGGGGCAAAACCGAGCGCCATTATGTCACCGTCGGGCGTATCGCCGCGCTCAGCGCGATGTTGCTTGCACTCGTCCTTGCACGGCCCTTCCTCGGCGGCATGGAAAGCGCCTTCCAGACGATCCAGGAATATACCGGCTTCATCGCCCCCGGCGTCGTCGCCATCTTCCTGCTCGGCTTCTATTTCCGCCGGATGAACACGCCCGGTGCCTTCGCGGTCCTCATCGGCTCGGTTCTCGCCAGCCTCGCGATGAAGTTCGGCCTGCCGGATATGCCCTTCGTGCTTCGCATATGGCTTGTCTTCATGGCCATCGTCGCACTCGGCATTCTCGTCAGCTTGCTGACGAAGCCGCCTGCGCCGCAGCAACCGGTGGACCTTGGCGACATCGCCGTGAAAACCAGCCCCGCCTTCAACATCGCCGGCATCGCCATCGTCGCCGTCCTCGCCCTCATCTACATAGCCTTCTGGTAACACCCATGGCCTTCAGTCCCGACACCGGCCGCAGAACGCGCGTCACCATCCGCGAAGTAGCCCTTCACGCAGACGTTTCCCAGATGACCGTCTCGCGCGTCCTCAACAAGCGCGACTCCGTCCGCCCCGACACGCGCGACCGCGTGGAAGCGGCCATCCAGGAACTCGGCTACCGCCCGAACCTTGCCGCCCGCAGCCTCGCCGGCGGCGCGTCCTGCTCCATCGGCGTCATCTATCACAATGCCAGCGACAGCTATCTGGGCGAAGTCCTGCGCGGCGCGCTCACGGGTAGCCATGCGCAGGGCCACCAACTCTTCGTCGAATCCCTTCCGGATGCCGACAAGGATCACTCCCTGCACGAACTTTCCGAGCGCCTTACCCGCATCGGCTTTGACGGCGTGATCCTCGTGCCTCCGCTCAGCGAGAGCGAGAAGGTGCTGGACCTGCTGGCCAGCATCGGCGTGCCCTGTGTCCTGATTGCCCCGGCCAGCGCCGCGCGCCCGGAACGCAGCGTTGCCATTGATGATGCCGCTGCCGCGCAGGCGATGACACAGCACATCATCGCCCAGGGGCACACGCGCATCGCCTTCATCCGGGGTCCGGCCGGGCAAGTTTCTGCGGACTCCCGCTGGGAAGGGTTTGAGGCCGCCATGGCCGAAGCCGGCCTGCCGGTGCGCAAGGGCTGGACCGCCGAAGGCGACTACACCTATCGCTCCGGTATGCTCGCAGCAGAGAAGATCCTCACCGCCGGCAAGACCCGCCCAACTGTGATCTTCGCGAGCAATGACGATATGGCCGCCGGTGCCATCACCACCGCCTACCGCCTCGGCTTGCCGGTTCCGGACAACCTCTCCGTGGTCGGATATGACGATACCCGTGTCGCGACCTCCATCTGGCCGCAGCTGACGACTGTCCGCCAGCCGATCGCGGACATGGCTGCCCGCGCTGTCGCTATGCTCGCCGATGCCGTGCAGGGCACAGCGCAGGAATCCGAACCGCCCGCCCGCGTCGTGCTGGACTTCGAAATCATCCAGCGCGAGTCGCTCTGCCGCATTTGAAAAACTCCGGGCCATCCCGCCGCATCCGGAAATTCCCTTATTATCGCGGCTGGCATGTCTGCTAGCCTCTCTTCGATCATTCAAACCCGTACGACGCTGAGGGCTGGATGTCCGGTATCCGCCTTTTGTCGCGATGTTTTCTGCGGGCTCTCGTACTGCGCTCACCGGATGAGACGAACAGGAGACGGAAGACCGATGGCAGATCATGAATTCAAAGGGCAGGTGGCCCTCGTCACGGGCGGCTCGTCCGGCATTGGTGCGGCCACAGTGCGCGCCTTCTGCGAAGCCGGCGCCGCTGTGGTCATTGCCGACATTCTCGATGCCGAAGGCGAGGCGCTCGCAGCGGCCCTGTCAGCCGCCGGCCACCGCGCCGTCTATCAGCATTGCGATGTGTCGCGCGAAGCTGACATCGAGGCGGCTGTCGCGCGCGCCGTCCATGAGTTCGGCGGCCTCCACCACGCTTTCAACAATGCCGGAATCGAAGGTACGCCATCGCCCGTTGATCAGGCTACGAACGAAAACTGGGAACGCGTGATCACGGTGAATCTGCGCGGTGTCTGGTGGTGTATGAAGCATGAGATACCCGCGATGCGCCAGACCGGCATGGCCTGTTCCATCGTCAACTGTTCCTCCATCGCCGGCCTCACCGGCTTTGCCGCCATCCCGGCCTATGCCGCGAGCAAGCATGGGGTCGTCGGCCTCACCCGCAGCGCTGCGCTGGACCTTGCCACAAGCCCCATCCGGGTGAACGCCATCTGCCCCGGCGTGATCGAGACCCCGATGATCGACCGGTTCGCCGGCACGGACGGCACCGCGCGCGAGGCACTTGCCACCGGCGCGCCCATGGCCCGCATGGGCCAGCCGGAGGAAATCGCCCAGGCGGTACTCTGGCTCTGCAGCCGGGGCGCAAGTTACATAACCGGCCAGGCCATTGCTGTCGATGGCGGATGGACCGCCCGCTAAATCGCCGCCCGCATCGGGCAGGTGATGCGCGTTGAACGATCAGGGAGCGTTGCCATGAGCAACACGGACATTCCGGCTGCGTCAGGCGGCGCGCCATTTCATGCCCGCGCAGCCGCAGACATCCTGTCGGACCTTTCGGCAGACAGCCAGTCCGGCCTCAGCGAGATCGAAGCTGCCGCCCGCCTCCGATCCCATGGCCCGAACCGGCTGCCGGCCCCGCCGGCGCGGCCCCTGATCCTGCGTTTCCTCGCGCATTTCCACAATGTGCTGATCTATGTGCTGATCGGCGCCGGCCTCGTCACGGCCCTTCTCGGCCATTGGATCGACACAGGCGTGATCCTCGCCGTCGTCATCATCAATGCCGCCATCGGCTTCATCCAGGAGGGCCGCGCCGAAGAGGCGATGGCCGCCATCCGCAACATGCTCACCCCTCATGCCGCCGTCATTCGCGGCGGGCGGCGCGTCACGGTCGATGGTGAGGCGCTGGTCCCCGGCGACATCGTGCTGCTCGAGCCCGGAGACAAGGTGCCCGCAGACCTGCGCATCGTGCAGGCCAGTAACCTCCAGGTCCAGGAAGCCATCCTGACCGGGGAGTCCGTGCCCGTCAGCAAGCAGACCGCCGCCGTCGCCGCCGAGGCCGCGCTCGGCGACCGCAAATGCCTCCTCTTCAGCGGCACGCTCGTCACATCCGGCACGGCGCGCGGCGTGGTTATCGCCACGGGGCCCGCCACGGAAATCGGCCGGATCAGCGGAATGCTGGGAGAGGTCGAACGGCTGACAACGCCCTTGGTGGCCCAGATGGAAGGCTTCGCCCGCTGGCTGACGGTGATGATCCTGCTGATCTCGTTCCTGCTGTTGGTCTTCGGCTATTTCGTCGATCATTTCGAATTCATCGACGTGTTCATGGCAGTCGTCAGCCTCGCCGTCGCCGCCATCCCGGAAGGCCTGCCCGCCGTCCTCACCATCACCCTCGCGGTCGGTGTCCAGGCGATGGCCCGGCGAAACGCCATCGTCCGCCGCCTGCCGGCCATCGAGACGATCGGTTCAGTCTCCGTCATCTGCAGCGACAAGACCGGCACCCTGACCCGGAATGAAATGGTCGTCAGCGCCGTCGCCGTCACAGCCGGACAATTCAGCATCAGCGGCGAAGGCTATGCGCCCTCAGGCGAGATCACCGGCGGGGACACAGCCGCGCTCGCTCCGCTCGCCCGCGTTGCTGCGCTCTGCAATGATGCGAGCCTGCACGAGGCCGGAGGCGACTGGCGCGTCGAGGGCGATCCGATGGAAGGCGCACTGATCGCCCTTGCCGGCAAGCTCGGCGTCGACCGGGCTGCAGCCGAAACCGCAACGCCCCGCATCGCCGAAATCCCGTTCGACTCGGCAACCCGCTACATGGCCACCCTGCACACCGAGGAGGGCGGCGCGGCCCGCGCCTGCGTCAAGGGCGCACCGGAGCGGATCACCGCCATGGCCAGCTTCCAGCGCGGCGCAGACGGCCAGCCCGAACCCGTCAATGAAGCCCACTGGCAATCCCTCGGCAACGCGATTGCCGCGCAGGGAATGCGTGTCCTCGCCCTCGCAGAATGCGCCTTCGACACCGCACCGGACACCTTTTCCCCGGCGGATCTTGAAGGCGGGCTGATCCTCCTCGGCCTCGTCGGCCTGATCGACCCGCCGCGCGCCGAAGCGGTGGAGGCCGTCGCAGCCTGTCATATGGCGGGCATCGCGGTGAAAATGATCACCGGCGACCATGCCGGCACCGCCGCCGCCATCGGCCGGCAGATCGGCCTAATAAATCCTGGCGAAGTTCTCACCGGCGCCGATCTCGACATGCTCGATGATGCCCAGCTTCAGGCGCGCATCGAGCGCACGAACATCTTTGCCCGGACGAGTCCCGAGCACAAGCTGCGCCTTGTCACAGCCCTTCAGGCGCGCGGCCTCAGCGTTGCGATGACCGGGGACGGGGTCAACGACGCTCCGGCCCTCAAAAGGGCAGATGTCGGCATTGCGATGGGCCGCAAGGGCTCCGAAGCCGCCAAGGAAGCCGCTGACCTTGTGCTCGCCGACGACAATTTCGCCTCCATCGTGGCCGGGGTGCAGGAAGGCCGCACTGTCTATGATAACATCAAGAAAGTCATCAGCTGGACCCTGCCCACCAATGCCGGTGAAGCGGCAACGATCCTCGTCGCCCTGATGTTCGGCTTCACCCTGCCGATGACTCCGGTCCAGATCCTGTGGATCAACCTCGTCACGGCGACGACGCTCGGCCTCGCTCTCGCGTTTGAGCCGACCGAGAAGACAACCATGAAACGCCCGCCCCGGGCGCGCAGCGAACCCCTGCTGACGGGCGAGCTTGTCTGGCACATCGTGCTCGTCTCGGCGCTGTTCCTGGCAGGCGTCTACGGCATGTATCTCTATGCGGTAGACCGGGGCTATCCGGTTGAACTCGCGCGCACCATTGCGCTCAACACCCTCGTCGTGTTCGAGATTTTCCACCTGTTCTTTATACGGAACATCTACGGCACCTCCCTGACCTGGGACGCTGTCAAGGGCACCAGGTTTGTCTGGTTCGCCGTCATCACCGTAGCCGCCGCCCAGTTCGCGATCACCTATATCCCGGCCCTGCAGGACATCTTCGGCACAGCCGCCGTGCCGCTCTTTGATGGCATCCTGATCGTCGCCGCCGGCGCCGCCCTTTTCGCCATCATCGAGACAGAGAAACAGATCCGGCTCCGCCTCGGCTACATGCGCAGCGGCCACCGGCTTCAGGCTTCATGAACATAGAGCCCCGGCGCCGGTCCGAGCCCCTCTTTCGGCGATGGGGGCGGGGCTACCTCAACTGGTGAGGCGCGCGCTTTGAGCCAGCTCAGCCATTCAGGCCACCAGCTGCCCTCATGACGCCGGGCATTGGAAAGCCAGCCTTCTGGCTCCAGATGATCGGCCTCGCCGATAACCGGACCGGTATGATAATACGCGCCCGGCTTTCCGGGCGGGCTGACGACGCTCGTATTGTGTCCGCCGCCGGTGAGAACGAAAGTGGTCTCGCTTCGCCCGTGAAGCCCGATCCGGTATACCGAGCGCCAGGGCGCGATATGATCTCGCTCTGCGCCAAGCGCAAAGACCGGGATACGGATGTCCTTCGCGGCCACAAACTCGCCGTCGACGGCCAGTTCGCCATGGGTGAACCGGTTCTCGAGGAACAGCTGTCTCAGATACTCGCCATGCATTCGCGCGGGCATCCGCGTCGCATCCGAGAGCCAGGCATCCAGCGGTCCCTGCACGCCGGCCCGGCCGATCAGATATCGCTCCACGATCCGCGAATAGACCATTTCATGCGCCCGCAGCATCGAGAAGGCGCCCGACATGTTGCGCGCATCCAGCGTGCCCTCGACATGCATCATGTCCTCCAGCAGCGCGACCTGACTTTCATCAATGAACAGCAGCAGCTCGCCGGCCTCCCGGAAATCGGTCTGCGCCGCCAGCAGCGTCAAAGTGGCAAGGCGGTTATCTTTCCGGCGGCCCATTGCAGCGGCGGCAATCGCCAGCACAGTCCCGCCAAGACAGTATCCGACGCCATGGATCCGCTGCCCGCCTGCCTCTTCGCTGACCCGGTCGATCGCGGCCATCACCCCGAGGCGCCGGTAATCATCAAAGCTGATGCCACGATCATCCGGACCCGGATTTTTCCAGGACAGGATGTAAACAGTATAGCCTTGGCTGGCCAGCCAGCGGGCGAATGAGTCCTCCGCCGTCAAGTCGAGGATGTAATACTTCATGATCCAGGCTGGCACGATCAGGACGGGCTCGGCATGAACGGACGGCGTCTGCGGGCGGTAGCGAATCAGTTCGCAGAGTTCCCCGCGCCAGATTACATCGCCGGGCGTTGTCGCAAGCGTCTTGCCAACCTGCCAGGGCGAGTCTGCCTGGCCATGGCGCTGCCCGCCGGCCACGGCGACGTCCTGCAGCAGATTGTGAAGGCCCTGAAGGAAGTTACGGCCGCCGCTCGCAAGCGTGGCATCGACGACATCCGGATTGGACCAGGGAAAGTTGACGGGCGCCATCGCATTCAGCACCGAAGCGCCCATGAAAGTCACCCGGCGGGCATGATGGTCCGCGACGCCGCGCAGGCAAGAGGTCGCAAGGCGCCACTGGGCTTCTGCAGCCAGATGCGCCTGCGCGAGCAGGTGAAAAGGTGGACGGGTCCAGCTGGGGCTGCGGAATCGCCGGTCGCCGGGTTCGGGTTTGAAGGCCCAGTCTTCCGGGGCCGGGTGTGCAGCCGCTGCGACCAGCCTGTTAGCCGCTTCGCCCCAGCGCCACCAGAGCTCGAACTGGCGTGCAGGCGAGACAGACAGGTGAAACAGCCAGTCTTCATAAGCCTGCAGCGCCGCCCAGGGCGATTGCCCGCCCGTCATCCGCGCAAACCGGCCTCTCAGCCGGCGGTCCAGATCCCGCAGAAGCTCTTCGGTCTCATCTTCTGCCGCGCAGGCCGGCTGCGCCCGCTGGTCAGGCTTTCGTGCGGTCAAGGAGCCGGGCCGTCTCTTCGGCATAGTCGGACACAGCCTCCATGGCCGCCATCCGCCAGATGGTGATGAAATCCGCCGGTGTCCGGCAGGTCGCAAAAGCCGCCAGCGTGCCCATGTTCTTGCGTGCGCGTTCGGCGGCGAATTGCGCCATCGCCATCTGCGCTTCGCTCAGGTGCCGGATGTTTTCGATGGCCGTCGCCGGGTTCAGGGCTGACTGTGCCGTCTGCCAGTATTCCGGCAAAGAGGGGGCTGCCGAGAAGAGGGTTTCGGGCGCCTTGGCGGCTTCCGCCTGGGTCTTGGTGCGCGTCATCTCGCGGTCTCCTTTCTGAAGCAAAGGGCGCTCCTGCAGCCCTTTCTTCGAATATGGGGCTGCAAGCGTGAAAAAGTTATCCGGGAAAATGCCTAATCCTGGCGTTTTTGTTCCGGAATCGAGTCGATTCCCTCGATCAGGCCGAGCGTACCCCGCGCGATCTCCCATTCCTCGTCAGCGGGCATCACAGCGACGCATACGGAGCTTTCCGGTCCATCGATCCGCAGCGCATTTCCGGCATTGGCCGCCGCGTCGAGCCTGAGGCCCGTCCAGGCGAGCCCCTCAGCGATCCTTGCGCGAATGCCCGGCGCGTTCTCGCCGATGCCTGCGGTGAACACCAGCGCGTCCAGTCCTCCCAGCGCCGCGATCATGGATCCGCACTCGCGCACGATCCGGTAGGCAAACAGATCCGTCGCCTCGCGCGCTTCATCGGTATCGCTGGCTTCCACCGCACGCAGGTCGCCCGATACTCCGGAGACGCCGAGCAGGCCGGATTCCTGCCGCAACATTTGCGAGACTGCTTCAACACTCATACTCCGCTCACGGAGTAAAAAGAGGATGAGGCCGGGGTCAACATCGCCGCTGCGCGTGCCCATCGGGATGCCGGACAGCGCGGAAAAGCCCATCGAACAGGCGACACTTAACCCCCCGCGCAGCGCGCAGAGGCTTGCCCCACTGCCAAGATGCAGGGCCAGCGTGCGGTCATGCGCGCGCGCGCCGAACAGTCGGGGCAGGCTGCGCGCCACATGCGCATAGGAGAGGCCATGATAGCCATAGCGCAGCATCCCTTCATCACTCAGCGCCCTTGGGATTGCGTAGAGCTGCGCGATCCTCGGCTGGGTGCGGTGGAAGGCCGTATCAAACGACAGGGTCTGCAGGAGGCCCGGGCGCGCCTCCATCAGCGCACGGACGGCTGACAAGTTATGCGGCTGATGGTCGGGCGCGAGCGGGCTCAGCGTGTCCAGAAGGTCCAGAAGCTCCGTCGCCGCCCGCCGGCTGCCGGTAATCTCCGGCCCGCCCTGCACGATGCGGTGCCCCACCGCGCTGACCGGCCCGCCCAATGCCGCCTCAAGGGCTGCGATCAGGCGCAGCGCCAATACCTCCGCCGAGAGATCGGAGAGGTCCGCCGCGCCCCGAAACCGCTCTGCCGCCGCCTCATCGCCGGCTTTCACACTCAGGCGCGGCGCCGACGGCAATCCCGAAATCTGCGCGCGCAGGACCGGCGCGCCGGGCTCGTCTGCGCCGGTGCCCGGCTCAAAGGCTGCCATCTTGATGCTGGACGATCCCGTATTGAGCGTTGCAATCCGTATACGGCTCATATTGCCCGGCCCGCCCAGTCCAGCCACGCCGCCGCCAGCGCGCAGGAGGCCACCCGCTCGCGCGCGCTGTCCGACCGGCTCGTCAGGATCACCGGCACTTTCGCGCCCAGCACGATCCCGGCGGCGTTCGCGCCCGCCAGATAGTCGAGCTGCTTGGCCAGCATGTTTCCCGCTTCGATGCCCGGAACGATCAGGATGTCGGCCGCGCCCGCGACAGGCGAGACAAGCCCCTTGGCCGCAGCAGATTCTTTCGAGATCGCCAGGTCGAACGCAAGCGGGCCATCCAGGATACCGCCCCGGATCTGGCCCCGCTCCGCCATCTTGCACAGCGCCGCCGCATCGAGGGTCGAGGGGATGTGCGGATCAACCACTTCGGTGGCCGACAGCAGCGCCACTTTTGGCAATTCGATGCCGATGGCACAGGCCAGGTCGATGGCGTTCTGCACGATCCAGCGTTTCGTCATCAGGTCCGGCGCAATGTTCAGCCCGCCATCGGAGATCAGCAGCCAGCTCGGCCAGGCTGGCGTTTCCATTACGAAGATATGGCTCATCCGCCGCTCGGTGCGCAGCCCTCCGGCGGGCGCCACACAGGCCGCCATCAGTTCGCTCGTCGCCAGCGCGCCCTTCATCAGGGCAGAGACGGCTCCGCTCGCGGCAAGGCGCACGCCTTCTGCCGCCGCTGCATGGCTGTGCGGCACCGTAACAATCTCGATACCCGAAAGGTCGAGCCCCGCCGCTGCCGCCGCTGCCTCGATCCGGGCGGGCGGCCCGACAAGGACCGGCTCGATCAGGCCATGATTGCGCGCTTCGATGGCCCCCGACAGCGACAGCGCATCCACCGGATGCACAATCGCCGCCGGAATGGCCGGCTGCCCGGCCCGCGCCAGCAGCCCCTCGAAAGCCGTTTCATCCCTGCCGGTCTCGCTCGTGCCCATGGCGTCCTCCAGATCCACCGCCACCTTGCGCGGAGCTGGCGGCCCCTGCAAGCGCCTGCAACCCGGACCGTCCCGCGCCCGTCAGTGTGACAGCAGCAGGGGCAGGTGCGCCTCGCGCAACATGCTGCGCGTGACGCCTCCGAACAGCGCCTGTTGCAGCCGGGAATGGCGATACCCGCCCAGCACCATCAGGTCAGCGTCAATGTCGGTCGCAACCCGCAACAGAACCTCATGCTTCGATTGTCCAAGGCTCGCCTCATTGCGCAGCACGACCTTCAGCCCATGGCGTGCAAGATGCGCTGCGATATCTATGCCCGGCGTATCGCCATGCTGGAACCCGCCCGGCCTGACATCCACCGTCACAATCGTCACAGTCGCGCCCGCGGGCAGGACCATCAGCGCATCATGCAGCGCCCTGGCCGCTTCGCGGCTTGCGTCCCAGCCAGCAACCACATTGGTGCCAACCGTCTCGCCCTTCCAGTCAGCCGGCACGACCATGACCGGCCGGCCCGAACCCAGCAGCGCGGCCTCGATCATCTCGGCGTGGGGCTGGGGGCTTTCCTTGGCCGGCGCGCGGATGACGGTCAGGTCGCCATGGCGCGCCATCGCGGCGATCAGTGCCTCAAGGTTGATGCTGTAAGTCATCTGCCGCCGGACTTCAAAATCCGGATACTGACGATCAAGCACTGTTTTGAGATCGCTCCAGAACCGCTCGATCCTGAGCTTGTCCTGATTGAGCTGCTCCGCATACGCCGCCCCGGCGCCATACTCATTGTAAAGCAGCGCCGATGGCAGGATACCGATGCCTGCGCAGGCGACATGCGCCCCCGTCGCCTCCTTCAGCCTCTGTGCCAGGGCGATGGCCCCCGTGTCCTGAGTTGCGCTCGTCACGCAAACGAGAATGTCCCTGAGCTGCATCTGTCCGTCCTCCGTTCAGCGCCCCGCTGCGGACCCGCGCCCGCGCCTGCCAGCAGGCTCGCCGGCGCTGCCGCCTCATGAGCAACCTGACCCCCTTAAAGCCGGGAAAGGAGCGGCCCAGAATAAGTAATTGCCGCAACCCCCACGAAAGGCCGCCGGGAAGCGAGACGACCCGGTAGAGTCGAAAAAACCAATAAAATCAGAACAGTAATTTAAGAAAACTGGCGGAGAGGGAGGGATTCGAACCCTCGATACCCTTGCGAGTATATCGGTTTTCGAGACCGACGCGATCGACCACTCCGCCACCTCTCCGCGCCGGGGTCTTTGAAGGGGCGTGACGTATCCCGGCCCGGCGAAAAGCGCAAGACACCATACTGGTGAAAATTCCCCCGCCCGGCGCCCGCGCGCCCGGGCCCCGCTTCCCCCTGCGGCAGCGCTCGCCAAGCCCGCCGGATGCGCTAGTCTGGCCCCAGCGGCCCGCCAGCGGCCTCAAGGGAGGAGTTCACCATGTCAGCCACCGTCCAGGGCAAATGCGACCCTAAATTTGCGAAAGTCCGCGAGGAATTCGAGCGCAATTTCGCCGCGCGCGGCGAGGTCGGCGCTTCGGTCTGCCTGTCGGTGAATGGCGAGACGGCGGTCGACCTCTGGGGCGGCATGGCCAACCCAGAGACGAACGATCCCTGGCGGGAGGAAACGATCTCCATCGTCTTCTCCTGCACCAAGGCGGCGGTCGCCACCTGCGCGCATATCCTGATCGACCGGGGAGAGCTCAATCCCGCCGCCCGCGTCAGCGACTACTGGCCGGAGTTTGCAAAGGCCGGCAAGGAGAAAACCACCGTCCAGATGATGCTGAACCATGAGAGCGCGCTGCCGACCCTGCGGGATCCCGTCAAGCCCGGCGGCTTTGCTGACTGGGATTATATGGCCGCCCGGATGGCGGACGAGGAAGCCTTCTGGGAGCCCGGCACGCGCAATGGCTATCACATGATCAATTTCGGCTGGACGGTGGGCGAGCTTGTCCGCCGCGTGTCCGGCAAAACGCTCGGCACCTTCTTCCGCGAGGAAGTAGCGGAGAAGACCGGCGCGAAATTCTGGATCGGCCTGCCGGAAAGCGAACAGGTGCACATCGCCCCGATCCGGCCTTACATCCCGAAGCCAGATGATCAGCCCACGGAGTTCACCGTCGCGCTGATGACGGACCCGGCCTCCATCCAGCACAAATCCTTCATGAACACCGGCGGATGGGATTTCAACGACCGCAAGGGCCAGGCCGCAGAGATCGGCGGGGGCGGGGGGCTTTCCAATGCGCGCGGTCAGGTTGCGTGGTATACGGAGCTTGCCACCAATTCCGGCAGGCTCGTCTCGGCCGACCGGCTGGCAGCGATGAGCATGGTCAGCGTCGCCACCCAGCGCGACGCGACGCTGCTCATCCCCACGCGCTTTGCCTCGGGCTACATGAAGTCGATGGACAATCGCCGCCTCGGCCTCGGCCCGGGCACCAGCGCCATCATCGGCGAGCGCGCTTTCGGCCATGTCGGCGCGGGCGGCTCCATCGGCTTTGCAGACCCGGACTGCGGCCTCGCCTTCAGCTATACGATGAACCAGATGGGCGGCGGCCTCCTCCTCAATGATCGCGGCCAGAGCCTGATCGATGCCGCCTATGCCGCCCTCGGCTACCGCACCAACGCGCCGGGGGCGTGGGTGCGGTAATTCCGCTTGCCCCGCCGCCTCGGCGCGCCTATCCTTCCCGCGAAGATTGCAGGGAGAGGCATGTGCGCTGCAGGATCGTTCTCGCCGCCGGCTTTCTGGCCTTCGCCGCCGGTGCTTCATCGGCGGGCGAGGAAGAGTGCCCGGACGAATGTATCCCGTTCGATGTGGATGCGCGCCCCTTGACGGTGCCCCAGCCGGTCTTTCCGGTTTTCGCCGCTTATCTCGGTCTCGGCGGTTATTGCGAAGTCCGGTTCTCGGTGACACCTGACGGGCGCACAACGGCCATCGAGCCTGCCTGCTCGCGGCCGGCCTTCTGTGACAGTGCAGCCCGCGCCATCGGGGAAATGCGGTTCAAACCGGCGGAACGCGGCGGCAAACGTGTTCTCCGCAGCAATGTCGTGGCCCCGCTGACCTTCCTGCTCGACGGCATGGACCAGGCGGTGGTCGAGGCACAGCCTCTCAGGGGCTGCGTGGATCCGAACATTTCATGAAGGCCCGTGTCGCCGTTAGCTGAGCCTGAACTGAAGGAGTCCCGGAACATGCGTATACGGATATTTTCTGCCGCCATGCTTCTCCTCGCCGCAGGTGCCTCAGCCGGTGAAGGCGCCGCGCCGGACACAGGCGCGGCAACAGAGCTGGTGCTGAAAAAGGGTAATCTCGAAGCACATGTCGTCCGATGGCCCCAGCCCACCTATCCGGCGCGGGCGGCCGAGCAAAGCCTCGTGGGATTTTGCGATGTCCGGTTTGATCTGGATGCGGATGGTTGCCCCCGGAACATGACGCCGCATTGTTCAGACGCCGTTTTCTGTCAAAGCGCGGCCACCGCCATGGCGGCGGCGCGTTTCCGCCCCCGGATCGTGAACGGCACCCCGGTGGCCCACCCGAATGTCGTCTTTCCCCTCGAATACCGGATCGACGGGGTGCCACCGGCCAGCCCGGATCCCCGCACGCTTACGGTGTGCCCCTGATCAGCCCGCCACGGCCGGCAGCCCGCGTGCGATCCAGCCGCCTTCGCCGCGATAGCCGCCGGTCACGCTGAACAGGTGGACGAAGCCTGCCGCGCGGGCCTGCATCGCCGCCTGCATGGATCGCTGTCCGCGCTCGCTGATGAAGGCAACCGGCCGCTCGAAATCGCCCGCCAGCCGCGCCACCTGCTGCAGGAAATCCCGGTCGCGCAGGCTGGCATGTTCCGCCCCCTCCGGCGCCCCGGTCGCGGCGCGTTCGGAAGGCTGGCGCACATCGATCAGCAACAGCTCGCCCGCCACGAGGTTCTCATGCGCGTCCAGCGCGCTGATCTGGCCGATGGGTGGGGCCGGGCGGCCGTCCGCATCCTTCTTCGACATCATCGCGGCGATGATGGCGGCAATCCTCATCCCGCCCCGCCCACGGTCAGCGCGCCGACCTTCAGCGTCGGCTGGCCCACGCCCACCGGTATGGATTGTCCCGCCTTGCCGCAGACACCGACGCCGTCATCCATCGCGAAATCATTGCCAATCATGGTGACATCCGACAGCACCGTCGGCCCATGCCCGATCAGCGTCGCATTCTTCACCGGCGCCACCACCTTGCCATTCTCGACAAGGTAAGCCTCCGTACACTGGAAGACGAAATTACCCGAGGTGATATCCACCTGCCCGCCGCCGAAATCCACCGCCCAGAGCCCGCGCTTGATGGAGGCGACAATCTCCGCCGGGTCGCGGTCTCCGCCCAGCATCACGGTATTGGTCATGCGCGGCATGGTGGAGGCTTCATAGCTTTCGCGCCGGCCATTGCCCGTGGGCGCCATGCCCATCAGGCGGGCATTCATCCGGTCCTGCATATAGCCCTTGAGGATGCCGTCCTCGATCAGAACGGTGCGCTGCGTCGGCGTGCCCTCATCATCAAAGGACAGCGATCCGCGCCGAGCCTCGATGGAGCCATCATCAATGACGGTCACGCCGCGCGCGGCCACCTGCTCGCCGATGCGCCCGGAATAGACGCTCGTGCCCTTGCGGTTGAAGTCCCCCTCGAGGCCATGCCCCACCGCTTCATGCAGCAGCACGGCCGGCCAGCCGGGGCCGAGCACCACTTCCATCTCGCCGGCCGGGGCAGGGATGGAGCGAAGGTTCACTTCCGCCTTGCCAATCGCCCGGCGCACCATGGCCTGCCAGCGCTCCGGCGCGATCCATTCGTCATACGCCGCCCGGCCGCCCGCACCTGCTGAGGCTGACTCGCGCCGGCCATTCTCCTCCAGCGTCACAGACACGTTCAGCCGCACCAGCGGGCGGATGTCATGGAACTGTGCCCCGTCGGGCCGGATGATGTCGATTTCCTTATGGCTCCCGGCCAGCGAAACAGACACCTGCACCACGCGCGGGTCCGCCGCACGGGCAAAGGCGTCGATCTCGGCCAAGAGGTTCGTCTTGTCGCCAAAGGCAGGCGCCAGCGTCGGGTCTATGGGCTGGTAGAGGCGGCGGTTGACCGGCTGCGGCCCGGCGGCGAGCTTGCCGGAATAGCCGCGCTTCGCCTGCGCCGCCGTCTCCGCCGCCCGGCGGATCGCCGCGAGGCTCAGTTCAGAGGCATAGCCGGAGCCCTGCGCCTCGCCGGCCACGACGCGCAGGCCGAAGCCCTGGTCGGTGTCATAGGCGGCCGATTTCAGCCGGCCATCATCAAAGACGAAACTTTCGGAGCGGGAGCGCTCGATATAGAGGTCGCCATCATCGGCGCCTTTGGCGGCTTCGGCGAGGATGTCAGCGGCGGCGCGGGAATCGAAGGGCAGGGGAGATTGGGTCATGCCCCCAACATGTGCCCGCGCGCGCGCGGCTGCAAGCCGCTTCGCGCGGCCAGGCGCGGACTCAGGCGTGGATCAGGCCACCGATGACCGGCGCACCCGGGACATTGGCGCGCGCGGTGCCTTGTAGGGCCGCGACATGCGGATGCCGCCCCGCGCCGCGCCGATCACACAGGCCGCCGCAAACACCAGTGTCAGCACCTTGAAGCCCGCCGCGATATAGCCGGCCACGCCAAACTGCGCCGCCAGGATGGCCACCATCACCATCAGGATGAAACACACCGCCAGAACCCGCATCGCTGTCTCCTGCATCGACTACAGGGTTTCCAACGCCTCTGCGCCGGTCCGGTTCCGTGATGGCGACTGATTCCCGTGTCAGGCGAGAGACCTGCGCCTGCCGGGCCTGCTGAACGCTCAGTCGATCCGTCAGTTGATCGTCACTTCAAACCGCGCGAGCTGTTCAGCGGTGCGGGGGAAATCGGGGTTCAGCTCCTGCGACTTCAAGAAGTCGAAATACGCCCCCTCGATATCGCCGGTCTGCTCCTTGACGATCGCGCGGTTGTAATAGGCGGCATAGAGCTCCGGCGTGCCGAGCTCTATCGAGCGCTCGATGGACACCCGCGCCGCTTCATAATCGCGGCCGAGGATGTAGGCGGCGCCCTCGTTCAGCCAGGTCGCGCCATTGTCCGGGGAAATGCGCTTTGAGGCAGCATAATCTGCCAGCGCAAGGTCCAGCTTGCCCTGCCGCATCCGCAGGATGCCGCGATTGGTGAAGGTCGCGGCCCGGTTGGAGATGTTCAGCATCTCGGTTTCCAGCGCCCGCGTGCAGATGGCCTCGGCATCGGCAATCCGGCCCTGGGCGAACTTGGCAGCCTGGTAACACTCGCGCGCGAGCCCGCCGCCGATGACCGAGATCTGCGCCGCCGCAACCGGGGCGAGCGCGACCAGAAATGCAGTAAATACAACTGTGCGGACCATGGATGTCCTCCCTTCATTCTTGTGACAGGAGTATATCACGCAGGCGCCTGCCCGGCGATCCGCTGCGACAATTTTGAGCGAGGAAAAGGCTGGGGTTCGCCTGCGCGCTGGTATAGTTAGAGCCGGAATCGTAGTGAACCGAACTGGGGTTATTTTCCGTGCGCCATCTCCTTGCCGCCCTCTCTGCTGCAGTTCTTGCAGCTCCGGCCATGGCCGGCGAACCCGTAGACGGCGCCCTCGGCTTCCAGCCGGCGGCCACCCGCATCGCTGAGCGGGTGCATGAATTCCATGTCGTGCTGCTCTGGATCATCACCGCCATCACCCTCCTGGTGCTGGCGCTGCTGCTGTACGTGATGGTGCGCTACAAGAAGAGCTCCAATCCCGAATCGCGCAAGTTCAGCCACAACACCACGGTTGAGGTGGTCTGGACGGTCGTGCCCGCCCTGATCCTGGTCGGCATTGCCGGGCTGTCCTTCCCGCTCCTCTACTACAAGGATGTGCCGCCCAACCTCACCCAGATCGTTGCGACCTCTGAGCGCCTGCTCGCCGAGGGCCGCTCGGCCCAGCATCAGTCCTTCACGCGCAACCATTTCCCCGATGCCGCCGCTGAAGGTTTCATCACGGTCAAGGTGCAGGGCAACCAGTGGAACTGGACCTACACCTATTCCGACCTGATCGACGAGTCGGGCTTCCCTGTGGAATTCGTCTCAAACCCGCTGCATCGCGGCCGCGCCAGCGACCCGGCCGAAGGCGTCCGCCTACTGTCCACCGACTATCCCATGGTCATCCCGGTCAACCGCTACATCCGCTACCAGACCGCCGCTGCCGACGTGATCCACTCCTGGACCGTCCCGGCCTTCGGCATCAAGACCGACGCCATCCCCGGCCGCCTCAATGAAGGCTGGTTCCTGGTCAACCAGACCGGGGTATATTTCGGCCAGTGTTCTGAGCTGTGCGGCATCGACCATGCCTACATGCCGATCGAAGTGCGCGTCGTGCCGCAGGCCCAATATGACCGCTGGGCCGAGCTGATGCTGGCGGGCGATTTTGACGCCGCCGCCGCCTCTGTCCGCCAGATTGCCGATGCCGGCACCGCCCAATACGCGTCCAACTGAAGTCCGATTAGAGAAAGTCCCGCCCCATGCCCATGGATCAAGTCGCCACCGGTCACGATCATGCCCATGATCACAAGCCCGGCTTCTTCACGCGCTGGTTCTTCTCGACGAACCACAAGGATATCGGCACCCTCTACCTGATCTTCGCGCTGATCGCGGGCGTCGTCGGCTACTCGCTGTCGGGCCTCATCCGCTGGGAACTGGCAGAGCCGGGCATCGGCCCGATGCTGTGGATCCAGACCACCTTCTTCGGCCTCGAGGGCGAAGCGGCGCTGACCGCTGCCAAGCACTTCTACAATGTAGTGATCACCTATCACGGCCTCGTCATGATCTTCTTCATGGTGATGCCCGCCCTGATCGGCGGTTTCGGCAACTGGTTCGTGCCGCTGATGATCGGCGCGCCGGACATGGCCTTCCCGCGGATGAACAACATCTCGTTCTGGCTGACGGTGGCCGCCTTCATCCTCGCCCTCCTGTCGATGATCGTGCCCGGCAACTCGGCCGGCCCCGGCTTCGGCGGCGGCTGGACGCTCTACCCGCCGCTCTCCGGCGCCACCGGCCACCCGGGCCCGGCGATGGACCTCCTGATCCTGTCGCTGCACACCGCCGGTATCGCCTCGATCCTCGGCGCCATCAACTTCATCGTCACCATCCTCAACATGCGCGCCCCCGGCATGACGCTGCACAAGATGCCGCTGTTCGCCTGGTCCATGCTGATCACCGCCGTGCTGCTGCTGCTGGCCCTGCCGGTGCTCGCCGGCGCGCTCACCATGCTGCTCACCGACCGTAACTTCGGCTCGCAATTCTTCGTGCCCGGCGGCGGCGGCGACCCGGTGATGTTCCAGCACCTGTTCTGGTTCTTCGGCCACCCCGAAGTCTACATCATGATCCTGCCGGCCTTCGGCATCATCAGCCACATCGTCTCGACCTTCTCGAAAAAGCCGATCTTCGGCTATCTCGGCATGGCCTATGCGATGGTTTCGATCGGCGTCATCGGCTTCGTCGTGTGGGCCCACCACATGTATACGGTCGGGATGAACGTGGACCTGAAGGCCTATTTCGTGGCTGCCACCATGGTCATCGCGGTGCCCACCGGCATCAAGATCTTCTCCTGGATCGCCACGATGTGGGGCGGCTCGATCGACTTCAAACTGCCCATGCTCTGGGCCATCGGCTTCATCTTCCTGTTCACCGTCGGCGGTGTGACGGGTGTGGTGCTCGCCAATGCCGGCATCGACCATGTGCTGCACGACACCTATTATGTCGTGGCTCACTTCCACTATGTGCTCTCGCTCGGCGCGGTGTTCGGCCTGTTCGCAGGCTGGTACTACTGGTTCGAGAAGATGTTCGGCGTGAAATACAACGCCATCCTCGGTAGCCTGCACTTCTGGCTGATGTTCATTGGCTCGAACGTCCTGTTCTTCCCGCAGCACTTCCTCGGGCTGCAGGGCATGCCGCGCCGCTATATCGACTATGCCGACGGCTTCGCCACCTGGCACTATGTGTCGTCCATCGGCTACGCCATCACGCTGGTCGCGACGCTGATCTTCTTCGTCTCGCTGGCCGTTGCCTTCATCCAGCGCCGCAAGGCGACCGAGAGCGGCAACCCCTGGGGCGAAGGCGCCACGACGCTGGAATGGACCCTGCCGTCCCCGCCGCCCTTCCACCAGTATAACGAACTCCCGGTGGTCACGACCAAAGGCGGCCACTGAGGCGACGCTTCAGCCCCTCACCCCTCTCCCCCCGGGAGAAGGGTGAAGGGCAGCCCCACTAACCCCTCTCCCACTTGTGGGAGAGGAGGGGCCCGCGCCGAAGGCGTGGGAGGTGAGGGCCTACCAACCTCCCACCTCACCCTTCTTGTCATCCCGGCGCACGCCGCGACCCAGAAAAGCCACACAGAACAAGGTTCAATAGGCTCCCGGCGTCCGCCGGGATGACAGCGGGCGGGCCTGCTCCGACACGATCACCCGGCTGACAGCGCGCACCAGACCATCGGGTATTGTGTCACGCTGCTTTCCGCGCTCGTTTTTGCCATATGCATCGCAGACGCAATTCTGAGGCGCGTCCGGCAACGGAACGCGTTATAGACCCGCCATAATGACTGATACGCACGCCACACCTGCCAGACGCCCCGCCACGGCGGCGGACTATGTGAACCTGATGAAGCCCCGCATCATGATGCTGGTGGTGTTCACGGCTGTGGCCGGCCTTGCCGCTGCCAGCGGCCTCACCGGCGCCGCGATGCACCCCGTCATGGCCGCCATTGCGGTGCTCGCCGTCGCGCTCGGCTCGGGCGCCGCCGGCGCGATCAATATGTGGTATGACGCGGACATTGACGCCGTGATGAACCGCACCTCTACCCGCCCCATCCCGTCCGGCGCTGTGCCGAGGGATGAGGCGCTCGCGATGGGCCTCATCATGTCGGGCGTCTCGGTGATGCTGATGTGGCTTGCCTCCAACTGGCTGGCCGCGGGCCTGCTGGCGCTGTCGATTGCCTATTATGGCTGGTTCTACACGATGGTGCTGAAGCGCCGCACCGCGCAGAACATCGTTATCGGCGGCGCGGCCGGCGCGTTCCCGCCGGTTATCGGCTGGGCAGCGGTCACCGGTTCGGCTCCGCTGGACGCCTGGATCCTGTTCGCCATCATCTTCTTCTGGACGCCCCCGCATTTCTGGGCGCTGTCGCTGCTGGCCCACAAGGAATACGCCAAGGTCTCGGTGCCGATGCTGCCGGTCACGCATGGCGCGAAGGCGACCCGCACGCAGATTTTCCTCTACACGCTTGTGCTTGTCGCCGTCTCGCTCGCCCCGCTGGCGACCGGACTTGGCGGCTGGGTGTATGGCGGCGTCGCAGCGCTCCTCGGCACGGGATTCCTCGCCTATGCCGTGCGCCTTCTCACCTCGCGCGCAGGGGATGCCGACGCCCCGGGCGCGGACATGAAGCTCGCCCGAAACACCTTCGTCTTCTCGATCCTTTACCTGTTCATCCTGTTCGGCGCGGTCCTGGCCGAACATGCCGGCGGCCTTTACTGGCCCCTCACCGGAGGCTGACATGACCGACCCTGCACCGCTGACCCCTGAAGAACTCGCCGCGCGCAAGAAGCGCAATCTCTGGCTCGGCCTGTCGCTGGCCGGCTTCGTCGTCCTCGTCATGCTGATCACGGTGATCCGCCTGACGACCGGCGAAGGCATCTCGACGCGGATGTAAGCGATGGGCCTGTCGAACACCCGGATTGCGCTTCTCGGCGGCGGCCTCGCTGCCGGAATGCTCGTGCTCGCCTTTGCAGCTGAGCCGCTCTATTCGGCCTTCTGCGAGGTCACCGGCTTTGGCGGTACCACGCGGATGGCGACCGCCCCGGCCAGCCAGATCCTGGAACAGACCGTCACCGTGCGCTTCGACGCGAATGTCGCCGACACGCCCCTCCTGTTCCGTGCCCTCCAGGGCCCGCAGACGGTCCAGCTCGGCCAGCATGGCCTTGCTTTCTATGAAGTGACCAACCCGACCGACCGGGAAGTGCGCGTCATCGCCACCTATAATGTGACGCCGCATATGGCCGGGCCGTATTTCAACAAGCTGGAATGTTTCTGCTTTTCGGAGCGTGTTATCGGGCCGGGCGAATCGCGCAAGCTGCCGGTGGTCTATTTCGTCGCCCCGGAGATGGTCGAGGACCGCGTCGCCTCGCAGCTGGAGACGATCACCCTCAGCTACACTTTCTTCGACAGCCGCACCTATAATGGCCCCCGCACAGAGGCGAATGCAGAAGCGCGTGCCGGGGGTGCGGCAAATCCGGCCACGCCGGGCTGAAAGAGTTGCCTGACCGCGCGCACAGGCGATAAAGAGCGCGACAGTTTGGTATGATTCCGGAGGGGATTCAGAGAAGATGGCCGGCGGCGACGTCAAACACGATTATCATCTGGTAAACCCCTCGCCCTGGCCGCTGCTGGGGTCGCTTGCGGTTACCGTCCTCGCCATCGGCGCTGTCACCTATATGAAGGGCCTGTTCGGCATTGCCGAAGGCAGCTGGTGGCTGATGGCCATCGGCTTTGCCATGGTCATCTGGGTGATGTTCGGCTGGTGGGCCACCGTGGTCAAGGAAGGCCGCGCGGGCGACCATACCCCGGTGGTCGAGATCGGCCTGCGCTATGGCATGATCCTGTTCATCGCTTCGGAAGTGATGTTCTTCGTCGCCTGGTTCTGGAGCTTCTTCGAATTCGCGATCTTCTGGGACGCCCGCGTCGGTCCGACCTGGGACGCCGCCAACGCCCTGTTCGCTGACAATCTGGAGCGGTTCCGCCAATGGCCGCCGGCGGGTGTCGAGACGTTCGATCCCTTCCACCTGCCGCTGATGAACACGCTGGTCCTCCTGCTCTCCGGCACGACCGTGACCTGGGCGCACCATGCGCTGCAGCATGGCGACATGAAGGGCGCCAAGCTCGGCCTGTCGGTGACGATCATCCTCGGCCTCGCCTTTACGGCGCTGCAGGTGCTCGAATACAGCCATGCCGGCTTCACCTATGACGGCACGCTCTATGGCTCAGCCTTCTTCATGGCCACCGGCTTCCACGGCGCCCACGTCGTCATCGGCACGATCTTCCTGATCGTCTGCCTGTTCCGGATGTATGCCGGCAATCTGACGCCGAAGAAGCATCTCGGCTTCGAGTTTGCGGCCTGGTACTGGCACTTCGTCGATGTGGTCTGGCTGTTCCTGTTCGCCTTCGTCTATGTCGTGCCCCATCTGGTGCATGGCGGCGGCCACTGAGGCAGCGGCAAGGTAACGGATTGCAGGAGCCCGCCGGCAGAGCTGCCCGGCGGGCTTCCTGTTTGAAAGGCGAGGCAGAGCGATGCAATTCCGCCCCTATCCGGTGATGACGGCGTTCACGGCCGCCGCCTTTGTCATCCTCATCCTGTTCGGCAACTGGCAATGGGGCCGCTACGAACAGAAGATGGGCGCGCGGGACACTGCGCCGGACTGGGCAGACATCACCGCCGCCATCATCCCCGGCACCGAGCAGGCCGTCTATGCCTATGCCGAGGGCCGCTCGGCCTGGCGCATCACGGTCGCAGCCGAAACAGCCGACGGGGTGATCCTCCTGCCGCGCCAGATCAGCTATGAGGTGGAGCCGCCGGACATCCTGCCGCTCGCCGTTGCCGAAGCCGTCACCCTGCGCGGCCTGTGGCATCCCCCGTCGCGGCGCAATGCCTTCTCGGCAGAGGACCAGCCCCAGTTCGGGCTCTACTACACCTTCGATCCTGTGCGCATGGCCGAGACCCTGCCGCCGAGCGTCGGGGCCAGGCTGATCCCGCGCGTGTTCGAGCCTGAAACCCTCGTGCTGATCGGCACCGCCGAGCAGGTCGCCAATCCGATGCTGCAACCCGGCGATCCCGCGCGCCTGCCGCCGGAGCGGCATTTCGGCTACGCGCTGACATGGTGGGGCCTCGCCATCGGGCTGATCGGTGTGTATCTGGCGTTCCATTACCAGAAAGGCCGGCTGCGCTTCGGGCAGGAGAAAGAGTAAGTGAAATACATTTCCACGCGCGGCGGCGCCGGGCCTGTCGACTTTGCAGGCGCCTGCCTGGCGGGCCTTGCGCCTGATGGCGGCCTCTATGTGCCCGAAAGCTGGCCGCAGATTGCGCCTGCCGCAGCCGGCGAGCCCTATGCCGAGGTTGCTGCGCGAATCCTCTCCGCCTTTGCCGGGGATGCGATCCCCGCCGATGTGATGGCCCGCCTGTGCGAGGAAGCCTATGGCCGCTTTTCGCACCAGTCCGTCGCCCCGCTGACGCAGGCCGGTCCCGGCCTGTGGCTGATGGAGCTGCATCACGGGCCGACGCTGGCCTTCAAGGATGTGGCGATGCAGATCATCGGCCAGATCTATGACTATCTGCTTGGCCGCTCCGGTCAGCGCATGACCGTGGCGTGCGCCACCTCCGGCGATACGGGCGGGGCAGCAGCGGCGGCCTTTGCAGGCTTGCCCAGCGTTCGCCTCGTCATCCTGCACCCGCATGAGCGCGTCTCGCCGGTGCAGCGCCTGTTCATGACGACGACCGGGGCGGAGAATGTGCTGAACCTCGCCGTCGAAGGCGACTTCGATGACTGCCAGGCGATGATCAAGGCGATGTTCGCGGACAAGGCCTTTGCCGGCCAGATCGGTCTCTCTGGTGTCAACTCCATCAACTGGGCCCGCATTGCGGCGCAGGCGGTCTACTATGCCACCGCCAGTGCGCAGCTTGGCCACCGGCCGCTGCGCTTCGTCGTGCCGAGCGGCAATATGGGCGATGCGCTGGCAGGCTATGTCGCCGCGCGCTGCGGGCTGCTTCCGGGCGGCCTGGAGATCCGCTGCGCGGTGAACGAAAACGACACGCTCGCCCGCCTGTTCAATACCGGGCGGATGACCCGCACCGCTGCGGTCGCGACGCCCAGCCCGGCAATGGACATTGCCGTCCCGTCGAATTTCGAGCGGCTGCTGTTCGAGGTGGCCGGCCGCGACCCCGAGGCGGTGCGCCGCACCTATGAGACCTATGCCCAGTCGGGCGAAGCGGCGCTTCCCGAGAGCGCGTATTCGCGGCTCTCCTGTACGGGGCTCTCGGCGGCGTCCGTCAGCAATGACGACACGCTGGCTGAGATGGCGCGCTTCCACGCCGATACTGGCTGGCTGATCTGTCCGCATACGGCCGTTGGCACGCTGGAGGCGTCTCGCTGGGCGTTGTCCGGGGCGGAGGCCACAATTGTGCTCGCCACAGCCTCTGCCGCGAAGTTCCCCGAAACGGTGGCAGAGGCTACAGGCGAGGAGGCGCCGCTTCCCTCGCGCTGCGCAGACCTTGTCGCGCAGGGCGAAGTGTTCGAGCGCGTGCCATCCGATCTGGGCGCCGTGCGCGCGCGCATCGCCGCCTTCGCGGCCGGATAGGAGGCGCGGCGATGGCCCTCATCCCGCCTGATACGGTGATCCCGGCGGGGCGGACGGTGCTGATGGGGGCGCGGCGCAGCGACTATGCCGAATGGTCCGCCCTGCGCCGGGAAAGCCGCGACTGGCTGGAGCCGTGGGAGCCGCGCTGGCCTAAGGATGCCCTCTCGCGCGGCGACTGGCATCGCCGCGTGGATGCCTGGAACAAGGCCTGGAAGGCGGGGAGGGGCTATGTGTTCCTGATCCGGAGGGCCGCTGACAACATGCTGCTGGGCGGGGCCTCGCTGACACAGGTGCGCGCCTGGCCGGCCAATGCGGCGAGCCTCGGCTACTGGATCGGCGCGCCCCATGCGGGGCAGGGCTATATGCAGGAAGCGGTCAAGGGCCTCTGCGACTGGGCGTTCCCGGCGCTGCGGCTGGCGCGGATCGAGGCGGGCATCGTGCCCGGCAATGACCGCTCGCGCCGCGTGCTGGAGGCCGCCGGTTTTGCCGAGGAGGGCTATGCCAAGGCCTATCTGGAGATCGCCGGAACCCGGCGCGACCATGTTCTTTTTGCGCTCGTCAGCCCGGACATTCGCGGCTAGGACTGAGCCTGCATGTCTAAACCCCTTCCGACAGACCCGCAGGGCAGCTGGCACTGGCGCGGCGGCGCAGGCCGCCTGATCATCGAGGCGCGCACCGGCACGCTGCTCTCAGACATGGCCGGCAACTGGTCGCTCGATGCGCTTGAAAAGATGGTGGAGGGGCTGAGCCGGGGGCGTCTTGGCAAGGCACTGTCGGCCAGTGACGGGCCGGTGCGCTGCGGGCTGAGGCTTTCCAATGGGCGGGACGTGCATTTCGTCGGCGCCTTCGTCAGCGATAATGAGGCGCGCGGCATGCTGCTTGCCGGCGAGAGCTTCCCCGAGATCGACCCCGCCGAGATGCGCCCCGGGCCGGATCTTGTGCCCGTCTACCAGCCGATCATCTCGCTGAGGGATGGCCGGGTGGTCGGCTTCGAGGCGCTGGCCCGCTGGGACGGCATCGAGGTGAACGCGCCGCCGAGCCGGTATGAAGACCAGGCGCTGGCCTCCAATATGCTGATCCGCTCAGCCGAGACGCTGTCGAAGCTGCGCGAGGGGGCAAGACGCGACGACCTTTTCATGCATGTGAACCTAACGGCGCGGGAGCTGACACGCTCGACCCTGCCGGCGCTGATCGAGGCGCTCATGAATGGCTACAAGCTGCCGGAGAAGGCGCTGCGCATGGAGCTGACCGAGCAGGCGGCCCTGCGCGACGAGAACCATGCGCTGTCCGCCGCGATGGCGATGAAGGCGGTGGGGGCGGGGCTGGTGCTCGATGATTTCGGCACGGGGCATTCCTCGTTCCAGTGGCTCGCCGACCTGCCCTTCGACAGTTTGAAGATCGATCACGGCCTGACGCGGCGTCTCGGCGAGGCGCGCATCGACACGATCCTCGGCACGATTACGCTGCTCGCGACGCGGCTCGGCATGTCGTCTACGGCTGAAGGCGTGGAGCGGCGCGAGGATGCCGGGCGGCTGCGCGCGCTGGGCTTCGACCATGCGCAGGGCTATGCCTTTGCCCGGCCGATGGATGCGGAGAAGGCGCTGGCGTTCCTGAAAGGCTGAGCCGAGGATTGCACGCAGGCGGAAAATCCGGACAGGGAGCTTTCCCTTCCGGTGATGCTTGGCAAAGGGTCCTGCGGATGGGGCGATGGCCCAATTGGTCCGGGGACGGAATTTTTACTCTACAGTTTGGTATTGGTGTCCCCGGCGTCCCGGAGCCTGCCGCCACCCGCAGTTTGAGCCAGGTCGTGATGACGAAACACGCCCGGCCCGACCCGAAGCCGGACCATCCGGCTTCGAGGCAGAGTATATGGCGGGGCGGGACCCGGTCGGATTGGATTGCTGGTGTTTTTTATTGGTGGAGCGCGCCGGGCGAGTGTTGAGCCTTGTTCCTGCGAAGTTTTCTGGGTCCCTGCCTGCGCCGGAATTACAGGGGATGAGGTGGTTTTTGGGGGGATAGGGATGTGCGAACCCAGCAGAAACAGAAGGGTGTCCCCGCTTCAGTTCATGTCACCCCGGCGGAAGCCGGGGCCCAGCGTCAAGCGGTATTGAGGCTTGCGCCCTCTCACCCCCAACTCTCTCTCCAAGGGAGCGGAGCTTTGGGTGGTTCACTCCGCCGGGAGTTTGATGTGCTCGAGGCGCGTCTTGACATACGTGCCGGGGGCGGGGCCGAGGCCCATGTCCTTGGGCTGGACGGCGGGCACCTTGCGGCCGGATTTCGGCTTCAGCCAGGCCCACCAGGTGGGCCACCAGCTGCCGGGTGTTTCCTCGGCGCCCGACATCCAGTCTTTCGCTGAAGCATGCGGCGCGAGCGGGCCGGGGCGGGTCCAGTGCTGGTATTTCTTCGCATCCGGATGATTGACGACGCCGGCAATATGACCCGAGCCGGAGAGGACGAAGGTGGCGTCCCCGCCATAGCGTTTCGCCGTGCGGAACACGCTTTCGAAGGGCACGATATGATCGTCCTTCGAGGCCTGAAGCATCACAGGCACCTTGATGTCGCCCATGCTGATTTTTTGTCCGAGGACGGTATATTCCCCGCGCGCGAGACGGTTCTCGGCGTAGCATTCCTCAAGGTAGCGCTTGTGGACCTTGCCGGGGATGTTGGTCTGGTCGGCATTCCAGTAGAGCAGGTCGAAGGGGCGGGGCGGCTTGCCCAGCATGTACTGGTCAACGACATAGCGCCAGACAAGGTCGATCGGGCGCAGCCAGTTGAAGGTCTCGTACATGTCCTTGCCGGGCATGATGCCGCCATGCTCGTCGATGATCCCGAAGACATAATTGCGGCCCGGCCCGTCGGTGAAGACTTTCAGGTCGCCGGCGAGTTCGAAGTCGGACTGCGAGGCGAAGAAGGTGGCCGAGTCGATCTTCGAATAGCCGGTGGCGGCCATGTGGGCGAGGGCGGAGGTGAGGAGCGTGCCGCCGATACAGTAGCCGACCGCATTGAGGCTTTTCGCGCCGGCGGCCATCAGGGCGGCTTCGGTGGCGGCGTAGATGCCCTTCTGAACGTAGTCGTCCCAGGTATAGTCCTTCGTCACCTTGTCTGCGGAGCGCCAGGAGACGACGAAGACGGTGAGGCCCTGATTGACCAGCCAGCGGATCATCGAATTCTTTTCCTGCAGGTCCAGAATGTAGAATTTG
Source organism: Hyphomonas sp. (assembly GCF_046313735.1). Taxonomy (GTDB): domain Bacteria; phylum Pseudomonadota; class Alphaproteobacteria; order Caulobacterales; family Hyphomonadaceae; genus Hyphomonas. The sequence continues at coordinate 185,188 of NZ_JBKBXW010000001.1, forward strand.
TTGATCCAGGGCGGGAAGATCAGCAGGGGCTTGGCGTGGACCGTTGCCTGCGTCGGGGCATACTGGATGAGCTCGATCAGGTCGTTGCGGAAGACGACTTCGCCAGGGGCGGTGGCGATGTTCTTGCCAAGCTCGAACGGGGTCTCGTCGGTCTGGGTGATGTAGAGCTTGCCATTGCCCTTGCGCACATCCTCGCGCGCCATGCGCAGGCCCGCGAGCACGCTTTCGCCGCCGCTTTCGATGAAGGCTTTCAGCGCCTGTGGATTGGTACCGAGGAAATTGGTGGGCGAGAGGCTGTCGGTGAGCAGCTGGGTGAAGAATTTGGCGCGCAGGTGGATGGCGTCGTCAAGGTCGGGTGCCTTGTCGGCGAGGCTGGTCAGCCATTTGGCATTGACCTCATAGGCCTTGCGGATGAACCGGAAGCCGGGATTGGTCTGCCATTCGGGATCGGAGAAGCGCTTGTCCTTGACGGGGGGCGGTTCCGGCGCGAGGGCTTCCATCGCCATTTCCTGCCAGAGACCCATCCAGCCCTGCATGAGCTCCATATTCGCCTGCATCAGCGCCATCGGATTGCGCGCAAGGCTGAGGCCGAGCTCGCGCATGGCGTCGCCTGCGCCCATCGGGTCGCCCTTGGCGATGGTGCCGAGCGGGCCGGAGCCGGTGATGACTTCGGTGAGGAGGGCCTGGGATTCGGTGTTGGCAAGCGCCAGCGTCGTCATCAGGAGGTGCAGCCGCGCCGGATCCTGCGCCATCATCAGCGCGGTGAGGCTGTCGGTTTCAGCCGGCAGGAAAGGTTTGCTGCTCATTGGTCGTAGTTTTGCCCGCTTGATCGGGCTTATCTATCCTTCGGAAAGTTTGTGATTTAATGAGTTTAAGCATGAAAAACACCGCGATTCCCCTCCTGAGTGTGCCATTCCTGCTCATTGCGGGGTGCGCCTCATCCTATTCGGCGGTGCGCGAGGCGGTGGGCCAGGCGCCGGAATGGTATGGTGAGCGGCGCACGGAAATCCGGGGCGAGGGGTATCCGGCGATTGCGGATGTGCCCCGGCTGGAGCCGGCGAGCGTGCCGGGCCGGGGGCTGGCGCAGCGCCGCAGCCGCGCCGCGCAGCTGGTCGCGCAGTTCGACAACAATCCGCGAGCCGAGCCGCCACAGGGCGGTATCGAGGAAATCCTCCAGCTTGCAGCAGACATCCGGGCGCGCCTTGGGGATGAGGAGCCGCCGGAAGCGTTCCTGACCGAGGCGGATCTTGCGGCGATCCGTGCGAGTTTCACCGTGCCGCGCGTAACCCAGGACTGACCGGAGCCCCTCCCCATGAACACCGACTTTCACAAGATCCGGCGCCTGCCGCCTTATGTCTTTGAGCAGGTGAACCGCACCAAGGCGGCGCTGAGGGCCAAGGGCGCGGACATCATCGACCTCGGCATGGGCAATCCGGACCTGCCGACGCCGAAACATATCGTCGACAAGCTGGTCGAGACCGCGCGCAAGCCGGATGTGAACGGCTATTCCGCCTCGCGCGGCATACCCGGCCTGCGCCGGGCGCTGACCGACTATTACAGGCGCCGCTTCGGCGTCAGCCTCGACAAGGACCGGGAGGTGATCGTCACGCTCGGCTCCAAGGAAGGGTTTGCAAACCTTGCCCAGGCGATTTCTGCGCCGGGGGATGTGATCCTCGCGCCCGACCCGTCCTATCCCTTGCATCATTTCGGCTTCATCATTGCCGGCGCCTCGATCCGCGGCGTGCCGGCGCATACGCCGGAGCAGTACCTGTCGAACCTTGGCAAGGCCGTGCGCTATTCGGTGCCGCCGCCGACGGCGATGGTCTTGTGCTTCCCGTCGAACCCGACAGCGGCTGTCTGCGATCTCGATTTCTACAAGGAGGCCGTCGCTTTCGCGAAGAAGCATGACCTCTGGGTGCTGTCGGACCTTGCCTATAACGAGATCTATTTCGACGAGCCGACGCCCTCCATTCTGCAGGTCGACGGGGCGAAGGATATCGCGGTGGAGTTCACCACCATGTCGAAGACCTATTCGATGGCCGGCTGGCGGATCGGTTTCGTCGCGGGCAATGAGCGGCTTGTGGGCGCGCTGGCGCGGGTGAAATCCTATCTCGATTATGGCGCCTATACGCCGATCCAGGTGGCCGCGGTGGCCGCGCTTGACGGGCCGCAGGACTGCGTGGCGGAGACGCGCGCGATCTACAAGGCGCGCCGCGATGTGCTGGTGGAGAGCTTTACCCGCGCCGGATGGCCTGTGCCGAGTCCTAAAGCCTCGATGTTCGCCTGGGCGCCGATCCCGGAACAGCTGCGCCATCTCGGCAGCCTCGAATTCTCATTGCAGCTGATCAACGAGGCGCATGTGGCGGTGGCGCCGGGCGCAGGCTTTGGCGAGCATGGGGATGATTATGTCCGCATCGCGCTGGTCGAGAATGAGCAGCGGATCCGGCAGGCCGGGCGGAATATCCGCAAGTTCCTGGCCTCGCGCGGCGTGAAGGAAATCAAGCCGGTCGCGGCGGCGTGACCCTTCCTTGAACCCCTCGCCCCCGGAACGGGGGAGAGGGGCAGGGGTGAGGGGGAGCAGCGGCTGAGCGGAGCGCTTCGTTGAGAGGTCGCGCCCCCTCACCCCCAACCCCCTCTCCCCAAGGAGAGGGGGCTTAAGGCCTTCCCCCCGGGCCCCAAAAGGGCTAGGCAGCGCGCGGTGTCTGGATAGCGTGTGAGGGGACCCTCGTGGGGCCTTTGAGGATCGGGATTGCGGGGCTCGGCCATGTGGGGTGCGGGCTGATTGAGCTGGTGCAGCGGCAGGAGCGGCTCCGCCTGCCCGGGCAGGTGGTGATTGCGGGCGTCAGTGCGCGCTCGCAGAGCCGGAACCGGCCGGTGAGCACGGATGCCTATACTTGGTATGACGACGCCGCGACGCTGGCCGAGGACCCGAAGGTGGACGTGTTCGTGGAACTCGTCGGCGGGTCGGACGGGCCGGCGAAGTTTGCGGTGGAATCGGCGCTGCGGGCCGGAAAGCATGTGGTGACCGCCAACAAGGCGCTGATCGCCAAGCATGGGCAGGCACTCGCCGCGCTGGCAGCCGAGAAGCAGGTGGACCTCTTGTTCGAGGCGGCGGTGGCGGGCGGCATCCCGGTGGTGCGCGTGCTGCGCGACAGCCTGGCGGGCACCGAAGTCAAGCGCGTGTCCGGCATCCTCAACGGGACGTGCAATTTCATCACCTCGACCATGCTGGAGACCGGCCGGTCCTACGAGGATGTGCTGGAGGAGGCGCAGAAGCGCGGCTATGCCGAGGCAGACCCGACGCTGGACGTGTCCGGCATGGACGCAGCCCACAAGGCGGCGATCCTGTCGGCGATTGCGTTCTCGGCAGACCTTGATTTCTCGAAGGTGGCCGTGCGCGGCATTGAAGAGATTGGCCTCCTGGACCTGCGCCTCGCCGACCGGCTGGGTTTCCGGATCAAGCTGATTGCCGAAGGCGTGCTGACCAAGGCGGGCGTTGTCTGCCGGGTGGAGCCGATGGCACTGCCGGCGGCCCATGCGCTGGCGCGCATTGATGGCTCGCTGAACTCGGTGCGCGTCGAGGCTGACCCGCTGGGCGCGGTCGTGCTGACCGGGCCGGGGGCGGGCCCGGGGCCGACGGCGAGCGCGGTGATGGGCGATGTGGCGAAACTGTTCCGCCCGGCGATCCGCAATGCGTTCGGCCGGGCCGATCACCATGTGGCGCAGCCTTTCGTGACCGGCACAGGCGACGAGATTGCGCCTTTCTTCCTGCGCGTACGCCTCGCCGACCGGCCGGGCACGCTGGCGGCGCTGACCGAGGCGCTGGCCGAGGAAGGCGTGTCGGTGGACAAGCTCCTGCAGGATTCCGCCGATGAGAGCGGGGCGAGCCCTGTGGCGGTTGTCACCCATCGCTGCCCGCGCGATCACATGGCCGCAGCCCTGAAGCGCATCGACGCGCTGGGCGTGACGGTGGACGCGCCGAGACTGATACGGATTGAGACGGCAAGCTAATTGCTTAAGGCTGCCCCAGACTAACAGGAACGACCGGACCGGAGAAAAAGTCCATGAATAACAATGTTCTGACTTCCAGCCTTGCCGATGCCATGGTGCGCGTGACGGAGGAAGCGGCGATTGCCGCTGCGCGCCTTGCCGGGCGCGGCGACGAAAAGAAGGCCGATGCGGCCGCTGTGGACGCCATGCGGTCTGCCTTCAATGCGGTGGATTTCAAGGGCCGCGTCGTGATCGGCGAGGGCGAGCGGGATGAAGCCCCGATGCTCTACATCGGCGAGGAAGTCGGCACCGGGAAAGGCCCGGAGATCGACATTGCGCTGGACCCTCTTGAAGGCACGACGCTGACGGCGAAGGCGATGGCGAATGCCTGCGCGGTGCTGGCGATTGCGCCGCGCGGCGGGCTCCTGCACGCGCCGGACACGTATATGGACAAGCTGGCCATCGGGCCGGGCTATCCGGAGGGTATTGTCAGCCTCGACAAGTCGCCCGCCGACAATATCCGCGCGCTGGCGAAACATGCCGGCCGGGCTGTGGAAGACATGACGGTGTGTGTGCTTGACCGGCCGCGCCATCAGGAAATCATCGACTCGCTGCGCTCGGCGGGCGCGCGGATTGCGCTGATCTCGGACGGCGATGTGGCCGGCGTGATCGCAACGACCGATCCGGCAACCGGCATCGACATGTATGTCGGCCAGGGCGGCGCGCCGGAAGGCGTGCTGGCGGCGGCGGCGCTGAAATGCGTGGGCGGGCAGATGTTCGGCCGCCTCGTGTTTCGCAATGAGGACGAGAAGAAGCGCGCGGCACGCACCGGGATTACCGATTTCGACAAGACCTATTCGCTGAACGAGCTGGCCTCGGGCGAGACGGTGTTCTGCGCCACGGGCGTGACGCCGGGATCGCTTCTGGACGGCGTGTCGGTGAAGGATGGCCGGGTGCACACGCATACGCTGGTCATGACGTCCACGGACGGCATGGTGCGCAATGTGCGCAGCGCGCGGAAGGCCTGAGGCGCGGTAAACGACGGGGGTAATCACCGGGCTTGCGCGCGTTTGCCGGGACTGCTGAATAGGCGGGACAAGCGAACGGAGGGGACAGGGATGCTGTCGCGCGTGAGTATCCTGCAATGGGTGATTGTCGTCTTTTCGCTGGTGACGGTGAGCGGCGGGCTGGTGCTGCTCCTGACCCCGCTGGGGGCAAACCTGCCGGGGGACGGGCAGAACAGCAGTGCGCTGACAGCGTCGGTTGCGCTGATCGTGGTCGTCGTCGGCCTGATTCTGACGGTCTACATGCAATCGGCGGAGTATCGCCGGCAGGCCGAGATTATCGACGGGCTGCAGGAAATCCGGATCATCCTGACGATCATGGCCGCGCGGGTGAGCCTGGCGCGGACGGGCGGGGACGCTGACCACAGTATTTCCGCCGAGGAACGCGCGGTGTTGCTGAACGCCGTGAAAGGGCCGGCGGGGCGTTTCCTGAATTACATGCGCGGGGTGAAGGACAAAGAGGCGGGTGAGGCGAACGCTCCGACGCGGTGGCGGACGATCTTCCTGAACTTCTCGATGGTGGTCTATGCGACCGATATCGGGCGGGCCGGGCAGAATGTGATCGACCTCCTGCAGGTGGTCGATGATGTCACGGTCAAGGATATCAAGAAATATGCCTCCAAGGTGATCTCGGCGGACTCCATCGACAAGATCCGGGCCTATGAGGACGACATTATCGTCCGGGCACTGAAATCCATGTATGCCGAACAGGCGCAGCGGGCTATTGACCCGGCGGACATGGCACGGCTGGAAGGCATGATCGCCGGGCTGCAGGCCGTGTTGATGCAGGACGCGCAGGGCCGGGCGGGCTGGGCGGAGCTGCAGAAGACGCTGCCCAAGGCGCGGGCGGGTGATCCGGAGGCGTTCAATTATATCGCGTCACTGTATGGCGCGCTGGTGGCGCCGGACGACGACGAACCGCAGGGCTGAATTGCGCGTCAGAGGCGCTTTGCCATGACGATGTCGTCATAGAATGTGCCGCCGACTTCGAACTTCCGTGTGCCGATGAGTTCGAAGCCGTGGCGGGTGTAGAAGGCGACGGCACGGCGGTTGTCCTGATAGGTGCCGAGGAGGAGGCGCGGAGCGCCGCGCGCGGCTGCGTCTTCGAGGGCGGCGCGCATGAGGCGCTCGCCCGTGCCGGTCCCGTGGAAACGGGAGAGGACGTAGATGCGTTTGAGCTCGATATCGCCGGGCTCGGGCGCAACCGGAAGGTCCGGCGGGCAGTTGACGGCATAGCCGATGGGGGCGCCGGTGGCGGCATATTCGGCGAGCCACACCGAGGCAGCGGGGTCTGCGAGCCAGGCCTCATAGACGCTGCGCGCGTGCTGGCGCGTGCAATGGGCGACCATGGCGGCGCCGTCGATGTCGAAAGTGTAGCTGTCGATGAAGGTGGCGACGCCGATATGGGCGAGGCGTTCGGCGTCGTCGGGCCGGGCGGGGCGGAGAGTGATTTCGGTCATATGAGAGGCGCCACAAAAGGAAACGGCGGCAGGGAAACCCCGGCCGCCGTTGCAGGTCAATCCGTCAGAGGACGGATCAGGCTTTCGCCATCGCCTCTTCGAAGCGCTGGGCGACTTTTTCGATGAAGCCTTCGGTCGTCAGGTAGCCCTGGTCGGGGCCGACGAGGAGGGCGAGGTCCTTGGTCATGAAGCCGGCTTCAACCGTCTCGATGATGGTCTTCTCGAGCAGCTGGGCGAAGGCGCGCACTTCGGGGGTCTCGTCCATGCGGCCGCGATGGTCGAGGCCCTGGGTCCAGGCGAAGATCGAAGCGATGGAGTTGGTCGAGGTGGCCTCGCCTTTCTGGTGGGCGCGGTAGTGGCGTGTGACGGTGCCGTGGGCAGCTTCAGCCTCGACGGTCTTGCCATCGGGGGAGAGCAGCACCGAGGTCATCAGGCCAAGCGAGCCGTAACCTTGCGCAACCGTGTCGGACTGGACGTCGCCGTCATAGTTCTTGCACGCCCAGACATAACCGCCGGACCATTTCATCGCGGCGGCGACCATGTCGTCGATCAGGCGGTGCTCGTAGGTGCCTTTGAATTCAGCGAACTTGTCCTTGAATTCGGTGTCCCAGATTTCCTGGAAGATGTCCTTGAAGCGGCCGTCATAGGCTTTCAGGATCGTGTTCTTGGTGGAGAGGTAGACGGGCATCTTGCGCTGCAGGCCGTAATTGAACGAGGCGCGGGCAAAGTCGCGGATCGACTCGTCGATGTTATACATGCCCATCGCGATGCCGGAGCCGGGGAAGTCATAGACTTCCTTCTCGATGACCTTGCCGTCCTCGCCTTCGAATTTCATGGTCAGCTTGCCCTTGCCGGGCACGAGGAAGTCGGTCGCGCGGTACTGGTCGCCGAAAGCGTGGCGGCCGATGATGACCGGCTTGGTCCAGCCCGGCACGAGGCGCGGGATGTTGGAAATGACGATCGGCTCGCGGAAGACGACGCCGCCGAGGATGTTGCGGATGGTGCCGTTGGGCGACTTCCACATCTTCTTGAGGCCGAATTCCTCAACCCGGGCCTCGTCCGGCGTGATGGTCGCGCATTTGACGGCGACGCCGTATTTCTTGGTGGCTTCGGCCGCGTCGATGGTGATCTGGTCGTCGGTCGCGTCGCGGCTCTGGATCGAGAGGTCGTAATATTTCAGGTCGATGTCGAGATAGGGGTGGATCAGCTTGTCCTTGATGACCTGCCAGATGATCCGGGTCATCTCGTCGCCGTCCATCTCCACGATGGGGTTCTTGACCTTGATCTTCGCCATTTTCTGTAATCCTTGCGCTGCATTCGGGTTGGCCGGGGCTATAGCAGACCCGTTGCCCGCGTCAAAACCTCTAAACTGAGAGCTGATATGTCTGCCAAACCCGCGATTTTGCTGCACACGCCGCAGCTGGGCGAGAATATCGGCGCGGCGGCGCGGGTGATGCTGAATTTCGGCCTGACCGACCTGCGCCTGATCGCCCCGCGTGATGGCTGGCCGAGCGAGACGGCGGAGGCGATGTCGGCCGGCGCGCTGGGGCAGGGCACGGTTGTGTCCGTCTTCGAGACGCTTGAGGCGGCAGTCGCGGACCTGACCTATCTGGTCGCGACAACTGCGCGGCCAAGGGGCATGGAAAAGCCGGTCTTCGATGCGCCGGGCGCGGTGGCGGCGCTGGCGGCGCGCGGCGGACCTGCCGGGGTGCTGTTCGGCGGCGAGAAATCCGGCCTGCCGAATGAGGCGGTGGCGCTTTGCGATGCAATCCTGACCTATCCGGTGAACCCGGATTTCTGGTCGCTGAACCTTGCCCAGGCGGTCGGCGTGTTCTGTCACCAGTGGGGGGCGCAGGCGGGGCTCGGCGGCAAGTTCGAGGGCAAGGGCGAGGGCGTCGGCGAGGCGGCGAGCCGGGAAGACCTGATCGGCATGTTCGAGCATTTCGAGGCGGAGCTGGAACGCGCGGGCTATTTCTACCCGCCGGAAAAGACGCCGGTGATGATTGCGAACCTGCGCAGCGCGCTGGTGCGGGCGGAGTGGACGCAGCAGGAGGTGCGCACGTTTCGCGGCGCGATCAAGGCGCTGGCGCTGGGACGCGGCAAGGCGCGGGTGCTGCGGGAGGAGTGAGGCGCTGACCTGCCGGGCGGGGCTTACCGCATCTGCGCCTGGATCAGGGTGAGCGCGGTTTCCACCGAGGCCATGCGGATGGCGTTCCGGCCGATATCGCCGAGCTGAAGCATCTCATGAATAATGGCGCGGTTCTCGCGCGCGCAGGCGATGTGCACCGTGCCGACCGGCTTCATCGGCGTGCCGCCGCCGGGGCCGGCGACGCCGGTGATCGCGACCGAGATATTTCCCCGGCTGTTTGCCAGCGCGCCCTCGGCCATCATCCGGGCGACGGGCTCTGATACCGCGCCGAAATCGGCCAGCACATCGCCCGGCACGCCGAGCATCTCTTCCTTCGCCTTGTTGGAATAGGTGACGAAGCCCCGGTCCACGACGCTGGAGGAGCCCGGGATCTCCGTCAGCAGCGCGGCGACGAGGCCGCCGGTGCAGCTTTCGGCGGTGACGATCTTCAGCCGCGCGCGCTCGGCATCGTCGAGCACCAGCATGGCGAGGTTGCGGAGGCGTTCGGGAAACATGGGGCTTGTCTAGCGCCGGTTCACTGCCCCGTGAAGACGGGCGTGCGCTTCTCGAGGAAGGCGGCGGCGCTCTCCTTCGCGTCGGCGGTCTGCATCAGGCGGCGGATTTCGGTGATCGCCCATTTGCCGGTATCGCGCCAGTCGGGATCAAGCGTGCGGCGGAGGCCCGCTTTCAGCGCGCGCACGGCCTGGGGCGGGTTGGCGGCAATCTTCTCGGCGAGGGCGATGGCGGTCGGCATCAGGTCCTCGGGCGGCACGACCCGGCTGACGAGGCCGATGGCTTTCGCCTCGGCCGCATCGATCACATCGCCGGTGAAGAGGAGCTCGCTCGCCTTCTCGCGGCCGACCAGCTGGGCGAGGCGGCCGAGCCCCGGCGCATCGCAGCAGAGGCCGCGCGTGACGAAGATTTCGCCGAATTTCGCAGTCTCAGCCATCACGCGGATATCCGCCATGATGGCAAGCTCCGCGCCCCAGCCGAGGGCGAAGCCATTGATCGCGGCGATGACCGGAATGTCTGTATGCAGAAGGGCGTCTGCGGCCGGCGTCAGCCCTCCTGTCTCCTTGGCTTTCGCTGCCCGCTCCGGCGTGACAGGCGCGCCCTTGGAGAGGATTTTCTTGACGTCATCCCCGGCGCAGAAGGCGCGCGTGCCGGAGCCTGTGATAACAATGGCGCGCGCGGTGCTCACGCGCACGGCGTGTTCGAGCGCGTCATAGAGCTCATAATCGAGCGAGTTCATCGCTTCGGGCCGGTTCAGCGTCAGGATGTCGACATGCCCGCGCCGCTCGGTGATCAGGATGTTGTCCATGCATTCCTCCCGGTAGTCTTTGGGGGAAGGCTCTCATGAAGGTGGGGGCTTGGAAATCATGCCGTGGGGGTAAGGCGCGTGAGGCTTTTCTGGGTCCCGGACAATCGCTGCGCGATTTCCGGGATGACGGCAAAATGCGAACGCCCCTTATCCGTCATCCCGGCTTTGGACCAGAGGTCCAAGGACCGGGACCCGGAAAGTTCCCCCCTCCGTCAGCCCGCTTCGCGGTCTGCCACCTCCCCCGCTTCGCAGGGGAGGATGGTGTTGCATCCGGCGAAGCCGTTATCCTCCCCTGCAGAGCGGGGGAGGTGCCCCGGAGGGGCGGAGGGGGAAACTAGACCGGCACCAGCAGCGCCACAGCCTCCGCCGCAATCCCCTCGCGCCGACCCGTGAAGCCGAGCCCCTCGGTCGTCGTCGCCTTCACGCTGATCGCATCGAGCGGAAGCCCCAGCAGCTCCGCCGTGCGGGCGCGCATAGCTTCGCGGTGGGGTTTTACCTTGGGGGCTTCGCAGATGACGGTGATGTCGCAATTGGCGATCGCGTAGCCTTTTTGGAGGGCGAGGTCCTGCGCGGCCTTGAGGAAGATGGCGCTGTCGGCATTCTTCCAGCGCGGGTCTGAGGGCGGGAAATGGTCGCCGATGTCGCCCAGTGCGACGGCGCCGAGGATGGCATCGGTCAGGGCATGCCAGGCGGCGTCGGCGTCGGAGTGGCCTTTCAGTTTCGCCACATGCGGAATGGCGACGCCGCAGAGGGTGACATGGGTGCCGGCCTCGAACTCATGCACGTCATAGCCCTTGCCGATGCGCGGGGTGCCAGAGGGGGCGAGGAGGCGGGCGAGCATGTCGAAATCTTCCGGATAGGTGATCTTGGTGAGGCGGGCGGAGCCGGGAACGAATTCTATCCGTCCGCCGGTGGCTTCTATGGCGGCGAGGTCGTCGACGAGGTCGGGTCCGGCGCTCGCGAGGGCCTTGCGGATGGCGCCGAGGCGGAAAGCCTGCGGGGTCTGCACGCGCCAGAGGCCGGCGCGGTCAACCGTGTCGATGGCGCCGTTTTCGCGTGCGCGTTTGAGGGCGTCGGAGACGGGCAGGGCGGGGGCGGCGCCGTCAGAGGTTTCGAGCGCGGCGATGAGGGCGGTGATGGTGGCCGCGTCGAGGCCTGGCCTTGCGGCGTCATGGATCAGGACCGGCGCATCCTCCGGCAGGGTCACCGCCGCGAGGCCGCTCAGCACGGACAGGGTTCGCGTGGCCCCCGGCGGGGCCAGTTTCACGGGGAGGGTGCCGGGCTCGAACGCGGCGCCGGCGTCAGCCACCACGATCAGCTCGGCAATCGCCGGATGCGCCCGGAAGGCGTCGACGGACCAGTCAATGACCCGCCGGCCGAGAAGGGGTTGCCACTGTTTCGGGCGGCTGGCGCCTGCGCGCTGGCCTGTTCCTCCGGCGACAATTATGGCAGCGGCTCTGGTCATGTTCCGGCTTGTATCCGGCCCTGAAGGGGCTGGCTACACTACGAAATGTCCTCACAGGGGAAAGTTATTGCACATCATTTGTGCGCTTGCGAAAAAATGAAAAGTCGGGAAGATGAGTGCATGAACAAATTTCAGGCACCGAAAGTGCTCCTCGCGCCGATGTCGGGGGCGACTGATGCCCCGATGCGGCGCCAGGCGGTGCATTTCGGGGCACCTGCGGTTGTATCCGAGATGGTGGCGGGCGAAATGCTCGCCCGCGCGCGACCGGACGTTGTGCGGCGCACCTGCCGGCATGAGGGGGCGGGCGACTTGATCGTGCAGCTTGCAGCAAGGCGACCGGAAGACATGCTCGCCGGCGCGCGGCTGATGGCGGAAGCGGGCGTCGATGTCATCGACATCAATATGGGCTGCCCGTCGAAACAGGTGACAGGCGGCCAGTCCGGCTCGGCGCTGATGCGTGACCTCTCTGTGGCCGGCGAGATCATCGACGCGGCCATTGAAGGCGCGGGCGGACGCCCGGTGACGCTGAAGATGCGGCTGGGCTGGGATGATACTTCCCTCAACGCGCCGGAGCTTGCCCGGATGGCAGAGGCGCGGGGCGTGGCAATGCTGACCGTGCACGGGCGCACGCGCTGCCAGTTCTATGGCGGGCGGGCGGACTGGGCGGCGGTGCGCCGGACAGTCGAGGCAGTCGCCCTGCCGGTGATCGTCAATGGCGACATTTCGGACATTTCGAGCGCGCGCGAGGCGCTGGCGCTCAGCGGGGCGTATGGGGTGATGATCGGCCGGGCGGCAATGGGCCGGCCCTGGATCGTGGGCGAGGTTGCCGCGAGCCTTGAAGGCCGCTCCTGGCGGGCGCCGGGCCTTGGCGAACAGCTGTCTGCCTTGTGTGAGCAGATCGAGGATTCCGTGGCGCTCTATGGCGCCGACCTTGGCCTGCGGATGGTGCGCAAGCATGTCGCCGCCGCCATTGATGCGCTGGACATGCCGATGGAGGAGGGCGCGCGCCGGCAGCTGCGCGCGGATCTCTGCCGCCTTGCGCCAGCCTCCGCGCTGATCAGCGCGCTGAGAGACGTTTATTCAGGAGTTGTCCCAGAAAGGGGTGTTCCGGCATGAGTACTTTGACCGGGGTCAAGCCGTCGGGGCTTGCCGATGTGGCGCCGATTGCGCTGATCCAGCTGGATGCGCGGCGGCGCATTGCGAATGTCAATCCGGCGGCGGAGTCGCTGCTCAAGCTGTCCCGCCGGGCCCTCGTCGGGCGGCCGCTGAGCGAGGTGATCTTCCATGACTCCCTCCTGTTCGAGCTGATCGACCGGGCCGAGCGCGACCCGGCGGAGATCACCGCGCCGGCCACGCCGGTCTCCGGGCCGTCGATGCAGGTGCGGGTGATCTGTGATGTCCGCCTGCGGATGGTCGAGGGGCAGAACTTCATCCTGGCGCTCGCCGAGGCACCGGCGCGCGACCCGTCCGAAGGGATTGCCGGGGCCGCCGGGTTCGGGCGTATCCTCGGCCATGAGGTGAAGAACCCGCTGGCCGGCATCATCGGCGCGGCGCAGCTCCTGGAGCGGCAGGGCCATGGCGGGCAATCGGAGCTGCTCGACATCATCAAGGATGAGGCCCGCCGGATCGAGCGGCTGGTGAACCGGCTCTCGGCCTTCGAGCTGTTCTCGGCGCCCCGGATGCAGGGCTGCAATGTCCATGCGCTGCTGGACAAGGTGCTCGCCTCGGAGCGGGCGGCGATGGGGGCAAAGGTGGAATTCCGGCGCATATTCGATCCCTCGCTGCCGGACATCATGGCCGACCCGGACCATCTGCAGCAGGCCTTCCAGAACATCGTGCGCAATGCCGCCGAGGCAGCGTCTGAATCCGGGGCGCGCGGCGAAGTAGTGATCCGTACGGCCTATGCGGCGGGGCTCGCAATGCGCCAGGCGCGGCTCGGTCCCGGTCTTCACCGGGCGATGCTGATCTCGATCGAGGACAATGGCGCCGGCATCCCGCGCGAGCGCCAGTCGACGATCTTTGACGTGTTCCAGAGTTCCAAATCCGGCGGGCGGGGGCTTGGCCTCTCGGTCGTCAGTGAAGTGATCAACGCGCATAGCGGACAGATCCGCGTGGACAGCCAGCCGGGCGCCACACGGTTTACCGTTCTCCTGCCCCTCACGGAGGCCTGACCCATGGCTGACAAGACTGTCCTGCTGGCGGAAGATGATGCCAGCATCCGCCTCGTCGTGAACCAGACGCTGGTCTCTGCCGGCTATGAAGTGCGCGCGACGAGCTCGCCCGATGCGCTGCAGCGCTGGGTGCGCAATGGCGAGGGCGATGTGGTGGTCACTGACGTCTATCTGGGCGACACGTCGATCTTCGACCTGTTGCCCTCGATGAAGCTCGCCCGGCCGGAGCTGCCTTTCATCGTGATGAGCGGGCAGAACACGATCCTGACGGCGGCGTCTGCAGCCGAGCATGGCGCGTTCGATTACCTGCCGAAGCCGTTTGATATTGATGTGCTCTCCAGCCTTGTGCGGCGGGCGCTCAAGTCTGCGCCGGCGAGCGAGCGGGCGATCAATCCCGAAGCGCAGAAGGCGGCCTATGATGCCGGCCTGCCGCTGATCGGGCGATCCGATGCGATGCAGGAAGTCTACCGCCTGATCGCCAAGGTGATGAACACCGACCTGACTGTGCTGATCGAGGGCGAGAGCGGCACCGGCAAGGAACTCGCGGCGCGGGCGATCCACCAGCTCGGCCAGTCCAAGAACGGACGTTTCATTGCGCTCGACCTCGCAGCGATGCCGCCGGCGGAGATCAACCGCGAACTGTTCGGCACCAGCGGCGCGCCGGGAGCGGCGCACCTGAAAGGCGGCACCCTCTATCTCGACGAGATCGGCGACCTGCCGGCCGAGGCGCAGGCGCAGCTGGTGAAGCTGCTGCGCGAGCAGGGCGGGGCGCGCCTGATCGCCTCGACCCGGCGCAGCCTGGGCCGGCTGGTGGAGGAGGGCAAGTTCCGCGAGGATCTGTTCTACCGCCTTAACGTGATGCGGCTGACCCTGCCGCCGCTGCGGCAGCGCAAGGAAGACATTCCGGAACTCGCCCGCGCCTTCCTGATCCGCGCCCAGCGGCAGGGGCTGGCAGCGCGCACATTCGACAAGTCGGCGCTGGACCTGATGGCGGCCTATGACTGGCCGGGCAATGTGCGCGAGCTGGAGAACCTTGTCCTGCGCCTTGCGGTGCTGTCGTCCGACAGCGTCATCACGGTCATGGATGTCGAGCGCGAGATGCGCATGGGCGCGGCGGAGAAGACCGGCAGCAATCCCGGCTTCGAGGCGGAGATCGAGGCGCTGCTGCACCGCTATGTGATGGGCGACCTGGTGGCCAGCGGGGAGCTGGACGAGTCGAATGTGCATGAGTCCGTCATTAACCGTGTCGAGCGGCCGCTGATCCGGCTCGCCCTGTCGGTGACATCGGGCAACAAGGTGCGCGCGGCGCAATTGCTGGGCATGAACCGGAACACGCTCCGGGCCAAGATTAACGCTCTGGGCATTGCAGAAGACTGATTGACGGCGTAGCGGTCTGTGCTTTTAGTGCACCAGTGTTGCGGTCGGGACACTTAATGTGTGTCTTTCCTGCAACGGGGCGGGGGCCCTAAGAGCCGGAAAGCCGAGTTTGACCGCAGCGACCTCGCAGACACCCAAGGCAAGCTGGGCCCTGTTCGAGGGGCTGTTCATCATTGCGGCCCTCGTCGCGGTGTTTGCGACCTTCATTGCCATTTCGGGCGCAGCGCCGGACGATCCGACCGCCGGGGCGACGCCCTGGCTGCTGGGGCTGAACTTCCTGCTCCTGACGGTGCTCGCGGTCATCGTGGTGCGCGAATACCTGAACATCCGGGGCGGCGGGCGCGGGCAGGGCGACGGACGGATGGCGCGGCGCTTCGTGCTGCTGTTCGGCTTTTCTGCGCTGATCCCGGCGATGGTGGTCGCGGTGTTCATGGGCGCGTTCATCACGCGCGGGCTGGACCGGTGGATTGGCGAGCGGGTCGACAATCTGATGCAGCAGAATGCGGAAATCTTCCGCACCTATGTGGAGAATTTCCAGTCCGGCTTTGATTCCGACATGCGCCTCGCCGCGCTGGATATCGAGAATTTCGCCCGGCAGGTAGATCGCACCCTTGCCTCGGCGGACACCGGCGCGGAGGGCGGCGAGGCGATCTATGACTATGCCTCGGCGGCGTTCTTTGATGGCCTCCGGGCAGAGCTGACCAGCCGGGAATTCCTGACCATTGCGATCCTCGGCGGGGACGGTGTGGATCTGATCGCCGAGGCGAGCGTGCTCGACCCGATCCTGCTGCTGCCGCCGAAATCGGCCTATCTCGAGGCCGATCAGGGCGCGGTGGCGACGACCCTCTATGAAGGCCGGGGTCTGGCGACGGCGCTGATCCGGATTTCGGCGCCCCTCGACGGCTATATCTATGCGGTGAAGGTGTTCGACCGGAACGCGGCGCGCTCGCTGCGCGAGGCGGAAGCGGCGCTGGAGGATTACTACGCCGCCAAGCAGAGCGGCGGGCGGCTGCAGACGATCTTCGTGATCGGCTATGCGCAGATTGCAGGCCTTGTGCTGCTGCTGGCGGCGCGGCTCGGGCTGGAGGCGTCGGGGCGGGTGACGGGGCCGATCGGGCGGCTTGCCGGGGCGGCCCATGCGGTGCGCGACGGGGACCTGACGGTGCGCGTGCCGGTGACCGGGCCGGAGGATGAGCTGCACGCGCTTAGCCAGTCCTTCAATGCGATGACGGAGCAGTTATCCGGCCAGCGGGACGCGCTGATCCGCGCGCGCAATGAAGAGGAAGACCGGCGCCGCTTTGTCGAGACGCTGCTGGCGGAACTGGGTGCGGGCGTCATGCGGGTAGACCCTGACGGGCGGATCACGTTGGCGAACCGCTCGGCGCTGGACCTGCTCGGTATCGAAGAGCCGGCGCAGGGCGCGCTCTTGTCCGAGATTGCGCCTGCCTTTGCGCGGCCTGTGCGCGATACGCTGGAGCGCGGGGCGCCGGTGGATGCGACGCTGGACATCAGCCGGCGCGGCGAAGTGCTGAACGTCCGCCTCAAGACTGCGCCGGAGCCGGAGGGGGGCTGCGTGCTGACCTTTGACGATACGACGCGGCTGGTGATGGCGCAGCGCCAGCTCGCCTGGCGGGATGTGGCGCGGCGCATCGCGCATGAGATCCGCAACCCGCTGACGCCGATCATGCTGTCGACAGAGCGGCTGAAGCGGCGCTATGGGCCGAAGATCGACGATCCGGACGGCGTGTTCGAGCGCTGCACGGATACGATCCTGCGCAAGGTGGACGAGATTGCGCATATGGTGGAGGAGTTCTCTTCCTTCGCGCGGATGCCGAAGCCGAGCCTGGCGCCGTTCGACATGGTGGCGCTGCTGAAGGAGTCGACCTTCTCGCAAGGGGTTGTCTCGCCGGAGATTCAGATTCAGCTGGAGACCGAGCTGCCTGAGGCGATGTTCCTGGGCGATGAGCGCCTGCTGGGGCAGGCTTTCGGCAACCTCCTGAAAAACGCCGCTGAAGCCATCGACGGCGAAACGGGCGGCGGCGATGCCGAGGGGCATATCCGCATCCAGCTGAAGCCTTCCGGGCGCGACCTTGAAGTGATCATCGAGGACAATGGCCCGGGCTTTCCGGCGGAAGTGCGCGCGCGGCTTCTGGAGCCTTATGTGACGACGCGGGAAAAAGGCACCGGCCTTGGTCTTGCCATAGTTAACCGGATCATCGCCGATCATGGCGGCTCCATCTCCCTGCAGAACCGGCCCGATGGCCTGCGCGGCGCGCGGGTGCGCGTGCTGCTGCCGGAGAATGGCGCGCTCGCCCTGCAGGCGGAAGATCCATCCCGGGACGAGACCGGCGGCGAAGATGGCCGCGTCCCGTACCCTTTGAGTTTGTAGAGGAGACGTTCGCATGGCGTTGGATATCCTGGTGGTGGATGACGAGCCGGACATCCGTGAACTGATGGCCGGGGTTCTCGGCGATGAGGGCTATGCGGTGCGCACCGCCGACACGGCGGAGCGCGCGCTGGAGGAAGTACGCTCGCGCACGCCGCGGCTGGTGATCCTGGACGTCTGGCTGCAGGGCAGCGGGATGGACGGCCTGTCGCTGCTCAAATACCTCAAATCCATCGACCCGATCCTGCCGGTCATTGTCATCAGCGGGCATGGCAACATCGAGACGGCGATTGCCGCGATCCGGCGCGGGGCGTTCGACTTCATCGAAAAGCCGATCAAGACCGACCGGCTGATGCTGGTGGTCGAGCGCGCCATCGAGGCGGCGGCGCTGCGCTATGAGAATGCCGCGCTGCGCAACCGGGCGGGCGATGAAGAACGCTGGATCGGCAACAGCCAGGCAGCGAGCACGCTGCGCGCGGCGATCGACAAGGTGGCGCCGACCAATTCGCGCGTGCTGATCTCCGGCCCGGCGGGTGTCGGCAAGGAACTGGCCGCAAGGCTGATCCACAAGAATTCGATGCGCGCGGAAGGCCCGTTCGTGGTCGTCACAGCGGCCACGATTGCGCCCGACCAGATGGAAGCAACGCTGTTCGGCGAGGAGGATTCGGGCGGGCGCACGGTGCGCGTCGGCCTGTTCGAGCGGGCGCATACCGGCACGCTTCTGCTCGACGAAGTGGCGGACATGCCGGTCGGCACGCAGAACAAGATACTCCGTGTGCTGACGGAGCAGCGCTTCCAGCGGGTCGGCGGGCGTTCGGATGTCAGCGTCGATGTCCGGGTGATGGCCTCGACCACGAAAGACCTGCGCGCCGAGATCGAGGCGGGGAATTTCCGCGAGGATCTCTATTACCGGCTGAACGTCGTGCCGCTGCGGGTGCCGTCGCTGATGGAGCGGCGCGATGATATCATCGACCTGTCGACCTATTTCTGTGAACGGATTGCCGAGACTTCGGGGCTGACCTTCCGGCGGTTTTCGACCGAGGCGCTGGCGGTGCTGCAATCAATGGACTGGCCGGGAAACATCCGCCAGCTGCGCAATATGGTGGAACGCATCCTGATCCTGTCGCCGCCGGATGCAACCCGCCCGATCAGCGTGGACGAGTTGCCGCGCGATCCCGGCCGGGGCCCGTCACAGGCGGAAAAAGCGGGGTCTGCGGAGCTTGTGGGCCTGTCCCTGCGCGATGCACGCGAGCAGTTCGAGCGGGAATACCTGACGCTGCAGATCACGCGCTTTAACGGCAATATCTCGCGCACGGCTGAGTTTATCGGTATGGAACGCTCCGCCCTGCACAGAAAATTAAAGGCTTTGGGGATAGCTACGGGTGTCCGTCAGGATTCCTGAGCCGTTCTTCGGGGGCGCTTGAGCCATGCATGTTCTGATCTGCGGCGCCGGGCGGGTGGGGCAGGGCATTGCCCGCCGCCTTGCCCGCGAGAAGCATGAAATCACCATCATCGACGAGAGCGCCGACCTCGTCGACCAGGTGTCGATCGACCTCGATGTGCGCGGCATTGTCGGCCATGCGGCCCATCCCGATGTGCTGAAGCGCGCGCGGGCCGAAGACTGCGAAATGATCATCGCGGTCACCCATTTCGACGAGATCAACATGGTGATCTGCCAGATCGCCCACACGCTGTTCTCGGTGCCGTTCAAGATCGCGCGGGTGCGCGACCGATCCTACCTGGAGCCCGCCTGGAAGAACATCTTCTCGCGCGAGGGGCTGCCCATCGACATGGTGATCTCGCCGGAGGCAGAGGTGGGCGATGCGATCCTGCAGCGGTGCCGCACGCCGGGCGCGATCATGAGCGCGAACTTTGCCGCCGGGCAGATCAAGCTGATCGGATTTGAAGTGACCGCCGGAAACCCGCTGATTGATACGGCGGTGGACCAGATGCGCGGGCTGTTCCCGGAGCTTTCCGCCCGGATCGTCGGCATCGGCCGGGGCGAGAGCCTGCGGGCGGCGCGGGCGAAGGATGTGCTGAAGGCGGGCGACCGGGTCTATGCCGCCGTACTCGATGCGCACGCCCCGCGGCTGACCTCGATCTTCAGTACCCAGCAGAACCGGCTGGATCATGTGGTGATCGTCGGCGGCGGCAATGTGGGCCTCTATGTTGCGCGGATGCTGGAGAAGGAAAGCCATATCCGGGTACGGATGATCGAGCGGGACAGCGAGCGCGCCAACAAGGCGGTCTCCATGGTCAAGCGCTCCATCGTGATCCAGGGTGACGGGCTCAATCCCGACATCCTGTCGGAAGGCGGGGTGGAGCGGGCGGACTTCGTGATCGTCATCACTGATGATGACAAGACGAACCTCCTGATCAGCAATCTTTCCAAGCGGGCGGGCGCGCGCCGGGCGCTGGCGCTGATCAATACGCCGGAACTCGCCACACTGGCACCGGACATGCGGGTCGATACCGTGCTCGATCCGCGGGCGCTGACCGTGTCCCAGATCCTGCTCAGGATGCGCCGGGGGCGGATCCTCGGCCTGCAATCGCTCGAAGACGGCGCGGCGGAAGTGGCAGAAGGCGTGGCGCTGGAATCCTCCTCCCTCATCGGCAAGCCGCTTGGCCATGACGACATGCCCGAAGGCGTCGCGGCTGCCGCCATTGTGCGCGACAATCAGGTGATGATGGCGGACGAGACCGTGACCGTGCGGCCGGAGGATCATCTGATCCTCTTCTATGAGGCCGACATGGTGCGCAGCGTCGAGAAATTCTTCCGGGTCAACCCGGACTATTTCTAGCCATGAATTACGCCTCCGTCGTCCGCGTCCTGGCGCTCCTGATGCTGATCCTCGCGGGGGCGGCCTTGTCTGGCGCAGGCGTGGCGGCTGCGTTCGGCGAGACGCCGCAGGTGATTGCCTTCGGGGCGACGGCCCTCAGCCTCGCCGTGTTCGGCTCCAGCGTGCTGCTGCTTTCGCCGAAGCCGGCGCGGCGGGCGCGGCCTTCCGATGCGCTGGCGGTGGTGCTGCTCTGGTGGCTGATGGCTCCGCTCGCGTCGGCACTGCCGTTTGTCTTCGGGGTGGCCAATGATTCGCCGATGGCGGCGGTATTCGAAGCAACCTCCTGCCTGACAACAACGGGGCATTCGACGCTCGTCTTCGGCGAGGACGGATGGCCGGCGAGCCTGATCTACTGGCGCGGCCTGCTGCACCTGATCGGCGCCTATGCGGCGGTGGTGATGGCAGCCGGCGTGTTCGCGGCGATCAATCTGGGCGGGCCGGGGATCCACCGCACGGTGCTGTTTACCGTGCCGGATACGAGCTATTTCGATGCGATGCCGCGCATTTATGTGGCGGTCGGGCTGATGCTCGGCATTTCGACGGCCTTCATCCTGCTGCTGCTTCTGGTGGCGGGCGTGCCGCCGGGCCGGGCGCTGGCGGATGCGGTCAGCGTGATCACCACGGGCCTCGTCCTGCCGGGGGCTGCGGCGGCGGCGCCGCTTTCGCTCGCGGCGTCGGTGGTGCTGACTTTCGGCATGGTGATCGGCGCGCTGGGGCTGGCGATCTGGCTGCCATTGCGCGTCGGATCGGTGAAATCGGCGGCGCTGGACCCGGAGACCGTGACCTTTGCCGCGCTGGCGGTGCTGTTTGCGGCGGCCTTGATTCCGCTGGGATTTGCGCTGGATGATGCCGCGGCCTGGTCGGTGTCGGCGCTGTCGACCTCCGGACTGCCGCTGAGTGTGGGCGCGGCCGGGGCGAGCGTGCCGCTGACGCTGCATGTGCTGCCGGGCCTGATCGGCGGCTCGGCGCTGGCGGCGGCGGGCGGCATCAAGATCGCGCGCTTCATCGTGCTGGGGCGCCGGGCGGGGCAGGAATTCCTGCAGCTCGGCTATCGCCGCTCGGTCCTGAGTTTCCGCTTCCGCGACCGGGAGCTGGACGAGCGCAGCGTGATCGGCGTCTGGGTGTATTTCATCGGCTATGTGGTGGCCGTGTTTGTGCTGATGACGGCGTTTTCCTTCGCCGGGGATGCGATCGGTGATTCGATCCGGCTGGCGATCGGCGGGCTGACGAGTTCCGGAGGGTTGATCGCCACCGCCGAGCGCGCTGTGCTGACGCCTGCCGAGCAGGGGCTCCTTGTAATTGCCATGCTTTTGGGCAGGGTCGAGATACTCACAGTGCTTCCCGCGCTTTCCCTCAGTTTCTGGAGAGGGTAAAGCGGGTGTGCACTTGCGAAGGTGACGCAACCGCACTAGCTGCCGGATAAATCATAACGAGAACAAGCACCAGAAAGACATAACCCATGTCCGCCGACAAGAAGCAGAACCTCCAGGACACCTTCCTTAACGCTGTCCGCAAATCCCGCACCCCGCTCACCGTCTTCCTCGTCAACGGGGTCAAGCTGCAGGGGGTGGTGACATGGTTCGACAATTTCTGCGTCCTGCTGCGCGGCGATGGCCGTCCGCCGCAGCTTGTCTACAAGCACGCCATTTCCACCATCGCGCCCAGCGCCCCTGTGCAGCTGTTCGATGAGGAAATGGATGCGGACTGATCCCGCTTGAAGCCGGGCATGATCGACCGCCTGCCGGCGCCCGAGATCGCCGGCGTCGTGATCCCTTGGTTCACTCCAGCGGACAGGCCGGGCCCGGACCGGCTCTCTGAAACCGCAGGCCTTGTCGAGGCGCTGGGCTGCGAGCTCGGCTTCCTCCGGCCGGATCATGTGCGCGACGTCAATCCCAGCTATCTCCTCTCCGGCGGCCTGCTGGACCGGATGGCGGGGGATATCGAGGCGCACAATTGCACGCTGGCGGTGATCGATGGCAGCCTGACGCCGGTGCAGCAACGCAATCTCGAGAAACGCCTCGGTGTGAAGGTCATCGACCGGACGGGGCTGATCCTTGAAATCTTCGGTCTTCGCGCGCGCACCAAGGAAGGCCGCCTGCAGGTGGAGCTGGCGCGCATCCTTTATGAGCGCTCGCGGCTTGTGCGGACCTGGACCCACCTTGAGCGCCAGCGCGGCGGCGGGGGCTTCCTGTCGGGGCCCGGCGAGAGCCAGCTGGAAGCGGACCGGCGGATGCTGGACGAGAAGATCCTGCGGCTGCGCCGCGACCTAGAGGATGTGAAGCGCACGCGCGAAGTGCAGCGCGCCGGGCGGCGGCGCTCCGGCAAGCCCGTGGTCGCGCTGGTGGGCTATACCAATGCAGGCAAGTCCAGCCTGTTCAACCGGCTGACCGGGGCCGATGTGCTGGCCAAGGACATGCCCTTTGCGACGCTCGACCCGACCATCCGGCGGCTCGACCTGCCGACGCTGGGCGAGGCGGCGCTGATTGATACGGTGGGCTTCATCACCGACCTGCCGACCCACCTCATCGACAGCTTCCAGGCGACGCTGGAGGAATCCCTTCAGGCGGACCTCTTGGTGCATGTGCGCGACCGGGCGAGCGCGTCTGATCTCGACCAGGCCGATGATGTGATGCAGGTGCTGGAGCGGCTGGAGAGTGAGTCCGGCCTGCCGCTGCCGCCGATGATCGAGGTCTGGAACAAGATGGACCTGCTGCCGCCCGAGCGCGCCGCCTCGCTGGAGGCGCTGGCAGCCTACGGGGCGGAGCCGCCGGCGGTTGCGGTGTCGGCGCTGACGGGGGCGGGCATTGACGCCCTGCTGGCGCTGATCGAGGCCGCGCTGCTCCGGGGACGGACAGCTTACATTTTCCGCCTACCGCCTGAACAGGGCCGCGCCCGCGCCTGGCTGCACCAGCATGGCGAAGTGACATCCGAGACAACGGGCGAGGATGGCGCGGTGGAACTGGGCGTGCGCCTGTCAGCCGAACGTGCCGGGCAGTTCCGGGCAGAGTTTCCGGGGGTGGACGGTGAGGTGGTGAAGGGGTGATTTCGATCACCTCGTTCAAGGTCCTCGTCACGCCCGATGGCTGAAAGCCATCTGGGCGCCCATCTCCTGACAGACAGGATGAGCGGCGCGGCGGTGGCGGGAGATGGGCTCCCAGACCGGCTTTGCCGGTCGGGAGCGACGAAGGTAAGGGACGTGAGAGCTATTTCCGCTCGGTTGCCTTGACCCGCTGCCAGTAGGCTTCCTGTTCATCGAGGCTCAGCGAACTGAAATCCACGCCTTCGGCTGCGGCGGCGGCTTCCATGGCGCGGAAGCGGCGTTCGAATTTGGCATTGGCGCGGCGCAGGGCCTGTTCGGGATCGACCGAGAGGCGGCGGGCGAGGTTGGCGGCGACAAAGAGGAGGTCGCCGACTTCGTCCTCGATGGCTTCGGCGTCGCCGGAGGCCATGGCGGCTTTCACCTCCTCCACTTCCTCGGTGAGCTTGTCGAAGATCGGCGGGGTTTCGGTCCAGTCAAAGCCTGTGCGGGCGGCGCGCTTCTGGAGTTTCTCCGCCCGCAACAGCGCGGGCAGGGACAGGGCGACACCATCGAGTGCGCTGCCGGCTTTGGCAGCCTTGCCTTTGGCAGCGCGTTCGGCGGCTTTCATTTCTTCCCAGGCCACCGTCTGCCCGTCTGCATCGCGGCCATCAGCGGCCTCGAAGACATGCGGATGGCGGCGGATCATCTTGTCATTTATGGCGGCGATGACATCGGCAAGCTCGAAGGCGCCGGCCTCCTCCGCCATGCGGCTGTGGAAGATCACCTGGAACAGGAGGTCGCCAAGCTCGTCGCGCAGGTCGCCCATGTCGCCGCGCTCGATCGCGTCGGCGACTTCATAGGCTTCCTCGATCGTGTAGGGGTAGATGGTGGCGAAGGTCTGCTGCAAGTCCCAGGGGCAGCCGCCGTCCGGATCGCGCAGGCGGGCCATGATGTTGATGAGGGTGGTGAGCGCCTCTGCGGCATCGGCCGGCCGGGTCTGGGTGTCGGGCATGGGCTTGCGCCTCCGTCGCGTGTCGCGCCTCCTCCTCTAGCGGGCGGCGCGCCGGGGCGGCAAGCAGGCAGGGGCCTTTTTCCGCCTTGCGCGGCGCGGCGGGCTGCCCCAGAGGTTAGAGGGGCGCGGAATGCGCCGGATGCGGCAGGAGACAATGGCGGAATCGCTGGCACTGATCGGGCTCGACTGGAATGGCACACGGCTTTCGGGCTGGGCCTTCGATGCTGAGGGCGAGGTGCTGGGCGCCTTCTCGGCGCTGGAAGCGCGCCGGCCGGAGCTGTCTGAATACCTGCCGCGCACACATTTCCATCTCGGCGAATGGATCGGCAGCGCGATTGAGGTGCCGGTGATCGCGTGCGGGGACATCGGCCTGCTTGCGCCGGAGAGCCTGCGCGCGGAGATGCGCCTGCCGGTGGCGGCGACCGAAGCGGCGCGGCTGTTCGAGACGGCCGGGGTACATGTCGTGCCATGGGTGTGGCAGGGCGAGCCGGCGGATGTGTCGGGCGGGGCGGAGACGATGCTGGCCGGGCTCGGCGAGGATCATGGCGCGATCTGTCTCGCCGGGCGGCTGACCCGGCATGTCCAGCTGGCGCATGGGCGGATCGTGCGCATCGCGACGGAAATGACGGCGGAGCTGCGCGACCTGTATCTCACCGGCGGCACGCTGGCGCTGGGGCCGGACCAGGCGCAGGCCTTTGATGAGCGCGTCTTCCGCGACTGGGTCGAGATGGCGCTGGATACGGGCGAGCCGGTGCCGGTCTTTGCGGTCGAGGCGGCGGTGCTGTCGGGCCGTCTCCACCCGCGCCATAAGGCGGCCGCGGTCGCCGGCCTGCTGATCGGGCGGGACGTGGCAACCCATTATGATCCGGGCGATGAGGTCGTTCTGGTGGCGGATGGTCCGCTGCTGGAAGCCTATGGCCTCGCCTTCGATTGCCTCGGCGCGGAGGTCGAGGAAGCCTCGGCCGAAGGCGTGCTGCAGGACGGGCTCGTCGAACTGGCAGACCTTGCAGGTTTGCTGGGCGAGGATTAAGGCGTCGCCCCAACATCTGGCCGGGATAGGCAGGTTACCTCATGATGATGTCGCCAGAATGTGTTGCGCCCACGGGCTGTCTGCAGGGCGAAGGCCCGGTGTGGAGCCCTTCGGAGGGGTTCCTCTGGTGGGTGGATGTGCGCCGCGCCAAGCTGCACCGCTATAATCCGAAAACCGGCAATACGCGCCGCTATGACCTGCCGGTGCGGGCGAGCAGCCTGGCGCTGTATGATGGCAGCCTGCTGATGGCGGGCGACCGGGAGATCGGTGTCTTCGATCCGGCCAGTGAAGTGTATGAGCGGCTCTGCCGGCTGGACGATGAGCCGGAGGGAAACCGGACGAGCGATGGCGGCGTCGCGCCGGACGGCTCGTTCTGGTTCGGCACGATGGATGATGCGGGGCGCGAGCCAACGGGCCAGTACTACCGGTATGGCGCCGACAAGGCGGTGTCTCTTCTGCGCCTGCCGTCCGTGCTGGTGACGAAGACGATGCAGTTCTCGCCGGACGGGCGCACCTTCTACACCTGCGATACGGCAGAAGGGGAAATCCTCGCCTTTGACGCGGATCCGGCGACGGGCGCGCTGTCGGGCCGGCGGACCTTTGCGTTTACCCATGAGCTGGGCGGCCTTCCGCACGGGGCGGCGGTGGACAGCGAGGGCGGGCTGTGGGTGTGCCTGCACGGGGCTTCCCGGGTCGTGCGCTACCTGCCGGACGGGACGCTGGACCAGACGATCATCGTGGCCGCGCCCCTGCCGACGGGCTGCGCCATCGGCGGACGGGACATGCGCACCCTGTTCATCACGACGGCGCGCACAGGGCTGAGCTTTCCGCAGCTGGACGCGCGCCCCTTGTCCGGCAGCCTGTTCGCGGTCGAAGTGGATGTGCCGGGCCTGCCGCCGCGCAGCTTCGGCAAGGGCGGCTGACATTGCCGCAGACGGCGCCCTTTACAGACAGGGGCTTGTGATCGGGCCAGGCATGGCTCACATCGCACAGGATGCAGATTTGCCGTGGACGCGGGCGTTCAAACGGGCTAAGCGCCCGCCTTTCAAGTGAGTGATGCTATGGCCGAGAAGGACCCGAAGGAAAAGAAAAAGAGCGTCGGGCCTCTGACGTTCCTCCGCCAGGTACGCGCGGAAGGCAACAAGGTGACCTGGACTTCGCGCCAGGAAACGATCCAGGCGACGATCTTCGTGATCATCATGTCCATCGTGATCGCAATCTTCCTTTTCCTGACTGATACGGTCATAAGCATGTTCGTCAATTTCGTCCGGGGCGGCTGATGCCGGCCCCGGCGCAGGCAGTCTTTCCGGAGCGCGCTGGCCCTATGTCTGAAGCCAAGTGGTATATCGTCCACGCCTATTCCAACTTCGAGAAGAAGGTGGCGGCCACGATTCGTGAACAGGCCGAACGCAAGGGCCTGATGGAACTGATCGAGGAGATCGAGGTTCCGACCGAAGAGGTCGTCGAGGTTGCTCGCGGCAAGAAGAAGACGGTCGAGAAGCGCTTCTTCCCCGGCTATGTGCTGATGAAGGCCCGCCTGACCGACGACATCTACCACCTCGTCAAGGACACGCCGAAAGTCTCCGGCTTCCTCGGCGCCGAAGGCGGCAAGAAACCGCTGCCGGTGCGCCAGAAGGAAGTCGACCGGATCCTCGGCCGCTCGCAGGACGTGACCACCGAGCGCCAGCGCCCGAAGGTCAGCTTCGAGATCGGCGAGCAGGTGCAGGTCAATGACGGCCCGTTCCAGGGCTTCGAGGGCGCTGTCGAGGAAATCGACGAGGCCAATGGCCGCCTGAAGGTGACCGTGTCGATCTTCGGCCGGGGCACGCCGGTGGACCTGGAATTCGACCAGGTCGTGAAGGTCTGAGATTATTGCGCGCCGGGGCTGCCCGCAGGCAGTGGCCCGGCCGCTTGAAACCCCGGCCCGGCAGTTGTATGTCGCCGGAACGGATGCCGCCTTAGCTCAGTTGGTTAGAGCGCTAGATTGTGGATCTAGAGGTCCCCCGTTCAAACCGGGGAGGCGGTACCATTCTTCCGCAGCCGCGCTGGCGATGGGCAAGCCCGGTTGGCCTTCCGGCCGGGGATTTGGGCGCGGCCATGCCTCGATCCGCATGATGCAATTCCAGGGTGAGAACTTTGCGGCCAGGCGAGTCCGGCAGTTTCAGCCTGCTCTCCTGAAAACGGGGCCCTCCAGCCTGCGGTTCGGGGCTGCGTTGCGAATCGGGCTGGAGGAAGTTGACGCAAGGGTGCGATGCTGCGCCGATTCTCCCGCGAAACTGTTCCAGATCGGACCAATACAAGGAATTTTCATCAGATTGCGGGAACCTCCGGGCGCCCTGCGCATTGATACAACGGGATGCGCGGGGGCGGCCTGTTGCTGCGCGTCAACCTGAACTGATAACCTGTTGCAAAAGGGCCTCGCCATCCGGTTTTTTTTACGCCCCACGGACGAATTTGGCCGGATTTTGCTCGCGGGCAGCGGAAAAAGCGATTACACACCGGACTGTGCGGGCTTAACCGTATGAACCTGCGGCCGGTGGCAATCCCGTCACCCGGCACACAAAAGGGGATTGAGTATGAAGAGAACTCTGTTGTGCGCGACTGCCGCTGCTGCATTCGCAACTGCTGGCACAGCGGCACACGCCCAGGACGGGTGGTATACCCGGGCTGATGTGCAGTACAGCTTTGATGGTGTCGTCGATCATGACGCGACCGGTGATGCCGCCGGCAAGATGTCTGGCGACTCGGATGTTTCTGAGAACTGGGGCGGTGTGCTCGGTCTCGGTTTCGCAATGGAAAACGGCCTGCGCTTTGAAGCCGCCATTGGCCAGCGCAGCGGTTCCCTCGATGTGAGCCGCTCGGTGTCCGGCGCCCCCCCCGCGGGTGCCATCGTGCGCCCGTCGGGCTATGCCACCGTCACCGATGTCATGATCAATGGTATCTATGACTTCAACAAAGGCGGTTCGATCCAGCCCTATATCGGCCTTGGTATCGGTGGTGCCCGCATCGGCGCGAAGGCCGCCAACCGCGTGACGGGTACCCCGGGCAGCTACAGCGCCGTCAACGGGTTCAACGACAAGGACACCGGCATTGCCTATCAGGGTCTGCTCGGCGCTGGCTTCAAGATGTCCGAGCGCCTGACGCTCGACGTCGGCTACAAATACTTCCTGGCACCGGACCTGAACTTCGCGGGCAACCATGGCGGCATTTCCTATGATGCCGACTATACCGACCACACCGCCCTGATCGGTCTGCGCTTCGCATTCGGCGCGCCGCCGGCTCCGCCGCCGCCGCCCCCGCCGCCTCCTCCTCCGCCGCCCCCGCCGCCTCCGCCGCCCCCGCCGCCGCCTCCTCCGCCGCCCCCGCCGGTGACGGATACCGGCCCGGCACAGGTGCAGTGCTCGGAGCTGAGCCAGGAACTGACTGTCTACTTCGAGTGGGACAGCTCGGCCCTGAACAGCCAGGCGGCTGCCGTGATTGATGCGGCTGTTGCCAACATCAGCGCGGT
This sequence comes from Hyphomonas sp., assembly GCF_046313735.1. Classification (GTDB taxonomy): domain Bacteria; phylum Pseudomonadota; class Alphaproteobacteria; order Caulobacterales; family Hyphomonadaceae; genus Hyphomonas. The sequence goes on from NZ_JBKBXW010000001.1 coordinate 213,959, forward strand.
CGCTGGTTGCTCACCGAGCTCGGTGACGGTTGTTGGTCACACCGACTCTTCGGGGAACGCAGCCTACAACCAGCGCCTGTCGGTCCGCCGCGCAGATGCGGTCGCCAACGCTCTGGTCGAGCGTGGCATTCCGGCGAACATCGTGACCCGCGATGGTAAGGGCCAGACCCAGCTCGCCGTTCAGACCCGCGACGGCGTGCGCGAGCCGCTGAACCGCCGCTCGGAAATCTCGATCATCGTCCGCTAATCCGGACGGCTGACGCCAATCAAGGAACGGCCCGGCTTCCTGCCGGGCCGTTTTTTGTTGCGCGGCAAGGGGGTGTCAGGCTTGCCGCGCGGGCATAGCTGTGAAACCAGAAAGACATGAACACGCTGACTGACTTATCCCGGGAGGACGCCGCTGCCCGCGAGCGCCTGACCGATGCCCTGCCGCAGATGATCGCAAGGACCCGGGACTGGTCCGTGCACAATACCGGCAGTTTCAATGTTGCCGGGCTGAAGGCGTTTGCCCCGAAGCTGGCGGATGCCTTCGCCGAGCTTGACGCGGCTGTGCGCCTCGAAGCCGGGCCGGCTTTCGAGACAGTCGGCGCGAATGGCCAGGTCTCCGAGATGGAAACCGGGCCAATCATCCGCGCTGAGGCGCGCCCCTCCGCGCCGGTCCAGATCATCCTGTCCGGCCATTACGACACGGTGTTCCCGCCCGGCCAGTTCGAGACCATCCGCGATCTTGGCGATGGCCGCATCAACGGCCCCGGCATGGCCGACATGAAGGGCGGGTTGTGCGTCATGCTCGAAGCGCTGAAAGCCTTCGAGGCCGGGCCGATGAAGGACCGGATCGGCTACAGGATCGTGATGACGCCGGATGAGGAAATCGGCAATTTCGCCAGCAACGGCGCGCTGACAGAGGCGGCCCGCTCCGGTGCCCTGATCGGCATGACCTATGAGCCGGGGATGGAGACGGGGGCGATGTCCGGCGGGCGTAAGGGTTCGGCGGTGTATGACATCGTGCTGCATGGACGCGCCGCCCATGCCGGCCGGGCGAAGGAAGAGGGCCGCAGCGCGCTGCTCGCGGCGGCCGAACTCGTGATGGGCCTCGAAGGCCTGAACGGCCAGCGGGACGGGGTGACCTTCAATGCCGGGGCGATCGAAGGCGGCGCGCCGGTGAACATCGTGCCAGACCTGGCCGTCGTGCGCTTCGGCGCGCGCGCGCCGGATGCCGAGGCCGCCGCCTGGGCCGACACCGAAGTCCGCCGCCTGTTTGCGCGCGCCACGGCGCATGACGGCATCCACGGCCATCTGCATGGCGGGTTCTATCGCCCACCGAAGCCGCGCAACGGCGCGCAGCAGGCCCTGTTCGACGCCGTGCACGCAACCGGGCGCGCCATCGGTCTGGATCTTGAGTTCGTGGACACGGGCGGTGTCTGTGAGGGCAACAACATCTTTGCTGCCGGCGTGCCGAATGTGGATACGCTCGGCGTGCGCGGCGGGCGCATTCATTCAAATGAGGAATTCGTCATTACAGAGAGCTTTACCGAGCGTGCGCTGCTCTCTGCCCTCATCCTCAACCGGCTGGCGGACGGGCGGCTCAATGCGCGCGCGATCAAGGATCTGATGGGTCGCTGACATGCCGGCAAGCTATGTCATGCGTCCGGCCCGGCCGGAAGATTTCCCCGCGCTGATGGCGCTCGCTGAATTGTCCGGGCCCGGATTCACCAGCCTGCCGGTGGATGAAGCCATCCTGAAAATGCGGCTCGAGCAGTCAGAGCGCGCATTCCATGGGCGCCAGCGAAACCTTCAGTACGGAAAGTATCTGATGATGATGGACCATGTGCCCGACGGGCGCGTGGCGGGCTGCTCGGCGGTGAAGGCGGGCACGGGGATCGACCAGCCCTTTTTCAATTACCGCATCATCACCCTGGCCCAGGCGAGCCATGCGGCGGGCAATCTGCGCTTCGACATGGACGCGCTGGTGCTGACGAATGAATATGTGGGGTATACGGAGGTTGGCACCCTGTTCCTGCGCCCGGAACATCGCGGCGGGGGGGCAGGGCGGCTTGCGGCGCAGTCGCGCTACCTGCTGATGGCGGCCGCGCCGGAGCGTTTCAGTGACAAGGTGCTGGCGGAGCTGCGTGGCGTGGTGGATGATGAGGGCATCTCGCCCTTCTGGGAGTGCCTCGGCCGGCATTTCTTCCGCATGGATTTTGCCGAAGCCGACCGGCTGTCGGCGATCAGCGACAATCAGTTCATCATGGACCTGATGCCGCGCTATCCGATCTATGTGGACCTGTTGCCGCCCGAGGCGCGCGAAGTGATCGGGCGCTGCCATGCGGAAGGCGTGGGCGCCTACAAGCTGCTGCAATGGGAAGGCTTCGAGTTTGACCGCACCGTCGACATTTTCGACGGCGGCCCGCTGGTCGCGGTCCAGCGCCGCCACATCCGCACGATCCGCGAGAGCCGGATCGTCACGGTGGAGACCGGTGATTCTGAGGGCGATGCGGGGGCGCGGTTCGGTCTTCTGTCCACGAACAGAATGCCCGATTTCAGGGTGTGCACCGGCAAGTTTCTCGCCAGCGGCGAAGACAGGATAGTAGCGGGTGCAGATTATCTGGACGCCCTGAAACTGAAGCCCGGCAGCCAGGCCCGGGTCTGGATGCGGGGGGCGTGATGAAGGCAGGCGTTTATATTGACGGCACCTGGCGCGAGGGGCGGGGCGACGTGTTCGCCAAGACCTGCCCCGCGCGCGGCGAGGTGAGCTGGCAGGGCCGCGCCGCGTCTGGTGCAGACGTGACCGAGGCAGTCGCCTCGGCCCGCCGCGCGCTTCACAGCTGGGCCCGCCGTCCGCTCACGGAGCGTATTGGCATCCTGACGCAGTATGCGGAGGAACTTGGGCAGCGGAAGGCAGAGATCGCCCGCGCGATCAGCCGCGATATGGGCAAGGCGCTCTGGGACTCGGAGGGCGAGGCGGCCACGATGGTGGCGAAGATCGCCGTGTCAATCGCCGCCCTGAAGGAGCGCGCGGGAGAGCGGACGGAAACACAGCCCTTCGGCGCCGCTGCCCTGACCCACCGGCCGCATGGCGTGATGGCGGTGTTCGGGCCTTACAATTTTCCGGGCCATCTGCCGAATGGCCATATCGTTCCGGCGCTGCTGGCGGGCAATACCTGCGTTTTCAAGCCTTCGGAACTGGCGCCCTCGGTCGCTGCGCTGATGGCAGAGGCGTCCGAGGCCGCGGGCCTGCCGCCAGGCTGTGTAAACATCGTACACGGAGGACGCGAAACCGGCGGCGCGCTGATCGATGAGCCCATCAATGGCCTCCTGTTCACAGGCTCTGCGGCGACAGGCGTCTTTTTTCACAGGCATTTCGCCGGGCGCCCCGATGTGATCCTCGCACTGGAAATGGGCGGCAACAATCCGCTGATCATCTGGGAACCGGCGGATGTGGACGCCGCCGCCGACATCGCGGCTCAATCTGCCTTTCTCACCACGGGCCAGCGCTGCTCCTGCGCGCGGCGGCTGATCCTGCCGGAGGGGGCTTTCGGCGACCGGGTTCTGGAGGCCGTGACGGCGCGCGCGCAGGGTATCCGGATCGGGGCCTGGGACGAGCCGGAGATCTTCATGGGGCCGCTGGTGTCTGAAAGGGCTGCTCAGCAGGCGGAAGAGTTTCAGGCGATGCTGGTCTCGAAGGGCGGGCGAGCGATCCTGCCGCTGCAACGGATGGCGCGCGGTGGCGGGTTCGTCAGCCCCGGGATCATCGATGTGACTGGCGCCGCAGATGTGCCGGATGAGGAATTGTTCGGGCCGCTCCTGCAGGTTTACCGTGCAAGGGATTTTTCCGCCGCGCTGGAGCGGGCGAATGCCACGCGCTATGGGCTCTCTGCCGGGCTCGTCTGTGATGATGAGGCGGCTTGGGAAGAAGCGCGGCTGGAAATCCGCGCGGGCATCCTCAATCGTAACCGCCCGACCGCCGGGGCGAGCGGGGCGATGCCGTTTGGCGGGCCGGGCTTCTCGGGTAATTTCCGTCCGGGGGCGTACTATGCGGCAGATTACTGTGCCTGGCCGCAGGCGAGCCAGACGGCGCCCGCCGCACAGCGCCTGAAGGCGCCGGGCTTTCCGGTCTAGGGAGGGAACGCAATGGATAACACAGCGCAGATCGACTACTGGAACGGCCCGGCCGGCGAGAAATGGGTGCGCGATGCAGACCGGCTCGACCGGATGCTCGGGCCGTTCGCTGAGGCGATCATCGAGACGGTGAAACTTTCCGCCGGCCAGCGCGTGACCGATATCGGCTGCGGCGCCGGCGCGCTGTCGCTGGGCATCGAGGCGGGGACCGTGAATGTCGATGTGACGGGCGTTGATGTGTCCGAGCCTTTGGTCGCGCTGGCGCGGCGCCGGGCAGAGGCAGCCGGCGCGCGGGCGAAATTCGTGGTGGCGGATGCCTCTTCCTGGGTGCCCGAAGCGCCGGCGGATGCGGTCGTCTCGCGCTTCGGGGTGATGTTCTTTGCAGAGCCGGTAGCGGCTTTTGCGAATATCCGTGCCGGGACGAAACCGGGCGGGCAGCTGAGCTTCGCGTGCTGGCGCCCGCTGGCGGATAATCCATGGGCGCTGACACCGCTGATGACAGCCTTGCCGCTTCTGAAGGAGCCGCCTGCGCCGCCGGAGCCCGGCGCGCCGGGGCCGTTCGCGTTCGGTGAGGAGGCACGCATCCGTGAAATCCTGGGTGCATCCGGCTGGAGCGAGATCACGATAAAGGCCTGGGACGGCGACATGCGCCTGCCGGGCGCTGATCCGGCAGAGACGGCAGGGTTCCTGATGGAGATCGGGCCGCTCGCGCGCCTCATCAAGGAGCAGGCGCTGGACGAGGCGCCGATCCGCGCAGCCCTTCAGGCAGAGGTTCGCAAACATGCGGGTACGGATGGACGTACACGGATGAAGGCGGCCGCCTGGATCGTCGGGGCGCGGGCATGAGCTTTGCGGCGGAAGTCAATTTCGATGGGCTGATCGGGCCAAGCCATAATTATGGCGGGCTGTCCGATGGCAATCTTGCGAGCGCGAAGAATGCCGGGGATGTCTCCAACCCGCGCGAGGCCGCGCGGCAGGGGCTGGAGAAGATGCGGCTCCTGGTGCGCGCGGGCCTCGTGCAGGGCGTGCTGCCGCCGCTGCCGCGCCCGAATTTCGACCTGCTCGTACAGGCGGGCTTTGGCGGCAGCGACCGGGATATCCTGGCCGCCGCCGCGCGCGAGGCGCCGCAGCTTCTGAAAGTGGCCTATTCGGCGAGCGCGATGTGGACGGCGAATGCAGCCACCGTCTCGCCTTCGGCAGACACAGCCGATGGCCGGCTGCACCTGACGCCGGCGAACCTGTCGACCATGCTGCACCGCAGCCTCGAACATCCGGACACGACGGCGACGCTGGTGTCTGTGTTCTCCGGCGACGAACATTTCGCTGTGCACAGCGCGCTGCCGATGCATTCCGATTTTGCCGATGAGGGCGCGGCCAATCATGTGCGGCTTTGCGCGGAGCATGGCGCGCGGGGCGTCGAACTCTTCGTTTACGGACGGGAGGCGGGCGAGAGCACGGCCGGCTTCCCGGCGCGCCAGACGCGGCTTGCGTCCGAGGCGGTTGCCCGCGCGCATGGGCTGGAGGCAAGCCGCTCCGTGTTCGCGCGCCAGTCGCGCCGCGCCATCGAGGCCGGGGCATTCCATAATGATGTGGTCTGTGTCGGCGCGCGGGATACGCTGTTCTTCCATGAGGCGGCATTTGAAGACACCGCCGGGGCGCTGGAGGCGCTGAAGCGGGCCTCGAGCGGCCTGTTCGAGCTGAAGCCCGTGATGGTGCCGGAGGCGGACGTGCCGCTCGGCGATGCGATCCGGTCTTATCTCTTCAACTCGCAGCTTCTTCAGTTCCCGGATGAAGACCGGCTGGTGCTGGTCGCGCCGATTGAGGCGCAGGAAACAGCGTCGACGCGCCGCTTCTGTGAGGGGATGGTTGCCGGCAACGGGCCGATTGGGCGGGTCGAGTTCGTGGATGTGCGCCAGTCGATGCGCAATGGCGGCGGGCCGGCCTGCCTGCGGCTGCGGGTCGTGATGACAGAGACAGAGCTGGGCGCGTGCCATCAGGGCGTGCTGATGGACGAGGAAACGATTGATGCCCTGCAGGCGGTGGTCGCGCGCACTTACAGGGACCGGCTGAGCCCGGCGGATCTGGCTGATCCGGCCTTTGCCGATGAGTGCCGCATCGCGCGGGAGGAACTGCTCCGTGTGCTGGAACTGGAGGAGCTTGCATGATCCGCCTCTATGATTACTGGCGGTCTTCGGCGGCCTACCGTGTACGGATCGCGCTGAACCTCAAGGGCGCGGACTATGACCTTGTGCCCGTCAACATCCTTCCGGGAGCGGATGAACAGACTGGCGATGCCTACCGGCGCATAAATCCGCAGATGCGGGTGCCGGCCATCGAGGTGGACGGGCGGCTGGGCATCCAGTCCATGGCGATCCTTGAATGGATCGACGAGGCATTGCCCGGCCCGCGCCTGTTGCCGGAGGATCCGTGGGAGCGGCTGCGCGTGCGCGCTTTTGCCGATGTCATCGCCTGCGACATCCACCCGCTGAACAATCTCAGCCCGCTGGCCTATCTGCGCCAGCAGTTCAGCGCGGACGAGGCGGCGATTGCGCGCTGGTATGGGGAGTGGATCACGCGCGGCTTCACCGCGCTGGAGGCGATGGTGGCAGGGCCGCGCGCCGGGGATTTCCTGTTCGGCGATGCGCCGGGGCTCGCGGAGATCGCGCTCGTGCCGCAGATGGCGAATGCGCGCCGGTTCAAGGTGGCGCTGGAGGCGTTTCCCACGCTTGTGGCGGTCGACGCCGTCTGCGCCGAGATCGACGCGTTCAGGCGCGCGGCGCCAGAGAACCAGCCCGCGGCGGGCTGATCCGTGCGCCGACCCGCCTCCTAATCGGTCTGGCCGGGGCGGCGGATTTCGACCACTTCGATGTCTTCAAAGTCGCCCAGCGGCGGGGCGAGTTTCGGGGCGCTGTCTTCCAGCCAGTCTTTGAAGCCGCCGAGCACTGGGCCCTCGAGCGGGTCTTCGCCGGCGATGACCCAGCTGCCGCTCTCGCGGCGGATGTCGATGGTCTCGGCGCAGGCTTCGCTGGGCTTGAACCGGTCGGAGCAGACGGCGCCCGCATGGACCCCTGCGCCGAAGGCTTCCGTCTGGCCGTTCAGCAGCAGCACGCCGCCGAAGCGCGCGCGCAGCATCGGGTCTGAATTGATGACGGGCACAAGGCTGGCGGGCAGGGGTTCGCTGGTGGCGATGATGAAGGCGCGGCCCTGGTTTGCGCGCTCGACATAATGGGTCAGCGCGGCGGCGGCGTCGTCTGCGAAGTCAGCGCGGCGCAGGCGCGGAGCATAGACGGGGCCGGCGGCGGCGAGGGCCTCGGCATAGTCTTCCGGCTGGCGGCGGGTCTGGGAAGCCAGGAGCAGGACATCCGTCGCCCAGCCATCCTGCCAGACAGGCGGGGGCGGGGCCGCAGGCTTCACATGCCAGCTGGCCGTATCAGCATAGTCATAGGGCGGAAGGTTTTCCGGCTCTTCCTCTTCATGGGAGTTGATGTGCCAGAGCGTGATTGCGGCGGCGATGGCCAGCAATCCGATCGCTGCCCCCGCCAGAAAGACCTTGTTCATCGTCACCTCGACTTATGAACGGACCGCTGTGCGCAGGCCCGAATACCCCGGTTGATCGACAGACAATTGCGCAATTGTGGTCGATTTCAGGTGGGTCAACAGCCCCGGGGTCGCAAGGTCAAGGCGTCCGGCCTGAATTTCTGTGCAAAGTTGACGATTGAGCAATTCAGGGTCGCTTTTCGCGCTGCCGAGCAGGGCCTGCAGGCGTGAAATCTCTGCTGCTTCGGCCTCCGGGCGAATCTCCAGCTCGCGCAGGACAGTGGCAAGCGCATTGGAGGCGACGCGGGCATGGAAGGCGGCATGGCCGGTCAGTTGCGGGGCGGCGGTCTGATCGATGAAGGCCTTGACCGCTTCGATCAGCTCCTTGGCGGAGGGGGCGTCATGCATGGCGGGCCAGTCCCTCGAACAGGTTGATGAGGTCGATCTCGGTCTCCGAGACGCGGCGGCCGATGGCGGCGCGCTCGACGCTGCGGTCAGCGCCGGTCTTGAAGGCGGAATACATGATCATGCACATCACGCCCCATTTCAGGCTGCCGAGGATTTCCCACCAGTCGATATCGGCGGGCCGGAAAGCAGGACCGCCGGCAGCGGAATAGGCGGCGAGCAGGTCTTCGAGCTGGCCGAAGCCGCCGGCGCGGTTCTCGCTCTGCCCGAAGCGCCAGGAATTGGTGCAGAGCCATGCGATGTCCTCGCGCGGGTCGCCAATATGGGCGAGTTCCCAGTCGAGCACGGCGGCAAGGCCGGAGGCGTCGACGATCAGGTTGCCGAGGCGGAAGTCGCCATGCACCAGAACAGGGTCTGCGGGTTCCGGCTCGTTGGCTTTCAGCCAGGCGAAGGCGAGTTCGAAGACCGGGCGGGGCAGGCCGAAGCCGCGATAGATGGCTTCATACTTGTCGATCTGGTCGCGGCCCATGCTGCGCGGCAGCTCCGGCAGGCCGGTCAGCGGCACGGCGTGGATGCCGGCAAGCGCAGCGCCGCAATCAGCGGCAAGGCGCGCGCGGGCCGCCTCGAATTCTGCGTCGCGCAGGATCTTCCGGCCGATGGTTTCGCCGTCCACGCGGTTCATGATGAAGGCTTCGCCGAGCGCGCTGCCGGGCGGGGAGACATGGCGCACGCCGGGCACGGGCACGCCGGAGGCGGCGGTGGCGTTCAGGAGCGCGGCTTCGGTGGCCAGCGTGATCGCTTCGGAGCTGCGCGCGGCAGCGGCGCCGCCGGGCGCGCGGCGCAGGATCAGCGGATCGGTGCGCCCGCCGGAGGCCACTTCGAAGGCCCAGGTTTCCTGGCTGGCACCGCCGGAGAGGCGCCGGAGGTTTACGACCCCGGCGTCTGCGCCGTACTGTGCTGCGGTCCAGCCGGCGAGGGCCTTTTCTATTTCTGTTGCGGTTCCCATCTTTGCCACAATCGCGCGGAAGAACCGGCCCGCCAAGCGGTAACGCTGAGGAAGCCTGAAGCGGCGGCAGGTGAGGACTGATGACTGAGAATGAAAAGCCGGATTTCGGCCTGATTGAAGTGAAGAAGCCAGCCAAGCCCGGGCTCCTGTCCTGGCTCAGGGCGCGGTTCGTCGCGGGGATGTTCCTCGCGCTGCCGATTGTCGTGACGTTCATGCTGCTCAACTGGCTGATCGGCGAGATCGACAAGCGCGTCGTGCCGCTGCTGCCGCCGGCGCTGCAGCCGCAGACCTATCTTGATTATGCGGTGCCGGGCTTCGGCCTGATCGTGCTGTTCATCTTCCTGACGATGCTGGGCGCGGTGACGACGAATTTCCTTGGCCGCTATTTCGTCAGCCTGAGTGACCGGATCATCCTGGGCATCCCGGTCGTGCGGTCGGTGTATTCGGCGTTCAAGCAGATCACCGATGTGTTCCAGACCAACACCGCCGGCCAGTTCGATGAAGTGGTGATGGTGCAGTATCCCCGGCAAGGCACCTGGGCGGTGGGCTTTGTCTCGGGCTCGGCCAAGGGCGTGATCCGGGCGGGGCTGGGCGAGAATTTCCTCGGCGTATTCGTGCCGACGACGCCGAACCCGACCTCGGGCTTCCTGCTCTATGTGCCGGAGGATCAGGTCAGACGCCTCGACATGACGATCGAGGAAGGCGTGAAGGTGATCCTGTCGGCGGGCCTTGTGGTGCCGGAGGTGAATGCCGCGGCGGCGCCGAAGCCGGCGGAAGAGCTGCCGGAGTCGTAGCGTTTCAGGAGGCCGTTTCGCTGCCGGCGGCAATCCTTGGCGTCAGCAGTTCGCGCGCGATGCGCAGCGCCTGCCAGCGCGCGCCGGTGCGTTCCGGGTCCGCGCTGAGGAGGGCTTCGGCATCCTTGCGCGCGATGGGCAGGAGCGGCGCGTGTTTCGACAGGTCGATGACGCGGTAATCCGTCATCCCCGCCTGCCTCACGCCCAGCACGTCGCCCGCTCCCCGCAGGCGGAAATCGGCCTCGGCAATCTCGAACCCATCCTCTGTGCGGCGCAGCGTGTCGAGGCGTTCGCGGGCCATCTCGCCCAGCGGCGGGCGGTAGAGCAGCAGGCAGAAGGCCGGCTGGTCGCCGCGCCCGACCCGGCCGCGCAGCTGGTGCAGCTGGGCAAGACCGAAGCCCTCGGCGCGCTCGATTACCATGATGGTGGCTTCGGGCACATCGACGCCGACTTCGATGACGGTTGTGGCCACGATAATGCGCGTGCGCCCGGTGCGGAAGTCTTCGAGAGCGGCATCTTTCTCGGAGGGTTTCATCCTGCCATGGACGAGGCCGACAGATGTGCGCAGCTCATCTTCCAAAGCGGCATGGCGGGCGACAGCGGAGGAATCATCTTCCTCCACATCCACCCTCGGGCAGACCCAGAAGGCACGCTCGCCGCGCGCGACGGCGCGGCCGACGGCTTCGATGACATCCTCAAGGCGAGTGTCCGGCACGGCGCGGGTCTCCACCGGTTTGCGCCCCGGGGGCTTCTCGTCGAGGATGGAGACGTCGAGATCGCCGTGCACGGCCTGGGCAAGCGTGCGGGGAATGGGCGTCGCGCTCATCACCAGCATGTGCGGGCTGGCGGCCTTGCCGGCGAGCTTCATCCGGTCGGAGACGCCGAACCGGTGCTGCTCGTCCACGATAATCAGGCCAAGATTGCGGAAGGTGACCGCCTCCTGGAACAGCGCGTGCGTGCCAGCGACGATCTGGATTGTGCCATCTGCGAGGCCCATCAGCGTGGCCTCGCGCGCGGCGCCCTTGTCGCGTCCGGAAAGCGCAGCGACGGTGTAGCCGAGCGGAGAGAGGAGCGCGGCGAGCGTGTCGTATTGCTGGCGGGCGAGCACTTCGGTCGGCGCCATGAAGGCGGACTGGTAACCGGCAGCTGCTGCTTCGACAGCGGCGAAGGCGGCGACCAGCGTCTTGCCGGAGCCGACATCGCCCTGCAGCAGGCGCCGCATCGGATAGCCCCGCGCCATGTCGGAGCTGATGTCCGCGCCGGCGCGCAGCTGAGCGCCGGTCGGCCGGTAAGGCAGCACATCGGTCAGCCGGTTCACCGCGCTCGGCGGCGCCTTGATGACCGGGGCAGACCGGGCGCGCCGGGCAGCCTGGGCGAGGGCGAAGGCGGATTCGCGGGCGAGGGCCTCGTCATAGGCAAGGCGCTCGCGGGCGAGGGTGAAGCGGGCCTCGTCATAGGCGGGTGGGTCGTGCAGCCACTGAAGCGCCTCGCGGAAAGGCGGCCATCCACGCTCGCGCACGAGGTGCGGGTCGGCCCATTCGGTGAGGCCCTCGGGCACGCGGGCGAGGGCCTGCACGGCGAGGGTATGGACGCGCCTGTTGGTGAGCCCGGCGGTCAGCGGATAAATCGGCTCGACCGCAGGCGGCGTCTCGCCTTTCGAAGGGTCGAGGATGAAATCGGGATGGGTGATCTGCCGCTCGCCCCGGTATTCATCGACGCGGCCCGACACGATGCGCATTGCCCCGACCGGGAATTGTGATTTCAGCCAGCGCGGATCGGCGCGGAAGAACGCAAGCGTCAGGAAGCCGGTCTCGTCCACCAGCTGGATCCGGTGGGGCGCCTTGTCATTATAGGGCGCGACATAGGCATGCACCTCGCCCTGAACGGTGACGACTTCGCCGGGCTGGGTCGCCTCGAAATTCGGGCGCACGCGCCGGTCGAGCCAGCGGTCCGGCAGGTGGAGCAGCAGGTCCCAGACCGTGTTGCCGCCGGCGAGCTTCTGCAGCAGGGGCGCGAGCTTGGGGCCAACGCCGGTGAGCGCGTCCAGGCCTTCAAACAGCGGATAGAGTCGCTCGTCTCGCATCGCGGCGAGTGTAGGCGCGCGCGGGCGGGCGAACAATCTGCGCCGGTCCGATTGCCTCGCGGCGCGGCTGCGCCTAGTTGGAGCGGGCGCGCCTGCCTCCCTCCATCAAGGGGGCGGGCCGGAGACGATTCTGCATAGACCTGCACTTGAATGAGGGGCCTGATGGACGAGAACCGGCGCAGCAAGCTGAAATTCCGCGCCTGGCGGCGGGGCTTCCGGGAGCTGGACCTCTTGATGGGCAGCTTTGCCGATGAGGCTCTGGCAGGCATGGACGAGACGGGCCTCGATGAGTTCGAGCGGCTGCTGGCCCTGCCGGACTGGGACGTTTTCGCCTGGATCACTGAGCAGGCGCCGGTGCCGGAAGCCCATCGCGGCCCGGTGCTCGACCAGCTGATCGCCTTCCGCTACGCCGCGCGCGGCGGCTGACCCGGCCCGCCAGCCGATCCCCCCGGAACCGAGAGGCAAGATGACCCCCGCTGATGTGCTTTCATCCTTGAGCGGCCCGGCGGCCTTTGCCGGCGCGCCTTTCGGGGCCGACCTGATCGTGTTCTGCGAGGCGCTGCAGAAGCGCGGCGGGATCGGCGTCTATGTCGCGCGCGATGACCGGCAGGCGCAGGCCGCGCGGCGGATGGCGCTGTTCGCGGCGCCGCGCCTCGAACAGGTGGACCTGCCGGGCTGGGATGTGCTGCCCTATGACCGCATCAGCCCGACGCCGGCGGTGGCTGCGCGGCGCTGCGCCGGGCTCGCCCGCATCTCGCGCTATGACAAGGCGCAGGGGCCGCTGCTGGTCGTCACCACAGCCGGCTCGCTCGTCCAGCGCGCGGCCCCGCGCGAGACGTTGCGCAAGGCGTCGCTTTCCGTGCGCGCCGGGCAGACGGTGAAAGCCGATGACCTGACCGAATACCTCGCCTTCAACGGCTATGTCCGCTCCGGCACCGTGCGCGAGCAGGGCGAGTATGCGGTGCGCGGCGGCATCATCGACATCTTCCCGCCGACGGCGGGGGAACCTTTCCGGCTCGATTTCTTCGGCGATGTGCTGGAGACGATCCGGACCTTCGATACCGAGACCCAGCGTTCCACCGGCAAGGCCGAGGGCATCACCTTCGCGCCGGTCAGCGAGATCCTGTTCAATGACAAGGTGCTCGTCGGCTTCCGCGACCGGTATCTCGACACGTTCGGGCCGCCTTCGGGCGACCAGATGTATGAGGCGGCACGCGCCTCCATCCGGCGGCAGGGGGTGGAGACCTGGCTGCCGCTGTTCCATGCCGGGCTCGACACGCTGTTCGACTATATCGGCGAGGGCGCCCTGATCGCGCTCGGCCACCTGGCGAGCGAAGCGGCGCATGAGCGCCTGACGCAGGCCGCCGACTATCATGCCGCGCGCCTCGATGCGGGCGGGGGCGATATCCGCAAGGCGCGCGTGCTGCCGCCGGGGCGGCTGTACCTGGAACTGGACGAGCTTGATAATTTGCTGGCGACGAACGCCGTGGTGCGCTTCTCGCCATCCGAGCCCGGGCCGAACGCGTTCGATATGGGCGGGCGGCGCGGGCGGGACTTCGCGCCCGAACGTCTGAGAACGGACGAAAACATCTTCGAGACGGTCGTGGCTCATGCCCGCGCGCTCTATGCCGGCGGCAAGCCGGTGGTGTTTGCCGCCTGGTCGACGGGATCGGCGGATCGGCTGATCAATGTGCTGAGCGATCATGGCCTCTCGGCGCTGGCGCAGGTGCATTCACTCGAGGCCGCAAAGAAGACCGATTTCACCGTCGCCGAAGTGCCGATCGAGGAAGGCTTCAGCCTGCCCGGCATCGCGATGATCTCCGAAGCCGATGTGCTGGGCGACCGGCTGGCTGCGCCGCGCCGCAAGCGCAAGACGGCGAGCTTCATCACCGACGCCACCTCGCTGACGCCGGGCGACCTCGTCGTGCATGTCGATCATGGCGTCGGCAAATATGTGGGCCTCAAGACGCTGGAGGTGACCGGCGCGCCGCATGACTGCCTGCAGCTGGAATATGCCGGCGGGGACATGATCTTCCTGCCCGTCGAGAATATCGACCTCATCAGCCGCTATGGATCGGAGGATGCCGAGGGGCAGCTCGACCGTCTCGGCGGCACGGGCTGGCAGACGCGCAAGGCGAAAGCCAAGAAACGCATCCTCGAAATGGCCGCCGAGCTGATGCAGATTGCCGCCGCACGGGAGCTGAGACGCGCCGACGCCGTGAATGCCGGGCAGGGGCTCTATGAGGAATTTGCCGCGCGCTTCCCCTATGAGGAAACCGATGACCAGCTTTCGGCCATCGAGGATGTGCTGGGCGATCTCGCCTCCGGCAAGCCGATGGACCGGCTCGTCTGCGGCGATGTGGGCTTCGGCAAGACCGAAGTGGCGCTGCGCGCCGCCTTCGTCGCGGCGATGAGCGGCAAGCAGGTGGCCGTGATCGCGCCGACGACGCTGCTCGCGCGCCAGCATTTCAAGACCTTCGAGGAACGCTTCGCCGGTTGGCCTCTGAAAGTGCGCCAGCTCTCCCGGCTCGTCAGCGCGCGCGAGGCGGCGGAGACGCGCGATGGGGCCGCCGAAGGCACGATTGATGTGGTCGTCGGCACCCATGCGCTGCTGGCCAAGGGCATCGAGTTCAAGCGCCTCGGGCTGATGATCGTCGATGAGGAGCAGCGCTTTGGTGTGAAGCACAAGGAGCGGCTGAAGGAACTGAAAGCGGACGTGCATGTCCTGACGCTGTCGGCGACGCCGATCCCGCGGACGCTGCAGATGGCGCTGACGGGCATTCGTGATCTCTCGATCATCGCGACGCCGCCGGTGGACCGCTTGTCGGTGCGCACCTACATCACCGAAGAAGACACAGTCACGCTGCGCGAGGCGCTGCTGCGCGAAAAATATCGCGGCGGGCAGGCTTTCTTTGTGGCGCCGCGCATCCAGGATCTCGACCGGCTGGAGGATTTCCTGCGCACCCATGTGCCGGAAGTCTCGTTCATTGTCGCACACGGACAAATGGGCGCGGGCGAGCTGGAAGACATCATGACCGCCTTCTATGAGGGCAAGTATGATGTGCTGCTCTCGACGACGATTGTGGAGAGCGGGCTCGATATTCCGCGCGCCAACACGTTGATCATCCACCGCGCGGATATGTTCGGCCTTGCCCAGCTTTACCAGCTGCGCGGGCGGGTTGGCCGGTCCAAACTTCGTGCGTATGCGTACTTTACGACGCCGCGCGACAAGGTGATCACGGAAGGGGCGGAGAAGCGGCTGAAAGTGCTGCAATCGCTGGACTCGCTCGGCGCGGGCTTCCAGCTGGCGAGCCATGATCTCGACATGCGCGGCGCGGGCAATCTGCTCGGCGACCAGCAATCGGGCCATGTGAAGGAGGTGGGCGTCGAACTCTACCAGTCGATGCTGGAAGATGCCGTCAAGGCGCTGCAGGCCGGCGCGCGGGACGACAGCGAAGTGGCGGATGACTGGTCGCCGCAGATCAATCTCGGTGTCGCGGTGCTGATCCCGGAGGATTATGTCGAGGATCTGAATGTGCGCCTGTCGCTTTACCGGCGGCTTTCGGACATCGTGACCCCGCCGGAGCGCGAAGCCTTTGCCGCCGAACTCATCGACCGGTTCGGGCCATTGCCGGAGCCGACGCGGCAGCTGCTCGACATCACGGCCATCAAGGTGTCGTGCAAGGCGCTGGGCATTTCAAAGCTCGATGCCGGGGAGAAGGGCGCGGTGTTCGCCTTCCGGCCGGATACGGTGATGGACCCGCAGAAAATCATGGAGATCGTCCGGACACGGCCGAGCCAGCTGCGCCTTCGCCCGGATTCGAAACTCGTCCATTCCGGCCTCGGCGGCGCGCCGGAGCGGCGCCTTGCCGGGGCGAAGGCGTTCCTGCGGGAGCTGGAAGCAGCGTGCGGCATCGTCTCGCCGGCCTCGACCGATGCGGTGGCCGCGATGCCCTCGCGCAAGGAGCGGGCGCCGGAAGACAAATGGGCTAAGCCGATGGCGAGCGGGTTCCTCAGCGAGGATTGATCCGTGTACGGTTTGCATCTGCGATAGCCTCAGCCTGAGAGAAATCGAAGGAGGAGGCGGGCATGGAGCTGTTTGGCCATCCTTCGACTTCGCTCAGGATGAGCGTTGTGATCAGGATGAGCGTTGTGCACAGGACGAGTGTTGCGACTGAGTCGCGGACTTCTATGCAGCAATCCGGGTTCGGACGAAGGGGCCGATGAGGCTTGCCGAGAGCAATGTGTGGGCGGTGTGGTAGCTGCGCCGTTCGGTGACGCGCCAGCTGAAGCCGGGGGCGTCGCCCGTGCGGGTGAGACCGTCGCCGATGCGTTCGGCAAGGCGCACGCCGCCGCGATAGGGCGTGGCGGGCAGGGAGACGGCGAACACGCCGGGCTGGATCAGGGCGGCGCAATCGGTCTCGCGGATGTGGCGGGCGATAACCTCGCCCATCAGCTTCTGAGCGGGGCGCGAGCGGGCGTCGGCCACATCAAGGCGAAGGGTGAGCACGGATAAAGGCTCGGCCTGCGCGGCGGCGACCTGCATCTGGCGCGGCAGGTGTGCCTCAAAGAAGCTCCGGTTGAACAGGCCGGAGACGATGTCCGACGTGACGAGCGCGAGCCCCGGTTTCGGCATCATTGGTGCACCGGCATCGAGGCGGCGGCATTCGGCGGCGACGGCGTCGGCAAGGCCGGCCTCGTCTTCCTCCGCTTCGAGGATGGCGCTCGCCTGGCCGAGCAGGGCGGCATGGGGCGCGCTGATGCCGGGGCCCGGCGTGCCGGTGAGGATCAGCGGCAGGCCGCGCAGGCCTTCTTCCCCGGTGACCCAGGCGGCGAGCCGGGCGGCATCGGCCTCTGAGGCGTCGATGCCGGCGAGGGCGGCAGTGAAGCGGCGCCCGGCCATGTGCTGGCGGGCAGTCTGGTGGCTGAGGGCGGCAGTCAGCTGGACGCCGCGCGCCTGCAGCGCTTTCTGGAGCGACAGGAAGCGGGCCGACCAGTCGCCCAGATAGAGAAGGTGCAGGGCGTGCGCGGCGGGGTTTTCCGGCTCGGCGCCGAGGTCTTGCGCGGTGTCCTGCCGGATACGGGCTTCGCGCTGGCGGGCGAGGCGGCGGGCCTCGGCAGCGAGGCGGGCGCGCAGGCCGGGGATGTCCTCATCGCGGGGCAGGCAGATCGCGCCGGCCGGGCAGGGCTGGAAGCCGCCGGGGGCGTGCAGGAATACAAGCTGGCGATAACCGGCGGGCACCTCGCGCAGCGCAGCCAGGCTCGTATAGGCGGGCGGGGCGCTCGCAAGATCAACGAGCAGCGTGTCCGGCGCGTCGAGTTCCGGCGTGGCAGAAGCAGAGAACGGGCGCAGCCCCGACAGGCGCAGCTTCGACAGAATCATCTCGAGCCGGGGTGACGCGGCGGCCACTTCCACAGGCGGATCGAGGAAGGATAAGTCCATCATGACGGGCTGGCTCGGCTGGGCCGGGAGCGACGTCGCGGCACCCCTTCCCTTTACCCCGGCCACCCTTAAGGTTCCGCTAATCGGACCATTTCCAGCAGGACACAAAGGAGAGACAGCATGGCTCAGGGGCCGCTCTCAGGCATCAGGATTGTGGAATTCGCAGGCATCGGGCCGGGCCCGTTCTGCGGGATGCTGCTGTCGGACATGGGCGCTGATGTGGTGCGAATCGACCGGCCGGGCGATGGCCGTCCGGGCCGGGCCTCGGATGTGGTGGGCCGGGGGCGGCGCTCCATCGGGCTGAACCTCAAGGACCCCGCCGATGTCGAAGTGGCGCTGAAGCTGCTGGAGAAGGCCGATGGGCTGATCGAGGGCTTCCGCCCCGGCGTGATGGAGCGCAACGGGCTCGGGCCCGATGTGGTGCTCGCGCGCAATCCGAAGCTCGTCTATGGGCGGATGACCGGCTGGGGCCAGACCGGGGCGCTGTCGCAGGCGGCCGGCCATGACCTCAACTATATCGCCATCACCGGCGCGCTGCACGCGATGGGCGACGGCGATGGCCGCCCGCGCCCGCCGCTGAACCTGGTCGGCGATTATGGCGGGGGCGCGCTCTACCTGGCGATGGGCCTCTTGGCCGCGATCATCAACGTCAAGAATGGCGGCAAGGGTCAGGTGATCGATGTCGCGATGTCGGACGGCGCTGCCTCGCTGACGGCGATGTTCTGGGGTATGCGCGCGATGGGCATCTGGACCGATGAGCGCGAGGCGAACCTGCTAGATGGCGGGGCGCATTTCTACGACACCTATGAGACGAAGGACGGTAAATGGGTCTCCATCGGCTCCATCGAGCCGCAATTCTACGCCATCCTGCGCGAGAAAGCGGGCCTCACCGATCCGGCCTTCGATGCCCAGATGGACAAGTCCAAATGGCCGGAGCTGAAGGCGAAGCTGATGGCGGTCATCAAGACGAAGACCCAGGCCGAATGGAACGCCATCATGGAAGGCACCGACATCTGCTATGCGCCGGTGCTGTCGATGGCGGACGCGCCGTCCTACAAGCACAATGCGGACCGGGGGACCTTTGTTGAGCTTGAAGGCGTGGTGCAGCCCGCGCCGGCGCCGCGCTTCTCGGCAACGCCGTCTGCCATCCAGAGCCGCCCGCCGGGCCTCGGCGAGCATACCGATGCCATCCTCAGGGACTGGGGCGTCTCGCGCGGATGAGCGCGCTGCCCGGCACAACGGGGCGGCGGCGCATCTATCTGATGCGCCACGGCTTTGTGGACTATACCTCCGAAGCCGTGCGCAAGGCGCGTGACCCGAAGGTGGCAATCCTGACCGAGCGGGGCGAGGCCGAGGCGCGCGCGGCCGGGCAGGCGCTGGCGGCGGTGCATTTTGATCTCGCGCTCTGCTCCGGCCTGCTGCGGACGCGCCAGACGGCGGAGCTGGTGCTGGCCGAGCATCCGTACGCGCCGGCGCTGGAGGAAGACGCCCGGTTCGGGGAGCTGCGCTCGGGCAGCTATATGGACTTCCATTCGGCCGAGCACCTTGCCGCCGTGATGACCTTCACCTTCGAGCAGGCGGGCGAGGAGGGCGCGGAATTCCTGCCCGGCGGGGAGCGATTCGCCGATGCGCTGGTGCGCATCCGGGAGGGGCTGGCGGCGCTGCTGGCCCGGCCGAACTGGGCCTGCGCGCTGGTGGTGGCGCATGAGGTGGTCAACCGGATGCTGCTGGCCGATGTGATCGGTGCGCCGCTGGGGGCGAGCGCGGGGTTCGAGCAGGATACCGGCTGTATCAATATCCTCGATTTCGACCTTGTGCCCGCCGAGAGCGGCGAGGGCACGCGGGTGGAGCGCGGGGTGATCAAGGCGGTCAACATGACGCCGCCCAACTACCTGAAAAACGGGATGAATCTGCGCAGCCTGGAGGCGATCTTCACGCGGCCCTCGGGGGGGTGAACGCGGGTTCGTGGCTGAACGCCACACAACGCCTCTGGGGCGCCATCGTTCAGACTCAATCCCGTATTAACCAGAAGTGTCAGCGCAGCGCCGATCCGGCATCCTGCCAGGGCAAAGCACTGACGTCCTTCTTGCTTACCTTGGCCGGCCCGATGGGCCGGCCATTTTCATCTGGGGGCTTCCAGCGCCAATTGCCGGACAGGGCCTCGCCCTTCCAGTTTTGCGTCAGATGTAGCGAGCGGAGACATAGCAGGCCGCAAGCGTGGGTTAGTGTGGAACATGCAGTCGCGAGCTGCATGTCTCCGCCGCCGGGGCTTGAGGCCCCCGCCCGCCAGTGCATACCCTGCACGGGCGACAGGGAGATAATATCATGGGTTTGGGGGTGTAGGATTGTTTTCCTGAATTTTCCTGCGATGTGGTGTGGTTGCGGGGGGTAGTTGCGTGGAGTGTGGGGGATAAGGGTGGCGTGGAGCCCCCTCCGTCTCGCGCCTCCGGCGCGATCCACCTCCCCCGCTTCGCAGGGGAGGATGGCGGCTTCGCCAGATGCAACGCAATCCTCCCCCGCCTGCGGGGGAGGTGCCCGAAGGGCGGAGGGGGAGCGGACGTCGGCTACCTGCAAATCCTGCCGTTTCGTGCTTGCCATGGGGGCTGGGCTGCGTTAACAGGCGCGCTTTCCCGCGATCCTGATGATGCGCGGGGCTCACCAGATTCCGGAAGAGTGCCATGGCAGTCCCAAAGAGTAAGAAATCGAAGTCGCGCACCCGTATGCGCCGCGCGCACGACCGTCTGCCGATGAACACCTACATCGAAGACACCGAGTCGGGCGAGCTTCGCCGTCCGCACCATATCGACCTGAAGACCGGCGTGTATCGCGGCCGCCAGGTGCTCGAGCCGAGCGACGAAATCTAGTCTGTTCCCGGTTGCGCGCCTGCGCGCAGCGGCCTAAGGCTTCCGGCGCCTCCTGCAACCCGCAGGGGGCGCTTTGCATTTGTCCGCCACACGCCGAAAAGGGAAGCCTCTCCATGAGCGAGATCATCGACATCCACGCCCGCGAAATCCTCGACAGCCGGGGCAATCCGACCGTCGAAGTCGATGTCACGCTGGATGATGGCTCCACCGGCCGCGCGGCGGTGCCGTCGGGTGCCTCGACCGGCGCCTATGAGGCGCATGAGCAGCGCGACGGTGACAAGAGCCGCTATAATGGCAAGGGCGTCCTGAAGGCCATCGAGGCGGTGAACGGCGAGATCTGCAACGAGCTCGTCGGCATGGACGCGACCGAGCAGCGCCTGATCGACACGCTGATGATCGATCTCGACGGCACCGAGAACAAGAGCCGGCTGGGCGCCAATGCGATCCTCGGCGTGTCGCTGGCGGTTGCGAAGGCGGCGGCCGAATCCTGCTCGCAGCCGCTCTACCGCTATATCGGCGGCGCCAATGCGCGCATCCTGCCGACGCCGATGATGAACATCATCAATGGCGGCGCCCATGCCGACAACCCCATCGACATCCAGGAATTCATGATCATGCCGGTCAGCGCCGAGAGCATCGCGGATGCGGTGCGGATGGGCGCGGAAGTGTTCCATGCGCTGAAAAAGACGCTGCATGATGCCGGCCACAACACGAATGTCGGCGATGAGGGCGGTTTTGCGCCGAACATCGGCTCGACCGATGAGGCCATCGGCTTCATCATGAAGTCCATCGAGAAGGCCGGCTACAAGCCGGGCGAGGATATTGCGCTGGCGCTGGATGCGGCGTCCACGGAGTTCTTCAAGAATGGCAGGTATGAGCTGGCGGGCGAAGGCAAGTCGCTGTCGTCCGAGCAGTTCGCGGCCTACCTCGCCGATCTCTGCGGGCGCTATCCGATTCTCTCGATCGAGGACGGGATGGCGGAAGACGACTGGGATGGCTGGGTCGCGCTGACCGAGCTGCTCGGTGACAAGGTCCAGCTGGTGGGCGATGATCTGTTCGTGACCAATCCGGACCGGCTTGCGATTGGCCTGCAGAAAGGCGCGGCGAACTCGATCCTCATCAAAGTCAACCAGATCGGCACCCTGTCAGAGACGCTGGACGCAGTAGAGCTGGCGCATCTGCATGGCTATACGGCGGTGATGTCTCACCGCTCGGGCGAGACCGAGGATTCGACGATTGCCGACCTGGCGGTGGCGACCAATTGCGGGCAGATCAAGACAGGCTCTCTCAGCCGCTCCGACCGGATCGCGAAATACAACCAGCTGATCCGCATCGAGGAAGAGCTGGGCCCCATCGCCATGTATGCCGGCCTTGCGCGCATCAACGCGGCCTGAAGGGCGCGGGCGCTCTTAAGGCAGGGTTAACGCAAACTCAGAAAACGCCCGGGATGGGCTTAGCCGGATTTTGACGACGCTATGTCATATCTGAGGGATGAGTCTGTCCCTGAGTTCGTTCCGCCAATGGGTTCTCGGCGCCAACTGGTCGCGGCGCGCCGAGCATCTGGCTGCACTCGACATCGAGAAGCGTCTGCGGACCGATAGTACCGGGCGCCTGATCATCTCCACTTTGATTGCCGCGCTCGCCTGCTCGGTCGCGCCGGTCTGGCTGGCGCTGGGCTGGGGCATCCTGATCGTGCTTGATGAGGGCCTCGAACGGACCTGGCCCTACCGGACACCGGAAGAGGGCGGTTTCCGGCGCGGCGAGCTGACGGCGCTTCTGGTGCACAGGGTCGTCGGTGCCTCGCTCTGGGCCGCGATGGGCCTGTTGTGGATGCTTGAGGAACCCGCTTACCAGTTCCTCGGGCTGGCGATCCTGATCGGGACGCTGGTCCATGTGTCCCAGCTCTACAACGAAAGCCGGTTGCAATCCCTGGCGACTGCCTTGCCCGCGATTTTCGCCTTCGGAACTGTTGTGATCCTGGTCTGCATGGACCCGGGCCGGCCGGTGTTCGACAAGTTCCTGATCACGTTCGCGATCCTCGCCCTGCTGACATATCTCATCACTTCGACGGTTCACAACCTGCAGATCCGGGCGCAGCTCGGCGACCTGGTACTGGAGAGCGCACGGCTTGCAGCGGAAGATGCGCTGACCGGCCTGTCGAACCGGCGGCGGTTTGAGGAAATCGTGCAGGAGTATTCTGCCGGCGAGCGTCAGGTGACCGTCGCCTTCATGGACCTCGACCGGTTCAAGCCGCTGAATGACGAATATGGGCATTCTGTCGGTGATGAGGTGCTGCGCGAGATTGGCACGCGGCTGCGCAGCCAGCCGGACATGCTGGCCGCAGCGCGCATTGGCGGGGACGAGTTTGCCGTGCTGCTGGGAAGCTCCGGCAGCGATCAGGAGACTGCGCGCAAGATCGAGGCGCTGCACCAGCAGCTGACAGCGCTGATCCCGACCGGCGCGGGCAATGTCTCGGTGGGCGCCTCCATCGGCTGGGCGCGTACCTCGGGGCCCGGCGCGTCGGTGTCGGAGGTGCTTCATGCCGCCGATGTGGCGATGCGCCGGGCGAAATTCGAGCGGCTGAACTTCGTGCAGTATGACCCGGTCGTTGATTCGGCGGCGATGGCGTCCACGGCGCTTGAGCTGGCCTTCCGGCATGCGCTGAAAGCCGGCCGCATCCGCGCTGCATTGCAGCCGATCGTGTCGGTGAGGGATGGCAGCGTGGTATCGCTGGAGCTGTTGTCGCGCTGGCCGGAGAGCGGTTTTGCGCGCGATCCCGGCCCGCAGGACTTCATCCCGATTGCCGAGCGGCTGGGACTGCTCAATGAACTGCTCTGGTGTACGCTGGAGCAGGCGCTGCCGAAAGTCAGCGGCACCGGCCAGCTTCTGGCGATCAATGTCTCGCCCTCCCAGCTGACTGCGACGAACTTCCTGTTCAACCTGACAGTCCTGATTACCAAGCATGGCGTGCCGCCCAGCCGGATCGAGTTGGAAGTGACCGAACAGGTCGCCTTCCGCAATGTGGCGGAGAACTGCGCCGTGCTGGACCGGGCGAGGGCTGTGGGATACCGGGTCGTGCTGGATGATTTCGGGACGGGCTATTCCTCGCTGGCGATGCTGGGGCAGCTGCCGCTGGACAAGATCAAGCTGGACCGGGCTTTTGTCGGCGAACTCAAGGACCATGCGGCAAGCAAGAAGATCCTGAAGGCGACCGTGTCGCTGGCGCAGGAACTGGGCATCTGCTGCTCGGTCGAAGGCATCGAAAACGCTGAAACGGCAGCGATGGTGGCCTCGTTTGGCTGTGACCAGATGCAGGGATACTGGATCGGGATGCCGGAGCTGGTGGAGCCGCAGCCGGTGCTCATGGACCTCGCCAGCTGAGGCGGGCGCCGGCCGCGCCGGCAGGGGCAGTAAGGAATTGGTTACCGTGACCGGGTACCCCCAATTGTATGGTTTCGCGACTCCCGGCCATCGGCCTCAG
This sequence comes from Hyphomonas sp., assembly GCF_046313735.1. Lineage (GTDB taxonomy): Bacteria > Pseudomonadota > Alphaproteobacteria > Caulobacterales > Hyphomonadaceae > Hyphomonas. The sequence goes on from NZ_JBKBXW010000001.1 coordinate 237,691, forward strand.
TCTTCTGCTGCTTTACTTCGCCTTCCACGCCTTTGCGGGGGAGCGGGGCCTTGGCCGTTGGACCGATGCGCAGATCGAGCTGGAGACCCGGAAGGCTGAGCTTGCCGCCATCGAGGCTGAGATTGACCGGCTGCGCGTTGACATCCGGCGGTTGACGCCGGGGTCGGTTGACCCCGATTATGTCGAGGCGCTGGCGCGAGATACGCTGGCTTTCGCCTATCCCGGCGAGATCGTCCTGCTGTTACCGGAACGCAGCTCTGCAAATTGACAACGATGTTCTGACTTGTCGTTGCAAAATTGCGGCGACATAAAGGCCTCAGGGAGGCACATCGTTATGGCAACTAAGTCTAAGAGTGCAAAAAAAGTACCCGCCAAGGCCTCCAAGGCCGAAATGCTTCACTTCTATCGCGAGATGCTGCTGATCCGGCGCTTCGAGGAGAAGGCCGGCCAGCTCTATGGCATGGGCAAGATTGCGGGCTTCTGCCACCTCTATATCGGGCAGGAAGCGGTCGTCACCGGGATGCAGGCCTGCCTGAAGGAAGGCGACCAGGTCATCACGGGCTACCGCGACCACGGCCATATGCTGGCCTGTGGCATGGACCCCAATGGCGTGATGGCGGAGCTGACCGGGCGGATCGGCGGCCTGTCGCGCGGCAAGGGCGGCTCGATGCACATGTTCTCGAAAGAGAAGAACTTCTATGGCGGCCACGGCATCGTCGGCGCGCAGGTTCCGCTGGGCACGGGGCTCGCCTTTGCCAACAAATATCGCGGCAATGACAATGTCAGCCTCGCCTATTTCGGCGACGGCGCTGCCAATCAGGGCCAGGTGTACGAAGCCTTCAACATGGCCTCGCTCTGGAAGCTGCCGGTGGTCTATGTGATCGAGAACAACATGTATGCGATGGGCACGAGCGTGGAGCGCCATGCCTCCGAGACCGAGCTTTACAAACGCGGCATCAGCTTCGAAATCGAAGGCGAGGAAGTCGACGGCATGGATGTTCTGGCCGTGCGCGAAGCCGGCGAGAAGGCCGTGAAACATGCGCGCAGCGGCAAGGGCCCCTACATCCTCGAGATGAAGACCTATCGCTATCGCGGGCACTCGATGTCCGACCCCGCAAAGTATCGCAAGCGTGAGGAGGTCGACGACATCCGCACGCATCACGATCCGATCGAGGGGCTGAGAGGCCAGATCCTGGAGCAGGGTCATGCGACCGAGGACGACCTGAAAAAGATCGACAATGAGATCAAGGCCATCGTGAAGGAGGCCGCCGACTTCTCGCTGGAGAGCCCGGAGCCGGACCCGAGCGAGCTTTGGACGGATGTGCTGATTGAAGAGGACGCGTGATGAGCCCGGAGCTTTCCTGGCTGTCGGCGACAGCGATCCTGTTCTTCCTTTATATCCTCGGCGAGACCGTAGCGGGCAACCGGCAGTATAAACCCAAGGAGTTGCTGGGTCCGCGGGACAATCTTGCGCCCTACAGCCCTGCTCTTGGCCGGGCCAAGCGCGCGACCGCGAACATGATCGAGGCGATGTGCATGTTCGTGCCGGTCGTCCTGGTCGCGATCATCAGTGAGCGTACGAATGAGTGGACCGCGCTTGGCTGCGCGCTCTTCTTTTTCGGCCGCCTTGCCTTTGCGCCGCTTTACTGGTTCGGCGTGCCGGTGTTGCGCACGCTGGCCTTTTTTGTCGGCGTTGTGGGCATCGTCATGATCTTCATTCAAGTCATTCCGTTTTCCGGAGTTTAAGAAATGTCCGTAGACATCCTGATGCCGGCCCTGTCGCCGACCATGGAGGAGGGTACGCTCTCCAAATGGCTGAAGAAAGAGGGCGATGCGATCCGCTCCGGCGATGTGATTGCCGAGATCGAGACTGATAAAGCGACGATGGAAGTCGAGGCCGTCGATGAGGGCGTGCTGGCGAAAATCGTCATTCCCGAGGGGACCGAAGGCGTAAAGGTGAATGCCGTCATCGCCGTGCTGGCGGCGGACGGGGAGGATGTGTCCTCTGCCTCTCCCAAGGCGGAGAAGCCGGAGAAGGCAGAGGCGGTTGCCAACGCGCCCGAGACGGAATCTCCCAAGACGGACCGCCGCGAGACCGCGCCGGAGCGCCCGCTGGCGGCGGTGCTGAACGACCCGTCGCTGCCCGAGGGCACGACCTTCACCGACACCACCGTGCGCGACGCGCTGCGCGATGCCATGGCCGAAGAGATGCGCCGGGATGAGCGTGTGTTCGTCATGGGCGAGGAGGTCGCGCAATATCAGGGTGCGTACAAGGTGACGCGCGAGCTGCTGCAGGAATTCGGCGAGCGCCGCGTGATCGATACGCCGATCACGGAGCATGGCTTTGCCGGCCTTGGCGTCGGCGCGGCGTTTGCGGGGCTGCGCCCCATTGTCGAGTTCATGACCTTCAATTTCGCCATGCAGGCGATTGACCATATCATCAATTCGGCGGCCAAGACGCTGTATATGTCTGGCGGGCAGATGGGGTGCCCCATCGTGTTTCGGGGGCCGAACGGCGCGGCGAGCCGCGTGGGCGCCCAGCACAGCCAGGATTATTCGGCCTGGTACGCACAAATTCCCGGCCTGAAAGTCATCGCGCCGTATGATGCGGCCGATGCCAAGGGCCTCCTGAAAGCCGCGATCCGCGATCCCAATCCGGTCGTGTTCCTCGAGCATGAGCTGCTCTATGGCCAGTCCTTCCCGGTGCCGGATGTGGAGGATTATGTCCTGCCCATCGGCAAGGCGGCAGTGAAGCGCGAGGGCACGGATGTGACGCTGGTCGCGCATTCGCGCATGGTCGGCTTTGCGCTGCAGGCAGCGGAACGCCTCGCCGAAGACGGCATAAGCGCCGAGGTGATCGACCTGCGCACGCTGCGCCCGCTCGACACCGCGACCGTGATCGAGAGCGTGAAGAAGACGAGCCGCGTTGTCTGCTGCGAAGAGGGCTGGCGCTTCATGGGCGTCGGCGCAGAGATCGCGGCGACGGTGGTGGCCGAGGCCTTCGATTATCTCGATGCCCCGCCGGTGCGTGTGCACCAGAAAGACGTGCCGCTGCCTTATGCGGCGAACCTTGAAGCGCTGAGCCTTCCGAGTGCGGACGATATTTATGAAGCCGCGAAGACGGTGTGTGAGGGAGCGCTCTGATGGCCATCAACATCACCATGCCCGCGCTGAGCCCGACGATGGAAGAGGGCACGCTGGCCAAATGGCTCGTC
>NZ_JBKBXW010000002.1:0-74193 GCF_046313735.1 Hyphomonas sp.
GCTCAACCATTCTTACGGCGCGCTCACGCACCTCAGGCGAATACCGCCCCTGTCTTCTCTGCTCTGTCATGGCTCCAATCTCTCAAGAAAAGGAGCCTCCGGTAAACCCGGGGAGGTTCAGATGCCGGTGATTGGCCGCGTCAGCATGCTTGGCTGGTGGAAGAAATGGGTGGTCTGCGAGACATCTTTGAACCAAGGCTCGCGAAGATCGGCGCCTTTCAAGATAGTTTCTGAATCGGCAAGCACAGGCGGTGAAGTACGACGGGTCCAAACGTCACCAGCGCTCTACCTCGGTGGATATCGCTTCGCTCAACCCACCCTACACGGATCACCCCACCAACACCCGCGGCAGTTTGAACGTCACCGTCTCATCCGCCGTCTTCACCGTGTCCATTGTCACGTCGAACCGCTCCCGGCACGCATCGATCACGCCCTGCACCAGGTCTTCCGGCGCGCTCGCCCCCGCTGTCAGGCCGAGCACGGAAACGCCTTCGAACCACGCCCAGTCGATGTCCTCTGCCGAGGCGATGAGTTCGGCCCTTGCCGCGCCGGCGCGCAGCGCCACTTCGACGAGGCGGACGGAGTTTGAACTCGTCCGTGCACCGATGACCAGCACGAGCCCGGCGCCGGGGGCGAGCACCTTCACGGCGTCCTGCCGGTTGGTGGTGGCGTAGCAGATGTCTTCCTTGTGCGGCACGGCGATGCCGGGGAAGCGGGCCTGCAGCGCGCCGACGATTTCGGCGGTGTCGTCCACGGAGAGGGTCGTCTGGGTGAGGAAGGCGAGATTGCCGGGGTCGCGCGGCTGGTAGGCGCGCGCGTCCTCCACCGTCTCGATCAGCGTGACGGCGCCTTCCGGCAACTGGCCCATCGTGCCGATCACTTCGGGGTGGCCGGCATGGCCGATGAGCAGGATCTCGCGCGCCTGGTCGTGGTGGCGGGCAGCCTCGACATGCACCTTGGAGACCAGCGGGCAGGTCGCGTCCACATAGATCATGTTGCGGGCGCGCGCCTCGGCCGGCACGGATTTGGGCACTCCATGCGCGGAAAAGATGACAGGCCGGTCATCCGGGCATTCGTCCAGTTCCTCCACGAACACCGCGCCGAGCGCCTCCAGCCGCTCCACCACATGCCGGTTGTGGACGATCTCGTGGCGCACATAGACCGGGGCGCCCCATTTCTTCAGGGCCTCCTCCACGATCTGGATGGCACGGTCGACCCCGGCACAGAAGCCGCGCGGGGCGGCAAGGCGCAGGGTGAGGGCGGGTCTGGCGGTCATGGGGCGGTCTTCTCCTGCGCCTGATGCGTTGCGCGGGCGCCGTAACGCCTTTAACACGGGCAGGCTATCAGATGGACAGGCCTTTTTCACGGGCCAAGACGGATATACCGCCGCATGCGCAAGACTGCCTTGATCCTCGCCGCCGCCCTCCTGGCGGCTGTGTCTGTTTCCGGCTGCCGCTCCAGCCGCCTCGCCCAGCAGTTTGACACGACGCCGAATGCCGGCCCGTGCCCCGTTGCCGGGTCGATCCATGATGTGTCGCGGTATGTGAAATTCGCGCCCGGCGCGGGCGAGCTGTTCTCGGACATCGAATACACCGCCGAGATCACCGATGTGCGCCTCTTCTGCCGCTATACCGACGATATCCCGCTGGCTGCCGAGATCGAGATCGACTTTGCCTTCGGCCGCGGCCCGCGGGGCACCGCCGTCACCCATACCTATCCGTATTTCGTCGCCGTCACCCGCCGCAACGGCAAGGTCCTGGCGCGCGAGACCTTCGCCACGCAGGGCGAGTTCCGCAGCGGGCAGGTTTCCGGCAAGACAGAGCTCGTCAACCGGATCGAGATTCCGCGCGCCGATGGTTCCATCTCCGGCGTCAACTTCGAAATCCTCGTGGGCTTCGAGCTGACGCCCGAACAGCTGGAATTCAACCGCGCCGGCAAGCGGTTCCGCCTCGATGCGGGCCCGGTGGAGTAGGGGCCCATGACCAGCCTGGCGGGGGAGCTGTCGGCGGCTGCGGGCGCCGCGTTCGAGGCCATGGGGCTGGCGGCGCGGTTTGGCGAGGTACGCCGCAGCGACAAGCCGGAGCTCGCGGATTTCCAGTGCAATGGCGCGATGGCGGCGGCGAAGGCGGCGGGCCGCAACCCGCGCGAGATCGCCGGCGAGATTGCCGCAAAGCTGAAAGGCCATCCCAGCGTCTCGTCCGCCGAAGTCGCCGGGCCCGGCTTCATCAACCTGCGCGTCTCCGATGCGGCCCTCTCGGCCCGGGCCGAAGGCGTGCGCGGCGATGCGATGGCGGGCGCCGAAAAGGCCGCTGATGCGGCTGTCACGGTGATCGACTTTGGCGGCGCGAATGTCGCCAAGCCCATGCATGTCGGCCATCTGCGCTCCGCCGTGATCGGCGACACGCTTCAAAGGCTCCTGCGCTTCCTGGGCGATACGGTGATCTCGGACGTGCATCTCGGCGACTGGGGCCTGCAGATGGGCCACCTCGTCACCGAGCTGCAGGATGAACAGCCTGGCCTCATCTATTTCGATGCGGACTATACCGGCCCATACCCGGCTGAGCCGCCTGTGACGATAGATGACCTCGGCCGCCTCTATCCGCAGGCCTCGGCCAGGGCGAAGGCCGACGAGGCCCGCAATGAGCGCAGCCAGCTGGCCGTCGCCGAGCTCCAGGCCGGCCGGCCGGGCTACCGCGCGCTGCTGCGCCATTTCATCGACGTGTCAGTCGAGGCGCTCAAATCAGATTACGGCTTCCTCAACGTCTCCTTCGACCTGTGGAAGGGCGAAAGCGATGTGGACGGGCTGATCCCCGGCCTCGTCGAGCGCTACAAGGCTGCCGGCCTTGCCGAGGCGAGCGACGGGGCGTGGATCGTCCGCGTCGCGCGCGAGGGTGACAAGAAAGAAATGCCGCCCGTCATGCTGGTCAACAGCCGGGGCGGCACCGGCTATCACACGACCGACCTCGCCACGATCCTCGACCGGATGGACACGCTCGCGCCCACGCCGGAGCGGATGCTCTACGTGGTCGACCAGCGCCAGGCGCTGCATTTCGAACAGGTGTTCCGCGCCGCCGGCATGCTGGGCCTGATCTCCGAGGACCGCCTCGAACATATCGGCTTCGGCACCGTCAACGGGCCGGATGGCAAGCCCTTCAAGACGCGCGAAGGCGGCGTGCTGCGCCTCGCCGACCTTCAGGCGATGGCGATGGAAGAGGCGGAAAAGAAACTCTCCGCCGCGAACCTGCCCGCAGACATGGGCGAGGCCGAGCGCTTCGATGTGGCGAAGAAAGTGGCCGTCGCCGCGCTGCGCTTCTCCGACCTGATGAACACGCGCACCACCAATTATGTGTTCGACCTGGAACGCTTCACCAGCTTCGAGGGCAAGACCGGGCCTTACCTGATGTATGCCGCCGTCCGGGTGAAATCGGTGCTCCGCCGGGCCGCCGAAGCGGGCCATGCGCCGGGCAAGGTCGCCGTCAGCGAAGAGACCGAACGCGCGCTGGTGCTGCAACTCGACGGCTTCGGCGCCGCCCTCCTTGGCGCCCGCGAAAAGCGGATGCCCCACATCCTCTGCGAACACCTCTATAATCTGGCGCAAGCCTTCAGCAGCTTCTACGCCGCCCTGCCCATCGCAGCGGAAGCCGACGCGGACAAGCGCGCGAGCCGGCTGGCGCTGGCGGACGCGGTAAGGCACCAGCTGGAAACAGGGCTTGGCCTGCTGGGCATTGACGTGCCGGCGCGGATGTAGGGCGTCGGATTTCGCTGCGCTCTATCCGACCTACGGAACCTCAAAGCTCGATGCGCCCCGTAGGTCGGATAGAGGCCAAAGGCCGAAATCCGACGTCCCCAAACACCACGCATGCGATGGCGGATTTCGCTGCGCTCTATCCGCCCTACGCGTTTATGGGTCCGGCGCATGATACCGTCTCCAGGTCGAATACAGCCAATCGGAAATTTCCGCCACATGGTCGTGTTTGACCGGGTTAAAGTGGACATAATTGATATGGTTCTCGAGGTCGCGGTCGTCGCGGATGGCGTGTTCCCAGAACCGGTTTTGCCAGACTTTCTCATCTCGCGCGATCACGCCGGACGCGCGGAGGCGGCGTGTGAAACCTGATTTCAGAAGCCTCAGGCGCGTTGAAAAATCCGGGTCACCCTGCGGCAACGTCCAGATCACATGCAAATGGTCCGGAAGCACGACCGCCGCCAGCGTCGAGAAGGGGTGATCCTGCTCAACCTCGCGCCATGACTGCCGCAGAGCCTCCACGTGGTCGGTGAGCAGCCGGCGCGAGCGGTCCGCGAGATTGACCGTGAAGAAGTAGGTTCCTCCGGGAACATAGAGGCGGCGATAGGCAGGCATGGGAGGCAGGTTTAACGGGGATCGGGGGCGCGGCAAACGGGATTCAGGATAGGCCGACACCATTGATCAGGGCGTCGGATTTCGGCCTGCGGCCTCTATCCGACCTACGGGTCGCGAAGCGCCCCCCTCACCAAATCCCCGCGGCCACCCCCGCCATCATTCCCGCGCCCAGCTCCCGGCACTTCGCCAGCGTGTCCGCCTCCACCACCTTCGGCGCCAGGATTTCCTCCGGGGTCTGAGCACCCAGGTTGACGATCCGCGGCGGCTGCACCTCCTTCAATCGCCAGCCCGCGGCGATCCGCGCCGCCTGCCGCGCGGCGCCGGTGCCATCGCTGCCGGCGGCAATCATCAGCGCGTAGGGCCGCCCCTCGATCCGTCCGAGCAGGGGATAGTAACACCTGTCGAAGAATTCCTTCATCTCGCCGGTCAGCGCGGCGAGGTTTTCCGGCGCGGCGAAGAGATACCCCGCCGCCGCTGCCATATCCTCCGGCCCGGCGTCCCGCGCGCGGATCAGGCGCACCTCGCCCTCCGCCGCTGCGCCCTCGAACGCCGCCCGCGCCATCGCCTCCGCCGCCCCGGTGCGCGAGTGCCAGAGGATGAGAAGCTGTTTCATGGAAGGCAGGGTAGGGGCGGCGGCGCGCTCTGTCACGGTCTCACCCTTCTCCCCTCTCCCTGGGGAGAGGGCGCGAGGATCAGCGATTGCACTGCAATCGCCTGAGCGCGGGGTGAGGGGGCGCTCCGTTTCAGCCGTCCGATCCGGCAGCCGAGTAGCGCCCCCTCATCCCCAACCCCTTCTCCCCGGGGAGAAGGGGCTTAGCGCAAGCCTGCACACAAATGCTTGATCCGGCCCGCCCGGTCTGCAATCTCGGCGCCCATGAGGTTCGTGCAGCAGACAATCTGGCCCTTCGCGGTGATCCCGCTTGTCCTCCTGCTCGATCAGGTGACCAAGGCGATGGTGCTGGCCGAGCCGCGCTTCAACGCGCTCGCCTGTCTCGACCGTACGGTCCCCTGCGGCCAGATCGTCCTGCCCGGCCCCATCGACCTGACGATGCTGTGGAACCGGGGGATGAGCTACGGCCTCCTGCAATCGGAAGGCATCATGCGCTGGGTGCTCGCCGGCGCCATGCTGGCGATCGCGCTCGGCTTCCTCGTCTGGCTGATGCGTGCTGACGGCAAATGGCTGAAACTGTCGCTCGCCCTCGTCATCGGCGGCGCCTTCGGCAACCTGATCGACCGCGTGCGCTATGGCGCCGTCGTCGATTTCATCGATGTGAACGAGCTGACGGCCGGCTGGTTCCCGTGGATTTTCAACGTCGCCGATTCGGCGATCACCGTCGGCGCCATCCTGCTGTTTGCAGACCAGTTCTTACTTTCGCGCCGGAAACCGTCTAACAGTGTGGAACAAGGCTAGGCCTGCCACCCCCCTCGATGCCCCTGCGGAGCTGACCCGATGAAGAAAACCCTGCCTCTCCTCGCCGCCGGCGCCGCGCTCATGGCGGCGGCTGCCTGCTCGTCCACCGGCAATACGGGCGCCGTCACGCCGGACGAGTTCCGGGTCGTCACCAAGCCGCCGCTCAGCCTGCCGCCGGGCTACAGCCTGCGCCCGCCGGCCCCCGGCACGACTATCCCGGCCGAGGTGGAAGGCACCGGCTCCGTCGCTGCCTTCGGCACGGTCATCGGCCAGTCTGCGAGCCCGGTTGAGCGCGCCCTTGTCGCCGCCGCCGGCGCCAATGCGGTCAACCCCGCCATCCGCGCCCAGGTCGACTTTGAAGAAACCCGCGCCATCCGCAAATCGCCCAGCGTGACCGACCGGGTCCTGTTCTGGCGTGCCGACAATCCGGAAGACGCCGAATCTGCCCTGAATGACAACGCCACTGGCAACCAGCAGGTCACCATCCAGCAAACCAGCGGCGGACGCCGGATTAGGCTTCCCGGAACCTGATCTGCGCCCTAGTTTGCAGGGGACACCGACCTGCAGCGATTCAGAAGACCGGAGCTGACGCATGAAACCGACAATCCTTGCCGGGCTCGCGGCGTGCTGGCTGATGTTTTCTCCCATCGCCGCCGCCGAAGCGCCCGCCGATCCGAACGCGCCCTCCACCTTCACGCTGGACAATGGGATGCAGGTCGTCGTCGTGCCGGACCGGCGCGCCCCGGTCGTCACACACATGGTCTGGTACAGGGTCGGCGCGGTCGATGAGGCGCCCGGAAAGTCCGGCATCGCCCACCTGTTCGAACATGTGATGTTCAAGGAAACCGAGAATATCGGCCCGGAGGAATTCACCTCGATCGTCCAGCGCCTCGGCGGCCAGCTGAACGCCTTCACCTCCTGGGACTACACCGCCTATTTCGAGCGCGTGCACCGCGACCATCTCGGCCGGATGATGGAGCTTGAGGCCGACCGCATGGTCAACCTCATCATCAATGACGATCCCGAAGGCCCGTTCATCTCCGAGCGGGACGTTGTGAAGGAAGAGCGCCGCCAGCGGATCGAGAACAATCCGAACGCCCTGCTGCAGGAACAGGTGCTCTCCACCCTCTGGCGCGGCCACCCCTATGAGATCACCGTCATCGGCCTGATGGACGAAGTCGCCGCCCTCACGCCGGAGGATGGCCTCGAATTCTACCGCCAGTATTACAGCCCGGAAAATGCCATCCTCGTCGTCGCCGGCGATGTCACGGAAGAAGAGGTCCGCGCGCTTGCCGAGCGCTATTATGGCCCAATCCAGCCCACCGGCCTCGCCATCAATGAGCGCCCCTGGCGCTCGGTGGAGCCGCTCACGGAAAGCCACTTCCTCAGCCACTCCGACCCCAAGGTCCGCCAGCCGGTCTGGAGCCGCTACTATCTCGGCACCTCGCAGCGCCGGAACTATGAAAAGGCCCTCGCCCTCGAAGTCGGCCTGCAGGTCCTCGGCGGCGGCCTCACCAGCCGGCTCTATCAGGCTCTCGTGGAGGAGCAGAAACTCGCCATCAATGTCGCCACCTTCAGCTGGACCACGCTGCACGATGAAGGCCCCGCCGTCATCTTCGGAACCCCGGTCACCGGCGTCACGCTGGAAGAGCTGGAAGCAGCCGTGATGGCCGAAATCGAACGCATCCTCGAGGAAGGCTTTACCGAGCCGGAAGTCACCCGCGCCCGCAACCGGCTCGCCGCCTCCGCCATCTACCAGCGCGACAGCCAGGCCTCGATGGCCAACATGTTCGGCGCCGGCAAGGTGCTCGGCTGGACGCTGGAGGAAATCAAGGCCTATCCCGATGACATCCGCCGCGTGACGCCGGAAGCCGCACTCGCCGCCGTGCGCGCCGTCTTCGGCCCGGACCGGCACTTCATCACCGCCCACCTCCTGCCCGAAGAAGGAGGCTTCTGATGCTCCGTCTCACGCTCGCCGCCGCCGCAGCCGCGCTCCTCGCCCTCTCGGCCTGCACCACAGCGCCCGCCGCCAGCCTCGCCCCCGAGGCGCCGCAGCAAGCCGGCCTCGCGGTCGACATCTATGAAGGCAACTTCGTCCGCATCCAGCAATTCACCACGCCGGGCGGGGTCTCGGTCTGGCTCGTCAACGAGCCCTCCATCCCGATCCTGTCGGTGCAAATGGCCTGGCGCGGCGGCTCGATCACCGATCCCGATGACCTGCGCGGCCTCACCTCGCTGGTCACCTACAGCATGAATGAAGGCGCCGGCGACCTCGACTCGCTCGCCTTCACCACCGCGATGGAAGAGCTGAACATGAGCTTCGGCTGCTCGGCCAGCAGCGAATGGACCGGCTGCTCGGCCACCATGCTGTCGGACAACGCCGCCGCCTCGATGGATCTCGTTGCCCTCGCCTTTGCCGAGCCGCGCTTCGATACCGGCCCGTTCGAGCGCTTCCGCCGCGAGCAGGAAGTCAGCCTGCGCACGCGCGAGACCAACCAGAACTTCCTCGCCGGCCGCGCCTTTGCCGCCAAGCTCTATCCAGACCACCCCTTCGCGCGCGAACTCACCGCTGAAACCCTCGCCGCCCTGACGCCGGAGCTTGCCCGCGCCCACATGCAGACGCTGATGCCGCGCGACCGGCTGATCGTCACCGCTGTCGGCGCCGTCACCCCGGAAGAGCTCGCCCCGCTGATCGACAGCGTCGCCGCCAACCTGCCGGAAACCTCCGAAATCGCGCCCGTCGCGCCGGTCACCCTGCCGGAGGTGGCGCCGGAGCCCACCATCGTCCCGCTGCCCCAGCCGCAGACCCTCGTGCGTTTCATGGCCGGCGGCATCGACCGCAACAATCCGGACTATTTCCCGGCCTTCGTCCTCAACTACACCTTCGGCGGCGGCGGCTTTGAAAGCCGGCTCGTGAAGTCGCTGCGGGTGGAGAAGGGGCTCACCTATGGCATCAGCACCAGCCTCAGCCCCAACCTGTCCTTCCTCTCCTGGTCGGGCGGCGGCCAGACCAAGAATGAAAGCGCGGGCGAGTTCATCGAGGGCATCAAGGTCGAAATGCTGGGCCTGATCGAGGGCGGCGTGACCGAAGCAGAGCTCTCCGACGCCAAGGCCTATCTCGTCGGCTCCTATCCGCTTGCCTTCGATTCCAACGCAAAGATCGCCGGCCAGATGATGAGCGTGCGCCAGGAGGATCTCGGCATCGACTTCTTCGACCGCCGCAATGCGCTGATCGAGGCCGTCACGCTGGAAGACGTCAACCGCGTCGCCGCGCGATACCTCGCGCCAGAGCGGTTCGCCTTCGTGCTGGTCGGTGAGCCGGTGCTCACGCCCGCGGAGTAATCCGCACAGCGCAGCAGCAGAAGCAGGGCAGGGACGATCAGTCCTCGAAGTCTTCGGTGAACAGGTCGCCCCACAGGGCGCGGCGGCTGGCGCGCGCGGCTTCGGTGACGACGACGACGGCGCCAAAGGCAAGAATCGTCAGCGGCAGGCCGGTGCCATGCAGGAATTGCTGGATAAGATCGTTCATGCCGGCTCGCCCTTGTCTTTTCTTGTCACTTGCATCACCCGCCAGGTCTGCCCGGCGTCTTGTGCAATCTGTATGCCGGGCAGGGCCTTAACGGCGCCTTGTCGGAATGGGGCAGCCTGAGGGCGAGAGTGTAACCGGCCTGCCCCGGAATCTTTACCGGTGCTACCAATGCCTTAAAGTCGGCCCTCAGGAGACCCCCTCGTGAAGCGTTCCGTTAAGCCTCCCCGGGTCTGGCAGCGTATGCTGTCCGGCCGCCGGCTCGATCTCGCCCATCCTTCGCCGATGGATGTGGAGATCGAGGACATCGCCCATGGCCTCGCCCGTGTCGCCCGCTGGAACGGCCAGACAAGGGGAGAGCACGCCTTCTCCGTCGCCGAACATTCCGTCCTCGTCGAAGCCATCGTCCGCAGGCTGGAGCCCGGCCTTGCCCCCGAAGCCTGGCTGACAGCCCTGCTGCATGACAGCCCGGAATATGTGATCGGCGACATGATCTCCCCCTTCAAGGCGCTGCTGGGGGAAAGCTACAAGGGCGTCGAGGCCCGCTTGCAGGAGGCCATCCACATCCGCTTCGGCCTGCCGCCGATCACGCCCGCGCGCCTGAAGAAACTCATCAAGCGCGCCGACCATGTCTGCGCCTGGTTCGAGGCGGTCCAGCTCGCCGGCTTCAGCCCGGCCGAGGCCGATGGCTTCTTCGGCCACCCACCGGACGGCATCAGTTTCACGCTGGAGGCAAAGCCCCCCGCCGCCGCGCAGGCAGACTTCCTCGCCCGCTTTGCCGCCATCCAGGCCGCGATGACCCGCGTGGCTGCAAAATGAACGATCCCGCGCCCGCCCTGCTGATCGGCCTTTCTGCCGTGATGGTCGCCATCAGCGAGGGCGAGCCGCATGTCCTCGTCACCCGCCGCCCCGGCGGGGAGGAGGCGCTGCCCTTCGGCCCGTTCGATCCCGCCCGCCACCGCACCTTCGATCTCTCCCTGCGCCGCTGGGTGCGCGAGCAGACCGGCTTCGAGATCGGCTATGTCGAACAGCTCTACACTTTCGGGGACAAGGACCGCGAAACCCCCGGCGCCACCGTGCCCGGCGCCCCGCCGGATGCGCGCGTCATCTCCGTCGGCTATCTCGCGCTCACGCCCGAAGTGCGCCCTGTCGAAGCAAGCTTCGAGGCGCGCTGGCGCAGCTGGTACCAGTATTTTCCGTGGGAAGATCATCGCAGCGGCCGGCCGGACATGCTGGACGGCGAAATCGGCCCGCGCCTCCTCGCCTGGGCCGGCAGCAATGACCGCCGCCGCGACCGCGCCCGCACCGCCTTCGGCCTCGAGGGAGCGCGCTGGTTCGAGGAACGCGTGCTGGAACGCTATGAGCTGCTGTACGAAGCCCGCCTCGTGGCCGAATATGCGCGCGATGCGGGGCAGGGCGAGCCGGCCCTCAGCCTCGGCGCGGCCATGGCGTCCGACCACAGGCGCATCCTCGCCACCGCCCTTTCGCGCCTGCGCAGCAAGATCAAATACCGCCCCGTCGTGTTCGAGCTGATGCCCGAACGCTTCACCCTGTCAGAGCTGCAGCGCGCCGTTGAAGGGATTCTCGGCCTCTCGCTGCACACCCAGAATTTCCGCCGCGCGCTCGACAAGGCCGGCCTCGTCGCCGGCACGGGCAGTATGGAAACCGGCACAGGCGGGCGCCCGGCAGAACTGTTCACCTTCCGCCGCGCCCATGCCGGCAGCATCTCCGCCCCCGGCCTCGCCACGCCGAGAAAATCCGTAGACTGAATATTATTCCGTCTCGAGCCGCAGGAAGCGCGCCGCATTGTCATGCAGGATCGCCTTCTTCTGCTCATAGGTCAGGTAAGGCGCCTCATTGATGGCGTTGATGCCTTCCTCGATCAGGCCGGGCCAGTTCATCTGGTCGGAGCCGAACATGATCCGGTCGGCAAATCCCGCCTGCACCAGCTCCGAAAAGAAGGCATGATAATCCGCGCGCGGCACAGAAGCCTGCAGGATGCCGGTATCCACATAGAGCTGCGGATAGGCATACAGCATCGCCTTGGTTTCCGCCGCATACGGATAACCTGCATGCATCATGTAGACGCGCAGGCGCGGATGGCGCGCCAGCACATCCTCGATCTGCCGTGCCGATTGCAACCGGTAAGCCCCGCCCGTCAGCGCCGGCGTGCCCGGCGGGCCAACGCCCATATGGATGCCGAGCGGAATGTCCAGCTCCTCGGCCAGCGCCCAGTAGGCATCAAACCGTTCATGATCTGCCAGGAAGCCCGCATACTGGTTCGTCACCTCGCCCAGCACGGCAAACTCGCCATTGCGGAACGCCTCGCCCAGCATCTCCGGCGTCTCGCGCGAATAGGCGAGGTTGAACATCCGTGCCGGGATGAACAGCTCCGGCGCCGCCTCCCGCCAGGTGTTCACCGCGCCCGGCGCATCCGACAGGACGCCGCGAATATTCAGGCGGCGCATCACGGCGATGGTCTCGCTCATCACCTCCTCATCGGTCATCGGGCCCCAGATCGGATTCTCGCAGGTCGGCTCGGCCGCCAGCCTGCCGAACACCTGTCCCCAGGGCTCTGCCGGGTCATATTTGAGGTTAGCTGATATCCCGACACAGATCGAGGTCGGCGGATGCCCATTGGCGCTCGCGGAGGCAGCATGAAGGTGCACATCAATGATCGGCCCGGTATAGGCCGCCGGCTCCGGCGCCGCCCCTACCGCGCCTGCCCCGCAGGCCGCGAGCATCCCCGCCGCCAGCCCGCACATCGCTGCTCCCCACTGCCGCATGCCTCGCTCCTCTTTCCACGCTCCTGCGGCAAGTTGGACATATTTTTCCGCATCCCTCAAGCAAAAGCGAGCGAACGCTCGGCCCCCTCCGTCATCCCGCTACGCGGGCTGCCACCTCCCCCGCTGCGCAGGGGAGGAAAGAGTTGCATCCAGCCACGCCGCCATCCTCCCCCGCTTGCGGGGGAGGTGCCCGAAGGGCGGAGGGGGCTTCGAGGGATCAGAAATCGCACTGCGATTTCCCCGAGAAGGCCAGCTGCCGGAACGGCAGCTGACACGCATCATAAGACGCCCATCAGCCGTCATCCCGGGATTGCCGCAGGCAATGCCCGGGACCCAGCCTTCATCCGTAGACATACAAACCCACCTCTGTCATTCCGGCGAATGCCGGAACCCAGAAGTGGCAACGCACAATGGCAGTCTGGTTCCCGGCCTGCGCCGGGATGACATGAAACTGTGAAGCGTCAGCCCGCGCTAGCCAGCCCGCTCCACCACCACCGTCCCCGCCGAATACCCCGCCCCGAAGGAACAGATCAGCCCTTTCTGGCCAGCAGCGATATCATCCGAGTGCAGATGGAATGCGATGATCGATCCCGCAGAAGACGTATTCGCATAGGTATCAAGCACGGTCGGGCTTTCTGCCTCGCTCGCCTCATGGCCGAGCACTTTGGAGGAGATCAGCCGGTTCATGTTGGCATTCGCCTGGTGCAGCCACATGCGCCGAAGCTCCGCAGGCTGAAGGCTGAGCTCAGCGAGGTGCGCGGTGATCATCTCCGCCACCATCGGCACCACTTCCTTGAACACCTTGCGGCCTTCCTGCACGAACAGCTTGTCCGGCGCACCGATGCCGTCCGGGTCGGCCCGGTTCAGGAAGCCGAAATTATTGCGGATATTGTTGGAAAACTGCGTCTTCAGCTTCGTGCCGAGGATTTTCCAGTGCCGCGCGGGCGCAAACTCCTCCGCCTCCACCAGCACGGCGGTTGCCACATCGCCGAAGATGAAATGGCTGTCGCGGTCGGTGAAGTTGAGATGGCCCGAACAGATTTCCGGGTTCACCACGAGGACGGAGCGGGCATTCCCGGACCGGATGAAATCGGCGGCCGTCTGTATGCCGAAGGTCGCCGACGAACACGCGACATTCATGTCAAAGGCAAAGCCCTCGATGCCGAGGGCATCCTGAATTTCAATCGCCATCGCCGGATAGGCGCGCTGCATGTTGGACGCCGCGCAGATCACCGCGTCGACATCCTTTGCCTCGCGCCCCGCCCGCTTCAGCGCGTCGCGCGCGGCATGAACGCCCATCTCCGCCATGATCGAGATCTGCTCATTCGGCCGCTCATCGATGCGCGGCGCCATGATGCCGGGGTCCAGCACGCCGCCCTTGTCGATCACATAGCGCGCCTTGATGCCAGAGGCCTTCTCGATGAACTCCACCGAGGAGGGCTGTTTCGGCTCCAGGAGGCCGGACTGTATCTCCGCCGCATTCTCAATGTTCCACATCGCCGCCCAGGCATTGTAGCTCTCGACCAGTTCCTCATTCGAGATCGAATTGGGCGGGGTCCAGAGGCCGGTGGCGGAAATCACGGGGCTCGGCATGGGTCATGTCTCCGGTGAGGCCGGTCTGCCCTGATTGTGGGGGCATCCGCGCCTTTCTGGCTGTTTCCTTCTTGTTTTCCAGCCTTAACCTGCGTCGCGGCCCCAGCACAAGCCAGCCCCGCACAGCCCCGGTCTGGCGGCGTTCAGGGCCTGCCATAGATGGCGTTGGACTTTTCCCGCTCCTCGGCCCGGCGGATTTCCTCGTCCAGTTTCTGCAGCCGCGCGCGCGATCCGGCCTCGGCGGCCGCCCGCACGGTTTCCCGGCAGGTGCGGCGCTGGTCCGGGTCCACCTCGCCTTCGCACCGGTTCAGTGCCTCGGCATCGGCCCGGTCGGGCCAGCTGACGCAGCCTGCCAGCACCGGCAGAACCGCCAGCATCAGCAGTGTGGCGCCCGCCCGTCTCATCGCGGTGGCCGGCGCTCGGCTTCCCGCTTCGCGGCGGCGGCCACATCGGCGACGACATTCTTCATGCAGCGCTCGCGGTCTTCCAGGTCCGTGATCGCCGCGCAGGCGTCCACCGGATTGGCATAGGCCGCCGCCGGATCAGTCGACCGGCACGCCCCCGCCGCCATCACCAGAAGCGCAGCCCCGGCGATCCCCACCTGTTTCATCATCCTCATCGGCGTTCTCCCACTGCCTTGTGACGCGGGCAGCCTAGCTCATGATCGTTGACCATGCCAACGGCCTGCGCCCAGGCATAGACAATCGTCGGGCCCACAAACTTGAATCCCCGGCGTTTCAGATCCTTCGACATCGCCGCCGACCAGGGCGTAAACGCCGGCGCCTCGCGGAAATCCCGCCAGCCGCCCACCACCGGCTTTCCGTCCACCCAGCCCCAGCAATACTCGGAAAAATCCTCGCCTGCCTCCTGCATGGCGAGGTAGGCGCGGGCATTGCCGATCGTCGCCTCGATCTTCTTCGGGCTGCGGATGATGCCAGGATTCTCCAGCGCCTTCGCCGCCCGCGCCGGTGTCCAGTGGGCGAGGCGTTCGGGGTCGAACCCGTCAAACTCCGCGCGGATCGTCTCGCGCTTCCTGAGGATCGTGATCCAGCTGAGCCCCGCCTGCATCCCATCGAGCTGCAGCTTCTCCCACAGCGCGCGGGGATCGCGCTCGGGCACGCCCCATTCGGTGTCATGGTAGCCGCGATAGAGCGCATCCTCCGCTGGCGCCCAGGCGCAGGGAAGGCGCTTCGCGTCACTCACTGGCCGGACTCACTGGCGGGCGCCTCCAGATGCGCCTTCACTTCGGCAATCAGCCAGGGCGCGCCCTCGATCTCGGCCGGGGTT
Source organism: Hyphomonas sp. (assembly GCF_046313735.1). Taxonomy (GTDB): domain Bacteria; phylum Pseudomonadota; class Alphaproteobacteria; order Caulobacterales; family Hyphomonadaceae; genus Hyphomonas. The sequence continues at coordinate 14,964 of NZ_JBKBXW010000002.1, forward strand.
TCGTTCACGGTCACAGGCTGGCGCGTGGCAATGGATTTGGCAAACCGGTCCGTCCGGATCAGGGCGAGGCCTTCGCCCGTTCCCGCAACACTTGTCACCACGCCGAGCAGCCCCGCCTCGCCCGCGCGTACTTCGGCGCCCGCCGCCAGCGCAGCGCCCCGCAGGCGCACCGTCCGCTTGCGGATCAGGCCCTTGCGCTTCATCCGGCTCGCCACTTCCTGCCCGACGAAACAGCCCTTGCGGTAATCAATGCCGGCCATCAGGTCCATATTGATATCGGTCGGGAACACCTCCGCCGCGCGGTAGTCCCGCCCCCACTCCGGCACGCCCGCCGCAATCGACAAAGCATCCCAGCCGGGCAGGGCGTCCTGCATCGTGGCGGCAGGCGCGATCACGCGTTTCGGCAGCTTCGCGCTGCGCGGGTCCGCCGCCCCTTCTGCGCTGATCCCGGCGGCCAGCGTCTCATCCCGCACGATCTCCACCGCCGCGCGCAGGCGGAACAGTTTCAGCCGCTTCAGCAAATCCTCGGCGGCGTCCTCATGCACATCGACCAGAACGCCCTCACCGGTGCGCAGCGCCAGGTAATCGGCAATCACCTTGCCCTGCGGCGTCAGCAGCGCGCCATAGCGCATCTCGCCGTCGGTCCAGTCTCCCACCGTATGCGTCACGGTGCGCTCGAGCAGGGCGAGTGTGTCAGGCCCGGTCAGGGACAGGATGGCGCGGTGGGGCAAGCGGTGCATGGCCGTAAGGTCTAGGCGAGCCGCCGCACCCCGGCAAGCGCCGCCGCATCCCGCCTTACGGATCGAACCGGTATCCGTGCACCGTCATCTCGACGAACTTGCCCGGCGGCAGGGCCCGCCAGTTGCCGCACCAGGCCGGCCAGATACAGCGCCACAGCTCGGTCACCGGGAACATCGGGATATGGTCGGGCGGAAACACCAGCCCCTCCGGCGCGCCGGGCTGGCGCGCCCATTCGGCCACATCCGCCGGTGTGATCACCAGCTCGTCCATCCAGTCATCGGTCAGGCTCGTCACCCGCATCGTCACTTCGCCGGGGCGCCGGATGATCTCATAGCGCATCCGCTCGCCGTTCAGGTTCCGCTCCACCCGGCGCATGTTGAACCCGCCCCGGCCATTGTGCAGGTTATACTCGATGAAGCCGTTGACGATCTCGAAATCGAATTCATGGCCGGGCTCTTCCGAGCCTTCGGAGAACAGCCAGAGCGGGGCATAGACGACGCCCGAGCGCACATGGTTGATCGTTGCCTCGACCACATAATGCCCCTCGGTGCGCGCGCGTTGCAGCTCCCGCTCCCATTTGATCGCTGCCCCGCCGCGCTGGTCCAGCCGGTGCAGCAAGGACCCGTCGGGCATCGGGATCACCCGGTTGAAGCGCAGGGCGAAGCCATAGGGCATCTTGCCGGGCTGGGGGCCTTCGATCGGATGGTAGACCTGTGAATAATCATGCCGCCGCACCGGCTCTGACGGGAAGAGGACGAGGTGGCTGGACTCATGCCAGGGCGGGGGCAGCTCCATCAGCGCGCCGATGTCATGCCAGTGGCGCACGGCCTCCAGCCGCTTCGCGTGCATCGAGGCGTCCAGCGCCGCCAGTTGTGCATTGCGCTCCGGCGAGGGCGGGGCCCGGCGCAGCTGCGCCGCCTCGCGAAACTCGGCATCAATCTGTTCCGACAGCGCGGCCAGCTGGCTGAAGCTGCGGTTCAGCGCCGGGTCCATCACGGGCTTCGAGCGCGACGAGACGACGAACAGCAACAGGATGCAAAGGATCAGCCCCGCGATCAGCAACGGGTGCTGAAGCGGGCGTGCCGCCATTGCAGGCGGATTCGTTCTGTCCGGTTCACCGGTCACAGGCTCGGGTCCCCTCACGCCGCCACATCCCATCCTCGCTTATAGCCTTCCTCGGCGCGGCAGCCAGCAGGTTCTCCAAACAGGCGCGCAATGGCCGCCCGAATGCACCCATACCTGACAGGCCTGCCCCGGCGGGGCCCTTCGGGGCCTCAGCGGCGGAAGACGACATAGCGGTTCAGCACAAGGTTCACCGCGAAGGAACACCCGATCCCGGCGATCACATAGGCGCTCGCCAGCAGCCCCTCCGGCGCCCGCACCATGCCGAGGGCCGCAATCACGCCCACCCGGACGAGGCCGGAGGCGGCCAGCACGCCCATATTCGCCGCCATCCGCGCCAGCGAGAAGGCAGAGCCTTCGCCTCGAAAAGTCCAGAACTCATGCACGAAATAGAACACCGCCCCGACCGAATAGAACGACACCGCCGCCGCTGCGGGCAGGGGCAGAAGCCCGGTATGGAACAGCGCCAGCGTCAGGCAGAAATCTATGCTGACGGCCGCAAGGCTCGCCGCCAGATAGCGAAGGTTCGGGCCTTCAAGCAGGCGTTTCATCGGCGCGCCGGCTCATCACATGCAAGAGGCCCAGCCCCGCCAGCAAGGCCGGCACCCAGGCCAGCCGTGCCTGATACCGGTCATGCGGGCCCGACAGCGCCCCGCACAGCGCGGCATTCGCCAGCAGCACCAGTATCACGAGCCCGCCCGCCAGCAGGCAATCGCGCAGGCGCGGCTCCATCGCCGCCGGCTGCAGCAGGGCCGGGCGCAGGTACAGCGCCAGCAGGACCAGCCAGCCGGTCAGCACGATCAGCGTCGCGGTGTGCACCGTCACCCCCCAGCCCTCGCGCACCGGATGGAAGGGCTCGCACCGCACGCCCTCGGCGCAGCCATCAAGGCCCGGCACCTTCTGCATCAGCGAGGTTTCGGCAAAGTTCGGGGTCTGCACCACCATCTCGGCGCCGTTGCTGGTCTCGCGGATCCCGAAAAACCACAGCTGCATCATCGTGTTCTGCAGGCTCGCCGCCAGCTGCATCCCCGGATAGGCCGCGACCGCAGCGATCACGAAGTCCCGCTCCTCCGCCTGCACCGCATTGCGCACCTCAATCGGCGAGGCCACCCAGTTCTGCAGATTGCCGGCGCCGCCCCAGAGGAAGTCATTATGGTCAACATAATCCACGCCGCTGAACCGGCAGATTGCCAGCTCTGACCCCTCGCAGCGCTCCGCCAGGAAACGCTCGCCCGGCCCGTCCGCGATCACCCGCCCGGCGAGGTATGGCGCATTGCGCAGCTCCGATCCGGTGAAGCGTTCGACGCCTATCCGGTAGAGTTCGCCGAAGGCAAGGCTCGCGATCACCGCCGCCGCTGCGGCCCCGGCGGCATTGAGGCTCGCGGCATGTCTCAGCCCCGGCAGGAAGCGCCCGGCGAGGATGACCGCCAGCAGGATCAGGCCGAGGGCCATATTGGTCGCGTGCATCGTGGCCGAAAACGCCATCAGCCCCGTCAGCACAAGGATCAGCGGCCATCCCGGCGCACGGTCGAACAGCAGGATCAGCGCGGCAAGCAGGAAGACGCCCCCGAAAATATCCGGCATCAGGAAGCCAACATGAAAGCCCAGCGGCGTCAGCAGGGCGAGGGCGCCCACCAGCGCAATCTGGCCGCCGAGACTGGCCTTCGGCGCTAACACCTGAAGCAGCCGGTAGACCAGCGCCGCCACGATCAGCGCCTGCATCGCCACCACCGCCCAGAGCGAGGCAAGCTGCGTCAGACAATAGAGAAACAAGGCATAGACCGGCGAGCGCCCGGCCCCGATGGTCGAATAGCCGCCGCCGATTTCCGCCTCCACTGCGCCGGCGCCGGGGTCATCTGGTATCAGGGCCTCCGGCGGCGCGGCGGCCTGCGCTTCCCCTTCAGGCGCCGGCGCGATGCGGGAGAGGATCTGTTCGCCGATCTCATAATACTGGACGGTGTCATAGAAGATGAAGGGCTTGCCATTGACGATGGCCGGCAGCGCCATCAGCAGCGCAAACAATGCAATCAACAGGGGCGCGCGCAGCCGCCCCCCGCGCTGGCCCGTGGCCGCAACGCCCCCGGCTGCGCCGCCGGCCGCTTCGTCTGCAGCGGCATCGCCTGTCATTTCCGGATACGGAAGACCGATGCAAGGAAGGCCCCGGCCGCGATCTGGATGGCGCAGGTCACGATCGTCAGGGAGGGGACGAATTTCCGCAGCATGTCGGGCTGCGCGATGTCGCCGAAATCCCGCGACGCCCAGTAGGAGAGCGACCAGCCCGTGCCGGCCGCCCCGATGACAAAGAGGGCGAGCGCGAACAGCAGCATCCCTTCCAGGTTCAGCGACAGCAGCGTCTTCCGCATCCGCTGCGGCGCCGGCAGGAAGCCCTCGGCAGCGGCATAGGCGCGCGAGATCATCGAGAACAGGACCAGCTGCACCCCGATGATCAGCATGAAGCAGGACGCAACCAGGGTGTGATAGTCGATGCGCACATCCGGGGTGATCTGCGTCGGCCCGAACACGGTCAGCAGCCCCAGCATCAGGCTGAGCCCGATCAGCGCAAGGCCCGGCACCGCGAACAGCCATTTCGGGCTGTGCAGCAACAGGAAGCGCAGATGGCGCCAGCCATCCCGCCAGGTCTTCAGGTGCGGCGCGCGGCTGCGCCCGTCCGGCGACAGGGTGGTGGGCACTTCAGCGATCTTGAGATTGGCGAGGGAGGCCTTCACGACCATTTCGCTGGCATATTCCATCCCGGTGGATTTCAGCCCGAGGGCCAGGATCGACTCCCGATTGTAGCCGCGCAGGCCGCAATGGAAATCGCCGACGGGAATCTTGAAGAACAGCCGTCCCAGCCAGGACAGGACCGGATTGCCAAGATACCGGTGCAGCGGCGGCATGGCCCCCGGCGCAATGCCGCCCTTGAACCGGTTGCCCATCACAAGGTCTGCCCCGCCGCGCAGCGCCCCGACAAAGGCATCAAGGCTCGAGAAATCATAGGAATCATCGGCGTCGCCCATGATGATGTAGCGCCCGCGGGCGGCTGTGCTGCCCCCGATCAGCGCCGCGCCATAGCCGCGCACCGGCACATCCACGACGCGCGCCCCGGCGGCGCGGGCAATCTCCTGCGATCCGTCGGTGCTGCCATTATCGGCCACCACGACCTCTCCCGTCACGCCGGAGCGTTCCAGATATCCCAGCGCCTTCTCGATGCACACCTTCAGCGTCTCTGCCTCGTTCAGGCAGGGCATCAGGATCGTCAGTTCGACCGGCGCAGCATCCGGCTGTGGCTTGCCACCGGGCCGGGACAGGGGCGTGACATTATTCGCGGGGTCTGCGAGCTGTACCATGGTGGGTTCCCTTCCCATGACTGGCCTTGGCTGCCGAGGTGCGGCCCGGCGGTTATAAACCTTTGATCGTGACAGAAAATACGGCGATTAACCTCTTGTAAACCATAAACGGCCCCTGAGGCGTCTGGTGGCGTGACTTTTCCCTTCGGCGGCGCAATAAGGCGCGCATGAGCCCGGTTTTTGATCTGATCCTTCGCGGCGGCACTGTCGTCACCCCCGGCGGCGAGGCCGTCACCGACATTGGCGTGATCGGCGAGCGCATCGCCCATATCGGCGATCTTTCCCAGGCCGCCGCCGGCGAGATTTATGGCGCCAAGGGCCTGCACATCCTGCCCGGCGTAATCGACAGCCAGGTCCACTTCCGTGAGCCCGGCCTCGAATACAAGGCCGACCTCGAGACCGAGGCGCGCTCCGCTGCGCTCGGCGGCGTCGTCGCCGTGTTCGAGATGCCGAACACCAACCCCTCGACGATCACGCCTGATCTGATGCTCGACAAGCTCGCCCGCGCAAAGGGGCGCATGGACATCGACCACGCCTTCTATGCCGGGGCGACGCATGACAATGTCAGCCTGCTGCCGGAAATGGAGCGCATGGAAGGCTGCTGCGGCGTCAAGGTGTTCATGGGCGCCTCGACCGGGGACCTGCTCGTCAAGGATGATGCCGGCGTCGAAGCCGTGCTGCGCGCCATCAAACGCCGGGCTGCCTTCCATTCCGAGGATGAGTACCGGCTCGAGGAACGCCGCAGCCTTGCGGTCACCGGCGACTGGAACAGCCATATCATCGTGCGCGATGTTGAGGCGGCGGTCTCCTCGACGCGCCGGTTGATCACCCTCGCCCGCAAGACCGGCAAGCGCATCCATGTGCTCCACATCTCCACCGCCGAGGAGATGGACCTGCTCGTCCACGCGAAAGATGTCGCCAGTGTCGAAGTCCTGCCCAACCATCTCACCCTGGCCGCGCCCGATTGCTATGACCGCCTGAAGGGCTTCGCCCAGCAGAACCCGCCCGTGCGCGAGGCCCGCCACCGCGAAGCGATCTGGCGCGCGCTGAATGCCGGCATCGTTGATGTTCTGGCCACGGATCATGCGCCCCACACGATCGAGGAGAAGCTGCGGCCCTATCCCGCCAGCCCCTCCGGTATGCCGGGCGTGCAGACCTTCGTGCCGGTGATGCTGACCCATGTGAACGCCGGAAAGCTCAGCCTGCAGAGGTTTGTGGAGCTCACTTCCGCTGGCCCGCAGCGCGTCTTCGGCCTCGCGGACAAGGGCCGCATCGCGGAGGGCTATCACGCCGATTTCACGATTGTGGACCTGAAGCGCACCGAAACGATCACCAACGACTGGTCGAAATCGAAATGCGGCTGGACGCAGTTCGATGGCTTCGAGGCCACGGGGTGGCCAGTAGGCACAATTGTACGCGGACGTTTTGTGATGCGCGATGGCGAAATCGTCCAGCGCGGCGGCGGCCGGCCGGTGCGGTTTAACGAAACGCTGGAGGCGGTGGGGGCGTAGGGCCCTCACCTCCCATTGCTTCGCAATGGGCCTGCTCGCGGCGTTTGCAGTGCAAACGCTGATCGCTCGCAGCCTCTCCCACTTTGTGGGAGAGGGGTTTTCACCTCGCCATCTCAAACGCCCCCTAACCCCTATCCCGCCGGGCGGGAGAGGAGGGGCCCGCGCCCGCAGGGCGTGGGAGGTGAGGGCCTTGCCCCCGTGACATGTGCGGTTTGAGCCGCCATAAGCGCCGGTCAGGAGGCAGACCCGCATGGCTGAGACCGAGACCGACAAGAAATCGCCCGGCCTGCGGCGGACGCTGATCTGGCTGTATGAAGGCGTCGGCAAGGCCCCGATCACCTTCCGCTGGGCGATCCTCGTCTTCGACGTCCTGACCATCAGCTATTTCCTCGTCTCGCCCTTCGTGGGGCAGGCGGGCGAGCATTTTTGGCTCGATTATGTGATCGGTGCGATCATCGCGCTCGACCTGCTGGCGCGCTTCTACATCACGCCCAACCGCAAGCGGTTTTTCCTGCGCTTCATGAATGTCGCGGACCTTGTCGTGGTCTTCACCATGCTGGCACCTCTGTTTTCACAGAACTATGCCTTCCTGCGGATCATCCGTGCCGTGAGGATCGCGCGCGCCTTCAGCTTCCTGCGCACCGAAAGCCCGCTCGCGCGCTATCTCCAGCTGCACCGTGTGCTGATGGAACGGGCGATCAACCTGATCGTTTTCCTCTTCATCATGTCGGCGCTGGTCTATGCCGACCAGGTGGCCAAAAGCCCGGATGTGAAGAACTATCTCGACGCCTTCTATTTCACCGTCACCAGCCTGACGACGACCGGCTATGGCGATATCGAGATTGTCGGCCCCTGGGGGCGCGTCCTCTCCATCTTCATCATGCTGCTCGGCGTCACGCTGTTCCTGCGCCTCCTGCGCGCCCTCGTCGTGCCGACCGAGCGCGTCGAATATGAGTGCACCTCCTGCGGCCTCAACCGGCATGACCGCGACGCGGTCCACTGCAAGCATTGCGGGGCGGTTGTCTTCATCCCTACCGAGGGCATCAAGGAAGTCTAGGCCCGTTTGACCGGTCCGGGGCAGGGGCGTATGATTATTTCATACACTTGGCCCAGCCTTCGGGAGCCCCCCATGACCGTCCGCATCACCATCTCGCTGCCCCACGCCCTGGCTGACATGGTCGAACGCCTCGTCGCCGAGGGCAGATACGCCACCGCCAGCGACGTCATCCGCGACGGGCTGCGGGCGCTGGAGGAACGCAGGGAAGAACACGAGCGCAAGCTGGCCCTTCTGCGCGCGGACCTGCAGGCGCGGCTGGAGGGTGAATTCATCTCGCATGAGGAGATGGCCGAACGGGTCGAGGCCATGCTGGCGGCCAAGCGGAAACTCCGGGAAACGAAGTCCGCCTGATGGACAAGATGTATACGGTCGGCGAATCGCTCGCCGCGCAGGCCGATTATGACCGGATCGATGATTTCCTGTTCGAGATGACGGGTGATAGCGCGCTCGCAAGCCGGGTCGTGATGGAACTGTCCGGCTTCGTCGGCAGGCTGAGCCGCTTGCCCCATCAGGGCACCCGGCGCGACGACATCCTGCCGGGCCTGCGCGTCTTGCCGCTTGGCAAGGCTGTCATCGCTTTCACCGTTGACGATGAGGCCCGGACGGTCTTTGTCCTGAGGCTGTTTTACGGCGGCGAAGACATAATGACCGCCCTGGGGAAGATCGACCTTACATGAGCACCACCGCCCATATCCCGTTCCGGGACGTGCCTTACCTGCCCCTCAAGCTGGAGATCGACCGCCGGCCGGATGGGGTGATCTATATCAACAATGGCCAGCCGCTGAAGGCGGCCCCGCCGCATATGCTGGCGCCTCTGGTGCGCTGGGCGGCCGAGAGGCCGGATCAGGTCTGGCTGGCCGAGCGCTGGCCGGAGGATCCCGCCCAGCCCGGCTGGCGGGAGGTGACCTATGGGGAGGGCCTTGCCAGCGTGAAGCGCCTCGCCGCCGCTTTCCTCTCCGAGGGGGCGGGCGAGGGGGCGCCGGTGATGATCCTCTCGAGGAACTCGGTCGATCATGCCCTCATCATGTATGGCGCGATGTGGGCGGGAAGCCCCGTTGTGCCGGTGACGCCGGCCTATGCGACGTTGAGCCAGGACCTTGTCCGCTTCAACTATATCGACCGGCTGACAGCTCCGAAGTTCATCTATGTGGAGGACGGCCGCGAATACCAGCGGGCGCTCAGCAGCCTCGACCTGACGGGCCGCCTCGTCATCTATTCGCGCAATGCGCCGCAAGTGCCGCGCGCGGTGAGCCTCGAGGATTTTGCCGCGCAGGCCGGCCCGGCAGTGGAGGCGGCCTATGCGGCGCTGGAGCCAAAGACGGTCGCCAAATACATGCTCACCTCCGGCTCGACGGGTGAGCCGAAGGCGGTGATCAACACCCATGGCATGATCGCCTCGAACGCAAAGATGATCCGCTCGGTCTGGGATGAGGCGCGGCTTGACGCGATCACCGGCGGGCCGCAGGTGATGGTGAACTTCCTGCCCTGGAGCCACACTTACGGGGCCAACGCCATCCTGCACAATATGCTGGACTGGGGCGGCACGCTCTATCTCGATCAGGGCGCGCCGACGCCGCAGCGGTTGCCAGAGATGCTCCGTAACCTGAAGGAAATCCCGACGACGCAGCACACGACCGTGCCGCAGGCCTGGGCCGCGCTCGCGACGGCGCTGGAAGAGGATGACGCGCTGGCGGAAGTTTTCTTCTCGCGGCTCATCTCCATGGCCTATGGCGGCGCGGCGATGGGGCAGGATATCTATGAGCGCATCCAGGTCGTGGCGGTGCGCGTGACGGGGCAGCGCATTTCGCTGTCTGCCGGATACGGAGCAACCGAGACCTCGCCGACGGCCTCGAACGTTCACTGGCCGAATGATGTCATGGGGCTGATCGGCCTGCCGCTGCCGGGCAATACGTTCAAGCTGGTGCCGAACGCCGGCAAGCTGGAAGTGCGGGTGAAAGGCGTCAATGTCACGCCCGGCTATTTCCGCAATCCGGAGAAGACAGCAGAGGCGTTTGACGAGGAAGGCTATTACAAGCTCGGCGATGCGGTGCGCTTTGTTGATCCTCAGCATCCGGAGAAAGGCCTCGCCTTTGACGGGCGCACGGTGGAGGAGTTCAAGTTGGCGAGCGGCACCTGGGTTTCGGCTGGGGCGGTGCGCGTGGCGGCGGTGGCGGCGTGTGGCGGGGCGCTGTCGGACGCCGTCGTGTGCGGGCTGAACCGGGACGAGATTGGCCTCCTCGGATTCCTGAACCTTGCCTGGTGCCAGCGCCTCGTGGGCGAAGCTCTTGGGGCGGAGGAATTGATTCGCCACCCGAAAGTGATCGAGGCGGTGAAGGCGGGGCTCGCCGCCCACAACAAGACGCATCCGAATGCCGCGGCGCGGGTGGCGCGTGTGTTGCTGCAGGCGGTGGAGCCGCGGGCGGATCTGGGGGAGATTACCGAGAAGGGCTATCTCAACCAGTCTCGCACGCAGGGCCTGCGGGAAGCTGAAATTGCCCTCCTCTATGGGCCGGAGGCGGCGGACGGGAAGGTCATCCTCTGAGGCGGAAAACCGGACGTATACAGATAAAAGGAAGAAACGATGGCAGGCACGGGCGCAGCGGCGACAACACTGACAGGGGCAGAGGCGCTGGTTTCCACGCTGGCCGATCATGGCGTAACCGCCTGTTTTGCCAATCCGGGTACGTCGGAAATGCATCTCGTCACCGCGCTCGACCGGGAGCCGCGGATACGTTCCGTGCTCTGCCTGTTCGAGGGCGTGGCGACCGGGGCAGCGGATGGCTATGCGCGGGTGACCGGCACGCCGGCAATGACGCTCTTGCACCTTGGCGCGGGTTTCCTGAATGCGGGCGCGAACATCCATAATGCGAAGCGGGCTTACTCCCCCATGATCAATGTGATCGGGGATCATGCGGTGCCGCATCTGCGCTATGACGCGCCGCTGACCTCGAACATCATGGGCCTTGCGGGGCCGAACTCGGTCTGGATCAAATCGGCCGACCGGGTGGGGGACACAGGCGCGCTGGCGGCGGAGGCCTGGGCGGCGAGCTTCGGGCCGGCGCCGGGGCCGGTCTCGCTGATCCTGCCCGCGGATTCAGCCTGGAATGAGGGCGGTGTCGTCGGCGCGGCGCGTGCGCGGCCCTCCCTCAGGGCGCCTGTGGGCGCGCGGATCGAGACGGCGGCGAGGGCGGTGCGCGCGGCGGCGAAGCCCGCCATCCTCATCAACGGCACGGCGCTGACGGCGGAGGGGCTCGGCCATGCGGCGCGCCTGAAGGCGGCCGGCATCCGTGTGCTGACGGATACATTCTTTGCGCGGCAGGCGCGCGGAGCGGGGCGGTTTGCGCCCGACCGGATGCAGTATTTTGCCGAAGGCGCCGTGGCCGATCTTCAGGGCACGGACCTGATGCTGATTGCGGGCACGCAGGCGCCGGTGGCGTTCTTCTCTTATCCCGGCAAGCCGAGCCTGCTGGTGCCGGAGGGCTGCACGCCGATGCTGCTCGGCGGACCGGAAAGTGACAGCGCAGCGATCCTCGCGGCGCTGGCCGATGCGCTGGGCGCGAAGGAAGCGGCGCCGCCTGCGCCGCTGGAGTTGCCGGGACCGCCAACTGGCGCGCTGAACGCGGCAAGCATCGGCGCCTCGATTGCGCGGCATATGCCGGAGGGGACATTTGTGTCCGATGACGGAGTATCGAACGGTTTGCCGAGCTTCCTGATGACGGCGAAGGCGCGGCCGCATGACTGGATGATGCTGACCGGCGGGGCCATCGGGCAGGGGATGCCGTTGGCGCTCGGCGCCGCGCTTGGGGCAAAGGGGCGCAAGGTGCTCTGCCTGACGGGCGACGGGGCGGGGATGTATACCAATCAGGCGCTGTGGAGCATGGCGCGCGAGGGGGTGGATGTGGTGACGGTCGTCTTCGTCAACCATTCCTACCGTATCCTGAATATCGAGCTGGCGCGGACCGGCGCGGGCAATCCGGGCCGGGTGGCGGCAGACCTCCTGGGGCTCGGCCGGCCGGAGATCGACTGGGTAGCGCTGTCGCAGGCGCAAGGGGTACCGGCATCCAATGCATCGACGGCGGAGGAATTTGATGCGGCGCTCGCGCGGGCATTCGCAGCGGAGGGGCCGCAGCTGATTGCGGCGCATGTTCCGGCGCGGTAGCCGGGTTTTCTGATCTCTTATTTCTTGTCATCCCGGCGGACGCCGGGAGCCAGTGAGGCTTTGTGCTCCTTGGAGAGTCTGGGGCCCGGCTTTCGCTGGGATGACAGGTGACGGGGCTTTGTTTCAGCGCATAGTCCGTAAGCGGAGCGTCATCCCGGCTTTCGCCGGGATGACGGCCAAAGTTCAGCCGATGATGGAAATGGGCAGGTAGACATCCGTACGCAGATGTTCTTCCGGGGTTTCTTCGGGGTCGTCGAGATAGTGGAAGAGGGGCGGGGCGTCGGCGAGGTCGAGGCCGGCCAGGGTGAGAGCGGCGGCGGTCATCCGGTCGAGCGTGTCCATCAGCGTATCGACGCTGCCATGATGGCGGGCGAGGATGAAGAGGCCGCCGGGGATGGTTTCGGTGACCATGCCGTCCGCCACGCTGGCGGCGGGGGCGGCCAGTTGCAGCGCGCAGGTAAACGGGTAGGCGGCGCTGTCATGCGCGGCGAGATCGCACATTGGCCGGCCGAGGATGGCGCGAACATTCGCCCCGCCGCCTGCGGCTGCGAACAGGCGCCAATATTTCTCGTTGAGCGCCGGATACCCGCCCTGAGTGGGCAGGGCGAGGATTTCGAACGGGTCGAAGGAGGCGATCTCGAGGCGGAGCGGCGCGGCCTCGCCTCCGGGCGCGGGGACGGACAGATCCGAGATGACGGCGGCGAGGCGGTCCGGATCGGCGCGCAGGCGGCTGGCGGGCAGGGCAACGGCCTCCTTCAGCGCCTTGGCGAAGGCCTGGGAGCTGGCATAGCCGGCCTGCATGGCAGCGCTCGTCACGCTGGCGCCGGGCCGGGTGAGTGCCTCTGCGCCCCGGGCGAGCTTGAGGCGCTGGAGCGTCTCGCCGCAGGTCTCGCCCGAGAGCAGGCGGTAGACCCGGGCGAAATGGTATTTCGACATGGCGGCGGCGCTGGCGAGCTCATCAAGGCTGGGGGTTTCATCGGCGTCGAGGCGGGCGGCCATCAGCGCGGCGGCGCGCTGGATGCGGGCGATGTGAGGGGCGAGGGCGTCGGGGGCGTTTGCGGGGGCGAGGGTCATGGCCGGTCTCCTGTAGCTGGCGGCAGAGAGAGGGATGCCAGCGGAAAGGCGGGCGGGCGTGTCCCGCCTTGCGAATCTGGCGGGGAGTTTAGCGCTGATTCCTGAGAGTGCAGCGCCTTTGGCCTCCCTCGCGGTGCGGGGAGGCGGGGTGGGCGCGGGGCGGCGGGGTCAGGATGTGTTGGGGGTGAGGGCCTGGGCGGCGGCGGTGTTGAGGGCGGTGAGGGTTGTGCGGAAGGGCGGGGCGAGGTGTTTGCTGTCGCCGGGGATGGGGTGGAAGGCGAGGGGTGGCCTGGGGGCTATACCATCCGTAGACGGAGTAATATTTTCCTGGCGCCGGAGCCAGCGGCGGGCCTCGCGCACCGGATTGCCGGCGGCGGCGGCGAGGGCGGTGAGGCGGCGTTCGAGGCGGGAGAGGAGTTCGGCGGGATCCGGCGCTCCGGGGGATGGGCTGCGGGCGGCAGAGGCGTCCATCAGGGTGATGCGCGGGACGAAGCCTGGGGGCAGGTGGCCCGTGCCGGAGCGCGGCTGGGGTTCGGTGAGGCGGAAGGCCGGGCGGCGGGGTTTGGGTGATGCGGCGGCGGGGGCGGGAGACGCGCTGCGGGCGGGCGGCTGGCTGGCACGGCGGGGCTCGGGGGCGAGCGTGCCGGCGATCAGGAGGATGGCGCGGCGCAGCGCGGCCTCTGCCGGAAGGATCACGCGATTCGTGATGGCGCGGATCGCCGCGGGCGCTGCCGGGCGGGGCAGGACGCCGAGCGCGGCGGCGGCGAGGCCGATGAGGGCTGTGACCATCTCGCGCGCCTCGCCGAGCAGCCGGTCGAGGGCGTCTTCTTCCAGGGCAGGCAGGGGCGGCGGGCGCGGGGTCATGGGAGGGAGTATGCACCCGGTTCTGGGGGTGTCGGATAAGTTTTCTGATTTTTCGCGGAAGGGTTTGATTTTGTTGGGGTGAGGGTGGGGCAAGGTGTGGGATAGAGGGGGGTACAAAGCGCCGCGGCAAGTGTGTTCGTCACCCCCGATGACCGCCGGGTCATCTGGGGGCCTATCCTCTCACATCGCCTTTTGAAGAGCGGGCTCCGGTAGGAGTGGTCAGAGGGGCGAGGGCGGGAGATGGGCGGCCATCGGCCGTGACGAAGGGGGGCGGTTCGGAGAGATATTGCTGGCTTGCGATTCGGGGTGGGGCGGCGCATATAGGCCTCGGAGGCAGGCGGCGGACGGGCCGCTCGCCAACCGGGTCAGGCGGGGAACCGAGCAGCCCTAACGAGTTTCCGCCCGGGTCGCTCGCCTGTCTCCACCCTTCTCCCAGCCGATTCGAACGCCTGTCCCTCGCTGCGACGGAACGCTTTCAGCGTGCCGGCTTTTCAGGCAACATTCTGGTTTCGGGCGTAAAAAGGTCCGCATGACCGGCGTTTGCGCGTTGATTGGGGGATTTCGGATGATCAAGAGAAAGCTCCTGGCGGCGGCTGTGCTGGCGGCCGGATGTGTGATGCAGGCCGGGCTGGCCGATTCGCCGGCCAGCGGCGACATCCCCTATGAGACGCGGATCCGCTGCGCGAGCGTGCTGCTCGGCCTGTCGGCCATCCAGGGCGAGCAGACCGAGGCGGGCTGGATTTCGGCCAGAGCGGGCATGATGTGGCTTGAAGGCGCAAGGAGCCTGCGCCCCCAGCATGAGGCGGAGATCGATCCGATGAGGGACACGTTTCCTGGTCCAGATGACGGGCCGGGCGTGATCTATGAGGCGGACGAGGATTTCGAAGCCGACAGCGACGCCTTCTGGAAAGAGGCGATGGATGTGTTCCGCCAGTCCGGGGCCGAGAGTTTCACGGCCCTGATCGATTCAGAGCTGGATCCCTGCCTCTCCTGAACCGGTCTTGGCCTGAACCGGTCTTGGCCTGAACCGTCCCCGGGGACGCCTGATTCTGGGTGCAGCGCGATTCTGCTGGCGGCGCGCTGGGCGATTCCAGGCGCCGGGGCACAAGGGCTGGTCCGGAAGGGGGCGGCCCGTGGCCTTTACGGGTTGTGGAGAACCTCAAAAAAATTCCGGGCTGCGCATTCTTTTTGGCGCGTGCGGGGCGTAGTCTGAGGGCCTGACTCGCCAGCAATTACGGGGGATCGAGGCCGGCCGTTAACGCTTGATTCACCGGATTTCCACCGGCTTGTTTGACACTTTCACGAATAGGCCGTTGACCGGGAATTAACCTTGAGACACTATATCTAGTGTCGGGGAACGGGCGGAAAACCACATCTGGTTTAACACCTCAGGCAACCCATATGTGTGTTCAGGTCGAAGGAGGGTGCCATGCCGGCAACCAAAGCCAAGTCTGTCGCTGGAGAAGGCGCCCGCAAGGGTAAGCCGAAACCGGGCGCTGCCACGAAGATCACGCTGGTGCAGGCGAGCCCGGTGAAGACCGATCCCTCGCGCGACGCGCTGCTGACCGATTTCGGCAAGAAGACGCTGGACGACCGCTACCTTCTGCCGGGCGAAAGCTATCAGGACATGTTTGCGCGCGTGGCCACCGCCTTTGCCGATGATGATGCCCATGCCCAGCGCATCTATGACTATATCTCGCGCCTCTGGTTCATGCCGGCGACGCCGGTTCTGTCGAATGGCGGGGCCGACCGGGGCCTGCCGATTTCCTGCTTCCTCAACCAGGTCGGAGATTCGCTGGACGATATTGTCGAGACCTGGACGGAGAATGTCTGGCTCGCCTCGAATGGCGGCGGCATCGGCACCTATTGGGGCAATGTCCGCTCGATCGGCGAGAAGGTTGGCCAGAACGGGCAGACCTCCGGCATCATCCCGTTCATCCGGGTGATGGATTCGCTGACGCTCGCGATTTCGCAGGGCTCGCTGCGGCGCGGCTCGGCGGCCTGCTATCTCGACATCCACCATCCGGAGATCGAGGAGTTTCTGGAGATCCGGAAAGCGAGCGGCGACTTCAACCGCAAGAGCCTCAACCTGCACCATGGCATCAACATCACCGATGCGTTCATGGAAGCGGTACGCGCGGACGAGGAATTCCCGCTGATCTCGCCGAAATCGGGCGATATCCTGAAATATGTGAATGCCCGCAAGCTGTGGCAGAAGATCCTCGAGCTGCGGATGCAGACGGGCGAGCCCTACCTCTTGTTCACCGACACGGTGAACAATGCGATGCCGGCCCACCAGAAGCGGCTTGGCCTGAAGGTCACCCAGTCGAACCTCTGCTCCGAGATCACACTGCCGACCGGCGTGGACCATCGCGGGCAGGACCGGACGGCGGTGTGCTGTCTGTCTTCCGTCAATGCCGAAACCTTCGCCGAATGGTCGAAGGAGCCGATGTTCATGGAGGATGTGTTCCGCTTCCTCGACAATGTGCTGGAGGATTTCATCCAGCGCGCGCCGCCGGAAATGGCGCGGGCGGTCTATTCGGCCAAGCGCGAGCGCTCGGTCGGCCTCGGCGTGATGGGCTTCCATTCTTACCTGCAGGCACAGGGCGTGCCGCTGGAAAGCGCGACGGCGAAGGCGCTGAACATGCGCATCTTCAAACATATCCGCCAGGGCGCGGATGCCGCCTCGGTGAAGCTCGCCAAGGAGCGCGGCCCGTGTGAGGATGCGCGAGACGTTGGCATGATGGCGCGCTTCTCGAACAAGCTGGCGGTGGCGCCGACGGCCTCGATCTCGATCATCTGCGGCGGGACTTCGGCTGGCATCGAGCCGATCCCGGCGAATGTCTACACCCACAAGACGCTGTCGGGCTCGTTCACCGTGAAGAACAAGCAGCTTCAGGAACTCCTGCAGGGCAAGGGCGCCGATACTGAAGAGGTGTGGAACTCGATCCTCGAGCATGAGGGCTCGGTGCAGCATCTCGACTGCCTCGATGAGTATGAAAAGGCGGTCTACAAGACGGCGTTCGAACTCGACCAGCGCTGGATCATCGAACTGGCGGCGGACCGCACGCCGTTCATCTGCCAGTCGCAGTCGCTGAACCTGTTCCTGCCGGGCGACATCGACAAATGGGACCTGCACATGCTGCACTGGACGGCATGGGAGCGGGGGCTGAAGTCGCTGTATTACTGCCGCTCGAAATCGGTGCAGCGGGCGGCCTTCGCCGGTTCGGAAAAGGCCGAGATGGGCGAGATGAAGACCGAGCGCACCGATTATGACGAGTGCCTCGCCTGCCAGTAAGGCCGGGGCATCCGCCCGATTTTCCTGACCAGACATCCAGACAGCGCCCGCCGGTTTCCGGCGGGCGTTTTGGTTAAGGTCCGGAAGGCGGGTAAAGGCTGCCTTCATTTTGCCAGAAATCTCAACGGGTTAACGGCGCGATGGGCGGCGAACCTCCTGAATTTTTCTCAAAAAATTAAGTTGAAACAACGCGCTGGACAGGGTTTCCTCTCACGGTCCCTGCGCGCAGAGCGTTAACCGGAACACGCCAGAATTGTGTTGGGACATGCCGCCTCTTCATGATATTGGAACTGAAAGCGATGATCCTCGTTAATACCATGAGTAGACGAGGTTCAGCCGTGAGAGGCGCAAGAGGGATCATGTTCGCGACCGCCGCCAGCTTTGTAGCCATGCTCTGTCATGGGTGTGTATCGTCCGAAACCGCCACCGGCGCTTCGGCCGCCGCACCTGTTTCGATGAACATGCAACTGGCTGTGCCCGGGCCGCTGGGGCAGGGACCGCTGAACGCGCCGTCCGCGCAGATGGCCGAGACAGTCGGCGTCGGCGCGCCCGGCGCCATCCTGCTGGCGGGATCGCCCGAAAGCACGGTCACCGTAGCGCTGGCGCCGGATGCACGGTGGGCGGGCTTCAACCTGACGGGCACGGGCGCGGCAGACCTGCCGCTGGCCCAGACGAATCTTGCCTGGGGCGGAAGCCCGGCGCTGTCGGCGGTTGCCGCCGAGATCGCCACTTCGCGCTATGGCCGGCCGGTCGAGGTGACGCGCGATATGTCTGTCGGCCTGTCGATTGATGCACCGTCTGACCGGACGGGCCTCGGCTTCGATGTCAGCGTGCTGCCGCGCTATGCGATCCGCAGCGAGGGCGACCTGTCGACCCGGCGGCTCGGCGGTGAAGTCCGCTTCGGCCAGGGGCTGGAACTGGGCGGCAAGACGCCCGAGGGCTGGTACTTCTTCGTCGGCGCCGATGGCGAGGCGCTGGTCTGGGACAATTCCAGCAGTATGCCGTCGCTGAGCGACATCATGGATGTGCAGCGCAGCGACCAGGTGACGGTGGGCGACCTGCAGGCCGGCTTCTCGATCCAGCGCGGGCCGGGGCAGTTGTCCTTCAGCTATATCCGCCGCGAGATGAAATTCGACGACCGCAACCGGGCGCTGAAGGATTCCGAGGATTTCGCCGGCATCACCTTTACGATGCGGCGCTAGGCGCCTGATTCAACTTACAATTTACAGCTTCGCTCGTCCCCGCGCAGGCTGGGGCGGTTTTGTCTGGCTTGAGCTGATCGAGGCCCCCGCCTTCGCGGGGGTGAGCGGGGTCTGGCGGGCAGAGGCTGAGAGGAAGACCCTCACCTCCCGCGACCTGCGGTCGCGGGTCCCTCCTCTCCCACTTTGTGGGAGAGGGGTCAGGGGCGCCGGCAGTGGGAAGGCTCAGTCCTCGTCGTCTGCGAGCTGGGCGTCGTTCGGGGTGTCGCGGCGGGGGCGGGCGACGAGTTCGCCGAGGTCGGTGAGTTCGATGAAGGTGTCGGCCTCGCGGCGCAAATCATCGGCGATCATCGGCGGGCTGGAATTCATCGTCGAGACGACCGAGACGCGCACGCCGCGCGCCTTCACGGCCTCGACCAGGCGGCGGAAATCGCCATTGCCGCTGAACAGGACAATATGATCGCTCCAGGCGGCGGCCTCGAGCATGTCGACGGCGAGCTCCACATCCATGTTTCCGCGCACGCGCTTGCGGCCCTCGCGGTCGACGAATTCGCGGGCGGGCTTTCGCACGACATTGAAGCCATTATAGGCCAGCCAGTCGACCAGCGGGCGGATGGGGCTGTATTCGTCGCTCTCGACCAGGGCGGTGTAGTAGCTGGCCCGGACCAGCCGGCCGCGGGACTGGAACTCCTTCAGCAGCTTGCGGAAATCAATCTCGAGCCCGACCGCGCGGGCGGCGGAATAGAGATTGGCGCCATCGATGAACAGGCTGACGCGCTCATCCTTGTAGAAAGCCATTGGCTTTATCCTTTTCTTCCAATAGGGAGGGGCCAAATTCAGCGGCCCCGAAAGCGTTTCGCCCCGGATAGCCCAGTCCTGCCTCTGTGTGCAAGGACGGGTTGCGGCGGCGTGCTGCAGCGCATATAAAGGGCGGTTCTCAGGAGACCCATACCGCCCATGGCCCGTGTTACTGTCGAAGACTGCATCCAGAAGGTTCCCAACCGGTTCGAGCTCGTGCTGCTCGCCGCGCACCGTTCGCGCATGATCCGCGAAGGCTCGCCGCTGACCGTGGACCGCGACAATGACAAGGACCCGGTTGTTTCGCTGCGCGAGATTGCGGACTCCTCGGTCGACATCAAGGTCGTCAAGGAAGCGCTGATCTCCAACCTGCAGGAAATCCGCCCCGGCGAGGAGAATGAGCGCGAGGCTGACCGCGTGGCGCTTCAGGCCGCCCCGGCCGCGAGCGAGGATGATGTGCTGCGCGCCTATCAGGCCGAGCTTGAATCCGGGCGCGACGACCGCCTCTAGGAGCATCCATGGACGGCAGCGCCCTTTCCGCATCGGAGCAAGGGGCTGGAAAGCCGGTCCCCGCCTCAGGCGAGCCATCCGGTCCGCCGCCCGTCCTGTCGCGTGAGGAGCTGATCGCCAAGGTGCGGGCCTATCACCCGCGCGTGCGTTCCGAACTGCTCGGCATGGCCTATGATTTCGCCAAGAAACATCATGGCGAACAATCCCGGGATTCCGGCGAAGCGTATTATTCCCACCCCGTGCAGGTCGCGAGCCTGCTCGCTGATGTGCGCCTCGATGAGGTGACGATTGCGGCGGGCCTCCTGCATGATGTGGTCGAGGATACCGAGATCGACATTGGCGACATCGAGGTGCGCTTCGGCGCGGATGTGGCTGAACTGGTCGACGGGGTGACGAAGCTCGACAAGCTGGAATTCACCTCACGGGAGACGGCGCAGGCGGAGAATTTCCAGAAATTCCTGCTGGCGATGACGAGCGATATCCGTGTGCTGCTGGTCAAGCTCGCTGACCGGCTGCACAATATGGAGACGCTGCACTTCCGCAAGAAGCCGGAAAGCCGCCAGCGCACCGCGCGCGAGACGATGGACATTTATGCGCCGCTGGCCCGGCGCGTGGGCCTGTATGACCTCGCCGCGCGGATGGACGACCTCGCTTTCCGGGAGCTGAACCCCGAGGCGCGGCGCGCCATCATCTTCCGGCTGGAAGAGCTGGAACGGGAGAACCGGGGCGACCTGGACCGCATTCGCGCCGACCTTGTGCGCCTCCTGGATGCGACGGGCATAAAATACAGGATCCGTGGGCGGAGGAAGCAGCCTTATTCGCTGTGGCGCAAGCTGGAGCGCAAGTCGATTTCCTTCCGCGATGTGGCGGACCTGTTTGCCTTCCGCGTGATCGTCAGTGAACCGATGGATTGCTACCAGGTGCTCGGCGTGCTGCATACCAACTGGGCGTGTATTCCGGACCGCTTCCGCGACTTCATCTCCGTGCCGAAGCCGAACGGCTATGCCAGTATCCATACGACGCTGCGTGCCTCCGGCAACCGGCGAGTGGAGCTGCAGATCCGTACCGAGACGATGGACCTGACGGCGGAATATGGCGTGGCCGCGCATTGGGGCTACAAGAACCGTTCCTATGGCTTTGACCTTGATTCGGCGCGGGCCGCCGGCCTCGACCCGGATGCAAACCTGAAAGCCTTTGCCGAACTGCTGCGCGACGGGGCGGAGCCGGGCGAATTCCTCGAACATGCCAAGCTGGAGATGTACCGCGAGCATGTGTTCACCTTCTCACCGAAGGGCAAGCTGATCATCCTGCCGGCCGGCGCGATGCCGCTGGACTTTGCCTATGCGGTGCATTCGGCCGTGGGCGACACGGCCATCGGTGCACGGATCAATGGCGAGGAGAAATCGCTGCGCCGCCCCCTGAAGAATGGCGATGTGGTGGAGATCATCCGTGGCAAGACGGCCCAGCCTGTGCGCGGATGGGAAATGCTGACCCATACCGGCCGGGCGAAGTCGGCGCTGCGGCGGCTGGAGCGCGAGCGCGACACGGCGGAGTTCCGCCGGCTGGGCGAGGGGCTGATCAATCAGGCGCTGCGCCGGACGGGGGCGGACCCCGTGGATGTGATGCTGCTGGATGTGGCGCGCGCGCTCGGCTTTCGCACCCTCGACGACATGCGTGAGGCGGTGGGGCGCGGGCGCGTGCAGACGGCCCAGATCATCCAGCAGGTCTTTCCCGGCTATCAGCCCGAGCGCACCGATGACAGCGCCAAGACGCCGATCGACAGCGATCATGCGCCGCTGTTCGTCGAGGGCAATGACCTGACGCCGGGCGTGACGCTGCACCTTGGCGCGTGCTGCCATCCTGTGCCGGGCGACCGGATCATCGGGGTGCAGGTGCCGGAGAAGGGATTGGTCGTACACGTATCAAGTTGTCCGCGCCTTGCTGAGTATGATGACCGGCCGGAATTGTGGCGCGACCTGAAATGGACGAGCCTTGCGCGCACCGGCGCGGTGGCGGTGGCGCGTATCCGCGTGAATGCGGCGAACCAGCGCGGCGTGCTGGCGAAACTCTGCTCGGCAGTGGCCGAATCGAATGGCAATATCACCGGCATCTCGACGGCCTCGCGCCATCCCGATTTTATTGAGCTGATGATGGATATTGAAGTGGAAGACCTGAAACGGCTGACGCAGATTCTTGCGGCGCTGCGCTCGCTGGCCGTTGTTGACCGCGCGGTGCGCGACCAGGAGGGACAGGATGACCAGTGACGACGTGCTTGCCGTGTTCCGGCAGGCGGGCGCCTTGCTGGAGGGGCATTTCATCCTCTCCTCCGGGCGGCGCAGCCCTGTTTTCCTGCAGAAGGCACTGGTCTTTTCGCGGCCTGACCTTTCCGAGCAGCTGTCTAGGGCGCTGGCAGAGAAGGTAAAGTCCGCCTTCGGACGGATTGATGTTGTGGCGGGCCCGGCGGTCGGCGGGATCATTCCGGGCTATGAGCTGGCGCGGCATCTCGGCGCGCGGGCGATCTTTGCCGAGCGCGTCGGCGGGGAGCTTGAATTCCGGCGCGGCTTTTCGATTGCGCCGGGCGAGCGGGTGCTGATCGCGGAAGACATCGTGACGACGGGGCTGTCCTTCCGGGAAACCGTGACGGCGCTGGCGCGCCTGCCCGGCGAAGTGGTCGGCGGGGCGTGCATCATCGACCGGTCCGGCGGGCGGGCGGATGTCGGCTGCCGGCTGGTCTCGCTGGCGGAAGTGAACTTTCCGGACTATGCCGCCGATGATCTGCCCCCGGAGCTTATGGCGCTGGATGCTGTGAAGCCCGGCTCCAGAGGGCTTGCCGGATGAGCGCGCGGCTGCGTCTCGGCGTCAATATCGATCATGTGGCGACGATCCGGAATGCGCGCGGCGGCCCGCATCCCGACCCTGCGCGGGCTGCGGCGATTGCGGCGGCGGCCGGGGCGGACGGCATCACCATCCATTTGCGCGAGGACCGCCGGCATATCCGCGACGGGGATCTCGACGCGATCCGGGCGGCGAGCGCCCTGCCGATCAACCTCGAAATGGCGGCCACCGAAGAGATGACTGCAATTGCCGAGGCATATCGTCCGCACGCGGCCTGTATCGTGCCGGAGCGGCGCGAGGAACGCACGACCGAGGGCGGGTTGAATGTGGCGGGCCTGCATAACCAGATTGCACCGATCGTCCGCCGGCTGAACGAAGCGGGCGCGCGCGTGTCGCTGTTCATCGAGCCTGATCCTGTGCAGATCGCGGTGTCCGAAGTGCTCGGCGCGCCAGTGGTGGAGCTGCACACCGGGCGGTATGCGGAGCTTTGGGCCGAGGGCGGGCTGGAAGCGGCGCAGCCGGAACTTGTGCGGCTGGCGGCGGCGGCAGCGGATGCGCGGCGGCGGGGCATCGAGCCTCATGCGGGCCATGGGCTGACTTTCGAGAATGTCGGGCCGGTGGCGGCGATTGCCGAACTCGCAGAGCTGAATATCGGGCATTTTCTGATGGGCGAGGCGATCTTCATCGGGCTCGACGCCTCGATCCGCGAGATGCGGCGGCGCATGGACGAGGCGCGCGCGTGATCATCGGTATCGGGAACGATCTGTGCAATATCGAGCGCATCCAAAAGGCGCTGGACCGGTATGGCGAACGCTTCGAGCGGCGCATTTTCACGCCGCACGAGATTGCCAAGGCGCGCAGCCGGATGCTGGTGGCGGAGACCTATGCGAAACGGTTTGCGGCGAAGGAAGCAATGGCGAAGGCGCTGGGCACCGGTGTGCCGCGCGCGGGCGTGCACTGGCAGCACCTGGGCGTGATCAATCTTCCCTCGGGCAAGCCGGGCTTTGAACTGACGGGCGGGGCGGCGGAGCGGCTCGCGAAGCTGACGCCGGAGGGCTACCGCGCGGCGGTGCACCTGACGCTGACGGACGATCATCCGTGGGCGGAAGCTCAGGTGATCATTGAGGCACTGCCGGTGGCGGCGCCATGAAACCCGCGCGGCCCAAACGCACACGCCAGCGCGCCGCCGTGAAAGCGCCGCGACCGGCCCTGTCGCCAGACGCGCTGAAGGCGGCGCAGGAGAAGATCGGATACAGGTTCAAGGCGCCGGAGCTGCTGGAGCGGGCGCTGACGCATCCGAGCGCGGTGGGCACGGCGGACGCCGTGAAGCTGTCGAACCAGCGACTGGAATTCCTGGGCGACCGGGTTCTGAACCTTTTGATTGCCGAGCGGCTGATCGCGCGGCGGCAGACCGAGAGAGAGGGAGACCTGGCGCCGCGGCTGAACCGCCTCGTGAAGAAAAGCGCGTGCGCCGAGGCGATGCGGCATCTGGAGATGCAGCCTTACCTGATCCTGTCGGAGAGCGAGATTGCATCCGGCGGGCGCGAGCGGGAATCGGCGCTGGGCGATGCGTGCGAGGCAATCATTGCCGCGATCTATGAGGATGGGGGCCTCACCGCCGCGCGCAAGTTTATCGAGCGGGCCTGGGCGCCGCAATTCGAGGCCGCGCCGGCAGAGACGAAGGACCCGAAAACCCTGCTGCAGGAATGGGCGCAGGGGCGGGGTCATCCGTTGCCGGAATATGTGGTGACGGGCCGGAGCGGGCCGGACCATGCGCCGGTCTATGAGGTTGAAGTGCGGCTGCAACCGGGCGCGGCCCGGGCGAGCGGGCCTTCGAAACGCGATGCAGAGCGCGAGGCAGCCGCCCGGATGCTCCGGGAACTGACGGGAACAGAATGACAGAGACAGAGATCCGCCGCGCAGGCTTCTGCGCCATTATCGGCGCGCCGAATGCCGGCAAGTCGACGCTTACCAACCGCCTTGTCGGCGCCAAGGTCGCCATCGTGACGCACAAGGTGCAGACCACGCGCTTTCCGGTGCGGGGCGTCGCGCAGATGGGCGACACGCAGGCGGTGATTGTCGATACGCCCGGCATCTTTGCCGCGAAACGCCGGCTGGACCGCGCGATGGTGAAGGCCGCCTGGGGCGGGGCGGAGGAGGCCGATTGTATCGTGCACCTGATCGACGCGTCGGCCTGGGTGGCAGAACAGTCCGGCCGGCCGAGCGCGGCGCAGCGCCATTCGCTGGAGGATGACCGGCGGGTGATCAGCCAGCTGAAGGACTCCGGGGCGAAGGCGCTCCTGGCGCTGAACAAGATTGACCTGTTCCCGCATGACAAGATCCTGCCCGTGATGGCGGCGCTGAATGCGGAGGGCGTGTATGAGGAGATCTTCATGATTTCCTCCGCACGCGGAGATGGCATCGAGGCACTGGAGGCGGCGATTGCGGCGCGGATGCCCGAAGGCCCGGCGCTGTATCCGCCGGATCAGGTGGCGGACCTGCCGATGCGGCTCTTGGCGGCGGAGGTGACGCGCGAGAAGCTGATGCTGCGCCTGCATCAGGAATTGCCCTACCAGCTGATGGTGGAGACCGAGAGCTGGGAGGAGCGGGCGGACGGATCCGTCCGTATACAGCAGGCTGTGATTGTTGGCCGGGATGGCCACAAGGCGATGGTGCTCGGCAAGGGCGGCAGCCTGATCAAGGAGATCGGGCGGCTGTCGCGGCTGGAGCTTTCCGAGATGCTGGAGCGGCCGGTGCACCTGTTCCTGTTTGTCAAGGTGGACGAACGCTGGCAGGAAAAACGCGACCGCTATCAGGGGCTTGGCCTCGATTTCGACGTTTAGGTTCATCGCGGCGTCTTTTGCGAAAACCGGTTCCCACTTTTCGGAACGCCGCTTCAGGATTGTCGCGGCCTGACGCAGCGTCACGCGTGCCTGCGGCGCGTGCGCGGCTTGCGCAGGCGGCGTTGCGCGGACTAACTGGGGCGTGAAAAATTTTCCGGGAGGATGAGATGCGCGATGTCGTGATCGTGGAGCCGGTGCGCACAGCCGTCGGCGGGTTTGGCGGATCGTTCAAGAGCGTTTCCGCGCATGAACTCGGCGCCGCCGTCGTCGAGGGTCTGATGGCGCGCACGGGGCTGGCGAAGGACAAGGTTGATGATGTGATCTTCGCGCAATGCTATCCCTCGATGGATGCGCCGGCGCTGGGGCGGGTTGTGGCGCTCGATGCCGGCCTGCCGGTGGAAGTGACGGGGATGCAGATTGACCGGCGCTGCGGCTCCGGCCTGCAGGCGATCATCAATGCGTCGATGCAGGTGGCGACCGGCGCGATGGACTGCGTGATCGCGGGCGGCGCGGAGTCGATGAGCAATGCGCCGTTCTATTCGACCGGGCTGCGCTGGGGCCTCGGGCAGGGCAACATGACGATCAATGACGGGCTGATCACCGGGCGGCTGACAGCCGGCGGCAGGAATTACCCCGTACCCGGAGGGATGCTGGAGACGGCGGAAAACCTGCGCCGCGATTACCAGATCACGCGCGAGGCGCAGGATGCGTTTGCGGCTGCGAGCCATGCCAAGGCCGTGGCGGCGCAGAAGAGCGGCGTGTTTGCCGAGGAAATCATTCCGTTCACGGTCAAAGGCCGCAAGGGCGACACGGTGGTGAGCGCGGACGAACATCCGCGGGCGGATTCCACGGTGGAGGTGCTGGCGAAGCTGAAGCCGATCCGTCTCGGCGCGGACCCGGCGGCGACGGTGACGGCGGGCAATGCCAGCGGGCAGAATGACGGCGCCTCGGCCTGTCTTGTGATGACGCGGGGAATGGCTGAGGCGAACGGGCTGAAGCCGCTGGCGCGGCTGAAATCCTGGGCAGTGGCGGGCGTCGGCCCGGCGGTGATGGGGATCGGGCCTGTTCCGTCTACGGAAAAAGCGCTGAAGCTGGCGGGGCTGAGCCTCAAGGATATTGACCTGATCGAACTCAACGAGGCGTTTGCTGCGCAGGTGCTTGCCTGCACGCAGGCGATGGGCTTTGCCGATGAGGACTATGCGCGGCTCAACGTGCATGGCTCCGGCATCTCGCTTGGCCATCCGGTGGGCGCGACGGGCGGGCGGATCCTGGCGACGCTGCTGCGGGAGATGGACCGGCGCGGCGCGCGCTACGGCGTCGAGACCATGTGCATCGGCGGCGGGCAGGGGCTGGCGGCGGTGTTCGAGCGGGTTACCTGAAAAGTCCTGTTTCGGGACCCCTGCAACCTTTGTGGAAAAGTAACTTGCCCCGCCGGCAATTATGCGTCATAGGGCGCCCATCGACATTGGCCGGACGATCAGGCGCGCGCTTCCTGCAAAGGGCAAGCGGTTTCAGAAACCCCTCCAAACTTCGATCTGCAAGGGTTGACGCACTGTCAGCCCACAAACGACTATGAGACGAACTCAAATGAACAACGGTACCGTGAAATTCTTCAACAGCCAAAAAGGCTTCGGCTTCATCGCCCCGGCCAATGGCGGCAATGATGTGTTCGTGCACATCTCGGCGCTCGAGCGCTCGGGCATTGCCCACCTGAACGAAGGCCAGAAGGTTTCCTACGATACGGCTATCGACAAGCGCTCCGGCAAGC
This sequence comes from Hyphomonas sp., assembly GCF_046313735.1. Lineage (GTDB taxonomy): Bacteria > Pseudomonadota > Alphaproteobacteria > Caulobacterales > Hyphomonadaceae > Hyphomonas. Next base: position 42,090 of record NZ_JBKBXW010000002.1, read on the forward strand.
CTGCCGTCAGCACCATCGAACTCGCCTGAGACCATTCGGGCGGCGCGCCAGCCGCGCAGCCTGTCTGAGTACGGATGAAGCACGCGCCGGGAACGGGGCGTGCTTTTTTCGTTTCTGGTCTTTGATTTGTCGCGGCGTTTTCCCGAGAATCGGTTCCCACTTTTCGCAGCGCCGCTTCAGAGCGCAAGCGACAGGGAGAACTGGAAGATGTTGCGCGTCTCGTCGATCAGCTGGTCCTCGCCGTCGATCGCGATGAAGGTATAGCCCGCCTCGAGGTTGACATTGCTGCCGGTTTTCCAGGTGATGGCGGCGCCGAGGCGGTTCTGGTCGAAGCCGGCATCCTGGCCCCAGGCTGTTCCGTTCAGGGACCAGAACACTTCATTGGTGATCGCCAGCGACAGATCCGGGTGCGGCAGGGGGCGCGTGTAGCGGATGCGCTGGCGCAGGCGCCAGCCGGTTTCGCCGCCAGCATCCTGCATCCGCTGCTCGAACCGGGTCCGGCCCGTGAGGCTGGGTTCGCCAAGGTCGAGCAGGGTGTAGCTGGCTTCCTGCCAGAGGCGGTTCTCGCGGCCATCGGTGAACAGGCCGCCATTGTAGCTGCGCAGGACGCCGCCGCCGAGGCTGAGGCCCGACCGGGTCTTGTAGGTGAGGCCGGCGCGCAGGATCGAGGTGGACAGCTCGCTGGCATTACCGGCGAAGCGCAGCTCGGTATTGGCCATGTAGGTCCAGTTCGAGGCGCCGGGCAGCTGGCCGTTGACGCTGTACAGGGTCCAGAGCTGGGTATCATCGGCTCGGGCGTGCGGCGCGGACACAGCCGCGAGGCACGCAGCAAGGGCTGAGGCCAGAAGGCGCATGACACAGACACTCCGGTATCCGGCGGCACTCTCCCGCTGGCGCGCGCACTTAAGGCGCCGGAACTGTCACGTCAATGTGTTGGTTGTGTAAGTTTATATACTCAAAAGTGTAGTTCTGCGGCGCGCTTACCGGCCGAGGCCGAAATATAGGGTGATGATGCCGACGCAGGCGAGGTTCAGCCAGAGGCCGGTGCGGATCATGTGGCCGATGGCGAACTGGCGCAGGCCGAACACGACGGCATTCGGGCCGGTCGCGATGGGCAGCATGAAGGCGCAGGACGCCGCCATCGCGACGGGGATGACGAGGGTCTGCACATCGGCCCCGATGGCCAGGGCCAGCGCGCCGAGGACGGGCAGGAAGGTCGTCACGGCGGCGACATTCGACATGATCTCGGTGAGGAAAATGATGATGGCGATGAGGGCGAGCAGCATCAGGATGGCAGGCACGGCGCCGAGGCCGGCGAGGATGCTGCCGAGCCAGGTGGCAAGGCCGGAGGCCTGAACCCCGGCGGCCAGGGACAGCCCGCCGCCGAACAGCAGCACGACATCCCAGGGAAGCGCCTTGGCGTCGTCCCAGGTCAGCAGCGCCCAGCCGGCCTCGCGGTGGGCGGGATCGCGGCTGCCATGGGGCACGAGGAACATCGCGATGGCGCCGAGGATGGCGACGCCCATATCGGTCAGGCCGGCGAAGACGGGGATCAGCACGATCTGTTCGCGCAGGATCCAGGCGAGGGCGACGCCGCCGAAGACCATCGCGACATGGGCTTCCGGCCTTGTGATGCGGCCGAGGCCGGCATGTTGCTCGCGGATCACGTCCCTTGCGGCGGCCGAGGCGCCGGGCGGGGAGACGAGCCCGCGCGTGACCATCAGCCAGGCCGCCGGCAGCATCAGGGCGACGATGGGCAGGCCGAGCATCATCCATTGCCGGAAGCTGATGTCGATGCCGGCATTCTCGCGCAGCCAGCCCATGGCGATGAGGTTGGTGGGCGTGCCGACAGGGGTGGCGAGCCCGCCGATGGAGGCGGCATAGGCGATGCCGAGCAGCAGCGCGCCGGCGAGCTTTGCTCCGCCGCCGGCGGCAAGTGCAACCGACAGGGCGATGGGGGCCATCATCAGCGTGGTGGCGGTGTTGGAGATCCACATGGACAGGAGCGCGGTCGCCAGCATGAAGCCGGCGGCCAGCAGCTTCAGCCGCGCGCCGGAGACCATCAGCACGTTCAGCGCGATGCGCCGGTGCAGGTTCCATTTCTCGATGCCGATGGCGATGATGAAGCCGCCGAGGAGCAGGAGCACGACCTGGTCGGCATAGGGGGCGGCGATCTCGCGCAGGGTGGCGACGCCGGTGAGCGGCAGGAGGCCGAGGGGCAGCAGCGATGTCACGGCGATGGGCACCGCCTCGCTCGCCCACCAGACGGCCATCAGCACGAGGATGGCGGCGACCAGCATCCCGCCGCGCTCCAGCCCGTCCGGGGCCGGGGCGAGCGCGATCAGCAGGGCCAGCGCCGGACCGAGGAAAAGCCCGATCCTTGCCGCTCCGCCGGGGCGGAGGGCCGCGGCCTTGCGGTCGCCTTCGGTCATGCTGTCGTCCCCCCGCGGGTATTCTTCTGGCTCGGGGGAACGCTAGCCGGTTTCGCGCCGGGAGGCAAAATGGTGCGGGCGGCCCGGGACAGGGAGATTGATTTTATGCGGAAAATTGCAAGAGTGAGCCCCGGGGCGGACATGGGGCAAAAAGATGCGGCCGAAAGTGAATGGGGCAGATCGCGCAGGGCGGCGGCCGGGAGGCGTTGCGCGCGGCATTGCATGGGGCATGGCAGCGGTGTGCCTGCTGAGCGCCTGCGCCACGCGGACGGGCCCGCTGCGAATATCGGACGAGGATGGCCATGGGCCGGTCATCGAGGGGTGCAGGAACCTTTCCCCGGACCTGCAGCCGCGCGAGTTGCGCAACTGGCATTATGAAACGATCTTCCTGCGATCGGCGATCAATGAGGGGGCCGCCGCCGGGCTGCAGGAGGGCATCGAGGAAAGCGCTCCGGCGCTGATGCTTGGCCTGCATATGGTACAGCGTCCGAATTTTGTGGGGGACCATGTTTTGCGCCGGTCGCTGAATGCGCAGGTGCCATATTGCCGGACCTACCGGGCAGAGGCGCAGGACGTCGCAGCTGTGATTCCGCAGGTGGTGGAAGAACTGGAGACGCAAGTTGAGTTTGCGGCGGATGGCGGTGACCTGTTCGTCACGGCCTACACGCTGCGCGACAATATCCTGAAAGACCGTTGGAGAGACCGGTACTTCATCGAAGTGACGCCGCATGATGCGGGCTTCACCAGTGTCACGATCCGGCGGGAGATTTTCATATCGCGCCAGCAATCGGATTTCTTCGAGGGCCAGACCAACGGCCGCAATGAAATCTGGATCGCCGCACGGATTGCGCAATTGCTGGGTGTGCCTTGACCGGCTATGTTTTCAGGCATGGTGCGGGCGGCCGGACTCGAACCGGCACGACCGAGGGCCTGGGGATTTTAAGTCCCCTGTGTCTACCATTTCACCACGCCCGCACCTTGAGGCCGAAGCGTTAGGCGCTGGGCGGGTGAATGGCAAGAAGCGGGCGCGTTATGCGCCGGCGGGGGCGGGCTGGCGCAGCAGGGCGCCGAGTTTCGATTCAGCCGAAGCGATGGCGGCGTCGCGGGCGTCCGGGCCGTAGCCGATCTTCTCGGCATGAATGAAGGTCACGTCGGTGACGCCCATGAAGGCGAACAGCTGGCGCAGGTACGGCTCCTGGAAGTCGATGGCGGCGGCGGGGCCTTCTGAATAGAGGCCGCCGCGCGTCTCTATGACGATCACGCGCTTGCCTTTGACGAGGCCTTCGGGGCCGGCCTCGGAATAGCGGAAGGTTTCACCGGCGCGGAGCACGAAGTCGAACCAGCTGCGCAGCGTGGTCGGCACGCTGAAATTATACATCGGGGCGCCGATGAGGAGTGTGTCGGCGGCTTTCAGTTCGGCGATGAGGGCATCGGAGAGCTCGCGGGCGGCCTTGTGCTCATCGGTGGAAGGCACCCCGCGCACGCCGGGCAGGTTGGCCTCGGTCAGGTGCGGCAGGGGCTCGCGGCCGAAATCGCGCACGGTGATGCGGGCGGCCGGGTCAGCGGCGCGGATGTCGCGCAGCGCCGCGTCGATCAGGAGGTTCGAGACCGAGGACGGGCCAGACGCGCTGGCTTTGAGAACGAGGATGTTGGACATGGGAGGTCTTCCTGCGGGTGGCTGATATTGACACCGTTGCAGATAGGGCCGGGGCGGGGCCGCCAGCAGGCCGCGCGCGCGATAAGACTTATGCGCGAAGGGAAGAGATCAGGCGCGGGGCGAGCGCCTTGTTGAGCCGCGAGACATTGGCGACCGATTCGTGCGAGAAGCTCGCCCCGGAATACCAGGTGCGCGAGGCGCCCTGCATCCGCGCGAGGGTGGAGAGGAGGCCGTCTTCCAGGGCTTTCAGGTCGTAATGCGGGAAATAGCGCCAGGTCTTGGCATTGACGACGTTGACGAGCTTCGCGCCGAGGTCTGCGAGGTCGCGCTCCAGGAAGATGCGCAGCTCCGCCGGGGTATAGTCGCCGGGGATCTGGCCGGTGACATAGAGATGGCCGCCGAAATCCGGGCTGTGGCCCTCATAGCGCGCCGAGATCAGCTGGCCGGGATAGGAGCCCGGCAGGAAGGCCCTTGAGAAGGAGCGGATGTCCTCGCTGGTGAACCAGTTCTCGACGACAATGAGCGAGGTGGCATAGCCTTTCCAGGTGATTGCGGCGGCGACGGCTTTTTCATCCGTTGACGGATCAGTGACAAGGCGGTTCCAGTCATCGACGGGAATGGTGCAGGCGAGCGCGTGGGCGGCGAGCCGGGCGCCGTCCGAGAAGTGGATGAGGGCGCCTTCGGGGCCGCGTTCGATGCGCGTCACCTCGCGCGAGAGACGCACATCATGGGGGCCGGCGAGGGTTTCCCAGAAGTCGGTCCAGCCGCGCGCGGGCATGATGAGCTTGCCGGTCGCCCCGCTCATGATGGTGTGGAAATCCACCCATTGCATGGCCTGGTAGATCGAGACTTCATTGAGGTAGCCATAGCCGAGCGCGGTGACGGCGCGGTACATCAACCGGATCATCTTCGGCAGTTTCTGCTCGCTCAGCCAGGCCTCGGCGGGCATGGCGGCTTCGCGCAGAACCGAGGCCTTGTCGGGCGTCGCGCGCAACTGGCCGAGGAGGCGTTCGCGCTTGCCGAGATAGGTGAGGACCTGTGCCGGCAGAGGCGGGCCGCCGGCGGTGCCGATATAATCCTTGAGGCTTGCGCCATCTATGCTGGTGCGGCGCAGGATGCGGAAGGGCGCGCCCTGGCGTTTCATCCAGGCAAGCACATCCTTGTGCGCGCCGGTGGCATAACAGGTGCCCATTTCGGCGATGAGATCGCCAAGGTCGAGACTGTCGGATTTGCCGCCGACACGGGGCGCTCGCTCGATCAGAGAGGCGCCCGTGAAACCCCGCAGGCGCAGGAATTCGGCGAGGGTCAGGCCGCCCGGCCCGGCTCCGAGAATCGCCAGAGAAGTTTGCTCGGCAGCGCTCATAAGCCCTTAAGATTCAGTAAAAAAAATAGGGGAGAGCGCGCGCATCTCCACAAATTCATCTTCATTATGTCCTGTTAGGTATACCCGCATGAAGATGTCGATCGGCCTTTCAGACGTCCTGCTCTTCCCGATCCTCGGCGCCGGGCGACTCCGGCGTGGCGAGACGCCTGACGTGACTGCGTATATGCATCACCGGCTCGTGTCACTACTTACAGTGATGGGGTTCATCAACCTCGTAAATTCTGCCGCAGTTGTGTTCACGCTGTACGCTGTGAGCGAGCCTGTACTGCTTCTGGCCTGGCTTGTGCCGATCTGGGTCTTCGCGATTTCGCAGATCATGTGGAGCAGCAGCCATAAGGGCGAGAATTCGCAGCGCACGGTGCGCGGCCGGTTCCTGAAGCGGGCGGAATGGGCCACCGGGATTCTCGGCGCATGGTGGGGCCTGTGCATCATGCTGGCGCCGGCCAGCGATCTCGGCCTGAAAGTCTCCATGTTTGCCGTCGTGTTCGGGATGCAGGCCGGCGTGGTCGCGGTAGTCTCGCCGGTGGCGAATGTCAGCGCGCGCTTCCTGCTCGGTGCGGCCTCGGTTGCCCTGTTCGGCTTCCTGATTGCGCCGGTCGGCCTGCCGGCGACGATCGTGATCCTCGGCTTCGTGCTGCTGGTGGCATCCTCCTTTGCGGGCCTCAACGGGTATCGCAACCTTCTGCTCGAGATGGAGGCGAAACGCCTTGCTGCGCAGAACCATGAGCAGCTGCTGGATGCCGTGACCGCGATCCCCGAAGCCTTCGCGATCTATGATGCGCAGGGCAATGTCATCATCCAGAACGCCGTGCATCAGCGCTGGTTCCCGCGCGGGCTCGAGAAAACCGATTTCCGTCCGGGTACGGACATGCGCAATGTTCCGGGCGTCGGTGGCGTGATGCGCTCCTGCGTGCCGACAAGCTCCGGCACGCGCGTCGTGATCCATACCGATGTGTCCAATATGGAAGAGCTGCGCCAGGAAGCGGACGAAGCGCGCCGGGATGCCGAGGAAGCGCGCCTTGCGGTGGAGCGGTTTGTGGGATCGGTCACGCGCGAGCTGCGCCTGCCGCTGCGGACGCTGCGCGCAATGGCGTCGCGCTTCGAGCCGCGCAGCAATATTCCGTTCGATGAGGCCGAAGTGCGCTTCGTGGCCGAGAAGATGGTGAGCTGTTCCGAACAGGCGCTGAGCCTGGTGGATGAAGTGCTCTCGATCACCGAGGGCGGCGAGAATGTGGTCGAAAGCGCGGATGTCTCGCTCAAGGAGACGCTTGCCCAGGTCATCTCGCAGAAATCCGGCACGATCACTTCGTTCGGTGTCGATATCGATGCGCCCTCGGGCCATGACACGATGATTGACGGCGCGAAGGCGGCGCGGGTGGTTTCGCGCGTGTTCTCCGCCGTGCTGCTGGAGCTTGGCCAGGCCTGCCGGGGCGGCGGGACGCTGCGGGTGCGCTGCGGCGTGCGCGGCCAGCAGGGCTGGGTCTCGGTGGAGGCTGCCAAGTTCGGCGGCACGGCTGCGAGCGCGGGCGATGATTTCCTGTCTGAGACGTCCGAAGACCGCCTCGTCTGGCGCGCCCTGATGCAGACCATCGGCGGCCAGATCGAGATGCGCGAGGCGCGCAATGGCTCGCTCGTCTATATCCTGAAGTTCAGCACCAGCGCGACATCGACGCGGCTGGGCGCGGGCCCGGTCAGCAAGGCCGCCTCGGGCCGCGCCGCCTGATCAACTTTCCGGCAGCGGCGTGAATTCTTCCGCGTCGCCGTCGGGCAGTTTCATCCGGCCCTGTTTCCAGTCTTCCTTCGCCTGTTCGAGGCGCTCCCTGGAGGACGACACGAAGTTCCAGAAGATGAAGCGTTCACCGACCGGCTCGCCGCCGAGCACCATGACCGTGGCCGGGCCATCGGCGGTGACACGGACGCTGCCCTTGCCGAGCACGGCCATCTGGCCGGCGGTGAGGCGCTGGCCGGCGACCTCGGCGGCGCCGGCGGCGACGTAGACCGCGCGCTCGCTATGGCCTTCGGGCACATGGCGGCTCGCGCCGGGCTGCATGTCCCAATGCATGTAGAACAGGGGCGAGCGGACGTTGACACCCGCGTCCATGCCCTCGGACGTCCCGGCAATCAGCCGGGCGGCGAGGCCGGGCTCGGTCCAGCCGGGAAGGCTGTCTTCGGGATGGTGCCAGAAGCCGGGATCAATTTCCTCGTCCTCGTTCGGCAGCGCGACCCAGGCCTGGATGCCATGCATGTGCGCGCCGTTCATCCGGGCATATTCGAGGCGTTCGGAATGGGTGATGCCCTTGCCGGCGGTCATCCAGTTGACCGCGCCGGGGCGGATCTCCTGCTTGAAGCCGAGGCTGTCGCGGTGTGTCATCGCGCCGGAATAGAGATAGGTGACGGTCGAAAGGCCGATATGCGGATGCGGGCGCACATCCAGCTCGCGCGGGATGCCGGGGGCAAAGTCCACCGGGCCCATCTGGTCGAAGAAGATGAACGGGCCGACCATCCGGCGCTTGGCGAAGGGCAGTACGCGGCCGACCTCGAACCCGCCGCCAAGGTCGCGTGTGCGCTTGTCGATAATCAGGTCAATCATGGGGGCCTCCTGTCTTTGTCTCCTCAGACATATAGGGCCTGTGCCATGGAACACGCGGGTTTTGTCCGGTAATGCGTCTTATAACACATATGCCGAATTCAAAGGCTGGTTTCCGGAGGGCTTCCTGATGACACTTTTCCCGCGTTTTCCGCGCTTCCTGCGCATGGCGGCGGCTGGCGCGCTGGCGCTGGCGGCGACCCTGCCCGCCATGGCCGAGACAGTGGTGATCCATGCCGGCCGCGTGCTCGACATTCCGGGCAATCCGCCGCGCGGGGCGACGACGATCACCATTACCGATGGCCGGATCGTGTCGCTGGAGAGCGGCTACCGGAATCCGTCTGACCGCTCGGTGCGGGTGATCAATCTGCGCGACCGCTTCGTGCTGCCGGGGCTGATCGACAGCCATGTGCACCTCACCTCCGATACCGGCGGGATCGCGGCGCAGCTGGAGGGCGTGACCCTCTCGCCCGCGCGGCAGGCGTTCAATGCGTATGAGAACGGGCTGAAGACACTGAATGCGGGCTTCACCACGGTGCGCAACCTCGGCGATGGCGACGGGGCGGTCTTCGCGCTGCGCGATGCGGTAAATGCCGGCCAGGTGATGGGCCCGCGTATTCTCGATTCCGGCCGCTCGATCTCCGGCACCTCGGGCCATACCGATCCCGCGCTCGGCTTCCGCGAGGAGCTGCGGCCCTATTTCGAGGAGCGCAGCAATACCTGCAATGGCGCGGAGGAATGCCGCCGCGCTGTGCGCCTGCAGGTCTCGCGCGGGGCCGATGTGATCAAGATGGCGACCACGGGCGGCGTCAACAGCCGGATCGGGGCGGGCCTCGGCAAGCAGATGTTCGAGGATGAAGTGCGCGCCATCGTCGAGACCGCGCGGCTGTTCGACCGCCGGGTGGCGGCCCATGCGCATGGCGCCGATGGCATCCGCCTGGCGCTCGAGGCCGGCGCTGATTCGATCGAGCACGGAACCATTCTTGATCCGGAGACGATTGATGCGTTTGTCGCGTCGGGCGCTTACTATGTGCCGACGCTTTCGACCGTGAACGGATATATCGAGCGGATGGCCGCCAATCCGGGCGCCTATGCGCCGGATGTGCGCGCGAAGATCGAATGGCGCATCGGCATCACGGGGCGCAGCCTTGAAATCCTCCATGCCAATGGCGTGAAGATCGCATTCGGCACCGATGCCGGCGTGTCCAAGCATGGCCGCAATGCCGATGAGTTCGAGCTGCTCGTCCGCTTCGGCATGACGCCGGAAGAAGCGATCATGGCGGCCACGGTGAATGCGGCCGACCTGCTCGGCCTGCCCGATGAGGTCGGCACGCTGGAGCCCGGCAAGAGCGCGGACCTGATCGCCGTGCGCGGCAATCCGCTGGAGGATGTCACCGTGCTGAAAGCGGTGAGCTTCGTGATGGCCCGCGGGCAGGTGGCGAAGGAATAGGGCGCGCCGGCGCCCGGCCTTCGCTCAGTTCGCTATTCGCCGCTACTCGCCGCGCCGCAGGATGAACACGTCCTGCGGCAGGGAGGCCGTGTCGAACCTGGCGAGCCTCAGCTTCGGTGCGTGCTCTGCGAGGATCTTTCGCAGGGATCCTTCGCCGAGGAAGGCCTCGCCATAGAGGTCGGAATTGCCGCCATTGAACCAGACGAACTCGCCGCGCTTGTAGGCCTCGATGCGCTCGTCGATGTTGCCGCACGTATCGAGGCAGACTTTCGAATACCAGTGGATCTCCTGGCCGGCATCGAGCTGGGCTTTCTCGGCCTTGAGGCGCTGGAGGAAGCGCATGCCCCAGGTTGTGAGGACGATGGCTGCGCCGGGCCTTGTCACGCGCTGCATCTCTGCGAGCCAGGCGCTGGCTGATTTCAGCGACAGGTGCGAGAAGACCGACCAGCCGACAACAAGGTCGAAACGATCCGGCGGGATGATCCCGTCCGGCATGTATCCGCCCGAGAGGATGGAGACATAGGGATTGCAGGAGCGGGCGACCGAGGCGAACCGGTTCGACGGCTCATAGCCGACGATGTTGCGGAGGGGAAAGTCGCGCAGGAAGGGCCGGGTGATACGGCCCCATCCCATTCCGAAATCCAGCAGGTAGCCTGTGCCATGCCAGGGCGCGGCCGGGCCGGTGAGGCCATTGTCGCGGATTAGGGTATAGAACCGGGCTGCCTCGCGGATGCTGTGCTCACCAAAGTGGCCATGGATGCTGCTTTGCATTTCGCGCGGCGGAAATGACGGGAACTCGACCCCATCAATGACGCGTTCGTCGATGGAGCGAACCAGCACGTCGATCCATTGCTCAATGCTGAGAGCCCCAAACGCCGAGGCATAGACATTCTCGCCGTCAAGCCTCGGGTCAAAATCCACGCGGGGACTGGTCACGATGGCCTGCAGGTCCGGTTGCGTTGCGGTATTCACAGATTGCGCCTCTTTCTGCCGGCCTTTCTGGCCAAGTCGCACGATCTATGCCCGCTCAGGTTTTGTGCTGCAACACCTGTTTCAACCCTTCATAATATTACCGGCCTGATGCCAGAATCCGGTCAGCGAGGTGCGAAAAATGCAGCGCCAGCCGACCCGTATCGAGGACCGGCTGGCATCTGAAACTCCTACCGTGAGGCAGCCTGCGTGCGTCAGCCGAGATGGCGGAGGATGAACACATCTTGGGGCAGCGACTCGGCGTCGAACTTGGCGAGCATCAGCTTGGGCGCATGTTCGGCCAGCAGTTTCTTGAGCGGCGCCTCGCCGAGGAAGGCTTCGCCATAGAGATCTGACGGCCCACTCTTGAACCAGACGAACTCGCCTTTTTTGTATGCGTCAATGTTCTGGTCGATATCGCCGCTGGCAGCAACGCAGTGCCGTGTGTACCAGTGGACGTCTTCCCCGGCTTCGATCTTGTGCTTCGCCGCTTTGAGCCGTTCGAGGAATCGCATGCCCCAGGTCGTCAAGACAATCGCCGCCCCCGGCCGGGTGACGCGCTGCATCTCGGCAAGCCAGGCCGTGGCCGATTTCAGCGAGAGGTGCGAAAAGATTGACCAGCCGACAATCAGGTCGAACCGGTTCTGGGGCAGCACGCCGTCCGGCAGGTAGCCGCCTGACAGGAAAGAGATGTACGGATTGCAGGAGCGCGCGACCGAGGCGAACCGGTTCGACGGCTCATAGCCGATGATATTCCGGAGCGGGAAATCGCGCAGGAAAAGCCGGTTGATCCGCCCCCATCCAGATCCGTAATCAAGCATATAGCCCTTGCCATGCCACGGCGCGCCCGGGCCCACGAGGCCATTGTCCCGAATGAAATTGTAGAACATCGCAGCTTCGCGGATGCTGTGGGCACCGAAATGGCCATGGATGCCGCTTTGCATTTCCGCCGGTGGGAAAGTCGGGAATTCGACACCGTCGATGACGCGTTCATCAATGGAGCGGATCAGGACGTCGACCCATTGTTCGACGCTGAGCGAGCCAAATTGCGAGGCAAAGATATTCTCGCCATCGAGCCTCGGATCATAGTCGACCCGGGGCGTTGTCACGATGGCCTTCTGGACCGGCTTGTTCGTTGTTTCCACAGCGTGCGCCTCATTCTGTCAGCGGGTTGGCAGTCTGCCGCGAGGTATGCACGCTCGGGTTTCGCGCCGCAACATCTGTTTCGAATCCCGGCCACTTCTGGCTGAACCTTGCCGCCGCGCCGGGCCGTAAGCCGTTCAGACGACCGTCAGCCAGTCGGGGCGGACGTATTTTTCACCGAGGTCGCGGGCGACGAGCTTGTGCGCGATGGTGCCCTGGTCGACGGTAAGCCCATTCGCGAGATGCCGGTTGGCATTGATCGCGCGGCGAGCGCCGAGATGGGCGATCTGCATCACGAAAGGCAGCGTCGCATTGTTGAGCGCATAGGTGGAGGTGCGCGGCACGGCGCCCGGCATGTTGGCGACGCAGTAATGCAGGATATCATCGACCTCATAGATCGGGTCGTCATGCGTGGTCGGGCGGCTCGTCTCGAAACAGCCGCCCTGGTCGATGGCGATGTCGACGAGGACCGAGCCCGGCTGCATGGTCGAGAGCTGCGCGCGGGAGATGAGCTTCGGCGCCGAAGCGCCGGGGATGAGCACCGCGCCGATCACGAGGTCGGCGTCCTTGATCGCTTCGGCGAGGGAATGGGCGGTGGAATACATCGTGTTGACCGTGCCGCGGAACTGCTCGTCGAGCTGGTTGAGGCGGGTATTGTTGCGGTCGAAGATCCAGACATCGGCGCGCATCCCGACGGCGATTTCTGCCGCATGGGTGCCGGAGACGCCGCCGCCGATAATGACGACCTTGGCCGGCGCTACGCCCGGGACGCCGCCGAGCAGGATGCCACGCCCGCGCCCCCTGGTGCGCATCAGCGCGCCGGCAGCGACCTGCATCGACATGCGCCCGGCCACCTGGCTCATGGGGCGCAGGAGGGGCAGGCCGCCTTCATCATCGGTCACCGTCTCATAGGCGATGGCGAGGCAGCCGGACTGCATCAGGCCTTTGGCTTGCACCGGGTCCGGCGCGAGGTGGAGATAGGTGAAGAGGGTGTGGTCTTTGGTGAGGCGCGCGGTTTCTTCCGGCTGGGGCTCCTTCACCTTCACGATGAGTTCGCTCTCGCCGAACACGGCATCGGCATCCGGCAGGATCTTTGCGCCGACGGATGTGTAGGCCTCATCGGCAAAGCCCGAGGCAAAGCCCGCGCCCGCCTGGATGTGCACATCATGGCCCGCCCGGACGAGATCGCCTGCGCTTTCCGGCGTCAGGCCGACACGGGATTCCTGCTTCTTGATTTCAGTTGGAACACCGATGCGCATGAGGCTCTCCTGAGGGAAAAGTCATGCGTATAGTCCGCCTTTCGGGCACGATCCACCCCGGCGGCGGTCGCTGGACGGAAAAAAACCGCGCGCAGTCATGGCAGAGACTGCGCGCGGTTCCCCCGCCGAGAACAGGCGTTCTCAGAAGCTGCGCGAGATGGTCAGCACGACACGGTCGTCGGCGAGCGGGTCGCCGTCGATGTCGGTGCCCCAGTAGCGCAGGTCGAAATCGACCCATTCGGTGCTGTAGGTGCCGCCGATCGACCAGTTGGTGTAGTCGCCGCCGCCATCGAAGCTGTAATTGCCGAGCGTCGCATCGACGCCGAACACATCAGAGATGGCATAGGAGGCTGCTGCCTCGACATACACGCTCTTGTTGTCCGGATCCCAGGCGAGCGAGCCGCCGAGGCCGAAGCCGCTTTCGAACTCATAGCCAAGGGCGGCGGTCAGTTCGTAGAAGTCCAGATCGTCGTCACCGGTGTCGGGATAGCCGTAATAGATGAAGCCGAGATCCCAGCTGACGCCATTGGCGAGTTCGCCGGCGATACCGCCATAGAGGTCGATTTCGAGGCTCGTGCCGCCCGGGTTCTGGAAGTCGATGCTGGAGGCCCAGACACCGGCATAGAACATGCCATTGGTGTAATCGAAGCCGCCTTGCAGGGCGATGTCCTCATTCGACTGAGAGACACCGCGCCAGACATAGTCTGTCGTCAGCGCGACGTTGGCCGAAAACTCGCCCTCGGCTGCTGCTGTGCCCGCGGCTGCTGCCATGATGGCTGTCAGCGCGGCCCCCGCTTTCAAAAATGTGTTGCGCATGCGTATTAACCCCGTTTCGTGTACGCGCTCTCGCAGAAGCGCCATGGCGGACCCTGCCGGGGATTCCGGCCCGCGCCGACCTTTGCGCAAGGACAAGCCCGGGCCAGGGTCACGAAACGATCACATATTGGGCAGGCGCCGGGGGTGATGCCCGCTCATTGTGCGGTGCAGCGTCCAGAAATCAGGCAGCGGGATGCTCAGCGCGCGACAAGCGGGGCATAGCCAAGATGCATCCCGGCATCCACCAGCAGCGTCTCGCCGGTGATGTGCCGGGAGGCGCCGGTCAGGAAGAACACCGCCGAATCGGCGACATCATCCGGCCCGCTGGCGACGTTCAGCGGCACCGAGGCGGCCACCCCGGCCTCCATCTTGCGGTACTGGGCCTCGTCCATGATGTCCTTGAACCAGCGGGTGCCGATAAAGCCCGGGCAGATGGCGTTGACGCGGATCGCGGGGGCGAGCGCCCGGGCGAGGCTGAGCGTCATCGTGTTGAGCGCGCCCTTGGTGGCGGCATAGGCCACCGAGGAGCCAACGCCCGTCACCCCGGCAATCGAGGAGACATTCAGCACGGCAGAGGCCTGGCCTGTCTGCCGGTACGCCTCGGTCAGCAGGGCCTTGGTCTTCTGCAGCATCAGGAACGGGCCGGCGACATTAACCGCATAGAGGTCCAGAAAATCATCGCGGGTCAGGGCGTCGAGATCGCTGTGATCGCGGGCGTGTTTGGTGATGCCGGCATTATTGACGAGGATGTCGAGACGCCCGGCCTGGGCGGCGGCTTCGGCGAGCTTCGCGCAGCCTTCCTCGGTGGAGACATCGGCCTGGACGAGGCGTGCCTGCCCGCCGGCGGCCTGGCAATCGGCGACGGTCTGTTCGCCTTCGGCAACGGAGCGCGTGCAGTTGACGATGACGCTGGCGCCGCGTTCGGCCAGCTTCAGGGCGATGGAGCGGCCGAGGCCGGTGGCAGACCCTGTGACGAGGGCTGTGCGCCCTTCAAGTTCGCGTGATGCTGGCATGTCGAATTCCTCCGGGCCCGCGCCATTTCCGGCGGCGCTGATGTCAATGATGGCTCCAGAAGCGGCCGCGGGGCGCCAGCGTCAAGCCTTCACCCCGCGCCCGGAGGAGGCGAGTAGGCCCCCGGCTTGTACGCAACCGGCGCCTTGGCGAATATGCCGGCGGTATCAGAAGTGGCCGGACTAGATGGCATCAGGACTTTTCAGGCTCGTTTATGTGAGCACAGCGCGGCCAGGGCTTGTGGATGAGGACATCGAAGCCATCCTGAACGCCTCCCAGTCGAACAATGAAGAACGCTATATCACCGGCTATCTGGTGCATAACGGCACCAACTTCATGCAGCTGATCGAGGGGCCGCGCGCCGAGATCGACGAGATCTACAGCCGGATCGTCACCGATCCGCGCCATACCGGCGTGGTGCGCATCCTGGCGGAATGGTGCCGGGAGCGGGCCTTTCCCAACTGGTCAATGAACTACTTCCGGGTCGACCGGCATGGCTCGGTCGGCTCGATGATCGTGCGCCGGGATGACCCGATCGACAGCCTGATGGCGGCCAATGCGCCGCGCGACCTGATCCACCTGTTCTCCAAGTTCATCCAGCAGACGGAGAATGAGGAGCCGGAGGAGCGGGTCTCCCCGCCGCCCGGCAAGGGGCACGGCGGCCAGCAGCAGGATCCGCGGGAATAGGGCGAGCACAGGGCTGCCCCGCCAGGTAGCGCTAACACGCGTTATTCACTTGAATCGGACCCACTTCCAGTCGGGCCAGCCTGCCGTATCGGCAAGCATGGACAAGGCAAGCTGCCCGGCTTAACGGAAACCGGTTTGCACGTTTCGAGGGGCTGTCACCGCATGTTCGAGAAAATCCTGATCGCCAATCGCGGGGAAATTGCTGTCCGGGTCATCAAGACCTGCCGGCGGCTCGGGGTGAAGACGGTGGTGGTGTATTCCGATGCGGATGCCGGCTCCATGGCGGTCGAGATGGCGGATGAGGCGGTGTATATCGGCCCGTCTCCGGCGGCGCAGTCCTATCTCGTGCAGGACAAGATCATCGAGGCCGTCCGCCAGACCGGCGCCGAAGCGATCCATCCGGGCTTCGGCTTCCTGTCCGAGAATCCGGGCTTCGCCAAACGCCTCGAGGAAGAGAAGATCGGCTGGATCGGCCCGAATGCCCACGCCATCGACGCGATGGGCGACAAGATCAGCTCCAAGAAACTCGCCGCCGAGGCCGGTGTCTCGACCGTGCCGGGGCATATGGACCTGATCAAGGACACCAGGCACGCCGTCGAGATCAGCCGCGAGATCGGCTATCCGGTGATGATCAAGGCCTCTGCGGGCGGCGGCGGCAAGGGCATCCGCGTGGCCCATAATGACAAGGAAGTCGAGGAAGGCTTCCCGGCGGTGAAGGCCGAGGCCAATGCCTCCTTCGGCGACGACCGCATCTTCATCGAAAAGTTCATCCTCGACCCGCGCCACATCGAGATCCAGGTGCTGGGCGACAAGCATGGCAACTGCCTCTACCTGTTCGAGCGCGAATGCTCGATCCAGCGCCGCAACCAGAAAGTCATCGAGGAGGCGCCCTCGCCGCTGCTCGATCCGGAGACGCGCAAGAAGATGGGCGAGCAGGCCGTGGCCCTGTCGAAAGCCGTGAATTATGACAGCGCCGGCACGGTGGAGTTCGTCGTCTCGGGCCGCGACAAGGGCTTCTATTTCCTTGAAATGAACACCCGCCTGCAGGTGGAGCATCCCGTCACCGAGATGATCACCGGCGTAGACCTTGTCGAGCAGATGCTGCGTGTCGCCTATGGCGAGAAGCTGAAGATCAAGCAGGGCGACCTGAAGATCAATGGCTGGGCAGTGGAAAGCCGTGTGTATGCGGAAGATCCGTACCGCAACTTCCTGCCCTCAATCGGCCGCCTGAAGCGTTTCCATCCGCCTACGGAAGGAAAAGTCGCGCGCGGCACCGTGCGCCTCGATTCCGGCGTGCGCGAGGGCGACGAGATCTCGATGTTCTATGATCCGATGATCGCCAAGCTGATCACCCATGGCAAGGACCGCGACGCCGCGCTGGACGCCCATGGCGAGGCGCTCGACCGGTTCCATATCGAAGGCATCCAGGACAATATCCCCTTCATCGCCGCTGTGGCCGATGAGGCGCGGTTCCGGTCTGGCAATATCACCACGGCCTATATCAAGGACGAGTTCCCGGAAGGCTTCCAGGGCACCGAGCCGACCGAAGAGCAGCAGGCCATGCTGATCACCTCGGCCGCCTATGTGCACGCCTTCCTGACCCGCCGGGCACAGACGATCTCCGGACGGGTCAGCCCCCAGCCGGCCCATCCGCGCCGCGACTGGGTCGTGATCCTCGGCGACCGGCATTACCCGGTCAATATCGAGCTTGGCGCGTCAGGTGAGGCGCAGGTCACGATCAATGGCGGCAAGACGCACAGCCTGGTGACAAGCTGGCAGCCCGGCCAACACCTGATCGAGGGCGTGCTCGACGGCAAGCCCTTCGCGGTGAAGGTGTTCGACCGCACGGAAGGTTACATGCTGCGCCACCGGGGCGTCGCGCTGCGCGCGCTCGTCTGCACGCCGCTGGTCGCAGACCTGCATGCCCGCCTGCCGGAGAAGCCAAAAGCCGACACATCCAAGCTCGTCATCTCGCCGATGCCGGGCCTCGTCGTTTCGATGGAAGTCACGCTTGGCCAGGAAGTGCAGGAAGGCGAGGCGGTCTGCATCGTCGAGGCGATGAAGATGCAGAACATCATCCGCGCCGGCGCCAATGGCACGGTCAAGGCGATCAACGTCAAGGCCGGCGACAGCGTCGCGGCAGACGAGATCATGGTGGAGTTTGGCTGAGCTGGAGGCTAGGGTGCGGGCGTAGCGGCAACCTGCGGAGCAGCATCCATGGAACTCTACCTGAACCCCAACGGCAGGATTGATCAGCAGACTTACTGGCAGGCGGTGCTGGTGCTGTTCGGGATCAGCGCGGCGATCACCTTGCTCAGCGCCTTCGTGAACCCGTTCTTCGGCCTGCTCAGTTTCATTTTTGCCTGGCCGTGGATTGCGGTGCATGTGAAGCGCTTCCATGATGCGGGCAAGACCGGCTGGCTGACGCTCGCGCTGGTGGCGCTGGGGATGGTGCTTTCCTTTCTGTTGGGCGCCCTCCTTCCCGGCCTGTTCGGGGTGAATACGGCTGAACTCGAGGCCGAGTTGCAGCGGGACCTCAGCCGCGCGCAGGCTCAGGGAGACCTTGACGCGATCATGTCTGCCACAACGGCCAGCCTGCAGCAGGTGGGGCAGGCGCAGCTGATACCCTCGATCGTGTCGACCGGGATCATGACGGCGATTTTCGGCACCATCATGGGGATGCTGAAGACGGACCCGAATGACAACCAGTATGGTCCGGGCCCCGGCGGGCCGGGCGAACTGTTTTCCTGACCGGGCCTGCAACGGACCGATGACAGGCGGCTACCCGCCTGTCCGGCATTTTTTAGTTGCGCAAATTTATCGATTATTGATAAGGGCTGGTAGATAACGCCCCTGAACCCTGGCCCATTGGGACACGATCCGACGCATGGACCTCAGATTTATCCTTCTCGAAACGAAAGGCCGGCTAGCGCCGCAGCCTTTCGCGCAGGGCTATATCCTGCTGACGGGCGCGGCGCTCATCATCACCGTGGTGTCCACCTTCTTCCTCGAAGGGCTCGCCATCCTGCAATATGTGCTGGTGTTCCCGTATTTCTGCGTGTTCGCGAAACGCTTCCATGATGCCGGCCTCAGCGGCTGGCTGTGGCTGGTGGCGCTGTTTGCCTATCTCGTGTTCAGCTCGCTCCTGTCGGTACTGCTGATGCCCATACTCTCGCCGCAGGCCTGGACGATCTATGAGGAGGTCTCCCGCCTGTCGCAGACGCAGGGCATGGAGGCGGGCATGGACGCGCTCGCCCGCGAAGGCGTCGAGCTTGTCCGCTCGGCGGCGCTGTCCACAGTCGCCTCTTTCCTCATCACCAGCGCGCTGATCGGCTTCGTCACCTACCGGCTGCGCAGCGAGCCCCACCCCAACCGCCACGGCCTGCCGCCCGGCGCCGACACGACATTCTGACCCAGCCGCTTCAAGCCAGGAGAGCGCCCATCATGGACACCTCGACGACTGCGATCGATCCCGAACGCCCCTGGATCCGCGATGTGCGCGATAACCCGTCGGACATGAACTGGGCCCAGACCCTGTTCAATCCCTTCGGGCGGACCAGCAAGCTGCACTTCACCCGCGCCTGGACCGCGATGTTCATGGGCCGGGTGCTGCTCTATCTCGTGCCCTCGCTGATCGTCGGCATTGCCGGCATGGCGGGCGTGCGCACCGCGGGCCTCAACGAGCCTGTCAGCCTGCTGCTCTTTTCCGTGCCGATGCTGCTGGCGCCCTTCGCCGTTTATGTGATCGTCACCGAATACACCTCCTTCTGCGCGCATGTGCGGCGCCTGACGGATGCCGGCCGGCCGGTCTGGCTGGCCATCATCGTGATCCTGCCGATGCTGCTCGGCCTGCTCGCTTATGCAGCCGGCACGCAGATGGGCGCGGCCGGTTTCCGCGCCGCGCAGGAGAAAGCCGCTGCGGCGCGCCAGGCCCCTCCGCCGAAGCCGGAGACTGAGGAGGAGACTGAAGAGGAGGCGGGCGAAGCGGCTGCTGCGCCGGCGGCCTCTTCCAAAGGCGGCGGTAATGGCGGACGCGGCGGGCCGCCCCGCCCAATGCCGAAAAGCGAGCGCGAAGCCGCCATGGGCGCCGGCATGGGCTTCGCGATGCCGGTCTGGGGCCTCGCCTCTTTCATCGCGATGCTGTGGACGCTGCTTTACGTCTCGCGCCTGCCGAATGAGGGCGTCGGCCGCATCCGCACAGGCAGCGACCTCACGCCCGAAGAAGCCGCGCAGGGACTTTGACGTTTCTCTCTCGAAACATCTTTTCCACAGCCGCTTACGCGCTTAAGGTGCGCGGATGCGGGGGATCAGCACACTCATCCTTGCGGGCGCATCGCTCGCGGGTCCGGCGGCGGCGGCACCCTGGGTGCGCGAGGAGGGCGGCTGGTACAGCCGCGCCCTCGTCGCGCATGACCGGTTGGACGGGGCGAGCGGCTGGCGCACGGATCTCTACGGCGAATACGGCCTGACGCCGAAGCTGACGGTGACGGCCAAGTCCGAACGGGTGACGTTCGAAGGCGCTGCAGAATTCAACCGGGACTCCTACCGCCTGACCCTGCGGCGCGAGCTGTTCGCCCATCGCGGCTGGGTGGGCGGCATCGAGGCAGGCGCAGTGCATGGCTCGACCGTGACCGGGGCGGACCGGGCCTGCGACGGCGCGGGTTTCGAAACCCGGCTGGGCACGGGATGGTCCGGCGTCTCGAAGGAGGGCCGCGCCCGTTACGCCTTCGCCGACATCGCCCGGATCGAGCAGCAGGGCGGCTGCACGCGCAACCGGATCGAGTTCGGCTACGGCACGGACCTCGCGGAACGCATCTTCCTGACCGAGCAGCTCTGGCTGGAGGATGGCACCCGCTCGGCCCGCTCGGTGAAGGCGGAAACGCAGCTGGGGGTGCGCTTCAGCGAGTTTGATGTCTCGCTCGGCTACCGCCAGGAATATGGCGGGCTCTTCTCTGAACGCGCCGTGCTGGTGGCTGTCGTCGCGCGGCGTTAGGGGCGGAGGAGTGGGCGACTAGTTCAAGCCATGAATCCCCCGCTCATCCCGGACGAACGCCAAGACACCCGCGCTCATCCTGAGCGAAGTCGAAGGATAGGCTAGGAAGAGCTTCCCCGCCCCCCGGTTCGCCCTTCGGCTTCGCTCAGGGTGAGCCGTCCAATATGCTCAGGGTGAGCCTTCCTGATGGCTCAGGACAGGCCGTCCAGCTCCCTACTCCGCCCCGGCCGGCGTATAATCCGTCTCGACCATCAGATAGGCAATCACGCCGAGCCGGTCTTCCGGGCGGCGCACGCCGGCGAAGCTCATCCGGTTGCCGGGCACGAAGGTGCGCGGATTAGCGAGCCAGTCGTCCAGCAATTCCGGCGTCCAGACGAAATCGGCGGCCTGCAGGGCGGGAGAATAGGCAAAGCCGGCCTTGGAGGCGACATGGCTGCCGAACAGGCCGTAGAGGTTCGGCCCGACAAGGTGCGGTCCGCCCTCATTCGTCGTGTGGCAGGACTGGCAGAGCCGCCAGGTGCGGTTGCCGGCAGCATAGCTGGCCGAGCGGTAAGGCTCCGGAAGGTTCGCGAATTCGGGGCTCGGCTCGCCGGGCGCGGCGGCCGGGACGGGCGCAGCAGGGGCGGCTGCTTCACGCTGGGCAGGCGGTGCGCCTTCCGGCGCCGCCGGGGCGCTGTCCGGCCCGCCGCAGGCCGTGAAGACCAGCGCAGCAGCAGAAACGATCAGGGGCAGGGAGACGCGGGGCATGAAGAAACTCACCTTGGCTTGATGTGTCAGCCGCAAGGATGGCCCGCCCGCAGCCTGCGCACAACGGGCGAGGGGCGGAGTGCGGCAATATGCTTTGGCCTCATTGCCCGTGGGAGCCCCCCCCTGCAGCGCCGCGCGCGACAGGGCCGGCGTGATCGGCTAGATTTGTTGTCATCATGGCTGATTCTGCGCGCCCCCGCCCCCTGATCCGGAAACTGCCCGCCGATGTGGTCAACCGCATCGCGGCGGGCGAGGTGGTCGAGCGCCCGGCGGCGGCGGTCAAGGAGCTCGTGGAGAACGCGCTGGACGCGGGCGCGGCAGACATCGCCGTCGCCATCGAAGGCGGCGGGCTGAAGCGCATCACCATCGAGGATGATGGCTGCGGCCTGACCGCCGACGACCTCCTCGTCGCGCTGGAACGGCACGCGACCTCCAAGCTCTCGCCCGGCCCCGGCGGGCAGGTCGACCTCCTGAACATTCACACGATGGGCTTTCGCGGCGAGGCGCTGCCCTCGATTGCCTCGGTGAGCCGTATGCGGATCGTCTCGCGCGCGCCGGGCGAGGAGGCCGCCGAAATCCGCTCCGAGGGCGGACGGATCGACGGGCCGATGCCGGCGGCCTTTGCCGGGCGCGGGACGAGCGGCACGCGCATCGATGTGGAAGACCTGTTCTTCGCTACCCCCGCGCGGCTGAAATTCATGCGCGGCGAGCGGGCCGAGACGATGGCGGTCTCTGATACTGTGAAACGCCTCGCCATGGCCAATCCGCAGGTTGGCTTCCGGCTGGAAAGCGAGGGGCGCAGCCTGTTGCGCTACGCCGCCGAAGCGGCCGGCGCGGGGGGGCAGCTGAAACGCCTCGGCGCGATCATGGGGCGGGAGTTTTCCGCCAATGCCGTCGCCATCGAGGCCGAGCGCGAAGGCGTGCGCATCACCGGCTTTGCAGGCCTGCCGACGCTCAATCGCGGCAATGCGCAGATGCAATACCTGTTCGTCAACGGACGGCCCGTGAAGGACCGTATGCTGACGGGCGTTGTGCGCGCGGCCTATCAGGATTTTCTCGCGCGCGACCGCCATCCGCTCGTCGCCCTGTTCGTGGACCTTGATCCCGAAGGCGTCGATGTGAACGTGCACCCGGCAAAAACCGAGGTGCGCTTCCGCGATGCGGGCGGCGTGCGCGGGCTGATGATTTCGGCGCTGCGCCACGCCCTCGCCGCCGCCGGTCACCGCGCCTCCACCACGGTTGCAGTCTATGCGCTTGGCCGCGCGCGGCCGGAAAGCCCGCAGCCGGGCCTGCTCTGGCAGGCGCCGCAGCCGGCTGCCTTACGCCCCGCCATGCCGCCGGGCGCGGCCTCGCGCGGGGTCGCCGAGGCGCCCGCCGCTTTCACCCTGCCGCCGCGCAGCGAACTGTCCGCCCCGGCGGATGTGGCCCCGGCGGCCCGTGTCGAGCCTGCGCCGCTGCCCGCTGCAGGGGCGGACTATCCGCTCGGCGCCGCCCGCGCGCAGCTGCATGAAACCTACATCATTGCTCAGACGGCGGACGGTATCGTCATCGTTGATCAGCATGCGGCGCATGAACGCCTCGTCTATGAGGCGATGAAACGCCAGATGGCTGAAGGCGGCGTGCGCCGCCAGGCGCTGCTGATCCCCGATGTGGTTGAGCTGACCGAAGACGAGGCCGCGCGCGTGATCGCCCGCAGTGAGGAACTCGACGCGCTCGGCCTGGAAGTCGAGGCGTTCGGCCCCGGCGCCGTCTGTGTGCGCGCCACCCCCGCGCTGTTCGGCGAGATGGATGCGGCGGGCCTCCTGCGCGACCTGGCCGATGATTTTGCCGAGTATGAAGCGGGGCTCACGCTTACGGAGCGTTTCGAGGAGGTGATGGGCAATATGGCCTGCCGCTCCTCCATCCGCGCGGGCCGGCGGCTGACGGGCGAGGAGATGAACGCGCTCCTGCGCCAGATGGAGGCAACGCCGCATTCCGGCCAGTGCAATCATGGGCGCCCGACCTATGTGGAGCTGAAACTCGCCGACATTGAGCGCTTGTTCGGGCGGCGCGGATGAGGAGCGCGACCTTCCGCCGCCGGACGTTTTTGGGCGCAGCGCCCGCGCTGATGCTCGCCGCCTGCGCTAGCCGGGGCGGGGAAAGCGTGGCGGAAGCCTCCGCAAGACGCCGGATCGAGGATCTGCTCTTGTCGGCTTCCGTGCCCGCCGCAGGCCTCGTCGTGCGCCGGAGCGGGCGGACGGTGTTTGCCCATGCCGCCGGCCTCGCCCAAGGCGCCGCCGGAGAGGCAGAGCCGCGCGCCTTCACGCCGCAGACGCCGATGCGCGTCGCCTCCGTCTCCAAGATGGCAACCGCGCTCACCGTGCTGCGCCTGGCGGAGAAGGGCGTGATTGATCCGGAAACGGATATTCGGGAGCGCTTCACGCCGGCGCTGGTCCATCCGGATCATCCGGGCCTGCCGATCACGCTCAGCCATCTCATCATGCACCTTTCCGGCCTTCAGGACCCGGACGTTTACTGGATGCCCGCACCGGGGCGTACAGAGGACCTGTTCACGGAGGCAATGTGGAGCCGCGCCCCGTGGGCCATTCCGGGCACCGGGTTCAAATACAGCAATCTGGGTTATGGTCTCGCCGCCCACCTGCTGGAACAGGAAACCGGGGAGCGGTTTGATGTGCTCGCCGCGCGCGAGGTGCTCCTGCCGCTCGGCATCGGGGCGGCGGGGTTCAACTGGTCCTGGGTGCCGGCGGGCCGCCGCGCGCAGGGGGCAACGCTCTACGCCCGCGAGGATGACGCAAGCTGGAAGGTGCGGATTGACGGGCCGGAAACGCTGGCCGCCGCCGGCCCTGCCATCCTGCAGCGGCAAGGCTTCCGTCTCGAGGATTACCGTCCGGGCACGAACGGAACGCTGCTTAGCCCGCAGGGCGGCCTGCGCGCGAGCCTTGAGGATATCGCCGTCCTCGCCCGCGCGGCCGCGCCCGCTGCGATGAACCGCGTCTGGGGTTACAGCCCGGTCTTTCCGAATGGCGACACGGAAGACGGCTACTTCCTGAATTTCGGCTTCGGCGTGCAATGGCATCTGGCGGAGCGCTCGCCTATCCCGGGCGTGTTTCTGGTTGGCCATCATGGCGAGGCCCACGGGCTCTATTCGGGCGCCTTCCATGCGCCGCAACTGGATGCCGAAATCGCCTTCGCCGTGACCGGCACGAGCACATCTGGCGCGGCAGTATCCTCCGTACACCCGGTCATGGTGCGCGCGACCGAGCCGCTCTGGGCGGCTGCCGCCAGCCTGCTAGAGGCCTGAAGGGTCAACCCTTCGCCTTCGCTTTCTTCGGCTTTGCGGCCTTTTTCTCCGCCTCGCGTGTCTTGCGCAGCCGGTCGGCCCCGCCGCCCGCGACCCACCAGAAGATGCGCCAGGCCTCGCCGAAACTCATCTTCGGCGCCGGCGCCAGGATGCCCTGCTTCTCCGGCGGGGCAACCCTTGGGGCCTTGCGTCCGCGCTTCAGGGGCGCGGCCGGCTCGGCAGGCTCCGGCGGCGCGTCTGCCTGTTCCAGCGGGGTGCCATCCTCTGCGTGTTCCAGCTGCGCCGGAACGTCCCGCCGCTCATAATCCGGGTCCAGATTATTCAGGAGGTGGGCATCAGAGAAGTCGATCGCCAGCTCCACCCAGAGCGGAAGATGGTCCGACATCTGCCAGGTCAGCCAGCGCCGGGAATAGTATTCCTTGTCCTTGGCCGCGTCGCGTGGCTTGCCATCAGCGCCAAGGTCGCGGTGGCGCTTCGGGAGGACGGGCGCATAATGCTCGTAATGTTCGGGGCGGAACAATGTTTCTGACCAGTTGAAGGCCCCGGCGGACAGGAAGGTCAGCTCGTCGGGGCGCGTGCGGAAGGCGATCTGGTCATAATAGTGCGTGCCCAGAAGGTTTGACGGGAAGAGCTCGGGCGGCAGCTGGAAACCGGCCTTGGTCAGCGCCAGCATGGTCTCGTCAACCGGGTTCTTGATGTTGAAATCGCCCAGCAGGATGTAGTTCTCATCCTCCTTGTCGGCCCGCCCCGCCATCTCGCGGGCGATATAGTCGATCTCCGCCACGCGCCTTGCATAGCCGTCGCTGCCCTTTGAGGCCTCGCCAAAGAAGATGTGCACCGTACACAGAGAGAATTTGAACCACCCCGCCTGGAAGCTCACCATGAAGGGCGTGCGGGCAAACTGCTGCTCGCCCGGAAGCAGCGCATGTTTCGGCAGCACGATCTCGCCGACAATGTTGCGGAATTTCACCTTGCGCGAGTCGAACACGAAACACATCCGCTCGCGGTTGCCCGAGGCGCCGGTGGTCACGTCCGTCGCGATGAAATCCCATCCCGGTCCCATCAGCCGGATCACATCCCTCAGGGGGCGGACATCTTCGTTCACCTCCTGCAGCGCGCAGACATCGAAACAGGACAGGATTTCGGCAATGTAATGCAGGCTTTCGCGCCGCCGGGGGCCGTGGCGGAACTTGTTGTTGTCAAAGTCCCGGATGTTCCAGGTGCCGATGATGAGGCTTGCATCCTTCGTGCGCCGGGGAATGCCGCGCGGCGGGCCGGAGGCGATCTGCGCGCGCAGGTCAAGAAGGCGCCGCGAAGTCCAGTCGCGCTCGGACGGCGCGAACAGCTTTGTGTTCCTCAGGTCGGCATACCAGACCATGTGTCCCGTCCCCTCGCATTCTGCGGCCTGCCAGCCTGACGGCCGGCGCGGGCGTCAGCATGTCAGAAAGTCTGGTTAGCGAAAGGTTAATGCGGCGGCAACCTGTTCCGCTGCGGGCGGTATCAGATGCTGACGACGCGGCCCGGATTCATGATGTTCAGGGGGTCCAGCGCGCGTTTGATGGCGCGCATGGTTTCTGTCGCGGCCGCCGGGCGCAGGCGGGCGAGCTCGTCGCGTTTCAGCCGGCCGACGCCGTGCTCTGCGGAGATCGAGCCGCCATGCGCCATCACCGTGTCGAAGATCACCCGCGTGATGGCGGCCTCGGCTGCTTTCAGCTGCGGGGCGGCGGCGCCGGCTGGTTCGACCACGGAGTAATGCAGGTTCCCGTCGCCGACATGGCCGAAGATCACAAAATCCGCCTGCGGAAGAATGCTGCGCACGGCGCCGTTGCACGCCTCGATGAATACCGGAATTCGGCTCACCGGAACGGAAATGTCCTGGTTCAGCGCTGTCCCATAGGCGCGCTTCGACAGGGGGATGGATTCGCGGATGTGCCAGAAGCTTTTCGCCTGCGCCTCGCTGGCGGCGATCACGGCGTCCTCGATCAGTCCCGCTTCTGCTGCGGCCTCCAGCGCCGCCTCAAGCAGCGTGCGGGCATGGTTCGCCGTGGGCTGGGAAATCTCGATCAGCACGCGCCATGCCGCGTTCGACGGCAAAGGATCGCGCGTAGACGGAATATCCGCTGCCACCATCTCGACCGCGTTCGCCGGGATCATCTCGAAACTCGTGACCGAATCCCCCGCCTTTTCCTGTACCGCCGCGAGCAGGCGCACGACATGCTCCGCCGACGCACAAACCACCCAGGCAGCGGCGCTTTCCACGCGGGGGAACAGTTTCAGCGTGGCCGCGGTAACAAGACCCAGCGTGCCCTCGGCGCCTGCGAACAGGTGCTTGAGGTCATATCCGGTATTGTTCTTGCGCAGGCCGGACAATCCGTCCCACACCTCGCCAGACGGCAGCACGACCTCCAGCCCGAGGATCAGATCGCGCATCATGCCATAGCGCAGCACGGCGACGCCGCCGGCATTGGTGGAGATCAGCCCGCCAATCGTCGCGGTGCCTTCGGAGCCGAGCGAGAGCGGGAACAGACGGCCCGCCTCTTCCGCCACCGTCTGTGCACGGATGAGCGTTGCGCCCGCCTCGATGGTCATCGAATTGTTGAGCGCGTCCACGCCGCGCAGCGCGCTCATCCGAATCATCGACACGCAGATCTCGCCATGCGGCGTGCCGCCATCCACAAGGCCGGTATTGCCGCCCTGCGGCGTGATCGCCACACGGTGCTGGGCGCACAGGCGCACGAGCGCGGCGGCTTCTTCTGTGGAGGCCGGGCGGGCAACCAGCGGCGTCTCGCCCCGATAGGTGCCGCGCCAGGGAGTGGCGGCCTCGGCGCGCTTCTCCGCATCCTCCGTCCACCCCTTCGGGCCGAGCAGATCCTTGAGCGCAGAGAGAAACACAGGCGGGAGCGACATGGCCCCTCTCTAGTCCCTTCCGCGCTCGCTGGCGAGAGGAGGGCGTGACAGACGCCGCCTTTCTGATGTCATCCCGGCGGATGCCGGGAACCAGTTTGCGGCAGCGTTTCGCTCGGTGGCTCTGGGGTCCGGCGTTCGCCGGAATGACAAAGGGGGGGGGCGTGGGTGATGGTGCATTGCTCTCCGCTTAATGCACCCTACGAGGCACGCCCCCCGCCCCTTTATCTCCGGCCGCGTTTCAAATCGTCCGTCAGGCGGATTTCTTCGGGCTGGCCGCTCAGGCGGTGGCGGTAGACCTGGATGTTTTCCATCACGCGCTGGATGTAGTTGCGGGTCTCGGAGAAGGGCACGAACTCCACCCAGTCGATCGGGTCGATCTGGCCGGCGCGCGGGTCGCCATAGTCGCGCACCCACTGGCTGGGGCGCGAGGGGCCGGCATTATAGGCGGCTGCTGTCATGATATAGCTGCCGCCGAACTGGCTCAGCAGCGTGTCGAGGTGCAGCCCGCCGAGGGTCATGTTGTAGGCGGGGTTGGTGGTCAGCCAGGCCTGTTCATAGGGCATGCCGCGCAGGCGGGCCTCGGCGCGGGCAGTTGACGGCATGAACTGCATCAGGCCGAGCGCGCCGACCGGGCTGCGGGCGTTGGGGTTGAATTCGCTCTCCTGCCGCGTGATGGCGAGGATGTAGGCGGTCTCCACCTGCGGCTGGCGCGAGAAGGGGTGGAGGATCACCGGATAGGCCGCGCCCGGCGCAATGATGCCGCGCTGCAGGCCGGCCTTGCCGGCGCGCACGGCGGTGTCGTGCTGGCTGAGGCCATGGTTCAGCTGGGCCAGCAGCTCATACTGTTCGGGCGTGTCCAGCACATCGTCCACATGGTGCGAGAATTCGCGGAACATGCCCATCTGGCCGGTCTGGCCAATCAGGCGCAGCGCCTGGATCAGGGGCATCTCCTCGAAGGCTTCGGCCTGCTCGGCGGAGGGCTGGACTGCGGCGAACTCGATCGTCCGGTCGCCGATGCGTTCGGAGGCGAGCTGGCCGTAATAAGTGTATTTGAACGCGGCTGCGGCGGTGTAGGCCTCGCGGGCGGCGTCCTGCTGGCCGAGGGCGTCGCGCGCCCTTCCGGTCCAGTATTGCCCGCGCGAGACGCTGACCGGGGCGCCGACGCCGGCGGCCATCGTCTCGAAATGGCTGACCGCGCGGGTCGCGTCGCCATTCAGGCGCAGCGCTATCCACCCGGCCAGCCATTCGGCCTCGGCAAAGCTGGCGCCCGAGTTCATCCCGTGCGGCGCAGCAAGGCGGTAGGCGCGGGCATAGTTGCGGTTCTTCAGGTCGTCGCGCACGGCAAGGGCGCGCTCGCTCCACAGCCGGCTGCGGCCAGAGACTGGCACATCGCGGCCATTGATGCCGGCCAGCAGCTGGGTGGCGCCGTCGCGCTGGTCATTGGTGCGGCGCCAGCGGGCGCGCTCATACATCAGGCCGGGATTGGACTGGAGGTGATCGGGCACGGCGCGCACCAGCGCATCGACATTGCGGCCCCGCCGGGCAAGGGCGAGGCGCGCGTCCATCAGCGCGCGATAGTCTGCGGAAAGCTGCGGGCGCAGGGCTTCGGCCTCGCGCTGCTGGCCGGTCCAGAGGAGGAATTCGGCCCGGGCGTGATGGTCGTCGCGGCTGAGCGCCTGACCATAGCGGGCCAGCACCGTGCGGGCCAGCGTCGTGTCGAGCGTGTTGTGGCGCCAGACATCGCGGATGACTTCCTCGGCCTTCGTGCGGTTGCCATTGGCGGCATAGGCGTTGGCCAGCGCTACCTTGCCCGCGCCGGTGATGGGGCCGGAGGCTTCCAGCCACTGGATGCGCGCGGACGGCGGCAGGCTGCTGCCATCAATGATGTCTTCGGCGCGGCGGCGGATGTCGGTGGTCTTCGGCCAGTTGGACAGGCTGGTCAGGGCCAGGTTCAGCTCGTCGAAGGTCGTGCCGGGGGCGCCGTCGCTGGCGCGCTTCCACAGGATCAGATCGCGCAGGATCTGGCTCGGCGCTTCATACTGCATCCGGGCAACCTCGCCCCAGGATCCGCGCGCGGCGGCGGCGAAGGCCCGTTCCAGATAGGCCGCTTCGGCGGAGCTCGTCCGGCTGGCGGCCAGTGCGGGCACAGGCGTCGCCGGGCCGGGGGGCAGTCCGGGGCTTGCTGCCGATGGCGGCGCAGACAGCGGGCGCACGACCGGGGCCGGTGTTTCGCCGTCGCCGGGGGCGGCGCCGGGGCGTGGCTTGAGGCTCGGACCCTCCGGCCGCGCGGCCAGTGAGGTGCCCGAAAGCAGCAGCGCGAGCGCCACAAAAACTGCAGAAATCCGGATCATGGTCAGCTTCACCTCAGTAAAATTGAGCACCGGCGCGTGACAACGGCATCAACAGAGCCTAGCACGCATTCCCAACCGATCCATGAATATGGTCAGCAGAATGTTCCACGGCTCCATCCCGGCTCTTGTCACACCTTTCCGCGACGGCGCTGTCGACCGCAAGGCCTTTTCCGCTCTGGTTGAACGCCAGATTGCAGCGGGCTCGTCCGCGCTGGTGCCGGTCGGCACCACGGGCGAGACCTCCACCCTGTCGACGGAAGAACACAAGGCGGTCGTGACCCTGTGTGTCGAAGTGGCAGCGGGGCGCGTGCCTGTGATCGCGGGGGCAGGCTCGAACTCTACCGACGAGGCGATTGACCTCGCCGCCCATGCCAAGGCCGCCGGGGCGGATGCCGCGCTGGTCGTGGCGCCTTATTACAACAACCCGAATCAGGACGGGCTCTACGCCCATTTCAAAGCCATCAATGATGCCGTCGCCCTGCCGGTGCTGCTCTATAACGTGCCTGGCCGCACAGTGGTGGACCTGAAGCCGGAGACAGTGGCCCGGCTTGCCTGCCTGCCCAACATCATCGGCATCAAGGACGCGACCGGGGATATGGACCGGGTCTCCTACCATGCTGCCCTGATCGGGCCGGACGAACAGTTCGTGCAGCTGTCGGGCGATGATCCCTCCGCCCTCGGCTTCCTCGCGATGGGCGGGGCGGGGTGTATCTCCGTCACCGCGAATGTCGTGCCGGAAGACTGCGCGGCCATGCACGCTGCCTTCGCTGCCGGCGACCTTGCCGCCGCGCGCGAGATCGAGCGGCGGCTGATCTACCTGCACCGCGCGCTGTTCTGCTCGCCCTCGCCGGGCCCGGCGAAATATGCGCTGTCGCGCCTCGGCCTCTGCGCGCCGGATGTGCGCCTGCCGGTCACCGGGCCGGACGCCGCCGCGCAGGCGATGATTGATGACGCGCTGGCCGCTGCCGGCGTGCGGGTGTGAGCGCCATGGCGAAGGGCGCCGCCGTCAAGGGCCGCTCGGACGGCCTCGTCTCGGAGAACCGCAGGTCGCGGCGGGAATATTCCGTAGAGGACACGCTGGAGGCCGGCATCATGCTGGTCGGCTCGGAGGTGAAATCCCTGCGCGAGGGCAAGGCGAACATCGCCGAGGCCTATGCCTCGGTCGAGGGCGGCGAGCTGTGGCTGATCAATGCCGAGATCCAGACCTATGCCGGCGCCAACCGCTTCAACCATGAGCCGCGCCGGAGGCGGAAGCTGCTGGTGTCGAGACGCCAGCTTGCGAAACTTTCCCAGGAAGTGGAGCGCGCCGGGCGCACGATCGTGCCGCTGAAACTCTATTTCAACGACAAGGGCCGCGCCAAACTCCTCATCGGCGTTGCCACAGGCCGCAAGGCGCATGACAAACGCGAGAATGAGGCCAAGCGCGACTGGCAGCGGCAGAAGGCGCGGATCCTGAAGGCGGGTTAGGGCGGAAGGCCCTCACCTCCCACGCCCTTTGGGCGCGGGCCCCTCCTCTCCCAGAGGGAGAGGGCTCAGTGGCGCTCCCCCCTTAATCCCTCTCCCGCTCGCGGGAGAGGAGGGGCCCATCGCGAAGCGATGGGAGGTGAGGGCCTCTTACCCCAACACCCGCCGCGCCTGCGCAAACACTGCCTCGAACATCTCCGCTGTCAGACGGCCTGTGTTCGTATTGTAGCGCGAGCAATGATAGGAGGAGAGCAGCGTTACCGGCCGCCCGCCCGCCGTCACCTGGTAATTTGTTCCGTGTCCGAACGGATGGTCTGACAGTTTAAGGCCCAGCGCGCGCAGCGTCGAATCATGGCTGATCTTGCCGAGGCAGAGCAGGACTTTCAGCTTCGGCAGCGCAGCGATGCGGGCTTTCAGGAACGGCCGGCAGGCATTGATCTCGGCGCCGACGGGCTTGTTCTCCGGCGGCACGCAGCGCACGGCATTGGTGATCATCGCGCCGGAAAGTGTCAGCCCGTCGCCGGGATCAGCCGCATAACTGCCTTCGCTGAAACTGAACTTTTCCAGCGTGGCATAGAGAAGATCACCCGCCCAATCGCCCGTGAACGGACGACCTGTGCGGTTTGCCCCGGTGACGCCCGGCGCAAGGCCGACGATCAGCAGCTCTGCCTTGTCAGAGCCAAAACTCGGCACCGCGCCATTGAACCAGGAGGGCTCCTTCGCACGCACGGCCTCGCGATACGCCACAAGGCGCGGGCAGAGCGGGCAGTCCCGGGGCGCTTCGGGCGGGATCGGTTTCATGGGCGCTTCTTAGCCCCTTCTCCCCCCGGGGAGAAGGGGTTGGGGATGAGGGGGCGCCCCGCAGTCCAGCGTTGCATCCAGGCGCGGGGGGGGGGGGGGGGGGGGGGGGGGGGGGGGGGGGGGGGGGGGGGGGGGGGGGGGGGGC
>NZ_JBKBXW010000002.1:74203-94810 GCF_046313735.1 Hyphomonas sp.
CCTCACCCCCAGCCCCTCTCCCCCAAGGGAGAGGGGAGTCAAAGGCCTAGCTTTTCCTGGACGAGGCGCATCAGGTGATCGGGATGGCGTGCGTCTTCGGCGGGGATGCGCAGGGTCGTCCAGCCGAGCGACCGAAGGGTCGCGTCCCGCTCTGCATCGCGGGCAGCGACTTCGGGCAGGGCATGGATGCCGCCATCGATCTCGATGACGAGGCGGGCGCGCGTGATGGCAAAATCGACGATGAAGCCGTTGATGGGATGCTGGCGGCGGACGGGATAGCCATGGGCCCTCAGGGTACGGAGGGTGTTCCAGGCGATGTCCTCGGCGGCGTTGGAGGATTGGCGCAGGCGGCGGGCGCGGGCAACGGATCTGTCCTCTGTCAAAGCCCCTTCTCCCTCGGGGGAGAAGGGGGTGGGGATGAGGGGGCGAGGCAAAACGGGATGTTTCGCGTGGGGCGAACCCTCACCCCCAACCCCCTCTCCCTTGAAAGGGAGAGGGGGCTTGAGGTCGCATCGTGCTCAATACCCATCCGCGCTGCCGTCCTTGCGCATTTCGGTGGCGGCGTGCCAGGCGCCGGAGGCGAAGTCGCGCATGATGGCCTGGTAGCCGCCATAATTGGCTTCGCAGCAGGCCACCTCATAGCCGCGCTCACGCAGGGCTTCGGCGGCAGACACAAGACCGCGTTCGAGCATGACCTTGCCGGTGCCGGTGTTACAGTCCGCCCCCAGAGCATCCTGCGGGTCGCAGCCGCCATCATGTTCCCAGCGCGCGGCGTCGCCCGCTTCCTGAAGGCCCATGCCGAAATCGACGAGGTTGGTGATGATCTGGACATGGCCCTGCGGCTGGAGGCCGCCGCCCATCAGGCCGAAGCTGAGCCAGGGCTCATACGGGCAGGCGACCTCCGGCGCGACGCTGCGCACCTGGCAGCCCGGCAGGTCCTTGCGGAAGGCAAAGGCGGGGATGATCGTATGGAAGGGGCGCTTGCCGCCGGCGAACACATTGGGATGATCCGGGTCCAGGCTGAACAGCTCAGCCCGGTTCTGGAACATGAAGCCAAGACCATCAGGCACAAGACCGGAGCCCATGCCGCGATAATTCGACTGGATCAGAGAGACCATCATGCCGTTCTTGTCAGCGACGGTCAGATAGGTTGTGTCGCCGTCCCGCAGGGCGGCGTCGGTGATCTCCGTGCCCGGAGCAACTTCCGGCATTGCGCGGGAGGGATCGATTCGCTGGCTGCGCGCGGCATTGTATCCGGGCGCAACGAAAATCGAGGGGTCAATGCCGGAATAGGCAGGGTCCGCATAGCCGAGCGCGCGGTCAGCAAAGGCAAGCCGCTTGGCCTCGACCATGGCGGTGAGGGCGTCGGGAGAGCCGAAGCCCATCTCCTTCAGGTCGAAGCGTTCGAGCATTTCCAGCATCTGCAGCGCGGCGACGCCCTGCGTGTTGGGGCCAAGCTCGCAGAGCTTCACCTCGCCGCGATATTCGACGCAGATCGGCTCCATCCACTCGCCGCGATGGGTCTGGAAATCCGCATACGTCATGGCGCTGCCATGGCGGCGGAGGTAGGCGGTCATCATGCGGGCGGTCATGCCGCCGTAGAATTCGCCTCGGCCAAGACGTCCGATCCGCTCCAGCGTATCGGCGAGGTTCGGATTGCGAAACAGGCTGCCTTCGACCGGCACGGGATCGAAGAAGGTGCGCCGGGCGTTTTCGTATTCTTCCAGCTCGCCGCTGGCATGGGCGGGCGCATAGCGCAGGGGCCCGCGCGACCAGTACCAGGCGATCATTTCCGGGATCGGCGCGCCGTCCCTTGCATAGCGCAAGGTGGGGGCGAGATTGTCCGCCATCGGAAGACGCCCGAACTTCTCATGCAGCGCGAACCAGCCATCGACCGTACCCGGAACACTTACCGTAATGGTGCCATAGCGCGGCAGCTTGCCATTCTGGCCATGGGCTTCGGCGCGCGCCTGCGCCTGTTCCAGCGTTGCGGCCTTCGGCGTGCGGCCCGAGCCGTTATAGCCATAGAGGCGCTGCGTCTCGGGGTCCCAGACGATGGCATAGAGATCCCCGCCGATGCCGTTGCCGGTCGGCTCGACGAGGCCGAGCATGGCATTGGCGGCGATGGCGGCGTCCATGGCGCTGCCGCCGGCCTTCAGGATGTCGAGCGCGGTCTGGGTTGCCAGCGGATGGGCGGTGGCGGCGGCGCCGTTGGGGGCGATGACGGCGGAGCGGGTCGCGATGGGCCGGCCACTCTCCGGGCGCTGGCCGGACATCGGGAAGGCGGCAACCGGGGGCGCGAGAACGTCCGGCGGGGCGATGCTGAGGCGGGCAGCTTCCTCCGGCGCGGCGTCGGCGGGCGAGGGCACCTGGGCGCAGGCGGCGAGGAGAAGCGCGCCGAGGGCGGCGGTCAGGCGGAGTTTCATCTGGGGGCGGCCTCCTCAGCGCGGACGGGGTTGGGCGGGGAAATAGTGCGCGGCGAGGCGGTTGGCGATCTCCTGCCCGTTGGCGGCATAGGCCGACTCCGCATCTGCCGCCCGCCGGTCGCAGACCGGGAAGGCCGCATCGGCGCGCATATAGGCCTCGTTGAAGGCCCCGACGAGCGAAGAGCGCAGGTTTCCGGGCTCGGGCGCTTCCAGGCCGAGCAGGTCGGTCATGTAGCGGCGCCAGTATTGGTCTTCATTGCCATTGCAGCGCACACGGATGGCGTGTGCCGAGCCGAGAATGCTCGCAAGGTTGACGGCATCGCGGAAATAGTCCGGCCCACGCGAGGGCATCTCACCCTGCGGCAGGGCGGGCAGGTGGCTTGCGGCGATCATAAGTCCGCCGCTAAGCAGGAGGGCATGAAAACGCTTCTTCTTCATGCGCGGACTTTCGCCCGGCTTGAGCCAAGGCTCAAGGGGCGGGAAGCTGTGCTCGCAATCGTGACGCTCGACGATGCCGGGCGCTGGCATAACGCCTATACATCGCAGGCCCTGAAAACCCCGCCGGAGGTGCATCTGGCGTATGGCAATGTCGATGCGTTCTATTCGCCCTCGGTGCGCGATTTCATGCTGGCGATCCTGAAAAGCGAGGCGTTCGACTGGTTCCAGTCGGCGGCCGCCGGGATCGAGAATCCGGCGCTGGCGAGTATCGGCCAGAAGGCGCGCCTCTACACCACCAACCACACGCAGGCTGAGGCGATGGCCGAATGGGCGCTGTGGCAGGCGCTGGACTTCCTGCGCGACGGGCCGGGCCACCGGGCGCTGCAACGGCAGGGCAAATGGATGCGCCTGAAGGCGCGGGAGATGCAGGGCTCGCGCTGGCTGGTGATCGGCTATGGCTCGATCGGGGAAGCGGTCGGGCGCCGGGTCAGCGCGCTGAGCGGCGTGGTGACCGGGGTGCGCCGCAGGCAGGGGCCGGCGCCGGGGGCCGCGCGGATCATTCCGCCGGAAGCGGTGGCGGGCGAATTGCCGGGGGCCGATGTCGTGCTCCTGTCGCTGCCGCATACGCCGGAGTCCGAAGGCATGGCGGATGAAGGCTTCTTTGCGAAGATGCGCAGCGATGCGCTGTTCATGAACCTTGGGCGCGGGGCGCTGGTGGACGAGGCCGCGCTGGTCGCCGCGCTCGATGCCGGCCGGCCGGCCTATGCGGCGCTGGATGTGACACGGATCGAGCCCCTGCCGGAGGAAAGCCCCCTCTGGCGCCACCCCCTGATTGCGATCACCCCGCATGACAGTTCCGACACGCCGGGCACGATTGCGCGGGCGGATGAGACTTTTCTCAGCAATCTGGAGAACTATCTGGCCGGTCGGACGTTAACCCATCTGGTTGACCGGGCGGCCTTCGCTGCCTGAATAATCCGTGCACGAAGGAGTTACCCATGCGCCATGCCCGTCTCGTCTTGCTGACTGCCGGGGTTGCCGGCCTGTCCATCGCCTGCGCCGCGCCCGGAGACGGGCCGGACTTCGCCTCCGCCGCAGCCGATAGCGGAACGCAGACTGCGTTGGCGGAAACAGCGGCGATCAGCCCGGACCTGCCGGGTTTCACGGTGACGGGAACGGACGGAATGGTCCTGACCGCTACGCCGCTGGAGACCTTTGACAATCCCTGGGCGATGACCTTCTTGCCGGATGGGCGGTCGCTGGTGACGGAGAAGGCCGGGGCGATCTGGCTGGTGGGCACGGACGGGGTCAAGGCAGGGCAGATCACCGGCGGGCCGCAGGTTGTGTCGCGCGGGCAGGGCGGCCTCGGCGACCTGATCCTGCATCCGGACTTTGCCGAGACCGGCGAAGTCTATCTCTCCTATGTCGAGAGGGATGCGTCCGATGACAGCCTGTCGGGCGCGGCGGTGGAGCGGGCGGTGCTGACGCTGACGTCTTCCGGCGGCAGCCTCAGCGAGCGGGAAGTCATCTGGCGGCAGTATCCGAAAGTGACCGGCAACGGGCACTATGGCCACCGGATGGTTGTTTCGCCGGACCGTCATCTCTTCATCACCTCGGGCGAGCGGCAAAAATTCGATCCGGCCCAGGACATGGGCGGCAATCTTGGCAAGGTCGTGCGGCTGAACCTGGATGGCAGCCTGCCGGCGGACAATCCGTTTGCGGATAGGGGCGGGGTCGCGGCGGAGGTCTGGACGCTGGGCCACCGCAACCCGCTGGGCATCGATTTCGACGCGTCTGGCCGGCTCTGGGTGCAGGAGATGGGCCCGGCGCATGGGGACGAGCTGAACCTGATCGTGCGCGGCGAGAATTACGGCTACCCGGAAGTTTCCAATGGCGACCATTATGATGGCCGGCCTATTCCCCACCATGACACGCGCCCGGAATTCAAGGCGCCGGCAACCTATTGGGTGCCCGCGATCAGCCCGGCGGGCCTGATCATCTATGACGGGGACATGTTTGCCGGCTGGTCCGGCAATGCCTTTATCGGGGGCTTGTCCTCGCAGGCGCTGATCCGGGTTGCGCTGGCCGAGGATGGCAGCGCGGAGGAGGCCGGGCGCTATGCCTGGAACAAGCGCATCCGCGAAGTGGCCGAGGGGCCGGATGGTGCGCTCTATGTGCTGGAGGACCGGGACGGCGGGCGCCTGATCCGCCTGACGCCGGCTGGCTGACACAGCCGCCGGCGGGCACCGGCTTGCTTTCCGGGCCGGCTTTGCGCAGACAGGGCGCTCTATCAGGGCAGGGCGCACATGATCCGTACCTATGGCAATGTCGATGGCCGGTTCGTCAGTCTTGGCGACGACCTTGCGAACTTTTCCGAAGCGGTGTGGATCGACCTGATCCATCCGGACAAGGATGAAGAGACGGCGGTGGAGCGCGCGCTCGGCATTGATGTGCCGACCATCGAGGAGATGAGCGAGATCGAGCTGTCGAGCCGTCTCTACTCGGATGATGGCGCGCATTTCATGACGGCGATGGTGCTGTCGCACACCGACAGCGACAATGTGCTGCTCTCGCCGGTGACATTCATCCTGATGGGGGAGCGGCTGGTGACGGTGCGCTATGCCGAGCCGCGCTCGGTGGAGACGTTCATCACGCGCTGCCAGAAGGCGGGCGCGTGGAGCGCGGATGCGCTGGTGGCCGGCCTGCTGGAAAGCCTGATCGGGCGGATCGGCGACATCCTGGAGCGAACGGGACAGGAGCTGAACGTCATCTCGGAAGGTATCTTTGCGATGCAGCCGCCGCCGGTGCGCAATGGCTATGGCGCACTGCAGCGGCCGGCGCGGCCGCGCAATTATCGCTCCGTCCTCGAACAGGTCGGGCGCAAGGGCGACTTGCTTTCGAAGATCCGCGAGAGCCTTGTCTCGTTCCAGCGGCTGCTGGCTTATGACACGACCGTTGCGGCGATCCGCAAGGCGGGCGAGGAAACCGACAGCCGCATTCGCACGCTGGCGAGCGACGTGCAGTCTCTGTCGGATCACACGAACTTCCTGACACAGAAGATCACCTTCCTGCTGGATGCGACGCTCGGCATGATCAATATCGAGCAGACGGGCATCATCAAGATTTTCTCGGTGGCGGCGGTGGTGTTCCTGCCACCGACGCTGATTGCCTCGATCTATGGCATGAATTTCGAGTTCATGCCGGAGCTGGCCTGGCCGCAGGGCTATCCGATGGCGCTGGGCATGATGCTGATGTCGGCGATCGTGCCGTACATGTTCTTCAAGTGGCGGCGCTGGCTATAAGCCGGCTCAGGACAGCTTTCTGGATTGTCATGGAACGATGCGCGCGCCTGCGCATTCAATGGGTCATGGACCGGGCCTTTCCCGCTGTGTGCTGCCAGCGGCCCGGCGACCTCCGACGACGTTCTGCGGCACGCCACAAAAGATCAGGAGACGGACAGATGAAAGCCTTCCATATTCCCGCCATTGCTGCTGCGACGCTGGTGTTCGCCGCCTGCGAATCCACCGGCCAGTATCAGGGCACGACGCGCGATGCCACCATTGGCGGCGCGGCCGGCGCGATTGGCGGCGCCGTGCTCGCTGGCGACGGCAACCGCACGCAGGGCGCGGTGATCGGCGGCGCCCTCGGCGCGGCGGCCGGCGCGCTGTATGGCTGTACGCGCGATCAGGTCTGCCCCTGGAACAGCAACAATCCCAACCATTCGCAGCTCTATGCCGATCCCCAGACCGGCCAGCGCTATTTCATCGATACAACCACCGGCGACACCTATTGGGAAGATGGCCGGTTCCGTTCGGCCGGCCGTTAAATCTTACGCCCGGACGGGGGGAGGCGCAGCGTGCCAGTGACGTTCTGTCCGGCGCGCTGCCCCTTTCCCGCCGCCAGCACCCTTGCCCGGACGCGCGCTTTCTGATGCGCGGCCGGCAAGGGTCTTTGGCGTTTTGAAGGACAGGTTCAGGAGGTGTCGGGCGCGGCGCGGGCGGGCGCACGGCGGATGCCCGGGCCGGCCCTGCAAAGCCCGGTCCTGCAGATCGCGGCCAGATCGCTGGGCGCGCCGGCGGCGTGCGGGATTGGATCAAGCCGTCCGCTCACGGAGCGTTCCCAGTCCGGCGCCGCCCAGTGCGGGCGCGCGGGCAGCACGGGCCGGTAGGTGTCCGGCGGGTCTCCGGCAATCAGGATACGGACCGATCCACAGCGGGTGACTTCGATATAGACGTCGCGCCGGTGCTGCCGCATCCAGCTGCGCACGATGCACAGCTGCAGCCAGAGCCACCAGCGGAAGGCCGGGTGGACGAAGGCATAGAGGTGTGCGGTCTGACGATCCATTGCCGCGCATCATACCATGGCTTTTCAGGGGTAGGATACGATTCCTGTGATCTGCAGCAGATACAGGGATTACCCCTGTGGATTGGGCGGGCCTTTGCGTTCAGACCGCCACCTTCACCCGCAGCTGGTTCATGCGGTCGATGGCGGCTTCGGCGTCCCGCATGATGTCGGCGACAATTTCCGCGACGGGTTTGACTTCGCGGACGCCGCCGGCGGACTGGCCCATGGCGAAGCAGGATTTGTCCATCGAGAGGCGCGCTTCATCGGTGATGCCGCCGATGCCGCCGATGGTGCCGTTCTGGTGGGAGTGCATGGCCTGGAAGGGGAAGGGCTGGATGTCCTGCGGGCGGCTTTCCCAGTCATTGATGTAGTCGTTGGTGCGGCAGCGCATGGGCTTGCCGGAATAGCAGCGCGTGCGCGTGGTATCGGTATCACCGGCTTCGACGACGGCGCGTTTATACATGTTGGCGGCGTGGGCTTCGGCGCTGGCGATGAAGCGGGTGCCCATCCATACGCCTTCGGCGCCAAGGGCGAGGGCGGCAGCAAGGCCGCGCCCGTCATAGAGGCCGCCGGCGGCGATGACGGGGATCTTCACGGCTTCAACGGCCTGGGCGACGAGGGGCATCGTGCCGACGAGGCCGGTATGGCCGCCGCCTTCGCCGCCCTGGAGGATGACCGCGTCGCAGCCGGCTTCCTCGGCCTTGATGGCGTGCTTCACGGCGCCGCCGACAACCATGACTTTGAGGTTTGCCTTTTTCAGCCGCTCCATGATCGGCATGGGCACGCCGAGGCCGGCCACAAAGGAATCAGCCCCGCCATTGATGATGACATCCACCGAGGCTTCGAGGCTTTCGGGGCTGGCGGCCAGCAGGTCGACGCCGAAGGGCCGGTCAGTCAGAGTGCGGACTTTCTTCATCTGCTCCGCGATGAAATCGGGCGTCGTGCCGGCCATGCCGAGGACGCCGTAACCGCCGGCATTGCACATGGCGGCGCAGACCTCGGCATAGGAGACCCCGCCCATGCCGGCCAGCATGATCGGATGGTCGGTGTTCAAAAGAGCGGTCAGGCGGGTCTTCAGGGCCATGGCGATAATTCCTCCGGGGTCTGGGTCTTGTCTTTGCAGACGGGGCTAGCGGCTCGCCGCAAGGTCAACGCAATAGGCTGAAACTGCCCTGATCTGGCCGAAATTGCCGCTGGTTTGCCGCAATCTGGCCGTGATCAAACGGCAACACATATGAGCTTGCTGGAATGACCCGGCAGCGTGTCTGTAATCCGATTAAGAGGGGAAGCTCTTATGACCAAACTGTTTGCGAGCGTTGCCGCAACCGCACTTTTCGCTGGTGTTGCCTTTGCGGGTGAACTGCCGGTGGAAGCTGAA
The DNA here is from genome assembly GCF_046313735.1 of Hyphomonas sp. GTDB lineage: Bacteria > Pseudomonadota > Alphaproteobacteria > Caulobacterales > Hyphomonadaceae > Hyphomonas. The sequence continues at coordinate 82,790 of NZ_JBKBXW010000002.1, forward strand.
ACCATCGAAGCTGAAGTGACGATCGAAACCTCGATCGACGCCGAAATCGAAGCTGAAGGCGATGGCGAAGCCGAGATCGTGGCCGTCTATGCCGAGGACGAAGAAGAAGAGTCCGAGGAAGACGAAGAGTCCGACGAAGGCGATGATGAATAATTGAGCATCTGGCCCGGAAACACCCTTAGCGCGGCGCGCAGGGGTGTTTCAGGGCCGGTATTCGGCGGAAGATCCGGACACTGTGCAGAATGAACTTTATGTAATCAGGCAACAGTGCTAGTGAGCCGCCGTTCGAAAGAACACATACAGGGGTAGTATCAACATGAAACAACTTGTCCTGATCGGCGCTGCTGCGCTCGTTCTGGCCGCTTGCGGCGGCGCCGGTGAACCGGCTCCGGCTCCGGAAGCTCCGGCCACCGTCGAGGATGCTGTGGAAGCGACTGAAGAAGTCGTGACCGAATCCTACGAAGCTGTCGAAGAGACTGTCGAAGACGCTGTCGAAACGGTTGAAGAGACCGTGGAAGAAGTTCTCGAAGAGACGACGGACGAAACCGCTCCGGAGTAAGCTGCTGGCACCTGCCAGGGCTGAACCTGAGTTGAAGAAGGCCGCTTCCGTGAGGAGGCGGCCTTTTTCGTTGTTCGGTTTTCCAGGGCGCGAATCAGAATTTCGCGTAGCCGCCATCGATGATCAGCGTGTCGCCGGAATGGTATTTCGAGGCGTCGGAGGCGAGGTAGACGGCGATGCCGCCGAAATCCTCCGGCTCGCCCCAGCGGCGAATCGGGACGCGGCTGATGACCTTGGATGTGAACACTTCCTGGCCCTGGGCGCCTTCGGTCATGTCGGTCGCGATCCAGCCGGGCAGGATCGAGTTCGCGCGGATGCCATAGCGGCCATATTCCACGGCGCAGGCATTCATCATGGCGATCAGGCCGCCCTTGGTGTGGGCATAGGCCTGGTTGCGGCCTGCGCCCTCGATGCCGGCGAGGGAGGCCGTTCCGACCAGGCTGCCGCCCGGATCGCCGGCCTTGGCGCGTGCGACCATGGATTTGGCCGCTTCGCGCAGGGTGAAGAAGGCGCCGACGGAGTTGATCCGGGCGTTATACTCCCAGGTTTCCAGCGTCATCGTCTCGAAGGAGGCCGCGCCCCGGCCGACACCGGCATTGGCGATGCAGCAATCGATGCGGCCGAATTCTTCCCCGGCTTCCTTCATGGCTTTGACGACCTGGGCTTCCTCGCCGACATCGACGGCCCAGGCTTTGACCTTGCCGGTGCCGAGGCCGGTGGCTTTCTTCACGGCGGCGTCATTGTCGGCGGTCTTGCGGCCCCAGATGACGACATCGGCGTTGGAGGCGGCGAGCGCCTCGACCATGCCGAGGCCGATGCCCTTGTTGCCGCCGGTGACGACGCAGACCTTGCCGCTGAGATCGAAGGGTTTGTAGGTCATGGCTCCGGCGTTCCTCCGTTGGATATTTTATGGACGGCGCACCGTGACAGCCCTGACGCGAGGGCCGGTCAAGGGGCGCGCGGTGCGAATTTCTGGAGAGGGTGGGTGGGTCAGGCGACCACGCTGGCGACCATGTCGGGATGCTGGCCGATGACGCGGACATAGGCGACGGCGAAATCGGGCGGCGTCGCGCGGGCCTGTTCCCAATCCCGCAGGGTGCCGACGGGCACGCGGAACCGCTCGGCAAACTCGGTCTGCGACAGGCCGAGACTGGTCCGCGTGCGGCGGATCAGGCGGGCGCGCTGGGCGCGGTCGAGCGCTTCGGGCGGCGTGTCGAAGTCTTCCGCATCGGCAGGATCAGCCGGCAGAGCGATAGGCTTTTTCTTCATTCGCATTGCTCCTTCTCACTGATACGAAGCGGGGCAGGTCACCGCGCCAGACAAATACACCCGTGAACAGCTTACCATCGACATTGCCGACGACCTTGAAACGCTCCTCACCATCCCGTGGCCGGATCGAGGGGATGATCAGGTGATCCTCGTCCTCGAAAATCCGGTCGCCGAAAGCGAGGGACAGGCCGTGCTTGTCCCGGTTGGTCGCGTCCTTGGCCGGGTCGAAGCGGTCCGTCACGAAGGCTTTATACGGGATTTCCGTATACAATGCAATTGACCGATCATCCAGGCGCAGATGACATCTGCTCTATGAAAATCGTCAGCGCCGTTCGATTTCGTGGCGGGCGGCTTCGATGAGGAAGGCGGAGCGGGTGAGGCCGCGCTCGCGGGCGGCGGCGTCGATGGCTTTCAGCATCCCCTTGTCGAGGCTGATATTGGCGCTGACCTGGCGGGACTCGCTGACGATCAGGGGCACCGGCATGAGATAGGCCCCGGCGAGGATGGCCGCGCGGATATCGGGCACCTCATTCAGCTCGGCGCTGCTGCGGGCTGGCGGAAGGGGCTGGCTTTCGAGATGCAGCGACAGCGCCTCGATGGCGTTCTTCATCAGATCGTCTTCGTCATCGGCTGCAGAGAAGCAGCCGGCCACATCCGGGAAGGTTACGCCATAGGCGCTGTCACCTTCCTGCTCGACGAGGGCGAAATAGCGGGTCATGTGTCTTTCTCCTCTAGCCAGCCAGCTGACCGGGCGATGGCGCGGGCGGTGCCGGTTGGCAGGTCTTTCTTCGGATGCGGCACAGTCAGCGTGACGCCGTCTTTCCGGTACTGGTGATGCGAGCCAGCGACGCGCACCAGTTCCCAGCCCTCCTGTTCCAGACGGCGAAGGATTTTACGGCTGTTCCGCTCTACCGCCATGCGCAAAATATTGCGCATAATCGGCGGAAGATCAAGCAAAAGGTGTAGGCCTCATAAGTGGCCCGCCTCACACCCCCTCAGGCTGGTCCAGCAGGGTGCGCAGGTCTCCGGCGAGTTGGCGGAGGCTGTTGCGGATGGGTTTGAGGCCGCCGCCGCGGCCGGCATGGACGAGCAGCTGGCGCCAGCGCGGCTGGCCTTCCTCCGGGGCGCGGACGGTGAAATGGGCCGAGCGCGGCAGGGCGGCGGTCATCAGCGCGCGGGACAGCGGGAAGCCGGCGAGGGTGTCGAAGGCGCCATTGCGGGCATCGGCCTCGAAGGTCGATTGTTCGTTTCGGTTGACCATGTTGAACAGGACCGACAGGTCCGGCTGGCGGGCGCTGCCGATCTGTCCCCGGATGACCTGGCCGAGCAGGCGCACACCGCGCAGGGAATAGATGTCGGCATGCATCGGCGCGATTACCCGGTCGGCGGCTTCCAGCGCGCAGCGGGTGAGGAAGGTGGCGTTCGGGTTCGTGTCGAAGAGGATCAGGTCATATTCGCTGCGGTAATGCTCGATACAGCGCAGGAAATGCTGCTTGATGGCGGCCAGCGCATCGGGATCGGCGGCGAAGGCGTATTTCGAGATCTCGAACTGGCCGGAGATGAGATCCAGCCGGCCGGGCGGGCCATCCGGGCCGAGGAGTTCATGCACGAAGGCGTCGCGCGCGGCGGGGCTGAACGGGGCGGGGGTGAGCGTCAGCCAGCTTTCCGCCGGCGAGACGGCATCGCGCGCATGAAGGCGCGAGCGCTCGAACAGCGAGATGACCGAGCGGTCCTCGGCGGCGAAGGCGTCGGCGGCTTCCATGCTGAAGAAGGTCTGGGTGAGGTTATACTGCGGATCGAGGTCGATCATCAGGACGCGCCCGCCGGTCAGCGCCTGCCAGGCGCCGGAGAGCTGGGCCGAGACGGTGGTCTTGCCGACGCCGCCCTTGAGGTTCATCACCGCGATGACCGGGCATTTCTGGCGATAGGCCGCCTGCACCTCGGCCACAAAGCGGGCGAGCCCGTCCGGCTGGGCGGAGGAATGGCGCAGGAAGGGCTGGACATCGGTCTTGAAGAAGCCGGTCAGGCGGGCCTTGTCGATCTGGTAGGGGATGATGCGCAGGCCGCGCGCGCGGGCGGCCTCAACGTCAGCGCGCACATGGCGGGAGCGGATGGCATCGGCTGAGACGAGCACGGCGAGCGCAAAGGCCCGGCCAATCGCCTCGTCCGCGCCGGCGCGCTCGCCCGTGCCTGTGCCATAGGCGGGGGTGACCCCGGCGGTCCTCAGCGCCTCATGCAGGGCGAGCAGGGCATCGGGGTCGGCGCCTGAATGGCTTATGTAAACGTGCGACATCCGGCCCCCGCAGCTTCACCAACACTCTGTCCCGGCAAGCCTTTTACGGCCTGCGGGGACACCTCGGCCACCTTCCTGCTGTGAAATTATGGTGAAACTTGAGCAGGCGCCGTCCATGTGGTTTATGCGCGGCAATTCCGAGTGAGACTTAGACATGACCTGGCACCCTTCCGACTGGCGCAACCTGCCGGCCAAGCACATTCCGGCGGACTATCCCGATGCGGCAGCGCTGGCGGCTGTCGAGACCCGTCTGAAGAGCTTTCCGCCGCTGGTGTTTGCCGGCGAGGCGCGGCGCCTGAAGGCGCGGCTCGGAGAGGTTGCGGCCGGCAAGGCCTTTCTGCTGCAGGGCGGGGACTGCGCCGAGAGCTTCAAGGAGTTCCACCCGGACAATATCCGCGACACGTTCCGCGTGATCCTGCAGATGGCGGTGGTGCTGACCTTTGCGGCGGCGAAGCCGGTCGTGAAGGTCGGGCGGATTGCCGGCCAGTTCGGCAAGCCGCGTTCTGAACCCATTGAGACGATCGACGGAGTGACCCTGCCATCTTATCGGGGCGACAATATCAATGGCATGGAATTCACGCCCGAGGCGCGCATTCCCGACCCCGAGCGCCTGATCCAGGCTTATTCCCAGTCGGCGGCGACGCTGAACCTCTTACGCGCGTTCAGCCAGGGCGGGTATGCAAGCCTCAACAATGTGCATCGCTGGATGCTGGGCTTTGTGGATCGCAGCCCGCAGGGCGAGCGTTACCAGAAGCTGGCCGAGCAGATTTCCGCCTCGCTGCGTTTCATGCAGGCCGTCGGCCTCAATGCCGAGACCGTGCCGCAGATGGCGCAGGTGGAATTCTACACCAGCCATGAGGCGCTGCTGCTCGGCTATGAAGAGGCGATGACGCGCATCGATTCGACCAGCGGCGACTGGTACGACACCTCGGCGCACATGCTGTGGATCGGCCACCGGACGCGGCAGGTGGACCATGCCCATGTCAATTTCTGCAAGGGCATCAAGAATCCCATCGGCATCAAATGCGGCCCCGGCATGGAGGCTGATGAGCTGATCCGGCTGATCGACACGCTGAACCCGGCCGATGAGCCCGGCCGCATCACGCTGATCTCGCGCTTTGGCTCGGAGGGCGTGGCGAAGGGCCTGCCGCCGCTCGCGCGGGCAGTGAAGAAATCCGGCCGCACGGTCGTCTGGTCGTGCGATCCGATGCATGGCAACACGCTGAAGACCGGCACCGGCTTCAAGACGCGGCCTGTGGACCGTATCCTGTCGGAAGTGCGCCAGTTCATCGATGTGCTGACCGCCGAGGGATGCTATCCGGGCGGGGTACATTTCGAGATGACGGGCCAGAATGTCACCGAATGTATCGGCGGCGCGCAGGCGATCTCGGAAGAAGACCTCTCCAGCCGCTACCACACGCACTGCGACCCGCGCCTCAACGGCGAACAGGCGCTGGAGCTTGCCTTCCTCGTGGCGGAGAAGCTGCAGGCGGCAGAAGCGGGTCTGGGCGACGCGGCGCGCAAGGCGGGGTGAGGGGGCTTTCGCCTCTCGACTGGGCCACTTGACTGCCGCGGGCATTATTGACCCGTTCTGCGCGTGCTTTACGCCTTGGGGCGGAGTGGATTTGCCGGAGGCGTTTCTTCATGCTGACACCGGAGCGGGAGCGGACGGCGCTCAGCCTGCTGACGGCCTCGCTGGACCGCGAGGACATGGATGTGCGCGCGCGGCTGGAATGGCTGGAGGAGGCGGCTGGACGCGACCCCGACGTGATCCGGCGCGTCATAGAACTGATGGAGGCCGATGCGCAGGTGACGGCGCTGGAGGCCGACATCGGCGCGCCGCTGGAAGTGCCGCCGCTGGAGCTCGGCGTGTGGCGGCTGGAGGCGATGATCGGGGCGGGCGGCATGGGGTCGGTCTACCGCGCGCGGCGGAATGACGGGCTGTTCGACCAGACGGTGGCGATCAAGTTCATGCGCGCGCGGCAGGGGGAGATTGACCTTGCGCCGCTGATCGATGCCGAGCGCCGGACACTGGCGCGGATGGACCATCCCTCGATTGCGCGCATCCTCGATGGCGGGGTCACCGAGGGCGGGCTGAGTTACCTTGTAATGGAGTTCGTCGCGGGCGAGCCGATTGACGAACATGCGCTGCGCCAAGGGCTCTCGCCGGAGGCGGCGGTGGCGCTGGTGCGGCAGGTGGCGGGCGCGCTGGCGCATGCGCACCAGTCGCGCGTGGTGCACTGTGATGTGAAGCCGGCGAATATTCTGGTGACAGAGGATGGGCGGGCGAAGCTGATCGATTTCGGCATTGCGCGGCTGCAGGAAGTGGCCGCCGCCGAGGGGCTCGACGGGGTGACACGCGCCTATGCGAGCCCGGAGCGCTGCGCGCGGGCGCCCGCGACACTGTCCGATGATGTCTATTCGCTGGCGGTGACGCTGTATGAGCTGCTGGCCGGGGAGCTGCCCTGGGACGCGGCGCGGGCGGATGCGTGCCAGCCGGCGGCGCCGCTTCCCGTTCTGGAGGTGCGCAATCCGGGTGACCTGGCGGCGATCCTTGCCAAGGCGGTCGCGGTGGACCCTGCGGCGCGATACCGGAGCATGGAGGCGTTCGACGCAGACCTTGCCGCCTGGCAGGGCGCGCAGCCGGTGAGCGCGGTGCCGCGGCGGTTTGTGTACCTCGCGCGCCGGTATGCGCAGCGGCGGCCGTTGGCGCTGGCGGCGATGGTCAGCGCGGCGGGGGCGGCGCTGGTGGCGCTGGCGGTGATCACGAATCTTTACCTCGCCGCAGAAGCCTCACGCCGTCAGGCCGAGGAGCGGTTTGACGGGCTGAGGGCGCTGGCGGGATTCATGATCTTTGATCTGAATGCTCAGCTGGAACAGGTGCCGGGGGCGACGCCGGCGCGTCATGCGATGTCGGCGCGGGCGCAGGCTTATCTCGATGCGCTGGGGGAGACAGCCGGGGGGAATGCCGGGCTGCAGGCGGAGGTGGCGACGGGGCTGGTGCGGCTGGCCGAGGTGCAGGGCGTGTCCAGCCGGCCGAACCTCGGCGAGACGGAGCAGGCGATTGCCAACCTTGAGCGGGCGCGCGGCATCCTTGATGGGCTGGTGCGCCGGGCGCCGGGCGATGCGGCCCTGCGCGAGGCGCGGGCAAGGGCGCTCTATTTCCTGGCCGTGACGAAGGCGGGCTATACGCTGGACCCGGCGCTGCAGCTGAGCCTCGCGGAAGAGGCCGAGCCGGATGCGCTCGAGGCACTGGCGGCGGCGGGCGAGGCAGAGGCCGGGGCGCGCAATGGGCTGCTGCTGGGGATAAGGATGACACGGTCTGACGCGCTCCAGACGCTGGGGGATGTGGCCGGCGCCCGCGATATCCGCGCGGCGGAGGAGGCGCGGCTGCTCGCCCTGCCGGAGGCGGCGCGGACGGGCATGGATTTCAGCTTCGAGGCGGGCCGGGTGGCCGCGCTGCTGGGCGACAGCGAGTATTACCTTGGCAGTATCCCGGCCTCGCGAGAGGCGTATGCGCGGGCCGCGGAGCGGTTCGAGACGGGGCTGGCGCTGCAGCCGACGAACCGCAGGCTGCTGACGGGGCTGCACTATGCCTATTATTCGCTGTCGTCGGTGGAGGCGGACCTTGGCGATCCGGCTGCAGGGCTCGCCGCGGCGGAGCGCTCGCGCGAAGTGGCGCTGAAACTGATGGCGTGGGACCCGTCGGACCGGCTGGCGCAGCGCTCGGCGGATATCTCGCTCGGTCAGGTGGCGCTGATGCTGCAGGCGAACGGGCGGGCCGCCGAGGCGTTGGCAATTGTCGAGCAGCAGCTGGTCGCCTACCGCGCGGCGGCGGCGGCCAATCCGTCGGATGGCGACGCGCAGCGCCGGGTGGCTGTGCCGATGCGGGGGCGCGCGGAGATGGTGCGCGATGTCTCGGGCCGGGAGGCGGGCTGCCGGGCGCTGCAGGAGGCGGCGCAGAGCTGGGCGAAGCTGGAGGAGGGCTGGGGGCTGTCGGACTTCGACCGCACCAATGATGTGCGCCTGATTGCCGAGGCGATGCAGGCGGAGGGGTGCCGGTAAAGGCGGATTTTCAGGGCTTCAGCGCGTCGTGCAGCCAGGCGCGGGCGACCCGCCACTGGCGCTTGATGGTGGAGAGGGACACGTTGTCGAGCTCTGCGATCTCCTCGAGTGTCAGGCCGGAGAAGTAGCGCAGCTCAACGAGCCGGGCGAGGGCGGGGTCGACCTCTGCGAGGCGGCTGAGGGCGTCGTGGATGACCTCTACATCGACGGCGGAGTCGTCCGGCGCAGCGGATTCGGCGATCTCGGTGATCAGGGTGACTTTCGGGCCGCCGCGCTTGGCGGCGCGCTCGCGGCGCACCTCGTCGATCAGCACCTGGCGCATGATATGGGCAGAATAGGCGAAGAAATGCGTGCGCCGCTGGGCCGGGATCTGGCGCTGGTTCATCACCTTGATGGCGGCGCCATTGACGAGTTCGGTCGGCGCAATGTGCTGGCGGGCACGGTCGCCGGCGAGGATCTTGCGGGCGAGGAGGCGCAGCTCGTCATAGACTTCGCCGAGCAGCCGGTCGCGCTCGCGCGGGGAGAGCGCGGCGACGAGCGCCTCCTCCGGGAGGGCCTCGCCGCCGGGGGCCGGGCTGTCGCTGCCTGCGCTCATGATGCCTGCCTTGCTCCCCTAGAGTGGCGCTTATCGGGCTGCAAGCTGCCACAGGACCAGCGCGATGCAAGCGCCTGCGCGTGTGAGGCGACGGGCGGGGCGGTTTTTTCCTGAATGCGCATGACCCTTTTTACGGCGGCCCTGCGCCGCAGAAAGTAAGGCGGACTGGCCGGGTGGGATGTCCGGGGGCGCCGAAAGCTGAGGATCAAGGGAGACGGCCATGACGGTCAAAGTGAGGAACATCATCGTTTTCGGGGCCGCGGCGCTGGCGCTCGGCGCCTGTGCCACCAGCAGCTACACGACCCTGCCGGGGTTCAGCGAGCTGGAAGCGCGCAATTATGACTGCAGCCAGCTGACGCGGGAGTACATTTCCGTCCGGATGGTGCAGCGCCAGGTGAGCGAGGCGAGCGTCATCAGCGTGCGCCGGATTGTCAGCGGGCCGAGCGATCTCGGCCTTGGCAACCTTATGGCGCGGGCCGATGCGAAGGATGCCGCCGGTGACCGGCTGGAGCAGATCCGCCTGACCATGGCGGCCAAGGGCTGCCCGGCCGTGATCGAAGCGGAGGATGAGGAGGCTGAACCCGGCCGGCTGAGCATGGTCGACCGGCTGACGGAGAATCCGGTGATGCGCTCGGCCAACCGGCTGGTGCGCGGCAATTGAGACGGCCCGCCGGGCGCAGATGAGGACCTTCCGGGAAAGCCGGCCTTGCGGGGCCGGCTTTTTCAATGCGCTGAATAATAACGGAAAAATCGGCGCTGCAAGATTGTCGGAAAAAAGTTTGCCGGGTCTGGACCGTTTTTCCTGGGAGCCGCGCCGTAGAAGGTAAGGCGGGAATGATCCTGCCGGGGACAACAAAGGACCAGACCGATGAAAACGCTTCGCACCCTTCTTGCCGCTGCTGCCAGCCTTGCCGCCATGACCGGCGCGGCCTCGGCCCAGGACTTCACCCAGATGGACATCTCCGGCTGGTACAATTCCCAGGTCCAGCAGCAGAACGCCTACATGAACAACATGCAGGAGCAGATCATCCAGCAGAACATGGCGAACCCGCAGATCGTGGCGATGTACAACCAGATGGTCGCCAGCGGCCAGTTCCACGGCGACCTGCGCACCTTCGCCTACAACTATGCCGCCACCGGCGGGTTTCAGAACACGCGCGGGTATTACCAGACGTCGAACGACATCGTGAACAATGAGCGCCGCGCCTGGAATGGCTATCAGGGCGCCGTGCAGAACTCTCGCAACGCCTATAACGGCTATACCGGCGGATTCTCGGAGAACATGCAGGAAGCCGGACGCGGGCTGATGGGCCAGTCGACCTATTACGGCTACGGCACGCAGGCGCTGCCCCACACCTGGGGCGCCAATACCCAGCACTACTACCAGGGCAACCACTATTATGTGGACCAGTCGGGCACCTACTGGATGGCTGATCCGAACGGCTCTGGCTACTGGTACCAGCTGCAGCGCTGATGCGCTGACAGACGGGGGACGCACGCGCGGCGCGCCGCTTCCGGAAGGGGGCGGCGCGTTTGCGTTTGGGGCGTGTGCGGAAGGTGTCCCCGGCCTGGCAGCAGGGTGCGTCCAGGCCGGGTCCGCCTTTCCGTTCCAGGCACCTAGCGGCGCAGGCTGATACCGGCATAGACCGAGGCTGCGTCTCCCGGAAAGTAGAGCCCGCTGCCGGGCCCGGCCTGGTTGACGACATTCACGGCGGAGACCCAGCGCTCGTCAGTGAGGTTGCGCCCTTCGACCCAAAGGCGGACATTGCCGACCTCGACCGTTGCATTGAGCCCGATCAGAACCGCCGCCTCGGCGGAGATCGTGTTGAAGAGGTCCGTGCGGGTGGAGCCGCGCCAGGTCAGGTTCGGGGTCAGGGTAAAATTCGGGCCGAAACCGAAGCGCGCCTCGGCATAGGCTGAATGTTCCGGCACACCGGCGACCCGGTTGTTGCCATAGACCGGATCATCATCGAACCGTGCCCAGAGCCAGTCATACTTGCCCGCCAGCGCGAGCGACGGGCCGCCGGGAAAGAGGCTGTCCGTGAGATCCGCCTCGCCAGCCAATTCGAAGCCGGTGCGCAGGGTTTTATCGGCATTCAGGATCGGCGGGTTGAGGGCCCCGGCAGCATCGAGGCGGAGAAGCTCGCCCTTCAGCCGGCCATGATAGAGGGTCGCATCCCAGCGCAAGGCGCCGTAACGCCCGCGGCTGCCGATCTCGGCGGTATCGGCCGTCTGCATCCGCAGGCGGGGAATGCGGTCCGGCTGCAGGGGCTGGTTGCCGCCGAGGTCGAAGAAGGACGGGGCTTCTGCTGTCCGGGTGAGGCTGGCAAAGACGCTCCAGCTGTCCGCGACCCGCCAGACGAGGCCGGCGCCTGGGAGCCATGCGTCATATGAGATGTCATAGGCGGGGGAAGTGGTTGGGTCGAGCGGGCCGCGCCGCTCTGCCCGATCCGTGGACAGATAGGCGAGCGAGCCCGAGAGCAGGAGCGCCGGGCTCGCCTGATAGCCGAGGCGGACATAGGCCTCGGTGTTGCTGGCTTCCCGCACGCGGTCAGAGGCGACCGCCCCCGGCTGGGCGGAGACCGGCGAGTTGAGGCCGCCGGCATAGGCAAAGGTGGTCGCGTCCTGATCCATCGTGGCATAGCGGAGCCCGGCTTCGGTGAGCCAGGGGCCCATGCCGGGCGCAGAGGTCCACAACAGGCCGGCGCTGAGCGTTTCGGAATCCTCCAGCAGGATGCCGCCTGGGGTCGGGTGGTTCTTGAAACGGTCATTCCAGCCGGCTGTGACAGTTACCAGGCCGGGGCCCATGTCGAGAACCGTCCGGCTCGAGAGGAATTTCTGGTCGATGTCGGATTTCTGGTTGCGGCGCACCGAGACGAGGGCGGCTGCGCCCGGATCGGCGAGGAACTCCGCGCGGGTCAGGGTGCCCGGCCAGAGGGCGTCGGTTTCGACAAGGGCGGCAAACAGCCGGGTCTCGATCCGGTCCGACAGGCGCAGGCCGGCATTGGCGGAGACGCGCAGCGTCTCGGTGGCCGACTGGTCGCGATAGCCGTCCGCTTCCGAGGCCGTGATTGCTGCGAACGCATCAAAGCGTCCCATTGCGCCGCCGATCTCGGCGCTGCCGCGCTGATACCCGAAAGAGCCGGCCGAATAGCTGATCCCGGCGCCGGGATGGGTGAGGCCGGTTTTCGAATGGGTCTCGATGACCCCGCCCAGCGTCGTGGGGGGGCGGGCGCGGGG
>NZ_JBKBXW010000002.1:94820-219990 GCF_046313735.1 Hyphomonas sp.
GCTGCCAAGGGCGGCGCCACCGCGCAGGACGGTGATGTGAGACGCCGAGGCGAAGTCCAGGACCGGCGGGTCGAAATTGCCATCGGCCTGGTTGATGACGACGCCGTCGCGGATGACGAGCACGCCCTTGCCATGGCCGGTGCGGACAATGCCGGAGCCGCGAATCGACAGGCGCAGGTCTTCGTCCCCGAACCGCGGCGCTGCGAAGACGCCGGGCGCAAGGCGCATCGCATCAGCGAGCGTGGCTGTGCGGCTGTTGCGCAGGGTTTCGGCATCGATGATGCTTGCCGCCCCGGCAAGGGTCTCGAGGGCGCGGGCGGCCTCCTCCGCCGTTCGGGCGGTCAGGGAGGGCGGGCGGGCCTCATCGATTGAGACGGTATCGAGGATGCGCTCGGCGTCTTCCTGGGCAAGGGCGGGGAAGGCTGCGGTGAGCGCGATGAGCGCCGTCGCCGAGGCGGCGTGAAGCAAGTTTGACATGGGGGTTTTCCTGATCTGATGAAAAGCTGAAGCTGCGCGGAGATGGGCGCCGAAGACGCCCGCTCACGTGCCGGATGTGGCAGGGATCAGATCAGGGAGGGCGGGCCGCGGGCGCCGACCGGCGGGCCACGGGCATTGGCCGGACCGACTGCCGCGCGGCTGGCCCGGCTGGAAGCCTCGGGCGCGGGCCATTGCATTGTCAGATCGGCCGGGGGGAGCACACTCAGACCGCAGAGCTGGTGACAGACTTTGCAATCGTCTGGCAGGGCGGGCTGGGACGGAACCTCGCCGGAAAGCAGTTCGGCAAGCTCCCGGCCGATGGCCGGGTTGGCGGTGTCGCCCGCCTCGGCACAGACCAGCATGAAGGCGCTGCCCGCCTCCGGCCCATGAGCCCGGGCATGGAGGCCCGGCATTAGCATGATGAGGCCGAGCGCAAGGAACGCCAGGCTGCGTGCCATCAGAGTGAACCGTGGGCTGAGCATTGTTTTCTGGTACTCATCTTCCTGGCGGCCCGTCCACCTAATTCTCCCCGCTTGCGACTGCGGCAAATTTTCATCGCGTGCGAGGGCTGCAGCTTGCCGCCGCAAAGCAGTTCAGGCATACGGCCCGGCTGCTCGGAAACCGGAGAATGCCGGGATAATCACAAGGGAGGGCAGTCATGACGGCGTCGTCGCGCCTGCCCGCCTGGGCGCGCCCCTCGGATGTTGCGGACCTGATCCGCCTGTCGGTGCCCATCGCCATCAGCCGGATGGCGATGATGCTGATGGGGCTGACAGATGCGATCGTGCTCGGCCAGTTTGCGCCGGGCGAGCTGGCCTATGTGCTGAATGCCTGGCTGCCGATTGGCGTGTCGCTGGGGCTCGGCATCGGGCTGTTGCTGGGTGTGCAGGTGCTCACGTCCGAACTGCTCGGTACGGGGCGGGAGGCGGGATCAGGCCGCATCTTCCGGCGGGGCCTCATGTGGGGCATCGGGCTCGGGGCGGCGCTGACATTGCTGATCCTGCCGCTGGCAGATCCGCTGTTCCACTGGATCTTCGTGGCGATTGCCCCGGCGAGCGAAGCGGCCGCAGCGGCTGCCTCCGGCGAGGAAGTGGCGGCGGCGACGGCATCAGTGACGCGCATCCTCGCCTTTGGCCTGATGGGCCACATGATCACAGTCGCGTGCTCATACTATCTTGAAGCGCTGCGCCGGCCGCTGCTGGTGACGTGCCTGATGTATGCCGGTGTTGCGGTGAACCTGGTGCTGGACCTCGCGCTGGTGGCCGGCTTCTGGGGCTTCCCGCAGATGGGGGCCGAGGGCGTCGCCTGGGCGACGACGGGCACGCGCTGGTTCCTCGTCATCGTGTTCCTGATCCTCGTGGCGGTGCTGACGCCGGCCTTCCGCCGCTCCCCGCCGGCCGAGAAGGGCGAGGCGGCGCATCAGGTGAAGGTGGGCATCGGGACGGCGATCTCGAATGTGGCCGAATGGGGTGGGTTCAACATCACCTATGTGATCGCGACCTGGGTCTCGATCGCGGCGAACGCGGTCTATGGCTACACCGTGCAGATCATCGGCCTGTGCTTCATGTTCTATCTGGGCATCGCCACGGCGACGAGCGTGCGGGTGGCCGAGGCTGTGGGCCGTCGCAACCAGGAGGAGGTGCGCAATGCGGGCCGACTCGGCGTGGTGGCGACGATTGTGCTGGGCGTGGTGCTGGGCGTGCTGCTGGTGCTGTTCGGGACGCCGCTGTCGGGGCTGCTGGTGCGGCCCGATGCCGAGATCGCGGGCATCATGCTGGCGCCGGCGATCGCCGCGCTGATGTGGATGGCGGCGCTGATCACGGTGTTCGACGGCCTGCAGGCGACGGCCTCGTTTGCGCTGCGGGCGCAGGGGATGGTGTGGTTGCCGAGCGGCATCCATCTCGGCTCGTTCTTTATTGTCATGATCCCGGCCTGTTACTGGCTGGCGATCACACTTGGGCGCGGGGCGGCGGGCGTGCTGGAAGGCGCGTTCATCGGCTGCCTGGTGGCCGGGGCGCTGCAGGTGGCGGTGCTGGAATGGAAAGCGGCGCGCCCGGTTTCCGAACGCGCCGCCTGAACTTTACACCGTGCCCCCGGCTGTGCGGAGGCGACAGAGGGATCAGATGTCCTTCAGGGCCGAAGCCGGCTTGAAGGCCATTGATGTCTTTTCCGGAATCTTGATCGTTTCCTTGGTGGCCGGGTTGCGGCCTTCACGGGCATTCCGGGTCTTGGCGGCAAAGGTGCCGAAGCCGGCAATTGCAACCTGCTCGCGTTTCTTCACTGCCGCTGCGATGGTGTCGAAGAGGGCATCGATCGCCTTGCCGGCGTCGCTTTGCGACAGGCCGGTCGACTGGGCCACCGCTTTGGTCAGTTCACCCTTATTCATAGGGGTTCTCCTCTGAATTACATGACGTTTACGCGTCATTGGCCCGACATACCCACGATTCGGAAAGCGTGAATACGCCGGATTGCCCATAGACACAGGCTAAACGCCGAGAATCCAGCCCTCTTCGGCCAGCACGGCCCCGATTTGTTCCGGGGAAAGCGACTTGCCTGTGGAAAAACTCGCGCCGAGGAGGCCTTTTTCGTCCAAATCCGCGTAGTGGCGGGCGATTCCGCGTACCTGGGCCTCGTCGGCGACCTCACCTTTTTCGGGTTTGACCTTGAGGATCGAGGGGTAAATCTCGGCCATCACGACACTGACATCCTCCAGGGAACCGGCTGTGATGGGCGCGTCGCCGAACTCGAACGGCCAGACCCGGGAGGTGGGCCAGAGCTGACGCAGGGCATGGACATGCGGCAGGCCGGTGAGGGTCTGGCTGCCGACACTGCCGGCATAGGCGAGCTGCCAGACCGATTTCGGCTGGCCGGCTTTTTTCTCTTTAAGGTAGGTTTCGCAGAGCCTGAACTCGGCCAGCGGCGCGCCGGAATAATCGGGGCGCGTGGCCGCAAGCGTGGAGACGACATCGCGCGCGGGCGCGCCCCAGAAGGGGAACGGGCCCTTGGAGATCGCATAGTTGAGGCCGGCGGCAATGGCGTAGCGGGCGTTGGAATTGTCGGCCTTGTCCTTCAGCTTGCCGGCGAGGTGGGCGTGCATCGCCTGCCACGGCGCCTGGGAGGCGGTGTCGAGGCCGAGCGCAGCCGCGGTGCCGGCGGGATAGCCGAGGGAGAAATCGAAGCCGAGCAGCACCTTGTCGCCGCGCTTGGTCAGCTTGGCGACCATATCCTCGATGAAGGCGCGGGCCTTCAGGCGCGTGTCGATGTTCACGCTGCGGAATTGCAGCTTGAGGCGCGCATCCTTGGCGAGGATGCCGATCCAGATCGAGTTCGGCCCGAGCGCCGGCTTCGTGGCGGCGCTCCAGTCGGCCATGATATAGGCATCAAACAGGGCAGGCATGGGTCGGCAGGTTCCCGGTCTGGATAGGGCGGCAGGGGCAATTTGAAATGAAACAGGCCGTCCACACCGGAACGGCCATGCCCGCGCGTCATGATCGCTCTGCTGCGCGGCTGCAAGCCTTTTTGCAGGAATGAGCGGCGGGCTGCAATCCTGCCCGCGCGGACACCGGGGCTTGCCCCCCGGGCCTCTGGATGGCATGCGGACCATAAAGGACGGGCGGAATGACCAGGCTGAGAGTAGGCGTCGCAGGCGCCGGCGTGTTCGGGAATTACCATGCGCAGAAGGCCGCCGCCTCGGCGCGGGCAGAGCTGGCGGGCATCTTCGACGTTGACCTCGCGCGGGCGGAGAAGCTTGCGGAGACCTTCGGGGCGCCCGGCTTTTCCGATTATGCGGCGTTTCTTCGCCAGTGTGATGCGGTGGTGATCGCCGTGCCGGCGACGTGGCATGAGCCGCTGGCGCGCGAGGCGATCGAGGCGCACTGCCATGTGCTGGTCGAGAAGCCGCTGGCGCTGTCCGG
Source organism: Hyphomonas sp. (assembly GCF_046313735.1). GTDB lineage: Bacteria > Pseudomonadota > Alphaproteobacteria > Caulobacterales > Hyphomonadaceae > Hyphomonas. Next base: position 99,212 of record NZ_JBKBXW010000002.1, read on the forward strand.
CCTCGCGGCGCGCGACCTCGCCGATGAGGCGGCGGCGCGCGGGCGCATCCTGCAGGTCGGCCATCAGGAGCGGTTCGTGGCGATGGCGATGGGCGTGCTGGCGATCAAAGAGACGCCGAAGCTGATCGAATCTGTGCGCTCCGGCCCGCCGGCGCCGGGCGGGCGCGCGGGCGATGTCTCGGTGATCTGGGACCTGATGATCCATGATCTCGACCTTGCGGCGATGATGCTGGGGCGGGAGTTTACCCGCGTGGAAGCCACGGGGCGGCGCGTGCACTCGCCCTACCTTGATGAGGCAGAGGCGCGCTTCGAGTATGCGAGCGGCGGGCGGGCGATCCTGCGGGCGAGCCGGGCGGCAGAGTTCCGGGAACGGACGATGCGCGTGGTGTATCCCTCCGGCGAGATCGATATCGACTTCCTGACGCGCCGGCTGATCAATACAACGCCTTATGAAGTGAAGGTGGATATTTCCGCTGACATGCCGGACCCTCTGGGCTCGGCGGATGAAGGCTTCTATGCCGCCTGTCTCGGTCTTGCGCGCAGCCCCGTGCCGGCGCATGGCGCGGTCGCGGCGGTGGCGATGGCGGAAGCGGCGGAGGCGTCGGCGCTGGCGGGGGCGAACACCGACTGATCGGGCCCGAGGCTCGTTCAGGCTGCTTCCGACATGGCCTGGATATTGGCGAGACCGCTCCGCATATAGGCCGTCCAGAATGTGCGCACGATGAGCCCCAGCGGCAGGCTCGCGAGGGCGCTGGCAGGTACGAACACATAAGTCCAGATGATCCGGGTGCGGTCTGCATCGATTTCCTCGAACAGCCAGGCACCCCGGGCTTCTGCGGCCAGCCCCGCCATCGGACCTGTAAAGCCGCTGACCCTGTAGCCAAACTCTGCGCGGCCATCCGTGGGCGGACGGCCTTCACTTGGTTCGCTGAAAGTGATCTCTTCGCGCACAGTCGTCCCGTCGGAGAGGTGAACAAACCGGGTCTGTCCGGGAACGTCCCACCGGCCCGTCTGGCCGCTGGTAGAGGTGACGGCAGGGATCGGTCCCTTGCGGCGCGGAAAGACGCGCGGAAGTTCGACCGGGACGAAGACCTTCCAGACTGTTTCCAGCGGCGCGCTGGCAATTGTTTCGACCCGGGCAGACAGCCGTCCGGTTGCGCCTGCTCGTTCTCTGTTGGCAATAGGGTCGGTCATCGGCGCCATCGGCCACCTCGAATTATCAGCCCGGATCCCGAAAGCTGTCCGGGCTGCGGAGACCTCTCCTTATAGGCCCTTGCGGGCGGGAAGGGAACAATTAAGGGGGCGTGCCCTCTTCAGCCGCGACGGGTGCGGTCTCTTTCCTCAGCATCGGGGCGACCATGGGGATGGTCAGCATTGTGCTGGCGGCGGCCATCAGGAGGCAGGCGGTGAAGGCGTCATTGGTGATGACGCCGCGGTCGAGCAGGATGTTGGCAAAGATGATCATGATCAGCGCCTTGGTCTGCAGGAGCCAGCCGATGAGCGAGGCTTCGCCCTTCTTCCAGCCGAGCGCCATGCCGGCAAGTTTGACGCCCGCGAGCTTGCCCGCGACCGAGGCGACCAGAAGGATCGCGGCGGCGGCAAAGACGGCTGTGCCGCCCATATCCCATTCGGTGCGCAGGCCGGTCGAGAGGAAGAAGACCGGCATGATGGCGAGCAGGATGTGGTTGCGGAAGAGGTCCATCTGCGCTTCGTCGAAGGTGTCGCGGTCGAGCACCGCGCCGGCGAGGAAAGCCCCGACCATGTAGTGCAGGCCCGCCCAGTCAGACACCAGGGCGGCGAGCGCCATCCAGACGAGGCCGAGATACCAGCGGTCCTTGGTTGGGACACGGATCATCAGCCAGCGCACGCAATAGGCGATGGCGGCGAAGACGACGAGGAAGATCGCCTGCCGGCCGATCCGGTCCCAGTCGAGCAGGATGAGCGCGAGGACGCCCCAGATGGCGATGTCGTCGAGGCTGGCATAGCGCAGGATGCGCTGGCCGATTGGCTGGCGCAGGATTTCGAGCTTCTCGAGAAACAGGACGAGGATCGGCAGGGCGGTGACGGCGCAGGCCATGCCGATACCGAGAATGAACTGCCAGGTCTGGGCGTTCGGTCCCATCCAGCCATCGCCCATCTGGAGCAGCAGGATGGCTGCGCCGCAGCCGAACAGGAGGGGTGTGGCGAGGGCAAGGCCGGCGGTGGTGCCGGTTTCGCCGCGATTTTTCCAGGCGGATTTCAGGTCAAGCTCGATGCCGGCGATCCAGACGAAGATCATCACCGCCCAGGTGGCGATGCCGCTCAGCATACTGATGACTTCCGGGCGGAAGACGAAGTCGTAATAGGCGGGGAAGGCCGCGCCGAGCACGCCGGGGCCGAGCAGGATGCCGCACAGGATCTGCACGACAACGAGCGGCGCGAAATATTCAGTCCTGAACAGGCGCCAGATGAGATACGGCACCGTGAAGATGATCAGCATCGCGATCAGGTAGACTTCGGTGATCGTGATGGTCATGCCGGTGTCCCCGCGCGGATCATCAGCTGTTGGTCAGTTCACGGAAGACGATGCGCTCGCCGGTGCGTTTTTCCTCCGGCGAGACGAGGCGGACGAGTTCGCGGGCGACGTCGTCGGGCGCGGGCAGCGTCATCGGGTCTTCGCCGGGCATGGCTTCGGCGCGCATCCCGGTGCGGGTGGCGCCGGGGTCGAAGATGTTGACGCGCAGCGGCAGGTTCTCGTTTTCATCCGCCCAGGCCATGACGAGGGCTTCGAGGCCTGCCTTGGAGGCCTGATAGGGGCCCCAGAAGGCGCGCGGGCGCCGGGCGACACCGGAGGTGACGAAGACGGCGCGCGGGGCGGCGGACTGGTGCAGCGACGGGCCGAGGGCGCGAATGAGATGGGCGTTTGCGGTGAGGTTCACCTGGATGGTTTCCTCGAAGCTGCGCGGGCCGCAGGTTTCCAGCGGGCCGAGCGTGCCGAGCAGCGCAGCGTTGGCAATGAAGCCGTCGAGACGGCCGAACTTTTCGGCGATGACCTTGCCGAGCGTGTCGATGCCCTTGGTGTCCTTCAGGTCCATCGGCACGAGAACGGCTTCGGAGCCGGCGCGGCGGATTTCGTCATCGAGTTTCTCGAGCGCGGCCTTGGAGCGCGCGACAGCGATGACGAGATCGCCCTGCCGGGCCAGTTCCAGTGCAGCCGCGCGGCCGATCCCGCGCGAGGCGCCGGTGACGAGAACAAGTCTTTTCATGGCGGTCATCCGGCCTTTGATAGCGCCAACATCAGACATCGTCCAGCAGCGAGAGCTGGCGTTCCTTGTCGGCCTGGTCGCGATGGTAATCCTGCAGCGGGGTCGGATAATCCCCGGTGAAGCAGTGATCGGCGAACTGGGGCGCCATGCCATTGCGCAGCGGCTCGCCAATCGCCTTGTAGAGGCCGGGTACCGACAGGAAGCCGAGGCTTTCGACCTTCAGCTCGCGCACCATCTCGTCATGGCTGTGGATGGCGGCGAACAGCTCGGACTTGGCGGCCATGTCGATGCCGTAGAAGTCCGGGTTGAGGATCGGCGGGCTGGCGGAGCGGAAGTGGATTTCGCGGGCACCGGCTTCGCGCACCATCTGCACGATCTTCTTCGAGGTGTTGCCGCGCACGATGGAGTCATCCACCAGCACGACGCGCTTGCCTTCGAGGATGGCGCGGTTGGGGCTGTGCTTCTTGGAGATGGCAGTCTGCCGGCCGGTCTGGGTCGGCTGGATGAAGGTGCGCCCCACATAGTGGTTGCGGATAATGCCCATCTGGAAGGGGATGCCGGAAGCCTCGGAAAAGCCGAGCGCGGCGGGCACGCCGGAATCCGGCACCGGCACGATCACATCGGCATCGGCCGGGGTCTCGAGCGCGAGCTGCTGGCCCATCCGGCGGCGCACTTCATAGACCGAGCGGCCCTGGATGAAGCTGTCGGGGCGGGCGAAGTAGACATATTCGAAGACGCAGGGGCTCGGCGGGCGCGGCGGGAAGGCGCGGATCGATTCGATGCCGCTGCTGGAGATGACGACGACTTCGCCATTCTCGATCTCGCGAACGAACTCAGCCCCGATGATGTCCAGCGCGCAGGTTTCCGAGGCGAGGATATAGGCGGTGCCGACGCGGCCAAGGACGAGCGGGCGCAGGCCGATGGGGTCACGCGCGCCGATCAGCTTTTTGCCGGTGATGCCGACAAGCGCGTAGCCGCCCTCGATCTGATGCATCGCCTCCACCAGCCGGTCGACGAAGCGCTTCTTCGGGCTGCGCGCGACAAGGTGGAGGATGACTTCGGTGTCCATGGTGGACTGGAAGATGGCGCCGCCCTGGACGAGTTGCTGGCGCAGGATGCGGGCATTCGTCAGGTTGCCGTTATGGGCGACAGCGAAGCCGCCGGTGTCGAGATCGGCGAAGATCGGCTGGATGTTGCGCGCGACCGGGCGGCCTTGCGTGGAATAGCGGTTGTGGCCGATGGCGGCATGGCCGGGCAGGCGCTGGCGCAGGTCGCCGCCAAAGCCCTCGCCGACGAGGCCGAGATGGCGCTCTGAGGAAAAGCGCTTGCCGTCAAAGCTGACGATGCCGCAGGCTTCCTGTCCGCGATGCTGCAGGGCGTGGAGGCCGAGGGCGGTGAGGAGGCTGGCTTCAGGGCTACCAAAGATGCCGAAGACCCCGCATTCCTCGCGAGGCTTGTCGTCATCGTGATCGAAAAGGACCATCGGGACGGGTTCCGGCTTTTCGAGTGAAGGCGCCACTGCCTGCGCGCGATATAGGCCGGTTTGCGCGCTGGCGGAAGGGCGCGCATGACAGAAGTTTTACAAAAAGGCAGTCGCGCGGTCAGAGGCCGGGCGCAGGCGTCAGGCCGGGGTGCTGGACGACGATGTCCACCGATTGAGGGTCGCCCGGCAGGGGGCGGGCGGAGCGTGCCGGCAAGATGGCCCAGCGGCTGGTTTCTGCCGCGCCCGCAGCAGCGCCGGAAAAGTCCTGGGTGATCCAGACAGCCTCGCCGCCGGCGAGATCGCCGCGCACGCCGAGCGCGCGTCGCTTTTCCCCGGTATCGGCAAAACTGTACGTGTAGCCCCAGAAGATGGCCATCCGGCCAGGTTCCGCCGTCTGGGCGAGCGGGCAGTCCTTGCCGGCGATGCGCACGGGCATATCCGTGAAGACGGCGTTCCAGCCGCGCAGCCAGGTCATCAGCTCGGCAAGCTCGGCGGTTTGCAGCATCGGTTCGATTCCTGCCGCGCGTACCGTGTCGGCGGCGAGATCGGCGGTCTGTGCCCCGGCGATATAGGTGTCGAGCACCGAAGCGGCGGCGCAGGGCGCATCGAGGATGATCACGCCGAGGCCATGGCGCTCCACGAGGGCCTGGGTCAGCGCGGCCTTGAGCTGGTTTTCCTCTGTGCTGAAACTGCCCGGGAAGCCAAAACTGACCAGGCTGGCGCCGGAGACGGCGTCCGCAAGGGCGATCAGGCCGGGATCGGCGGGGTCCAGCGCAGCGGGGGTGAAGCGGGGTTCGGCGGGTTCTGCAGTTGCGGCAGCAGCAGGCGGGCTGATGCCGGACGGATCCGGCGCAGGAACTGGCTGGCTGGCGCAGGCGGCGAGCAGGGCGGCAGCGGCCGGGATCAGGAAGCAGCGGCGGGGTGCCATGATAAGTCCCTCATTCTGCTGGACGAGCGGCGATTTCACGAGTCTAGCGGGCGTGCTGCGCCGGGCGCAAGGGCGGACACCTTACAGGCTAGCCGCGCGGCTGGCTTCGCGTGTCCGGCCGATTTCCTCTGCCTCTCCGGTTATCTGGCCTGCGAGCTGTTCGAGCAGCGGATAGGTGAGGCTTTCGGCAATGAAAGGCGGCACCCGGTCTCGCTCGACCGCCGCGCTGGTCAGGACGGCGAAGAAAATCAGCGCCACCGCGCCGCGGAAAATGCCGAAGATGAGCCCCGCGACATGGTCGAACATGCCGATTTCGCCGTCGCTCATGATGGATTTCGACAGGCTCTGCCCGAACCAGGCGACAAGGACATAGACGATCAGGAAAGCCGTGACGACGAGGATGATGTCCGGCGCCAGCGGATGGGTGCCCTCCGGCAGCAGGGCGGCGAGGTGGGTCGTGAAGAATTTCCGCGCATAATAGGCGGCGGCGAGCGCGCCGATGAACGCACCCAGTGTCGCCAGTTCGCGCAGGAAGCCGCGCGCGAACGCCATGATCGCGGAGATGATGATGATGCCCGCCGCAATGGCGTCAAAGGCAGAGAGGGATTCAAGCATCAAGGCCGTCCGGAGCCAGGAGGTCGACGAGGGCGATAAGCCGCGCAATCGGGCGGACGGTCAAGCCGCTGTCTGCGGCTGTTGTGCCTTCCGGGGTGATCGCACTGCGGAAACCGAGGCGGGCAGCCTCCTTCAGGCGCAAATCCATGCGCGGGGTGGCCCGTACGGCGCCGGAAAGGGCAATCTCGCCGAAGAAGACGCTGCGCTCGGGCACCGGATTGCCGGTGAGGGACGAGAGGAGCGCGGCGGCGGCGGCAAGGTCGCCGGCCGGTTCGGTAATCCGGTAGCCGCCGGCGACGGAGAGGTAGACATCCATGCCTGCCAGGCTGACCCCGCAGCGCGCTTCCAGCACCGCGAGCAGCATGGCGAGGCGCCCGGCATCGAAGCCGACGACGCTGCGTCGGGGCGTGCCATAGGGGCTCTTGGCGACGAGGGCCTGCACTTCGGCAAGCACCGGGCGCGAGCCTTCGATGGCGGCGAACACGGCTGTGCCGCCGCCCGCTTCAGCCTCTGACGAAAGGAACAGGGCGGAGGGCTCTTTCGCCGGGGTGAGGCCGAGGGCGTGCATCTCGAAAATGCCGATCTCGTCGGTCGGGCCGAAGCGGTTCTTTACTGCGCGCAGGATACGGAACTGATGGCCGCGCTCACCTTCGAAATAGAAAACGGCATCGACCATATGCTCCACCACGCGGGGCCCGGCGATGGTGCCTTCCTTGGTGACATGGCCGACCAGCACAAGGGCAGCGCCGGACTTCTTCGCCCAGCGCACCAGCTCCTGCGCGCAGGCGCGGACCTGCGCGACCGAGCCCGGGGCCGCTTCGAGACTGTCCGACCATAGCGTCTGGATCGAGTCGATCACCACGAAATCGGGGCTGGCTTCCTTCAGCGCGGCGAGGATGCGGCGCAGGTCTGTTTCGGTGGCGAGCTGGACGGGGGAACCCGCGACTTTCAGACGCTTGGCGCGCTCCTGGATCTGGGCGGCGGCTTCCTCGCCGGAGACGTAGACGGTTTTCACGCCGTTGCGGGCAAGGCGCGCGGCGGCCTGCAGCAGGAGCGTCGATTTGCCGATGCCGGGATCGCCGCCGATGAGGGTGGCCGAGGCAGGGACGATGCCGCCGCCGAACACGCGGTCGAGCTCCTCCACGCCGATGACGATACGGGAGACCGGCTCGGTTTCGGCATTGAGGGCGGTGAACTCGGCCTTCGGCCCGCGCTTGGTGCCGGATTTTTCGGCCTTCAGTGCGCCGGGCGGGGCAGAGACAGCCTCCTCGACCAGCGTGTTCCATTCCCCGCAGGATTCGCAGCGCCCCGCCCATTTGGCGAAGACCGCCCCGCAGGACTGGCAGACGAAGGCGGAGGTGGAGGCTTTGGCCATGGGGGAATCGCTGCGGCAGCTTGTGTTTCGGAGCGGAGTCTAGGCGCGCGGGGAGCGGGGCGCAAATGGCGGTGTCAGGGCGAGTCCTCGCTGTTGTCACGCTCGAGCGGAGCGGGGCGCTGGCATCGCTCCACCTGTTCGGGGGCGTTGAAGGAAGGCGGCTGATCTGTAACCTGATGGAAAAGGGGACATCCATGCGTCTGAAACTCATCGCCGCTGCTGCGGCCCTTGCCATCACAGCGGCTGCACCTGCGGCGGCGCGATATGACGACGCGGCGAGTATCAATGCGGCCTACGCGCAGGGCAAAGCCTCGGGCCAGACGGCAGAGACCGTCAATGAGCACTGGACTTGCGCGACCTTCTGGATGGTGTGGGCCGATTTCGTGGAGGACGAATTCAGTGAGGCGATGCTCGCAAAGTTCGACCCCGCCCTCAGCGAGGCTTCGGCGGAAGCGGCGATGGCGCATTGGGAGCGGCAGGCCCTCCTGAAGATGGGCACCGGCATGGCCCCGATCCCCGAGGAGACCGACGCCTATATCCGCGGGCAGATCAACAAGGCCTGGGACTTCGCCGAGGGCGTTGCTTTTGGCGAGGACTATACCCTGCCGCATGTCCTGGGGGTGTGCGCCCTGCCTGCGCCGGGCTGACGGGCTGGCGGGCTGGCGGGCGCGCGGCCGGCTCGCTAAAGGGGCGGGGTGAAACACATTGCGATCATCGGGGCGGGGCCGGCGGGCCTGATGGCGGCGGAAGCGGCGCTGGAGGCCGGCGCGCGCGTGGCGATCTATGACGCGATGCCGAGCCCGGCCCGGAAATTCCTGATGGCGGGCAAGAGCGGGCTCAATATCACCCATTCCGAAGATGAGGCATTGTTCCGTGAGCGGTATATGTCACCGGACGCGCGGCTGGCGGAGATGGTGGCGGCGTTCGGGCCGGGCGACATCGTGCGCTGGATGGCGGGGCTGGGCATTGAGGCGCATGTGGGCTCCTCCGGCCGGGTGTTTCCGGTGGGGATGAAGGCTTCGCCGCTGCTGCGGGCCTGGCTCGCGCGGCTGGGGGCGGGCGGGGCGGAACTGCACACGCGCCATCGCTGGACAGGATGGGACGCAGGCAGGCGCCTTGTGTTTGATACGCCGGAGGGCGAGGTGGTGGTGGCGGCGGATGCCGTGATCCTCGCGCTGGGCGGGGCAAGCTGGAAACGGCTTGGCTCGGATGGGGCGTGGGCGGACATTCTGGCGGCGCGGGGCGTGGAGGTCGAGGCGTTCCAGCCCTCGAATTGCGGGTTTCTGGTGGACTGGTCAGACCGTATGCTGGCGGGGCAGGAAGGCGCGCCGGTCAAGGGCGTGGTATTATCCGCTGGCGGAGCATCTGCGCGAGGCGATTTCGTGATCACGAAGGCCGGGATCGAGAGCGGGGCGGTGTATCCGCTGTCGGCGGCGCTGCGGGCGGAGATTGCGGCGAAAGGCGAGGCTGTGATGAGCCTCGATCTTGCTCCTGATACGGAGGAAGCTGTGCTTGCCGCGCGGCTCGCGGCTGCGGGGGTGAAGGAGTCGGCGTCGAATCGCCTGCGCAAGGCCGGGCGGCTGGACGCGGCGAAGATTGCGCTGGTGAATGAGGTGACGCGCGGGGCGCCGCCAAAGGAGGCCGGAGCGCTGGCCGGGCTCATCAAGGCGCTGCCGCTGAGGCTGACGGGCATGGCGCCGCTGGACGCGGCGATCTCCACGGCGGGCGGCGTTGCATGGCGCGCGCTGGATGAGCAACTGATGCTGACCGCGCTGCCGGGCGTGTATTGCGCGGGCGAGATGGTGGCGTGGGACGCGCCGACGGGCGGCTATTTGCTGACGGCGTGCCTCGCGATGGGGAGAGCAGCGGGGCGGGCGGCAGCGAGCAGATAGCGGAGGCGGCGTGCGCCGCTCTTCTCCTCCCCCGCTTCGCAGGGGAGGATAAGGGGTGGAGTCAAAACGGATATCTGCTCGCCACCATCATTCTGTCTTGGATGGTGGGCCCTCTTCAAGCTGGGAGTGATACATACGGATCAGGTAATCTTTGCGGTCATGATCCGATATGTGCAGTATAGGAACGGTTGCGAGATCATGCTCCGGATCAAATGCGCTAAACTCACTGTACCAGAACACTTCGCTGAGCGGCTGGTCCGCATGTGCCGTTGTCATCAGAAAGTTGTCGCCGGCCCCCTGGTTGCGTTCTTCATAGAGCACCGATGCCCAATCGATATCGTCTTCCCACTTGCTGCAATCCTTGCCCCAAGCCATTGCATAAAGGCACCCGCCATCAACCAGCCAGCAGCTTACCTCATACCGCCAATCGGCCGGGACCGACGCATCGGCAACAACAACTGCTCGGAACGGTTCTGCAATACTCAGGTTCGGTATCGGCTGCGCCGGTCCGAGCCGCTGATAATATAACCTTGAGTTCCTCATATCGCCGGCTGGATTGGCCCGTCGGCTCGTCCGCTTACGAACTGGTCTACGTATTCGTTGCCGCTGGTCATGACGTCTGCTGCCGGGCCGCGCCAGATGATGCGGCCTTCGAAGAGCATGGCGATTTCGTCTGCGATCTTGCGGGCTGAGGCCATGTCGTGGGTGATGGTGACGGCGGCGGCGCCGAGGCCTCGGACCTGTTCGAGGATAAGGTCGTTGATTGCATCGGCCGTGATCGGATCAAGGCCGGTGGTCGGCTCGTCGAAGAAGATGAGATCCGGCTCGGAGATGATCGAGCGGGCCAGCGATACGCGCTTCTGCATCCCGCCGGAAATCTCGGCGGGGTAAAGCCCGGCAACGTCCGACCCCAGACGGACTTTCCGCAGCGTGTCGATGGCGCGGTCCTTTGCGTCCCTGCGGCTCATGCGTTCGGAATGGATCAGGCGGAAGGCGACGTTTTCCCACACGGTGAGGCTGTCGAACAGGGCGCCGGCCTGGAACAGCATCCCGATGCGCGCGCGCATGGCCTCGCGCGCCTTGCCGGTGGCGTTGGTGACGTCTTCGCTATCGAACAGGATGCGGCCCTTGTCCGGTGTCATCAGGCCGAGGGCGTTTTTCAGCATGACGGATTTGCCCGAGCCCGAGCCGCCGATCACGACGAGGCTCTGCCCGCGCGCCACATCGATATCGACGCCGCGCAGCACTTGTTTCTGCCCGAACGCCTTCTCGACGCCTTCGAGTTTGAGGAGCGGACGGGCGGCGGTGTCTGTCACAGGCCGATCTCCACGAACAGGGTGGACAGGACATAGTTGAAGGCGAGGATCAGCACGGCGGCGCCGACCATGGAGAGGGTCGCCGCGCGGCCGACGCCCGTGGCGCCGGCCTGGCTGCGGTCGCCCTGATAGCAGCCCATGACGGCAATGAGGCCGCCGAAGATCACCGCCTTGATCAGGCCGACGGCGATGTCGTTGGAGGTCACGAAGTCGAGCGTGTTGCGCAGGTAGACGGTGGAGTCGAAGCCGAGGCCGTAGACGCTGACCAGCCAGCCGCCCATCACGCCGATGATGTTGGCGATGGCGACGAGCGCGGGCAGGGTGACGAGCGCGGCGAGGAAGCGCGGCGCATAGAGGTAGCGGTAGCGGGAGGCGGAGAGCGTCTCCAGCGCGTCGATCTGTTCGGTGACCCGCATGGCGCCGATCTCGGCGGCAATCCCGGCCGAGACGCGGCCTGCGAGCATCAGCCCGGTGATGACGGCGCCAAGCTCGCGCGAGATGCCGAGCACGACGATGGAGGGGACGAACTGTTCGGCGCCGTAGCGGCTGCCGCCTTCATAGATGTTGAGGGCGAGGGCCGCGCCGATGAAGACCGCGGAAAGGCCGACCACGGGCAGGGAGTAGAAGCCGATGCGCACCATCTGGCGCAGGATTTCGGCGCTGTACCAGCGCGGCGTGAAGGCCGCTGCCCCCACATGCCCGGCGAAGACCGCGAGCCTGCCGACTTCCGTAAACACGCCGAGCGTCGCGCGGCCGATGAGCTGCAAGGGGTTCGTCATGGCGATCAGGTCAGGTAGACACGTTCCACTCTGGGGCCAAGACCTGTCAGCAGTTCATAGCCGAGCGTGCCACAGAGCGCCGCCTGTTCTTCCAACTTGGCATTCTCGCCCAGGAATTCAACCCGTGTGCCCGGCTTGGCATTGCGCCCGGCCCCGGTCAGGTCGATCGTGACCAGGTCCATGGAAATACGCCCGACAACCGGGCAGGGCTGGCCGTCGATCCAGGCCCTGAGCTGGCCGGCGCCGGATCGGGGCAGGCCGTCGGCATAGCCGATAGCGCAGGTGGCGAGCAGGCGGTCTTCTTCCAGCGTGTGGGTGGCGCCATAGCCGACCGTGCGGCCCTTGCGCCCGGTAAAGATGCTGATGATGGGCGCATCGAGGATCACGGCCGGTTTCAGAGGCAGGCTCGCGGGCGGGTGGGAGCCGCCATAGAGCGCGATGCCCGGGCGGGTGAGGTCATAGGCATAGCCCTTGCCGAGATAGCAGCCGGCCGAATTGGCCAGGCTGCCGGGGGTATCCGGGAATGCGTCAGTAATGGCGTTGAAGGCCGCGCGCTGGGCGGCGTTCATCTTGTGCGCAGGCTCATCGGCGCAGGCGAGGTGGCTCATGATCAGCACGGGCTGCATCCGGTTGAGGGCCACGGATTCGGTCTCGGCCAGGGCTGCGGGCAGTCCGAGGCGGTTCATGCCGGTGTCGAAATGCAGGGCGCAGGTGCCTTTGGGCGCGCCGGACCAGAGTTTCACCTGCGCTTCGGACGACAGGACGGCGGTGAGGCCAGCATCGCGGTAGAGCGGAAGCTGCCCGCGCTGCGGGCCGTTGAGGACGAAGATCCGGGCGGCGCGGCCGACTGCCTTGCGCAGGGCGGCGCCTTCTTCCGGATAGGCAACGAAGAAGGTGTCGCAGCCTGCAGCGCGCAGCGCCCGGGCGACGCGCACTGCGCCGAGGCCATAGGCATCGGCTTTCACGACCGCTGCTGTCGAGGCGCCAGGATGCAGCGCGTCCAGCGCCTGCCAGTTCGCGACGATGTTCCGGGTCTGCACATGGGCGCGGGGCATGAAGGTCATGGCCTCACCGCTAGGCGAGTTTCAGGGCCTTGTCATCCTGTGCGGCTGCCCGGTTCGTTGTGGGCGACCCAGGCAGAGCCCTTCATGTTCCAGACCGGGGTGCGCAGTGCCATCCAGACGAGCAGGGCGAGCATTCCGCCCGCCGGGACAATGGCGATTTTCTGTGGGCCGAACAGGTCCACGAGCGCGCCCATCAGGGCCGCACCGATCGGGGCGCCGGCCATGAAGCCGAGCTGGTAGATCGACAGGACCCGGGCGAGCTGTCCCTTGGGGGCCGCGTCCTGGACGATGGCGCGGCTCATCGCGATCGAGATGCCCGCGGCGATGCCCCAGATGAAGACGATCAGAAGGAACGACCAGTGCGGCACGGTCCAGAACAGGACGAAGATGCTGGACGAGCCGAGGAACTGGGCCGTCAGAAGCAGCCGGCCCTGCCGCTTGATCCGGCGGAAGATGGCGAGGACGACCGAGGAGCAGAAGGCGCCCATCCAGAAGGTCACGAACATGTCGCGGATGCCGGAGGAACCGAGATGGTAGACATCGCGGTTGATGATCGGCAGCACCACGAGGAAGGCGCCGATGACGAAGACCCCGACGCCGAACATCAGAAGCGTCATCGCCCAGAGCTTGCCATCGGCGCGTACCGCTTTCATGCCGTCGAGGATGTCGCCAAAGGCGGCGCCGAAGCCTTTCCGGCCGGTGCGGACCTGCTTGCCGCGGGCGAGCAGCAGGGCGAATCCGGCCCCGAAGGCGAGCGTGACGCCCTGGATGATGAGCAGCGTGTGGGCCGAGATCGGGCCGACGAGGAAGCCGCCCATCCAGCCGGGCATCCGGGTCGCCTGATCGGCATAGCCCGCGAGGGTCAGCCCGGCGATCTGGGCCAGGAACTGCGCCATGGTGGCCAGCGTCACGCCGAGCTGGAGGGTGACGCCGGAGCCGACGCGCATCCGCCGCTCGACCACTTCGTTCACGATGGAGTCGCGGGCCGGCATCATGAAGGCGCCGACCGTGCCGATAGTGAGGCCATAGATGATCATGCCGGCATAGCTGAGCTCGCCGCGCGAGACGGCGAGGGCGAGGAACAGCGCAGGCACAGCCGCCAGGAGGTGCAGGAGGATCAGGAGCCGGCGGCCATCGGCGCGCTCGGCCACGACCCCGCCGATCAGCAGGAACACCACCGAAGGCAGCGACAGGGCCATGTTGGCAAGGCCGAGCGCGAGCCCGTCCATGTTGAGGTGGCCCCGGCTGGTAATCAGGTAGGGAAAGAGAACAAGCTGGAGCCCGAATGCCATGAACCAGCTGCACTGGACACCGAGATAGGCCGGCAGCTCGATCTTCACGCCCCTGCGCAGTCGGCGGGCCCGCCAGCTGGACGCTGTCGCCAGCAGCGAGGCCCCGGCGGTCATGGCCTCGCTGAGGCCGCTGACCGGCGAGGTCACATCGGCGGACATGTCGCCTTCCGGCAGCGCCGGCGGGGTCAGCTCCTCTCCGGATGGGGGTGTTTCGTCGGTCATCTGTCCCTGTCGCAAGGCTGGCGCACAGTATGGGCCGGGGCGCGGCAATGGAAGCCCCTCGCCGGACGTGCGGACTGACGCAGCCACGGTGCGGCGCGGTTGCAAAGCGTGGGGCGCACCGGTAGGGTCAAACCGGAAGCCAGCCTGTGAGTGAGACCCTCCATGCGCACGATCCGGCACCTCATCAGCTGGGTACTGGCCCTCATCCTGATTTTCCTGTGCCTGCAGATGACACTGCATCCGCTGCCGGACCCGCCGCTGGGCGTGGTCAAGCTCTATGACATACCCGGGGAGAATGCCGTGTTCTCCACGCTGGCCGCACGCACCGGGCTGAGCCTGTTCGAGCCGGCGGGCCGGTTTATTGCAGCCGTGATGGAGCTTCTGGCGGCGCTCCTGCTGATTGTTCCGGCCTCCCGCAGGCTTGGGGCGGGGATCCTGGCGGTCATGTCCGGCGCCGGAATTGGCCTGCACCTGTCGCCCTGGCTGGGAACCGAGCTGATGCTGCCGGGCGGCGTGACCGACAGCGGTATGCAATTCCTGATGACGATTGTGCTGTTTGCCTTGAGCGTTCTGTTGCTCGTGCTGCACCCGGGCGGTCGCCGGGCGCGTTGAACGCCCTGTAATTGCTGCAGTCAGGCCACCGGGTCCATATCTCGTTAACGTTTCCGCAGGTATCCTTCGCTGGCCGAAAGCGGCGCCAGATCGAGGCGAAGGCATGATTGAAGGGCCAGACGCAGGCGGACAGGCATCCGGAGGCGTAGCGCGCGATGCGTTGCTGCGGCGGATCCTTGATGTCGTGTCGCTGCCGGCCTCGCGCCTGCCGCCGCAGGACCGGCAGATGGCCGGCGATATCCTGCTTGACCTCCTGTTCCATGCCGGCCCGCGCGAGCGGATCATGTGTGCTCAGCGCCTCGCCGCGAGCCGGGACGCGCCGCGGCGCCTGCTGCGCTACCTCGCCCAGTCCGATTTCTCCATTGCGAAGCCCCTTCTTGAAGAGAGCGAGGCGTTCGACGATTGCGACCTCGCCGAGATCGTCCAGCTGACGACACCGGAACACCGGCTGGCGATTGCCCGCCGCAGGAACCTCAGCGTCGGGACGACGGCGGCGCTGTCGATCCATGGCGAGCCGAATGTGGTGCGCGAGGCGTTGAACAATCGCACAGCAGTCTTTGCCGAGACGGCGATGGACCGGCTGGTCGCCCGCTCGCGCGAGGAGCTGTCATTGTGCCCGCTGCTGGTCGAGCGGCGCGAGCTGAAACCCACGCACGCCATGGCGATGTTCTGGTGGTCGGACGCCCCGACGCGGCGCAAGATACTGACACGCCATGCCGCCGACCGGGCCGAGCTGATCTCCATGTGCTCGGATGTGTTCGAGATGGCGGCTGCCGAAAACTGGAGCGACCCAGTGACGCGGAAGGGGCTGCAGCTGATCGAGCGGCGCCAGCGCAACCGTGCGGCGATTGCGCGCAGTCCCTATGCCAGTCTTGAGGATGCGGTGGAGGCTGCGGCCGCCGAGGGCATGAATGCCCAGATCGCGCAGGAGATCGGTTACCTGTCCGGCATCAAGCCGGTCACCGCCGCAAAGATCCTGTCCGATGCCGGCGGCGAAGGGCTTGCGGTCCTCTGCAAGGGCACAGGCCTGAAGCGGCAGTATCTCTCTATATTGTGGGCGTCGCTCCGCAGGCCATTAGAGGGCGAAAACGGCCAGCCGCACCCGCATTTCGCGGCAGTGGCGGAAATCTATGAAGTGCTCTCGGTCGCGCGGGCGCAGACGACCCTGCGCTACTGGAACTGGTCGCTCTCCTCGGCCTATTCGCCGGCGGCCCTTCGCCATGCCCAGCAAATGGGCGAAGTGGCCAATGAAGAGTCCGAATTCTCCGCCGCCCAGCGCACGGCCCGCCTCGTCTTCGGACGCTGATGCCTTTTTCGGCCGGGGTGGTCTTCCCAATCCGGCCTTGGGACTATAGGTGGGTCGTTCACGAAATCGGGACTGGTCTGAGCTGAGGAGCGCGGTGGCGTATTTCTTTGCACTTTTGGCTGCCATCGTGGCGTTCTGGCTGGGTAATTCCGGCCATTACAAGCCGTTGATGCTGTTCTTCGGCGCGGTGTCCGTGGTCCTGACGATGGTGCTCGCCCGCCGGCTCGGCACCGTCGACCGGGAAGGCGCGCCCTATGTGCGGCTGCCCGCGCTGATGCGCTATTATCCCTGGCTTGCGGTCGAAGTGGTCAAATCCAACTGGGTGGTCGTGAAGGCGTGCCTGCGTGCTGACCTCGATGTTGTCCCGACGCTGACAAAGATCCGCACCAAGTGCCGGACCGACCTTGGCCGCGTCACGTTCGCCAATTCGATCACGATGACGCCGGGAACGGTGGTGGTGGATATCGACGGCGACAAGCTGCTGGTGCACGGCCTTTATGAAGCCAACACCCAGCCGGAAGCCTTCCTTGAGATGGACCGGCGCTGCGCCGAGGCCTGCGACCCCAAGGAGGTGCGCGCATGACCGGAGCTGCGCTGATTGCCCTCCTGTTCGGGATGGCGCTCCTGCTCGTGCGGGTGCTTGCCGGGCCGACGATCTATGACCGCGTGATGGCGGTGAACTCATTCGGCACGAAGACGGTGCTGGTCATCGGCCTGCTCGGCTATGTCATGGGGCGCCCGGATTTTCTCGACATCGCCATGATCTACTCGCTGATCAACTTCGTCACGACGATCGCGATCCTCAAATTCTTCCGCTACCGCTCCTTCCAGGTGCCGCTGTCGCGCCGTGTGGACACGCCGCAGGGAGGCGACTCCAATGGCTGAGTTCTTCGCACTCCTCGGCGCGGGCTGGGACACGGCCCGTTTCCCGCTCGGCGCGGCGGCCTGCCTGATCGGCGGCATCCTCTGCCTCATCGGCACCATCGGCGTCCTGCGCTTCCCGGATTTCTACACCCGGCTGCACGCTGCCAGCATCACGGACACATCCGGCGCCGCGATGGTGCTGATCGGCATGGCGCTGATGGCGCCGAACTGGATCGTGCTGGTGAAACTGTTCTGCATCTTCATCTTCCTCTTCCTGACGGGGCCGACCAGTACCCATGCGGTGGCCAATGCCGCGCATGTCGCGGGCCTCCAGCCGCGGATTGGCCCGGCGGGCCAGGATGAAGCGTCCGGGGAGGCCCGGTCATGAGAGAGTTGATGGCCATCGATGCGGGCCCGGCCCTCATCAATATTTCGCTTCTGTCGATCCTGTTCGTGGTGGCGTTCTCGATCGCAAGGCTGCGCAGCCTGTTCGCCATCGTGATGCTGAGCGGGGTCTACTCGCTGGTATCCGCCGCCTGGTACATTGCGGTGGATGCCGTCGATGTGGGCTATACCGAAGCGGCTGTCGGCGCGGGCATGTCCACCGCCGTGCTGCTGGGCGCGATGCTGCTGACGGCGCGGACCGCGAAACCGGAAAAGCCGTTCAAGAATATCGGCCCGTTCCTTGTCTGCGGCGTGACGGCGGCCCTGCTGATCTATGCAACGGTCGACCTGCCGGCCATCGGTGACGGCCAGTCGCCGGCCAATACCGGCCCGGGCTACACCTATCTGCAGATCAACTGGTTCGATACCGGGGTGCACAATGTCGTCACCACGGTGCTCGCCACCTACCGTGCCTTCGATACGTTCGGCGAAGTGGTCGTGGTGTTCGTGGCGGGCGTCGCGGTCGCGATGCTGCTCGGCTTCGGCGAGCGCTCGCTGGCAGAGACGCTGCGGAACGGCAACGGGCCTGCCCGGAATTCTGGCCGGAATGGAGGCGCGGGCAAGACGCCGGCCCGCCGGGCTGATCCGCCCGCGTCCGGCAATCCGGCGACGGACAAGACAGATGGAGGCGGGGCATGAAGACCGATCATCACGTCATCCTGCGGGTGATTGCGAAATGCTTCATTCCGCTGATCCTGATCTATGGCTTCTACGTCCAGTTCCATGGCGAGGTAGGCCCAGGCGGCGCCTTCCAGGCAGGTGTGATCTTTGCGGTCGCGCTGATCCTTCATGCGCTGATCTTCGGGCTGGCGAACACGATGAAGGCGGTGCCGCCGGTGTTTGCGCGTTCGCTCGCAGCGGTCGGCGTGCTGCTCTATGCCGGGGTCGGGGTCTGGGCGCTGCTCAGCGGCGGCAAGTTCCTCGAATACCAGGCGCTGTTCGGGGAGCCGCCGGGCGGCCATGACGGGCAACATGCCGGCATCATTCTGATCGAGCTCGGCGTGCTGTTCGGCGTCGCGGGCGCGATGGTGACCATTTTCTATGCGCTGGCGGGCCGTGTGGCCGAAATCCGGGACGAGGACTGGTAAGAGCATGCTGGAGTTCATCCTCGACCGCGCCAGCTATTGGGCGATCATCGGGCTAATGATGATCGGCCTTTACATCTCGTTCTCTGCCGAGAACCTGATCAAGCGCCTCGTCGGCCTGTCGATCTTCCAGACGACGGTGTGCCTGTTCTATGTGGCGCTGGCCAAGGTGGATGGCGGGACCGCGCCGATCCTGCTGCCGGAGGACTCGCCCTATGGCTACGCCCCGGTGATGGAGGGCACAGAGGAGCTGACGGCCGCCAGCGGTGAGCGCTTTGCCGAGCTGGTGCATGTCTATTCCAACCCGCTGCCGCACGTGCTGATGCTGACGGCCATCGTCGTGGGCGTGGCGACCCTGTCGGTCGGGCTCGCCCTGATCGTGCGCATCCGCGAGGCCTATGGCTCGATCGAGGCCGATGAGCTGCGCGACATGGACATTGAAGCCGCCGATGCGGAAGAGGCGGAAATCGCCCGGGAGCTCAAGGGAGCCCCGGCATGATCCTCGAAACTGTTCTGACATCAGCCCCGGACTGGCTGAGAGCCCATGCGGCTGTTCTGGTGGTGGTGTTCCCGCTGGTGGCGGCGCCTTTGCTGTGCATGTTGCCGGGCGGGCGGCTGCCCTGGGTCCTGACGATCCTGACGACAGCCCTGTCCTTCCTCTGTGCCCTCGTCGTGCTCGCGACGATCCAGAGCTCTCCGGTCGGTGTCATCAGCTATCCGCTGGGCAACTGGCCGCCGCCCATCGGCATCGAGTTCCGGCTCGATGCGCTGAATTCGATCGTCCTCCTCATCGTGACCGGCACCGGGCTGCTCGCGTCGATCTTCGGCTGGTCGACGATTTCGGCGGAGCTGCGTTCGGAAAAGCTCGGCATGTTCTTCGGAACCTTCCTGCTCTGCTTCTCCGGCCTGCTCGGCGTGACGGCGACGGCGGATGCGTTCAACCTGTTCGTCTTCCTCGAGATCAGCTCTCTGGCGACCTATGCGCTGGTCGCAATGGGCGCGAAGCGGGACCGGCGGGCCCTGCCGGCGGCGTTCAATTACCTGATCATGGGCACGCTCGGGGCGAGCTTCTTCGTGATCGGGGTCGGCTTCCTCTATGCTGCGACCGGCACGCTGAACATGGCCGATATGGCCACGCAGCTGCCGGCACTGACGGGCAACCGGGCTGTGCAGGTGGGCTTTGGCTTCATCGTGGTCGGGCTTGGCCTGAAGGCAGCGATGTGGCCGCTGCACCAGTGGCTTCCGGGCGCCTATTCCTACAGCCCCAGCTTCGTGACGATGTTCCTGTCGGCGACGGCGACGAAGGTGGCGCTCTATGCGCTCATCCGGTTCCTGTTCACCGTGTTCCAGCCCGACTATGCCTTCGAGCAGGCGAGCTTCGTCTGGATCTTCGCGCCGCTCGGCATTGCCGCGATGCTCATCTGTTCCTTCCAGGCCTGTTTCCAGACGGATGTGCGCCGGATCCTCGCCTACTCTTCGGTGGCGCAGGTCGGCTACATGATCCTCGGCGTGTCGCTGGCGACCGCCTCCGGCGTCGCGGCGGGCCTCTTGCACATGTTCAATCACGCCCTGATGAAAGGCGCGCTGTTCATGGCGGTGGCCGGCATCTGCCTCACCTACAGCCGCTCGCACATCCGCGACTTTGCCGGGGCGGGCCGCAGCGCGCCCTGGACGATGACGGCCTTTGCGATTGCGGGCCTGTCGCTGATCGGCGTGCCGCTGACGGCGGGGTTCATCTCCAAGGTCCAGCTCGGCTCGGCCCTGTTTGAGTCTGGCTGGTGGTGGGCGGTGCTGCTGATGGTGTTCTCGAGCTTCCTCGCCGTCTTCTATATCGGCCGCATCCTGCAGGCGGTGTTCTTCATGCCGCCGGCCGACCCGCGCAAGCTGCCGAAGGAGGCGCCGGTGCTGCTGCTCGTGCCGCTCTGGATCCTGGCGCTGGCGAACATCTATTTCGGCGTGGCAGCTGACTTCCCGGTCAGCCTGGCGCGGGAGGGCGCTGTCGCGGCCCTTGGCGTGGAGGCGTTCCGATGAGCGCTGAAACGCTGATCCTGATGGCGCTGGGACTGCCGCTCGTCATTGCGGCAGGCATTGCGCTGGCCGGCAAGTTCCCGAATGTGCGCGAAGGCGTGACGATCGTCGGCGCGGGCGCGCTGTTCTGGACCGTGATCCAGCTGACGCTAATGGTCGCCGCCGGGGAGCGCCCGGAGCTGAGCCTCGGAGAGGCGGCGCCGGGGCTCGACTTCACCTTCCGGCTGGAGCCGCTGGGCGCGCTGTTTGCCTGCGTGGCGAGCGGGCTGTGGATCGTCAACTCGTTCTATTCCATCGGCTACATGCGCGGGAACCGCGAGCGCAACCAGACGCGGTTCTATGTCTGCTTCGCGATTGCGCTGTGCGGCGCGATGGGCGTGGCGATGGCGGGCAACCTGTTCACGCTGTTCATCTTCTATGAAGTGCTGACGCTGTCGACCTATCCGCTGGTCGCGCACAAGGGCGATGCCAATGCCCAGCGCGGCGCGCGGATCTACCTGCTGACGCTGCTCGGCACCTCGATTGGCTTCTTCTTGACGGCGATCATCTGGACCTGGGTGGTCGCGGGCCAGCGGCTGGACTTTATCGAGGGCGGGCTGCTGGCAGGCACGGATGCCTCGCCGGCGGTGCTCGGCGCGCTGCTCCTCTTGTTCGTGTTCGGCATCGGCAAGGCGGCGATCATGCCGTTCCATTTCTGGCTGCCCAATGCGATGGTCGCGCCGACGCCGGTTTCGGCGCTGCTGCACGCCGTGGCAGTCGTGAAGGCGGGTGTGTTCACCCTGCTCAAGGTGTCGATGTATATCTTCGGCACGGACCTCCTGAACGAAGTGCCGACGCGCGAGTTCCTGATGGACCTTGCCTGTTTCACCATCGTCGTCGCCTCGCTGATTGCGCTGACCAAGGACAATCTGAAGGCACGCCTTGCCTATTCGACAGTGGCGCAGCTCGCCTATGTGACGCTGGCCGCGATGCTGGCGCATGAGGCAGGCTTCCTCGGCGGCTCGATGCAGATTGCCGCGCACGCTGTGGGCAAGATCACGCTCTTCATGTGCGCGGGCGCCATCTATGTGGCGACCGGCATCACCAACGTTTCCGACCTGCGCGGGCTGGGGCGGAAGATGCCGTTCATCTTTATCGCCTTCTTCCTGGCGTCGCTGTCGATCATCGGCATTCCGCCGTTTGCGGGCGACTGGGCGAAGTATGAGATCGTCAAGGGCGCGAACTATCAGGGCTATTACTGGATCCAGTATGTGCTGCTGACCTCGGCGGTGCTGAACGTGATTTACCTGCTGCCCATCCCGATCCTGGCCATGATGCCGCCCAAGGGTGGCAAGCTGAAGCCGTTCAAGCGGCCCGGCGGGGCACCGGCCTTTACCGTGGCTGCGCCGATGCTGACGGCGCTCCTCTGCATCCTCCTGTTCCTGCTGGCCCAGCCGGTGATCGATTTCCTGACACCGGCCGTTGAAGCCGCAGGCGCCAGCCATCTTGCACAAGGGGGCCTGCCATGAGCGAGGAGACGAAAACGCCAGAGCGCGACTCCTCCGGCCGCTTCATCCGGCGCGCGGCGGAGCGGGTGAATGCCCTCAGCCGGACTGGCCCGGGCGGCGAGCATCCGATGGGTCGCATCTTCTTTGGCTGGACGGAGTCCAAGGCCGCCGGCGCGCTGGTCTTCTGGGCGGTTGCGGCGATTGCCGTCCTGCTGGTGCTGCTCGATCTCGTGATCGTCCGGCCGGAGCGGATCGCGCTTGCCGGCGCGGCTGGCTTCTATGCGCTCTGGGGCTTCGGTGCATTCACCGCGATCTGCCTCGCCGCCTGGCCGCTGGGGCGGCTGCTGCGCCGGGATGACAATTACTATGGCGAGGCGAGCGGCCCGCCGGCCGACATTGATCCCGCCATCGCGGAAGACAAAGGCGCCGGCAAGCCCGGCCCGGATGAGGGAGGCGCCTGATGCCCGGCTGGCTTGTTGCGCTCAATCCCGGCTGGCTGCTTCTGGTGACCGGCCTTCTGGTGATGGTGCTGCCATCGCGGCAGATCCGTCAGCTGATCCTGATGGCGGCGCCGCTGGCGGGTATCGCGCTCCTCAGCATGGCCCCGCATCAGAGCGATCTGATGATGGTGCAGATCTTCAATTACAGCGTCAGTGCCTACCGGGTCGATCCGCTGAACTTCGTGTTCGGGCTCGGCTTCCTGATCGCCGCGCTCCTGGTGGCGGTATACTCGCTGCATACCGACAATGCGCGCCGCGAGGGGCTGGTGCTCGCTTACTCCGGCGCAGCGGTCTCGGCCGTGCTGGCGGGGGATCTTGCGGCGCTGTTCTTCTTCAGCCAGCTGGCGGCGTTCGGTTCGGTCTTCCTGGTGATGCAGGCGGGCACGCGCGGCGCCTACATGGCGGGGATGCGCTATCTCGTCATCCAGCTGGTGGCGATGATCATCCTGCTCTACGGCCTCTCCTATGTGGGGCGCTATTCCGGCGACCTGACGCTGAAGGCGTTCACGAGCTTCAGCGACAAGGGCGCGCCCTATGTGTTCCTGGCGTTTGCGATCCAGGCGGCGTTCCCCTTCCTCAACAACTGGCTGCAGGACGCGCTGCCGAAAGCCTCGGTGACCGGCACGGTGCTGATGGCGGCGTTCACGACCAAGATCGCGGTCTATGCCTTTGCGCGGCTCTATCCGGGCTTCGACATCCTGATCTGGATTGGCGCGCTCATGGCGGTCGTCCCGGTCTTCCTGGCGCTGATCGAGAATGACCTGCGCCGCGTGCTCGCTTTCTCGCTGAACAACCAGGCGGGGATCATGCTGTGCGCCATCGGGCTCGGCGTGGCGGGCACGGGCAATGCGCTGGCGCTGAACGGTGTGGCCGCTCATGCCTTCGTGCATACGATCTTCATGCTGCTCCTGTTCATGGGCATCGGCGCGGTGCTTTACCGGACAGGCACAGCCAAGGTGACCGAGCTTGGCGGGCTTTATCGCTCGATGCCGTGGACGGCGCTGTTCTGCCTGATCGGCGGGGCCTCGGTGGCGGCGCTGCCACTGTTCTCCGGCTTTATCTCGCAATCGATGATGCTGAGCGCGCTGGTCTCTGAAGCCGCTGCCCAGCCGGGGCTGATTGCGACCTGGCTGATGATCCTGTTCGCGATGGCGGGCGTTGCGGCCCATGCCGGGGTGAAGGTTCCGTTCGCGGCCTTCTTCGGCAAGGACCGCGGCCACCGGGTCAAGGAAGCGCCGTTCAACATGCTGCTGGCGATGGGCATGGCCGCGCTCCTGTCGGTCACGCTCGGCCTGCCGGCGCTGCTGCCGGGCTTCGGGTACAGCTGGCTCTATGGCCTCCTGCCGCACACGATCGAGGCTGCCGCCTTCCGGCCCTACACCGCCGGGCATGTTCTGCCCCATCTGCAGATCTATATCTTCGCCCTGTTCGCCTTCATCCTGATGCGCCGCACCGGCGTCTACCCGCAGGAAAAGCCCGGCCTGCTGCTGGATACCGACTGGCTCTACCGCCGGGCCGGCAAGGGTCTTGTCAGCTGGGCCGGAACGGTTCTCGGCAAGACCGGGCCGGCGCTCGACGGCGTGTTCGCGGGCCTCCTGCAGCGGGGATATGACCGGCTGGAGGCCACCTTCAGCCCGCAGGGCAACCTTGCCCGCGGCGGCCTGTCTGGCGGCGCAACGATCTGGACAGCGGTGATCCTTGCCGCCGTGCTGCTTCTGTCCTTCTTGAACGCCTGACGCGGCAGGCCGGCCCTTCGCTGTAGTCTGCATTTGACGACAACGCCGCAGGACCTACGCTTACCCGGAGTAAAGAGGGGAAGCGCCATGCAAGATCGGTCCGCAGCGGGTCCGCAAAGCGATATCTGCGTTGAACATGCAGCAGAAATCGTGGCGGCTTATGTCAGCCGGAACCAGGTGGGCGCTGATGCCTTGCCGGCGCTGATCCGGCAGGTCCACGCTTCACTTACGGGGCTCTCGGCTGAGGCGCCTGAGCCTCCGGCCCCGCCGCAGAAGCCGGCCGTGCCGGTGCGCAAATCGGTTCAGACCGACTATCTGATCTGCCTCGAAGACGGGATGAAGTTCAAATCCCTCAAGCGCCACCTCCGGTCGAAGTATGACATGACGCCGGAACAATACCGGGAGAAGTGGGGCCTGCCGGCGGACTATCCGATGGTCGCGCCCGGCTATTCCGAGAAGCGCTCAAAACTCGCCAAGAAAATGCGCCTCGGCAAGGCACGCTCCCAAGCATAGAATCAGTCTAGTTGCATCATTGCGCGGGCGTAACGAAATAATTCAGTAGCCTGTATTAACAAAATGCTTCTGTGACTCTTGATCCCCGACTCAACTCGCGCAATAGGTGAGTCTTGCGAATCACCACGGGGGTGGCGAGACATGCGACACAAGAACGGTTTTGCCGGGGTGACCCCGGCGCAGCAGGCGCTGGTCGGTTACTGGCAGGCCTGCCGTGACAGTCTGGGCTGCGTGGCCCGGGACACGATCAATCCCGGCGTTTTCCGCAGTATGCTGGCGAACATATCTCTGGTCGAGATTGATGCGGGCGGTGAAGGCCGCTTCCGGATTGCCGGCTCGCGGTTGCGGGACCTGTTCGGCACGGAGGTGCGCGGGCGGCCGGTAGCCGAGATCGCCGGCGCACATGGCGAGTGCTACGCGCTCGGCCTTTCGGCAGCCATCGAACGCGGCGAGCCTGTTGGAGGCCTGATCGAGACCGGTGGACGGATCCATGCCTGGCTGCGCTTGCCGCTGGCCGGGGAAGATGGCCGGCTGAGCCAGGTGCTCTGCCATGACGAACTGCTGACTGCAGCCGAACTACGCGCCATTCCGGCTTTGCGGGAGGGGCTTATCCAACAGTCCGGGACCCGTTTCGCGGCCTGAACCTGTTGATCCTTAAGGCATCTTGCTTGCAACTGTAGGAAATCAATCCTACACCTCTCCCGGGCGGGTTATACTCCTGCTGGTTGGCGAGAGGAGTGGCGCATGACCGCGCAGAAGTTTGACCCCAGGAAAGATGAGGATGTGGCCGGGCTGGCGGCCGCGCTGGTGGCGTTTGCGCTCGGCTTGTCCGCCGAGGCGGTGGCCGGGCCGGGCCGGGGCAGGCCGGTCGAGGCGAGGGCCCGGCACGTGGCCATGTATCTCGCCTATACTGGCTGCGATATGAGCCTTGCGCGAGTTGCGAGGGCTTTCCAGCGGGACCGCTCGACCGTGGCACATGCCTGCCAGCTGGTTGAGGAGTACCGGGAGGATCCGGACTTCGACATATGGGTGGAGCAGCTGGCGGTGGGCCTGCGCTCTGTCGCTGTGCTTGCGGCGCGGGAGCTTCCAGCATGAGTGGAGCGGGACGTATCCTGGCCGGGCCGGAGATTGACCGCCTGCTCGCCGCCGGCGGAATGCTTGCCGAGACAGAGGCTGGCTGGCTGGCTTACCGGCGCCGCGACGGGCGGACACGGGCCGCGGGATCTGTGCCGCTGCGGATTGTCGAGCGCCTGCAGGACGAGGGCGTGCTGACCGAATTGAAGCATCCCGGCGGACGCTGGGCCAGCCGGGCGGCGCTGGCGGCGGAACAGGCGCTGCCTGCACCGCCTGCGCACCTGACCTTCCTGACCGCGCCGCGCCCAAGACGGGTGGCGTTGATCCTGACGCTCTTGACCGACCCGAAGCTCGCCCCTGCAGAGGCCGCGCGCCTGAAGGCTGCCGGGCAGCGTTTCCTGGCGGACCTTGAACAGGCGGCTACACCGCAGCGGGTCACCATGCGGTGGGACGGGCTGCCGCTGGGTGTCGGGGCCCCGGCGGGCGGAGGCGGGCCCGTGCAGCCTGCCGCTTCAGCCGCGCTGGGCCGGCTCGAAGCGGTCCAACGCTCGATTGGCCGGGCCATGTTCCGGCGGGCGGAAGCGCTGCTGGCAGAGCGGGCGACGCGCCGCAGCTTTGCCGAGCTGTGCGGCTGCGCGGTGAAGGAGGTGTCGGGCGCCGGGCTCGATTGCCTGCGGCAGCTCGCCCGGGCCTATGCGCTGGATGTGCGGGTGCCGCGCTGAGGTGGGCGCTGGTCAGCCTGCGAGGGCGGCCTTCGCATCGCTGCGGATACGGGCCAGCATGGACGCAAGCCCATTGGAGCGCTGCGCCGTCAGCGCGCCCTTCACGCCGATCTCGTCGAGGAGGCCTTCGGCATCGAAGCGCGCAGCTTCCTCCGGGGCGGCGCCGGAATAGAGCCGGATGAGCAGCGCAATGAGGCCGGAGACGATCATCGCATCGGATTCGGCGCGCAGGTTCAGCTGGCCGCCGGCGGTGTCGGTCACCAGCCAGACCTGGGATGCGCAGCCGCGCACCCGGCTTGCTTCGGTGCGTTCATGCGGCGCCAGCGGCGGGTTCGATTTGCCGAGGTCTATCAGGTGGGCGTAACGCGCCTCCCAATCCTCAAGCCATGAGAATTCTTCGCGGATGTCTTTTGCGGCGGCCTCGATACTCATGCGCCTCATCTGGCGCTTCGCGGCGCAAAAGAAAACCCCCGTCACGAGGGGGTGACGGGGGTATTCTTTGCCGGGCGCAAGGCTGACGGCGCGTATGCCTCAGCGCGAAGCGGTGGCGATGCAGCTCGCGATCCCGCGCAGGGCGTGATTGCTGATGCATTGCGGAATGTCGGACTCGGTGCGCATCGAACCAACGCAGTTCGTCAGCGTGCCCTGCTCGCGCGCAATGCACATGCGCATGATCGGATCGAGGGAAATGTTCTCGATCGAGCTGCGGTGGTCTTCGCCCGCTTCGATGATCCGCATGGCGGCGACGGAGGCGATCAGGTTCGCGGCGCGCTCCTGGCTCGGGCCCGATGGCTTGGCGGCGACCCGGTTGCCGGCCAGGAAGGTCGGCAGGCGCACCGCGCGGGCAATATTGCCGGTCACGGCTGCAGCCACTTCAACGCTGGCCTCCAGTTCTGAAACGTCCGCCGAAGGCGTGACAAGGGCAGCGAGGATCGCATCACTTGCTGTGTGGCCGTGCCTTTGGCTGGTCGAGAGGAGACTTGTCCGGGCGGCATGGTCGCGGATGAGGGCCTTGCCCCAGCCAAAGCTCTGCAGGGTGTAGCCCTGTTCCCAGATACGGTCTGCGGCAGCGTAGACGCGCGGCAGGTCCTGCTCTGTGGCCTTCAGGGCCGCGCCGACGGCGCTGTTGCCGCCATCCAGGGTGCGGGCAAAGCCGGTGCTGTTGGAGAATGTGCTGAGAACCGCATCGCGACCGTAATAGGATTCCGCGTTGCGCACAGCGCCGCGGAATTCCGGGTCCTGGGAAGCGATCAGTGCGGAATAGGAGATCCAACCCCGGGTAAACTGATCAGGATTATGACCGCCGAGCTTGGTCAGCGCCATGTTGATGTCATCAACTGACTGGAACGGTTTCTCGCCGATCTCGTCCACATCGGACTGGTAAGTCATGTAGACGGCCGCTTTCTGCGACACCGGATCGATCGATTGGCCGGCCGCAACGCCCGCCAGCCCCAATACGGCGAAAACCGCCGCGCAAGCCCGCAATCCTAGCATGTGAAACTTCCTCTCCCACTGCGCGATATTACTGCCCCAGTTTTCCCCCTGGGGGAACCTCACCTTGCCTCATTGTTTTATTACAAATACAGCAGAGCGACAGATCGGAAGAATACCTAAAACTCGTGTCCGGGGTATTAACGCTTGGACCGCCGCAGACAGCAGAAACAGTTACACTTTGTTCATCTCGTCTGGCTGGCGCTCAGCGCTGCGGCCGGTGTGTCCGGGCTGCTGGCAGGCGCGTCTGCCGGCACTGCAGCGATTGCTGCTGCTTCGGCGGCGGTGCCCGGTTTGGCGGGACTGATGGCGCCGGCCGCAAGCCTCGCCGGGCGCGGCCTGATCGTGATTTCCTGGACCGGTGTGGCGTTGGCCGGCCTGATCCTCAGCGGGGGCGGACTGTCGCCTCTGACCGTTCTGCTGGCAGCTGCGCCCGTCGCCGCACTCCTGGCCGGGGCCCGGCGAATGGCGGCCGAAGCGGGCGTGTTTGCAGCCTTCGCGCTGTTTTCGGTCATAACGGCCGGGGCCATGGGCGCGCTGCCGCCTGTGCCGGACGGGGCATTGTCACTCGCGGTTCCCTTTGCCTTTGCGGGCTTTGTCCAGATCGCGCTCATGATCTGGTTGCTGGTGCCAAGGAGCCCGGCGCTGGCTGCCGCGCAGGCTGCAAATGGCCCGCCCGCTGCGCGGCGGAGCGCGGGTGCGCCCCTGCCGATCCTGCCCGCGAGCGGGGTGGTTCTTCTGGATGTCACGCCGGAAGGCCGCTTGCGTGCTGTCACTGGAGACCGTTTCGGGATGTCGACCCTGCGGCCCGGCACGGCCCTCAGCGCGGTGTTCGAGCCGGGCGCACTGGAAGCAGAGCCCGGACAGCCCGGAGCGAGGCTGACAGGCGAAGCGCGCCTCAGGAACGGGCAGGCGGTGCTCGTCGCCGCCGAGACATGGGCCGAGGGCATGTCGATGCTGCTGTTCGCAAAGCCGGACCTTCCGGAAGGGGCCAACGAGGCGGACAAGGCCGCGTTCGAAGCGGAGCTGAAAGCGCGCACGGCCTTCTTCGCCTCGCTCGGCCATGACCTGAAGACACCGCTGAACGCCATCCTCGGCTATTCGGAAGTGATGCAGGCCGAACTGATGGGGCCGATGCCGGAGCCCTATGCCGATTATCCCTCGATCATCCTCGAGAGCGGCAATGACCTCCTGCTGATCGTGGATGACATTCTGGATCTGGCGCGCGCCGAAGCGGGCCGGGTGCGGCTGGATCCCGAGCCGGTGGACCTGTCGGCGTCGGCGGAGTCGGTCATCCGGCAGCTGTCAGGGCAGGCAAAACGCGCCGGCGTGACGCTGAAGCTCAAATCATCCGGCGAGGTCTGGGCCGAGGCAGACGCACGCGCCGTACGCCAGATCTGGCAGAACCTTGTCTCCAACGCGATCAAGTATTCCGGCAGCGGCAGGACCGTCACGCTGGAGACCCGGATTGAGGCCGGAGCGGCCCTGCTCAGCGTGACGGATCGCGGCGCCGGGATCGCGCCGGAGGATCTGGAACGCCTGGCCGAGCCTTTTGCGCAGGCCCCGGGGGCGAAACCGGGCACAGGGCTCGGCCTGTCGGTGGTGCGCCGCTTTGCGGAGCTGCATGGCGGGAGCCTCAGGCTAACCTCCAAGCCCAGGCGCGGCACGAAGGCGGAGGTGACCCTGCCCAAGGCGCAGGAGTCCGACCTGTTCTCGCTGGACGGGGCCGCCGAATAGGCCCCGGGCGGTTTGGCACGCCTGTTTATCGCGCTGCTGGCCGGCGAGAGCGCGGAAGATGTTTTCGGCATATGTCACTGAGGGCTTGGTTGCCATGACCCCTGTGCTGGCCACCCTCGCGCTGGCATTCGGTCCAGAACAGTGTCATTGTCTAAATAACTGAATCAAAAGGGACAGGTTATGAAGCGCATATTCATCGGCGGGGCGCTCGCCCTCGGGCTGGCCGTCGCAGCTTGCGGCGGCAGCCAGAGCGACAAGGCGGCCATCGCAAAAGCCTGCATGGCGGATGGTGAAAACGAAGCATTCTGCAATTGCGTGGCGGACGGCATGGAGCGGGATCTGGATGCGGAAACATTCAAGGCGTTTGCAAAGGCCTCGGGCCCCAGCGGCATCGGCGCTGACGAGTTGCTCGAGAACCTGCCCGAAGGCAAGCAGATGCAGGTTGTCGGGGCGCTGATGAATGTCGGCATGACCTGCGCCCTCGGCGGGTGAGGACTCGCGAGGTAACCGGGTCAGGAGTCGCAGGGCCTTGATGGAGCGCCTTCCCGCGCGGCTTTGGATCGACGCGCTGATCCGGCGCGCGAACCTCGCTGGCGCGGGCGCGTTCGTTATCCAGCACGGCGATGAGGCGCGCGGCGATGTGCTGGTCAAGGTCGCCCGCCTCAATGGCACGGCGGCGGTGTACGCCCCGTCGATGAACCTTGAGGGCGAGCGGATTTTCCTGAACCTTGCCGTGCAGGGCATCGGGCCGGAGGAAGCGGCTGTGGATGCCTATGTCGCCCGCGCGAAAGCGCGCGACCGCGACCTCTGGATCGTCGAGATCGAGGACCGGGAGGGCCGGCACTTCCTGACTGAACCGGTCGAGGACGACGCCCCTCGAACCGGGGGGTGACGCCCGCCGGGGCGGCCGGTACTTACGGTGATGTAGTATTCAGTTGCGGGAGTGACCCATGCGCAGACTTGCCCTTGCCGGCCTTCTCTTTTCGGTCGCAGCGCCTGTGGCCTTTGCCGAGGAGCTGGCCTGCGGGCCGGCGCCCGTGCAGGCCCACTTACATGCCCGCGAGGCGGAAGCCCGGCTTGCCCGCGATGTTGAGTTTGCGAGGGAAATGCCCCGGTGGATCGTGGAGGACTATGAGGCCGGCGCTATCGACCATGTTGAAGAATCGCGGCTGCTCGCCGAGGCGGAAGAGGAACTCTATGCGGCCGAGACGGCGCATTCTGCTGCCACCGCGCACCGCGTAGCCCTGGACGCCCAGATGGAAGCCTGCAAGGAAACGCCCCTGTGAAGGCAATCCCCGTCGCCGCCTTGCTGATCGCCGCCGCCCCCGCTGCGCTCGCCTGTGAGGCGTTCTGGCCGGATATGGAGCGGGCGGCCCTTGCCGTCAGCGCCAACCATCAGGAACAGGCAGCCCTGCGCTTCCGGCTGGAAGATGCGCACGCCGTCGCAGATGAGTATTACGCTGACATGTCGGCCTATGGCGAATACGATGGATGGGAAGCCGATGCCGAAGCCGTGGACGCCGACGTGGCGGCTGCCGAGGCGGCTGTTGCCGAGCGCGTGCCGTTCTGGGATGCGGCGGATGCCGAACTGCTGACGGCAATCGAGGCGCATGAGGCTGCCTGCGGTCCGGACCGGCGCACGCAGGAACTGCTTATCAGGCACCGGATCAGCCTCCGGCGCTGAAACCGTAAACGCCCTGTTTACCGGCGCCCCGCAGATTGGCACCCGAGGGCAATCGGGGGCCGGGCAGCCATGCTGTTCCTGTTGAATGACATCGTGACGGAGGTGGAGGCGCCGGAAATGCGCCTGCTCGCCCGCAGCAAATTGCTGGGCGTCGATGTGCTGGGGCTGCGCCCGCGTGAGGCGATGGACCTTGCCCGCCGCAAGCTGCAGGCCTGCCACGACCGGGGCGGGGTTCCCGATGCGGCGCTGGTGAGCGACCTTGCCGCGCTGATTATCGCCAAGACCGGAGCCAATGCGGCGCTGTTCCCGGTGCATGAGGGGCGCGTCGCCGAAGCTCGCCTGACGATCCTGCCGGAAGCCATCCTCGAAAACGTGCGCACCCGCTATGCCGAGGGCGACCGCCCGGACATCCGCGCCTTCTGGACGCGGGCGGCTTAGGGCAAGCCGAGCGGGAGGAAATCGCTGATCTTGGCCATCGCCGCGTTCGGCAGCCTGGCTTGCGCACCGACAGCAGTGACGACATAATTTATCGGGGTTGGCACTGCACCTGCACCGCATTGCATGGATTGTCGGTGTCGCCGAGCGGGCCTGAAGGCAGTCACGTGGCAGGGAGAATTCTATGTTTGCGATGAAATGGCTGGCACCGCTGCTGATTGCAGTCAGCCTCGTCTTCGCTCACGCACCAGCGGCCAATGCTCAGGAAGCGGTCGAGATCAGTGAACGAAACTTCTCCGTCAGCCGTCTGGGCACTCGCCACGAGGTCAGCGGTGTAGCACCGGACGGCACGACTGTGCGCTACCGGATGGAACCTTACCGCCTAACGGCCAAGCGCAATGTGCGTTTCAACGGCGAGCGCCTGAAAGAGGGCGACGTCCTGCAAGGATGGGCGCGCAGCGTGAACGGCCAGAACCGGTGGATCGTGCCGCCCTCTCGTGAAGTCACACTCGTGCCCGGCCAGAATGTCGCCTATGCGCGTCGCGCCGCAGGCGACAAGACGCTGATCCTGATCGATCTCATCACCGGTGACAGTGCCGATTCCGGTCTCGCGGGCCTTCATTTCGCGCCTTCGTCCTATCCAGTCGCCAGTTTTGAAGAGCGCAATGGCCGCTTCGAGCAGGTACACAAATATGGCCCCTCTTTCGGATACTATCTCGGCGTCCTGCCCGATGCAGCGCCCGGCGAACTGGCCCTGCTCGGCCCACGGGGCGAGGCTGTGGCGATCTTGTCAAATGTTGACCAGCCGAAGGGCCAGAGGGTCATCAGCTATGCCGAGCATGAGCAGCTTCTGGCGGCGAACCCTCTTCTGCAGCATCAGATGCGGCTCGTTGGCCCGGATACGGGGGAAACTTTCCTACCGGTACACCAGCGACGGACCTCTATGCTGACCCTGATCGATTACCCGGTCATGGCCACCAAGCAGGGGGCGTTCGTCGTTCGCCATCGCCAGCCTGATGGAGCAGTCTCCTGGGGCATCTACGGCCGCGACGGATCCCTGCTGATGCCGATGCTGGATGACCTGCACTTCACCTTCAAGACAGAGGCAGACGAGACGTCAGCGCTACGCCAGCACATCCCCTATTTCGTGTTCATGGTTCCGCTTGACGTCGAACGAAACCTCTATTGGCCCATCCGCGACGATGGCCGGCTTGCCGCCGGTGGCAATGGCATTCGGGGCATCCGGCCGATCTTCGGCGCCGACTTCCTGCGTGACAGGATGGGCCACTGGCCATCGGGCTATTCCAATCCCTGGATAGCAACGGGCATTCTTTGGGAAAACGACGGCGAGGAAGTCTGGGCCATCGGCAATCGTCCGATCAATGACGACCGCATTGCAGAGACACGAACGGCGGCTGTTTGGGAAGGCTGGCAGGTGATCGACTGGGGCGTGCGGACGGTGGAGTACTACTCGCCCAACACCGACGCCTATGGCATTCCACTCGCCAATAACGCGCTGCGACCGATGCTCGCCCGCGCGGCATTTTCCATGGGGTTGTTTGCGCAGATGAAGGGCGGTCCGGTCTTCATCCTCACGCCTGACGAGGCGAGCCCGCAGCCGGCTGCGTGGTTCGAGATGAGCATCGGACCCTTCGTATCCTATCAGGCCGCCCAGAACGGCCTGACTGCCTACAACAGCGCAGTCATTCAGGAGGCCAGTCAGAGAAGTGAAGTGAGGCTCGCTGAATACAGGACCCAACGCGCGCAAAGGGTCGCCGAAAATGAGCAGGCGCTGCGGAATCTGGCGCTTCGCTCCATAGAACGACAGGGTCCTGGAAGCGAGGCAGATGTTGCGCTCTTCTGTGCCCATAGGGACGCGGCAGCCTGCGAAGGCGTGCGCGCGCGTTGGCAGGAGATCCTCAATCCGCCGCCGCCTGACCCGAGAAATTTCCCGGGCGGCTTTGGCGCATTGCTGGCGATCGCCGCTGACCAGGCCTTCGCCAACTATGAAGCCAGTGTGGCGGCGCGTGGTCGGACGGGCCCCAGCGAACTGGGACCTGGCTATTCGTGGTATAATGGAAAGCTCTATGGCCCGAACAATCAGGTTATTCGCTAAGGCCGGTGCCCGCCACGCCCAGCACTGACCTGCCCTAGGACCTTCAAACCAAAGTCGCATTGCTTAGCGACCGGCTGTTTAGGGCGAAACCGCGACCGTTCGATTAAGCGCTGCCCCCCATTGCGCCGACCTCCTCAGCCAGCCCCTTCATTCCAAACAGCAAATCGGCTAGGGCGTCCGGCGAAGAGAGACCCTGACCCATGTCGCATGTGACTGAAGCCGCCCGGCGGCGCACCTTTGCCATTATCTCGCACCCGGACGCCGGCAAGACGACGCTGACCGAGAATATCCTGCTGGCCGGCGGGGCCATCCGCGCAGCCGGTGAGGTTGCGGCGCGCGGCGAGGCGCGGCGCACGCGGTCTGACTGGATGAAGATCGAGCGCGACCGGGGCATCTCGGTCTCTGCCTCGGTCATGACCTTCGAGTTTGACGGCTATATGTTCAACCTGCTCGACACGCCGGGCCACGAGGACTTTTCCGAAGATACCTACCGTACACTGACGGCGGCGGACTGCGCGGTCATGGTGCTCGACGCGGCCAAGGGCATCGAGCCGCAGACGCTGAAACTGTTCGAGGTCTGCCGGATGCGCGGCATCCCGATCGTGACCTTCATCAACAAGATGGACCGCGAGGCGCTCGAGCCCATCGCGCTGCTGGACGAGGTGCAGGACAAGCTGCAGCTCGACACCGCGCCGCTCTACTGGCCGGCGGCCAGCGGCCAGCGCTTTGCCGGGATGCTGGACCTAGAGCGGGGCCGGTTCCTGCAGTTCGAGCGGCGGCCGGGCGAGCCCGCGCGGATTGGTCCGGCCACGGAGATTCCGGGTGACACGGAGAGCCTGAAGGCCAATCTTGATCCCTATGTCTGCGCCGAGCTGACCGAAGGCGTCGAGATGGCGCGCAGCCTCTTGCCGGCGTTTGATGTGCAGGCCTTCCGGGAAGGCAATATGACGCCGGTCGTGTTCGGATCGGCGCTGCGCTATTTCGGCGTCGCCGAACTGCTCCGTACGCTGCATTCCTATGCGCCGCAACCGCGCGACCAGAAAGCCCAGAGAAAGGGTGAGCCGCTGTCCGTCCATGCCGAGGATTCCTTCGTCAGCGGCTTTGTCTTCAAGATCCAGGCGAACATGGACCCCAACCACCGGGACCGCGTGGCGTTCGTGCGCCTGTGTTCGGGGGAGTTCCGGCGCGGCATGCGGCTGAAGACGACTGCAGGCAAGCAGCTCAATATCCACAATCCGCTGATGTTCATGGCACAGGACCGCGAGATCGCCGAGACGGCCTATGCCGGCGATGTCATCGGCGTGCCCAATCATGGCCAGCTGCGCGTGGGCGATTCTTTGTCCGAGAACGGAGATATCCAGTTCGGCGGCATCCCGAACTTCGCGCCGGAGCTCTTGCGGCGCGCGCGGGTCAAGGATCCGATGAAGGCGAAACACCTGCGCAAGGCGCTCGAAAGCCTTGCCGAAGAGGGCGTGACGCAGCTGTTCACCCCGCAGATCGGCTCCGACATGATCGTCGGCGCGGTCGGCCAGCTCCAGTTCGAGGTGATGATCGAGCGGATGACGGCGGAATACAATCTCGAAGTGATGTTCGAGCCGGCGCCCTATAATGTGGCGCGCTGGATGTCGTCTGATGATCCGAAAAAGATCGAGGACTTCATGGAGAAGAACAAATCCGCTTCAGGCACCGACCTTGACGGCGCGCCGGTGTATCTCGCGAAGAATGCCTGGGACGTTGGCTATGCGCAGGAAAAAAACCCGGGCATCCGGTTCACGGCCACCAAGGAACGCGCGCTTAGCTGATCATGGGCCTGATCAGGGCGACGGGGCGCTCGCGGCTGCCAGAGACTGCAATGCCTCCGTAAGGGCGGCATAGTCGGTGTCTGATCCGGCATCGGCTTTGTCGCCCGAGGCGCCGCCGATCAGCTGGCCCGGCAGGGGCGCGGGTTCATAGGCGACGGGGGCTACGCTGCCCCACATAGCTGCGCGCACGGTAGGCGAATAGCCGGACACCGCAAGGCGGTTTTCTTCCGGCCGGCCGCCGCCGCGTTTCAGTTCGCAGCGTGCCGGGGAGGCGCCATAGGATTCGACAAACGACCAGGCGCGGCAGCTGCTGGCATCCTGGCAGGCGGTCTCGCAGGCCGCCGGGGTCGAGCCGTCCTTTACCGAAAATGTCGAGCCGAACCGGTAGACGCCATACTCATAGCCGGGGGTCCGGTGGCCGGGGGCATCGCCGGGCCACTGCGTTTCGGTCACGTCCAGCGGCTTCAGCGAGGGGACGCTCAGCGTGCGCCCCTCCCGGCCATCGGCATGGGCCATGGCGGCCAGGCCAAGACAGGCAGCTGCAATCAGCAGGACGAGGCGCATGAGGTCTACTCCCGGCAGAATATCGGGAACAGGATAGCGCCAGCGCGTTAATGAAGCGTTTGCCCTGTGGCGCGCGTTTCAGCCGGTGAGGCTTGCGCGCTTTTCCTCGATTTCCAGCCACTCGAATTCGGCCGCGTCGAGCTCCGCGCGCGCCAAGCCGATGCGGGCGGAAGCGGCATTGAAAGCTGCCGGGTCGCGGGCATAGAGGGCGGGATCAGCAAGGGCGGCTTCGAGTTTCGCGATCTCGGCCTGCAGCTTCGGGATCAGCGCGTCGATTTCCTTCTGCCGGTGCTCGTCCTTGTAGGAGAGCTTGGTCTGCGCCTTCGGTTTCGGCGCGGGCGCGGTTGCAGCGGGCTTTGTGGCGGCAGGCTTGGGCGCATCCTTGCGGCGGATATCCTTCAGCTGCATCTGCGCGTCCGACCATCCGCCGGCGGTCTGGATCCATTCCCCGGCGCCTATGGGAGAGAGGCAGCTGGTCACTGTCGCGTCCAGGAAGGCCCGGTCGTGGCTGACGAGGATCAGCGTGCCTTCATAGGCGAGCAGCATGTCCTCGAGCAGGTCGAGCGTCTGCATGTCGAGATCGTTGGTCGGCTCGTCCATCACGAGCAGGTTCGCCGCGCGGGCCAGGCCGATGGCGAGTGTCAGCCGGTTGCGCTCGCCGCCGGAGAGGGCGCCGACCGGCTGGCGCAGTTGTTCAGGCCGGAACAGGAAATCCTTGGCATAGGCGGCGACATGGCGCTGATGGCCCTGCACTGTGATGGAATCGCCGCCAGCCGGCGCCAGCGCTTCCCAGATCGTGTCGTCCGGGTTCAGCGTCACCCGCGTCTGGTCGAGATACGTCACTTCCAGCGTGCTGGCATGGCGCACACTGCCTTCGTCCGGTTCGATCTCGCCCAGCAGCAGGCGTACGAGCGTCGTCTTGCCTGCGCCATTGGGCCCGATAATGCCGATCCGGTCGCCGCGCAGGATGCGGAGCGACAAGTCCGTCGCGATGACGAGCGGACCCTCGGGCGTCTGGAAGGTCTTGGAGAGGCCCTTTGCCTCGATGACCTTCTTGCTGAGGGAGTCGCCGGCATCTGCCGTGATCGCGGCGGTGGCCTTGCGGTCGTTCAGCGCGCTGCGGGCCTGGGCGTGCTCGGCTTTAAGGTCCTTCAGCCGGGCGAGGCGGCCCTGGTTGCGCTTGCGCCGGGCGGTGACGCCGCGGGCGAGCCAGTGCTGCTCCTCCTTCAGATGCGTCGTCATCTGGCGAAGCTCGCGGGCTTCCTCCTCCTCGATCTGCTCGGCCCACTGGTCGAACTTCACATAGCCTTCCGGGCTTTTCAGCACCTTGCCCTGGCGCAGCCAGAGCGTGTTGGTGGAGACGGCTTCGAGGAAGCGCCGGTCATGGCTGACGACCAGCACAACGCCGTTGAAGGCCCGCAGGCGGCCTTCGAGGTATTCGATCATCGGCACGTCGAGATGGTTCGTCGGCTCGTCCATCAGGATCAGCGTCGGCTCGGCAGCGAAGGTTTTCGCGAGCGCCGCCCGGCGCAGTTGGCCGCCGGAGAGTGTCTTCGGATCGGCCTTCGGGTCGATGCCGAATTCCATGAGTTCCGCCTCGGCCATATAGGCGGCCTCGAGCCCCTCGGCGGCATAATCCAGCACCGTGTCATAGCCCGACAGGTCCGGCTCCTGCGCGAGGCTGGCGGAGGTGACGCCGGGCTGGCGCCAGACCTCGCCGGAATCGGGCTCGATCACGCCGGTGATGACCCGCATCAGAGTCGACTTGCCCGCCCCGTTGCGGCCGACAAGGGCCGCGCGCTCGCCCTTGGACAGGCTGAGCGTCACGCCTTCAAAGAGCGGCGTGCCGCCAAACGAAAGACGCACATCGGAAAGGCTGATCAGGGGCGGTTGGGCCATGCGGGCGGGCATAGCGGCTGTGCGGGCCTGACGCTAGGGGATGGATGGACAAGCGCCGGCCGCAAACGCAGTGTCAGTTCCATGTCGGAACCTACCAACCCTCTCGCCATTCCGGACGGCTTTCGCCCCACTTCCGCAAATCGCGGTTCACCGATCCGTGGGAGCCGCTGTATTCGCGTGCAACGGAGCGCGAGGTGGCGATTGGCCTGATCCTGTCAGAGGCGCACTGCAATTCGCGGGGGCTGGTGCATGGCGGCCTGATCGCCTCGCTTGCGGACAATGCGATGGGGCTTTCCTGCGTCGCCGCCCTTCAGTCAGAAGGGCGCGCGGCGCCGGCGGGACTCGTGACGGTCACGCTGAACACGGATTGTATTGCCGCGGCGCGCCTTGGCCAGTGGCTTGTGACGGACACCCATTTCGTCAAAACCGGCGGCACGCTCTGCTTTGCCAGCGGCCTGGTGCGGGCAGATGACGTGCCGGTCGCCCGTGTCAGCGGGACGTTCCGGGTATTGTCGGGATCCTGACAGAGCGATCAGTCGAATGTCCGGCTGAGGAGCGGGCCGATGCTGAACTGGCCGGCAGATCAGCGTAGCAGGCCGCGCTCTTCCTCCGTCAGCAGGCGCCACTGGCCTTCGGCGAGGCCGTCCAGCGTGACGGGGCCGAAGCGGGCGCGGTGCAGGGTCTCGACATGGTTGCCGGCGGCGGCGAACATGCGGCGCACCTGGTGGTAGCGGCCCTCGGTCAGCGTCAGGCGCGCGCTGCGCGCGCCGGTGACCTCCAGCCGGGCGGGCAGGCATGGCTTGTCTTCGCCGCGCAGGACAAGTTCGCCGGAAGCAAACAGCGCCGCCTCATGGCCCTCCAGAGGCCGGGCGAGCGTGGCTTCGTATACTTTCTCGGCACTCGACTTTGGCGAGATCAGCCGGTGCAGCAATGCGCCATCATCCGTGAACAGAAGGGCGCCGGTCGTGTCCGCATCGAGCCGTCCGATGGAGGAGAGTTTCGGGTCACGCTTCAGGAAGCGCGGGGGCAGGAGGTCATAGACCAGCCGCCCCTGATCCGAATGCGAACAGGTAAAGCCCGCCGGCTTGTGCATCAGGATGACCATGCCAGGGGGCGGGTCCAGCGGCTCCCCGTCAAAGCGGATGTCCTCGCCCCAGCCTTTCACGCGGCCGCGCGCGATGGCGGCCTCCATCTCGCGGCGCGAGCCATAGCCGAGGCCCGCCAGATATTTTGCGAGCTGGCGTGTATCCTTCATTTGCGGCGCTTTGGCTTCTCGGCCCGGATGATCTTGTAGCCGGCTTCGTCCTCGATCATCTCGTGCGCGCGGAAACAGGCGCTGAGTTCTGCCTCATACGGAAGATGCCGGTTGGCGACCAGCCAGAGCGTGCCGGAGGGCTTCAGGCAGGCCGCCGCTGCGCGGATGAAGGCGCGGCCAAGCTCTGCATTGTCGGCGCGCCCGGTATGGAAGGGCGGGTTCATCACGGCAAAGTTGTAGGTGGAGGCGGGCAGGTCCTTGAGGACATCAGCCCACTGAGCAGTGTAGCGGCCTTCAAACGGCTCCAGCGTACCCTCGATACAGCCCAGCGCGCGATATTCCGCCTCGAACAGGTCCATCCGTTCGATGCCCGCGCAATGGGTCAGAAGTTCGCGCGAGAGGAATCCATTGCCCGCGCCAAGGTCTGCGCCGATGCCGGTAATATGTTCGGGTACGGAATCTGCCAGCAGTTCGCTGCCCGGGTCCACCCGGTCCCAGCTGAAGAGGCCCGGGCGGCTCCAGAGGCCCGGCTCGATCTCGCGCGGGGCGTCTTCGGCAATCCAGTCCTCTGCGAGATCATGGTCGATCAGGGCGTCATGCCTGATCGTCCAGAAGGCCCGGCACTTGTTTTTCGAGAGGCTCGCCGCATCGCCGGCAATCTCGGCGAGGGTCTTTTCGGCGGTCTTGCCGCCCAGCGTGTTCGGCAGGCACGCGAGCACATAGCTGCCCTCGGGCGCTGCCAGCAGCGCGCGGGCATAGAGCGCGCGCGCCTGGTCGCGCTGGCGGGGCGGCAGGATGATCGTCAGGCGCGCCTCGGGAATATCGACGCTGTCCGGCGCCAGCACGGTGTAGCCCGCCGCGCTCAGCGCATCATGGGCGGGCTTGAGGCTGGTGCGCAGGACCAGGCGCTCCTGCGGCAGCCGCGACAGCCAGGGCCCCGGCTCGGCATTCAGCACAAGGATCGGGCCGGCCTCCGCCAGGGGTACTGCGTCAGTCTCGATCGCGAGCAGCAGGGTCTCGAATACATCTTTATCCATCATCGCGGCAGCGTTAGCGGCGCTCACGCGACAAGAAAAGCCCCGCCGGTGTGATCCGGCGGGGCTTGATCCCTGTCAATCGCGGGACGATCAGGCGCTGAGGCGCTCGATGATGATGGCCGGGGCCATGCCGCCGGCGGCGCACATCGTGACGAGGCCGTAGCGCTTTTCAGACCGCTCGAGTTCGTCCAGCGCGGTGCCGATCAGGATCGAGCCGGTGGCGCCGATCGGGTGGCCGAGGGCCATGGCGCCGCCATTGATGTTCACCTTGTCGCGGTTGAGCTTCAGGTCGCGGATGAATTTCTCGGCAACGACCGAGAAAGCCTCGTTGATTTCCCAGACATCAATGTCGTCAACGCTGAGGCCGGCTTTCTCGAGCACCTTTCTCGCGGCCGGAACCGGGGCGTTCAGCATCAGCGTCGGGCAGTCGCCCATGTTCGCCGTGGCGACAATCCGGGCGCGCGGCTTCAGGCCGTGCTTCTTCATGTAGCTTTCCGAGGCGAGCAGGACGCCAGCCGACCCATCGACCACGCCGGAGGAATTGCCGGCATGGTGGACGTGCTGCATCTTGCCGGCGAGTTGCGGGTATTTCTTCTCGATCATGTTGCCATAGGTCGTGCCCTTGTCGTCGACCGGCACGTTCCAGAACATGTTGAACACGGTCTTCAGCGTCGACAGGCTTTCCATCGTCGTGCCCGGGCGCGGGAACTCTTCCTTGTCGAGGGCGAGCGAGCCATCGACGTTGTAGACCGGCACCACAGAACGGTTGAACCGGCCCTCGGCGATGGCGCGGGCGGCGCGTTCCTGGCTGACCACGGCCAGCTGGTCCACGGCGGCGCGGTCGATGCCTTCCAGCGTCGCGATGGCATCGGCGCAGCAGCCCTGCTGGGATTGCGGATGCTTTTCGCGCAGGCGCAGGTTGCCAGCATCCATCATCGGCGGGTTCTTCGGGTCAGCCGAAGCGGCGGTGTAGCTCATCATCTCGCAGCCGCCAGCGATGACGCACTGTTCCATGCCCGACATGATCTGGGCAGCGGCCAGCGACACCGTGGTGATGCCCGAGCCGCAGAACCGGTCGAGCGTCACGCCGGAGGCCTTGACGTTGTAGCCGGCATCGAGGGCGGCCATGCGGCCCATGTCGGCGCCCTGCGCGCCGCGCTGGCTGGAGGTGCCCCAGATGATGTCGTCAACAGTCTCGGTGTCGAGCTTGTTACGCTCGGCCAGGTTGCTCAGCACAGTCGCGGCGAGGTGCTGCGGGTGCATGTGGGCGAGCGCGCCCTTGCCGACCTTGCCGATGCCGCGAGGGGTGCGGCAGGCGTCAACGATAAAGGCTTCAGCCATGTTGGATCTCCCTTGAACTGTCTCTTTGGCGCGTCCGGCCGCGTCAGGAGTCTGGCTTTACGCGCACGTAAGCGTCACGGAAAGCCGTGACGCCGGGGCAGTCGCCCGGGCCTCGCGCAAGGGAAAAGGCGGGATGCGTTTCAGGGGCGCGTCAGGAAGACGTGCATGTTGTCATTGGTCAGCTGGGTCAGCACGTTTTTCAGCTCCATGCGGAAGCCGGCGGCCTCTGCCAACGCCCGCAGGTGCGGCGGGTCGAAGTAGTTGAGATGGTCCGGAAAGCGGAAGCCGCACCAGTCCACACCCCGCACCTGCCGGTTGATCGTGCCGTAATTCGGGACCTTCACATAAATCACCCCGCCGGGGCGCAGCTTGCGATAGGCAAGCTCCAGCACCGCCCGGGGCCGGGCCTCATGCTCCAGATAGGAGCGCATGATCATGCCGTCGAAGAAGCCATCCTCGAATTCTGCGAGACCTTCCAGCGCCGGGGCGTGCACCACCCGGCCGCCGCGTTCGCCCATGATCCGGTTGGCAATTTCCGCGGCCTCTTTCTCGATCTCGACTCCGAAAGGGGTGAACTGGTCCGGGATCTTGTTGATCGGCCCGCAGCCCACATCAAGCACCCGGCCTGCCGAAACCCGCTCCGTGATGTACGCCCACTCATCATCCCGGGCGATGTGAAGCCGCCAGCGCGTTTTCTGGTCCAGCCAATTGACGATCGGCTGCTTTTCCTTGCGGCGGGTCTTTTCTTTTTCGAACTGCTTGGTCCAGGCGAGGTCTTCGGACAGCGCCTCATAGACGGGCGCGTCCTTCAGGAAAACAAAGCCGCAGCCTGCGCATTTCACGGTCGCCCATTCGGGATGGGAGTACGCCTCGATTTTCGGATGGTCCCCCGCCGTTTCGCAAACCGGGCATGTGCGGGCCAGCCGGTCGATGACGTTGAGCTGCATACATTCCCCTGACAGCAATGCCGGATACGGAGCATTGCCGCCGGGATTTAGTCAATCGGGATTCTGCTGCAGGCCAGCTGGCCGGCAGGCCTCAGCTCAGCTGACGCGCTTTTCGTCGCCGTCATGTCCGCCCCAGAAGCGTTTGATACGGCCGAGGAAGCCTTCGCTTTCCGGATGGCAGTCCGCGCCGGAGCATTCGCAGAACTGGCGCAGCAGGTCTTTCTGCCGGGCGGTGAGGTTCTGCGGGGTCTCGACGAACATCTCGACATAGAGGTCGCCGGTCTGGCCATTGGCCCGCACGCTGGGCATTCCCTTGCCGCGCAGGCGCAGCTTGCGGCCTGTCTGGGCGCCTTCGGGGATGGCGACGCGGGCGCGCCCGCCATCAATCGTCGGGATCTCGATATCCCCGCCGAGCGCAGCTGTCGCCATCGGCACCGGCGCGCGGCAATAGAGGTTCGGCCCGTCGCGCTCGAAGATGTCATGCTCGACGACTTCGACGAAGATATAGAGGTCGCCCTTCGGCCCGCCCGCAGAGCCGGGCTCGCCCTCGCCGGACAGGCGAATACGCATCCCGCTTTCGACCCCTGCCGGGATCTTTACCTGCAGCTTGCGCTCTTCCTTGACCTGTCCGTGCCCGCCGCAGGTCTTGCAGGGCTTGCGGATGATCTGGCCGCGGCCCTGGCAGATATGGCAGGTGCGCTCCATCGTGAAGAAGCCCTGCTGGGCGCGCACGCGGCCATGGCCGCCGCAGGTCTCACAGGTTTCCGGCTTGGTGCCGGGGGCCGCGCCGGTGCCGTCG
Source organism: Hyphomonas sp. (assembly GCF_046313735.1). Taxonomy (GTDB): domain Bacteria; phylum Pseudomonadota; class Alphaproteobacteria; order Caulobacterales; family Hyphomonadaceae; genus Hyphomonas. Next base: position 142,901 of record NZ_JBKBXW010000002.1, read on the forward strand.
CACGGCTTGCAGCTGACGGCCTGGGGCACATGGATGGTCTCGTCCTTGCCGGCGAAAGCCTCTTCCAGCGTGATTTCAAGGTCATAGCGCAGGTCTGCGCCGCGTTGCGGCCCGCTGCGCCGGCGCCCGCCGGCAGAGGCAAAACCGCCGCCGAACACCTGGCTGAAAAGGTCCTGGAAGATGTCTTCGGGATTCACGCCCTGTCCGAAGGGATTGCCGCCGCCCGCGCCGCCGCCATTCTCGAACGCGGCATGGCCGAACCGGTCATAGGCGGCACGTTTCTGGGCATCGGAGAGAACCGCATAGGCCTCGCCGACTTCCTTGAACTTGTCCTCAGCCGTCGTATCGCCCGGATTCTGGTCGGGGTGATACTTCATCGCCAGCTTGCGATAGGCCGATTTCAGCGTTTTCTCGTCGGCGCCGCGTTCAACGCCGAGCACTTCATAATAGTCGCGCTTGCTCATGGATTGGCTGCCGCCTGAAATTTACTCGCCCTGGCGGGTCATTTGGGGCGGCGGGCCCGGCCGTGCAAGGGCCGGGCATACATACCCGTGATGTGTCAGCTGCCGCCTGGCGGGAAGGTCGTGATGCCCCGTTCCACCACTTCTGCCGTGCCGCCCCGGATCTGCTTCACCGCCAGGCCCCGCTCGGCCGTGCCGTCCAGCCGGAACCGGAACAGGCCGTTCACCCCCATGAAGCCCTGCGGATCGGTGAGTTCAGAGTGCAGGATACGCCCATCCTCGGCGAGGCTGATCGCCATGGCGGCGGCATCATAGGCGGCCGCCGCAAGGTCCGACGGGCGCCGGCCATAGATCCGGTTGAACGTCTCCTGGAAGGCAGAGAGGTTGTCCGGGTCGCGGGTCGCGAAAACTGCCCCTTCCAGTGCCGGCTCGCGCCAGATCGTGGGGTCATCCCAGACGCTGGTGCCGAGCAGGCGAACCCGGTTGAGGTCTACGCCGTTGACAATCAGCAGGGGCGCGACCGACAGGAGCGTCACGCCGCGCTCAGGGATCAGCACGCCGATCCGGTTGTTCTGAGAGCCGCCGAGTGACCGGATCACCCCGGAAATCGACCGCGCCTGTGCGGCGGCGCCTTCACCGGGGGAATAGAAGCCGGTTGCGGCCACGGTCCAGCCATTCCGGGCGGCTTCGGCGCGCATGGCGGCCTCGACCTGCCGGCCATAGGCGCTGTCCGGGCCGAGGAACACGAATGTCCGTGTGCCGCGTGTTGCTGCGTGGCCCATCACCCGGATCACTTCTTCCTCCGGCAGCACGGAGGCGAGGTACACCCCGCCGCCGGCCACGGTCCGGTCATTCGAGAAGGCGACCACGGGCACGGATTTCCGGCGCGCCGCTTCCTTCACGCCCCCGACATTCCCGCCGAGCAGCGGGCCAAGGATCACATCGGCGCCATTGCGGATCGCTTCGTCGGCACGCGCCTCGGCTGTGGAGGCGACGCCGGCGGTATCCATCGGCATGATCAGGAAGTCGTTGCCGCCGAATTCGAACAGCGCCAGCTCGATGCCCGCCAGCATGCTCTCCGCTTCGGTGCGCACATTCGCGCTCGAATGGGTGAAGGGCAGCAGCACGGCCGCGCGCTTCACATCCCGGCCGCGCATGAACTCCGGCGTCAGGCCGCCATCATCGCGCGCGATCGGCGACAGCCAGTCATCATCATACGCTTCGCCCGGTGCCGGCTGGATGACCTGGCCCGTGACCGGGTCGACGCGCGGCTGGCCGGAGCCGATCTGCACCGGCGGGCGGGCAGGCTGGGTGGCACAGGCCGCTGCCATCAGCAGGGTTGCCAGCACAAGACTTGGCGCCTTCAGTTTCCTGAGTAAGGGTGGCAGAAATGTCATCTCGTCTTCCTTCTGACTCCGGCGCGATTCCCGACCCGGCGGACTCTATGGCCGGGGCCGGTCACGGGCAACAGGCGGTTGCGGCTTCGCCGGGCCTCTATGTCGTTTCAACGCCCATCGGCAACCTGCGCGACATCACGCTGCGCGCGCTGGACATCCTCGCTGCCGCCGATGAGGTGCTGGCGGAAGACACCCGCGTCGCGGCAAAGCTCCTCTCCGCCTATGGGCTTAAGGCCCGGCTGAGCCCCTACCATGACCATAACGGGGCGGAACGGAGGCCGGTGATCCTCGCCCGCCTCGCCGAGGGCGCGCGGATCGCGCTGATCTCGGATGCCGGCACGCCGCTCGTGTCCGATCCGGGCTGGAAACTTGTTCATGAGGCGCTGGACGCGGGCATCAGGGTCTATCCGGTGCCGGGTGCCTCGGCGATGCTCGCCGGCCTCGTCGCCAGCGGCCTGCCAAGCGACCGGTTCATGTTCGCAGGCTTCCTGCCGCCAAAACAAGGCGCCCGCCGCGCGGCACTTCAGGCGCTGAAACATGTGCCGGCCACGCTCATCTTCTATGAAAGCGGGCCGCGTCTTGCCGATAGCCTCGGGGATATGGCCGCAACGCTCGGGCCGGGCAGGCAGGGGGCGGTCACCCGCGAGCTGACCAAACTGTTCGAGGAAACGCGCCGCGGCACCCTGCAGGACCTCGCCGATCACTACACCGCCGCAGGCCCGCCGAGGGGAGAGATCGTCCTGCTCGCCGGCCCGCCGCTGGAACAGGCCGCGAGCGCTGCCGATCTCGACGCTGCCCTGAAAGATGCGCTCGCCTCCATGCCCACCAAGCAGGCTGCGGAGACGGTGGCCGAAGCCCTTAGCCTGCCGCGCCGGGAAGTCTACCAGCGCGCGCTGAAGCTCAGATCCGGCGATGCGGAAGGCTGAGCGCCGCGCTGCGGAAATCCGGGGCCGCATGGCCGAGCGCCGCGCGGCGTTGTGGCTGCGCCTGAAGGGCTATTCGATCCTCGCTGCCCGCGTGAAGCTGCCGGTCGGCGAGATCGACCTCGTAGCCCGCAAGGGCAAGCTCATCGCCTTCATCGAGGTCAAGGCCCGCACCCGGCAGGAAGATGCCCTCGGCGCCGTGACACAGCAGTCATGGCAGCGGATCTCCCGCGCTGCCGAAGCCTGGATGTCGGCCCGCCCGCGCTATGCCGACCATGGCTGGCGCTACGACCTGATCGCCCTCGCGCCGGGACGGATGCCCCGGCACATCCGCGATGCCTGGCGGCCCGGCCTGGCGTGAGGGCCTCGCCTGAGCCGCTCAGCCCGGCGGGGTTTCCTGGATCGAGATGAGGTAGGCGAGCAGCACATCCATCCCCAGCGGCCCGAAGACGAAGTCGGGCATGTCCTGATGGCCGACATGGATGCCGGCTCGGAAATCCTCGGCGAGATTTTCGGGCGGGTAGAGCGAGAGCACATAGCGCAGCGGCGGCGCATCCCCGCGCAGGCTGTCATCCCCGTTGAGGCCATGGCAGATCGCACAGTGCGACTGGGCAATCGCCTTGCCATCGGAAATCGAGGCCTCGTCATACGGAATGCCCAGCGCTTCAGCATCAAACATGGGGCCTGTTGCGGCCACTTCAGCCGGTGGCTCCGGCGGGGCCAGCGGCGGCGGGGCCTCCTCCCGCGCACAGGCCGCAGCGGACAGGATCAGGGCGGCAGCAGTCAGGGTCAAAAGGCGCATCGGCGGTCTCCTCCTCGGCCAGCGACTCAAGTGCCTCTGGCAGCTCCGATGATGAGCATACCTGTTTCCGGCGGCCTGCCTAAGCCCTAAAATCCCCTAGCTGGCCGCGCGCCTTCACCCTGCCGTAATCTTCTCCCAGTTAGGCTCGCCAATCAGACCTCGTTCCAGCCAGGCCGGGCCAATCCCTCGATGACCCAGACCCCGCAGCCTCCACCCATCCCGCGCGTCGTCCGTGTGACGCTGCCGGCGGCTGAGCCGCGCCGGATCACGCCGCTGCGGGCGGGGCTGATCGTGGTGGCCTTGCTGCTTCTCGGCGCGGGCGGCTGGGCACTGTGGAAATGGCACAGCCTGACCTCCGGCGCGCCGACCCTGCCGCCGGTCGCTGACCTCTGGCAGGCGCAGAGGGAGCCGGGCCTCGAATTCCTCGACATGAACAGCCATACGCTGTCCGTCCGCGGGCCCCGGTATGGCCGCGCCGTGGATGTCACCCGCCTGCCGAAACATGTGCCGCAGGCCTTCATCGCCGCAGAAGACAAGCGCTTCTATGAGCATGACGGCGCAGATGAGGCCGCCATCGCGCGCGCCGCCCTGTCCAACGCCAAGGCCGGCGAGACCGTCTCGGGCGCCTCGACCATCACCCAGCAGCTGGTCAAGAACCTCGTCCTCGACTCCCGCCAGACGATGGAGCGCAAGGCGCAGGAAATCACCCTTGCCCGCCAGCTGGAAAAGGAGATGAGCAAGGATGAAATCCTGACGCTCTATCTCAACCGCATCTATTTCGGCGCCGGGCTCTATGGGATCGATGCCGCCTCGCGCTTCTATTTCGGCAAGCCGCCGGAGGAGCTGAACATCCCCGAAGCCGCGCTGCTGGCAGCCCTGCCCAAGGCGCCCTCGCGCCTGAACCTGCGCGACAATCTCGGCGGCGCCAAGGCGCGCCAGCTCTATGTGCTGCGCGAAATGGAGGCCGAACGCTTCATCTCGCGCGAGCAGGCCGCCGCCGCGCGCGAGGCTGACGTGCACATCATCGAGCCGCCGCGCTTTGACCCGCAATTCGGTTATGTGCTGGACGTCGCCACCGAACAGGTCCGCACGCTGGTGCCGGACCTGCCGGGCGATGCCATCATCACCCTGACCATCGACCCGAGGGTGCAGCTTGCGATGCAGGCCGCCATCGCCGCACGCATGGGCAAGGACGGCGCAGCGGTGTCCGCCACGCAGGCCTCCGCCCTGATCCTCGACCGGGAAGGCCGCGTTGTCGCGATGACCGGCGGGGTCGATTACACAACCTCGCCCTTCAACCGCGCAGTCCAGGCCCGCCGCCAGCCGGGCTCCAGCTTCAAGCCGTTCGTCTACGCCCTCGCGCTCGAGGATGGCTACTCGCCCTATGATGTCTTCAATGACGCGCCGATCAGCTTCGGCACCTGGCGCCCGACCAATTATAACGGCGAATTCCTCGGCCTGATGACGCTGAGCGAGGCGCTCGCCCGCTCCACCAACACCGTCGCGGCCGAACTGGGCATGGAAACGAAGCCTGAGCGCGTCGCCGCGTTCGCCGCCCGATTCGGCTTCCGGAGCCAGATGCAGGCCTTCCCCTCGATCTCGCTCGGCACGCAGGAGGTCAATCTCTGGGACCTCGTCCGGGCCTATGGCGTGTTCCAGTCGGGCGGCCTGTCGACCGAGCCCTTCCTGATCCAGCGGGTCACCGATTCTCGCGGCAAGGTCTATTACGAGCGTCCGCAAGCCGCCCGCGAGCGCATCTATGCCGAGGATCTCGCCGCCGAGATGAACGCCATGATGATCCGCGTGATCACCGCCTCGTTCGGCACCGGCGGGCGGGCCCGCGTCCCCGGCTGGACTGTGGCAGGCAAGACCGGCACCAGCCAGGACTGGCGGGACGCGTGGTTTGTCGGCTTCACGGCCGCCTATACGGGCGGGGTCTGGGTCGGCAATGATGATGACAGCCCCATGCGGCGCGTGACCGGCGGCAGCCTTCCGGCCGACATCTGGGCCGACATCATGCGCATCGCCCATGAGGGCCAGCAGCCCGAGGCCTTGATCGGCGCCAGCCGCGCCGTGGCGCTGCACCCCGAGGCCGAGCGGCGCATCACCTTCTATCGCGGCATGGCGCAGGCCTTCGCCGCCGCCTCCGGCCAGGCCCGCACCGCCAGCACAGCCAACCCCCGCCGCGTGGAATAGCCTTCACCGCCGGGGGTGACGAGCCGCGCGGGCGCGTGTAACGGAAACTCCGGACCCATTCAGGAGCAGACCGGCCGCATGACCCAGTTCACCGGATACAAGTTCGAGGATCTCGAAATCGGACAGGCGCACGAAACCGTGCACACCATCACCGAGAACGACATCCAGCGCTTTGCCGAAGTTTCCGGCGATTACAACCCGTTACACATGTCCGACGAATTCGCCGCCGGCACCATCTTCGGCAAGCGCATCGCCCATGGCGCGCTGACGGCAAGCTACATTTCCGGCATCCTGGGCAACAACCTGCCGGGCCCGGGGGCGATCTTTGTGGGCCTGTCCATGCGCTTCAAACGCCCCGTTCACATCGGCGACACCGTCACCGTGCGCGCCGAAGTGGCTGAGAAGCAGCCGCGCGGCAACCGCGTGACGCTGAAGGTCGAGTGCATCGTCGAAGGCAAGCGCGTGATCACCGGGGAAGCCGAAGTCGTCGCGCCGAGCCGGGAGGGCTGATGCCGGTCTTTGCCGATTATCGCGGCCTGCCCCCGGACGCCCGGGGCTGTTCGGTCGCGCTCGGCAATTTCGACGGCGTCCATGCCGGCCATCTTGCGGTGATTGCGGCGGCGCGGGCCGCCGGGCATGGCCGCTTCGCTGCCGCCACCTTCGAGCCGCCGCCGCGCGCCTATTTCCGCCCCGGCGACCCGCCTTTCCGCATCTTCCGGCCGGAACGCCGCAATGCGGCCCTGACGGCTGCGGGCGCGGCGCACGTCTATGAGCTGCCCTTCAATGGCGAGATGGCGGCGATGACGGATGAAGGCTTCGTCCGGCAGGTGCTGGTGGACGGGCTGGGCGTTTCGCACATCTCGGTCGGGTTCGACTTCCGTTTCGGGCGCGGCCGTATGGGCCATGCCGAGCGGCTGTCGAGCCTTGGCCGGGCGTTCGGCTTTGGCGTCACGATCGTCGAGCCGGTCGAAAGTCACGGCGCCAAGGCTTCCTCCACCGCGATCCGGCAGGCGCTGATGGCGGGCGAGCCGGATCTCGCCGCCGAAATGCTGGGCAGCCCGTGGACCGCGGACGGCATCATCGAGAGCGGCGAGCGCAATGGCCGCAATCTCGGCTTTCCCACCGCCAATCTCCAGCTTGGCACGCTGATCCACCCCAAGCATGGGGTCTATGCCGTGCGCGCCCGCATCGAGGGCGAGGCAGACTGGCGCGATGGGGTGGCCAATTTCGGCCGCACGCCCACCACCGGCCTGCGCGACCCGCTGCTGGAAACCCACATCTTCGACTTCTCCGGCGACATCTATGGCCGCTGGCTGGAAGTGCAGCTCATCGCCTGGCTGCGCCCGGAGCTGAAATTCGACAGCCTCGAGGCCATGATCGCCCAGATGCACAAGGATGCCGAGGCGGCGCGCAAGATCCTGAAAGCCTGACAATGACCGGCCAGATGACCCGGCCGCCAAGGTTCTGCAGGGGTGACAGCGACCTGCCGGTCATGCTAACCGCCAGCGCCATGGAACAGGCACGGGCGCTCCCGATTTCTCGAATTAGCGGCCCGGCCGCCGGCTGAAGCCTTTTCTTCAGCGGTGGCCGGGTAAGTTCGTTTGCCCCCAATCCTTCAACCGGTGCCGCCGCTGCCCCCCATCTGAATGACCAGAGACATGACCGAGTCCCAGACGACCCGCGACTATCGCGATACGCTGTTCCTGCCGACCACCGAGTTTCCCATGCGCGGCGGCCTGCCCAAGGCCGAGCCGGAATGGATCAAACGCTGGGATGAGCTGAAACTGTATGAAAAGCTGCGCGCAGACGCGAAAGCGCGGGGCGCGGCGCCCTTTATCCTGCATGACGGCCCGCCTTACGCCAACGGCCACATCCACCTCGGCACGGCGCTCAACAAGATCATCAAGGACATCATCGTCCGCTCCCACCAGATGCAGGGCTTTGACGCCTCCTACCTTCCGGGCTGGGACTGTCATGGCCTGCCCATCGAATGGAAGGTGGAGGAGGAGTTCCGGAGCAAGAACCGCCCGAAGGACAGTGTGCCTGCGGATGAATTCCGCGCCGCCTGCCGGGCGTACGCGGAGCATTGGGTGGGCGTGCAGAAGGCCGAATTCCGCGCCCTCGGCATCGAGGGGGAATGGGACAATCCCTACCTCACCATGGCGTTCGAGAGCGAGGCGGCCATCGTCTCGGAATTCCTCGACATGGCGATGAAAGGCGGCCTCGTGCGCGGCGCCAAGCCGATCATGTGGTCGCCTGTTGAGCGCACTGCGCTGGCCGAAGCGGAGGTGGAATACCACGACCGGAAAGTGCCGGTGGTGTGGGTGAAGTTTCCTTGGGGTGGTTCGTTCTTTGCGTCTGAGCCTGGTGTTCCTGAGTGGGCAAAACTTGCTGCAGGTGCCAGCGTAGTCATATGGACAACGACGCCTTGGACCATCCCTGCAAACCAAGCGATCAGCTTCAATCCGTCGGTTGAGTACAGCGTTTTTGAAGTCGATGAAGTTTTCACTGCTGAAGAACTAGGTTTTCCACCGTACGCTCAAGTCGGTGAAAAACTTATCGTCGCCAATGCGCTTGTTCAGTCTGTTATGGAATCCGCTAAAGTTAAGCGGTTCCATCCTGTCACTGCGGTGAATCCGCGTGACTTGCTTGTTTGTACACATCCATTCGCAAAAGCTGCTTGGGCAGGTGATTTCTGGGACCAACAACGCATACCAATGTTGCCCGGCGATCATGTTACGGACGAAGCCGGAACTGGATTTGTACATACTGCGCCAGCCCACGGTGAAGACGACTTTGGCGTATGGGTGGAACAGCTCCCTCTATTTAACCTTACGCACAGAGAGCAGATTGGAGCTAAAGTTCGATCAGATATTCGCCAGATCGTCGATCCAGATGGGCGGTATACGGACGAAGTGCCCGAGCCTCTTCGCGGGCTCGACATCATCGTCACCTCCGGCAAGAAGCGCGGCGAGGCGGGGAAGGCGAACAATGAAGTCATCCGCCTGCTCGCCGAGTCCGGCAACCTGCTCGCGCGCGGCATCACCACGATCCGTGACGCGCATTCCTGGCGTTCCAAAGCCCCCGTCATCCGCCGCGCGACGCCGCAATGGTTCATCGCGATGGACAAGCCGGTGCACAATGGCAAGACGCTGCGCGAACTCGCCCTCAACGCCATCGCCGAAACCGAATTTTTCCCGCCCACCGGCCGTAACCGGCTTCAGGCCATGGTCGAAGGGCGGCCTGACTGGCTGATCTCGCGCCAGCGCAACTGGGGCGTGCCGATCACCCTGTTCGTCAACGGCGCCGGCGAGCCGCACACCGCCGCGTTGCCGAAAGAGCAAGCGGAAGTTCTCAACACCAACATCAAGGCCGCCATCGAAAAATCCGGCGTAGACGGATGGTTTGCGACGCCTATCGCAGACTTCTTCACCGGCACCGGCGTCTCGCCCGAAGGCTGGGAAAAAGTCACGGACGTCCTCGACGTCTGGTTCGATTCCGGCACAACGCACGCCTTTGCGCTCCGCAAGCGCGGCGTCATCGACGAGAAAACGGGGCAGGCGGACGTTTACATGGAAGGCTCCGACCAGCATCGCGGCTGGTTCCAGTCCTCCCTGCTGGAGGCCTGCGCCACGCGCGGCAAGGCGCCATACAAGAAGGTTGTCACCCACGGCTTCATCGTCGATGCCGACGGCAAGAAGATGTCGAAATCCATCGGCAACACGATCGAGCCGCAGGAAGTGCAGAAACAGTACGGCATCGAAATCCTCCGTATCTGGACAGCTTCGGCAGATTATCAGGAAGACCTGCGCATCTCCGACGAGATCATCAAGGGCACGGTCGAAACTTATCGCAAACTCCGCAACACGCTGCGCTACATGCTCGGCGCGCTGGAGGGCTTTGGCGAAGCCGAATCCCTTCTGTCTGCGGATTACCGGGAAGTGGTTGATCCGGGCGCGCAGCTTGGCCTGCAGGCCATGCCCGGCCTTGAGCGCTACATGCTCCACCGCCTCGCCGAACTCGATGGCCAGATCCGCAAGGCCTATGCGAATTTCGACTTCAAACGCGTGATGACGCTGCTCATCAACTTCGTGAATGTCGAGCTTTCGGCGGTCTATTTCGATGTCCGCAAGGATTCGCTCTATTGCGATCCGGCCTTCACAACGATGGCGACCTGGGATGAGGCAACCTCCGTATACGGCAATCGCCGCCGGGCCGCGCGCACGGTGATGGCCGCGACGCTGGAGCGGATGCTCGCCTGGCTCGCCCCGGTCATGCCGTTCACGACCGAGGAAGCCTTCCTGACGAGCCACCTGAAAGACACGGCCCCGTCGATCCACCTGCGCCTCTTCCCCGAAACGCCGGAAGGCTGGCTGGACGCAGAGGTGGCGGGCCGCTGGGAGAAGATTTTCGCCGTCCGCCGCGTCGTCACCGGCGCGCTGGAGGTCGAACGCCGCGAAAAGCGCATCGGCGCCTCGCTGGAAGCCGCGCCGAAAGTGTTCATTGCCGACAAGGCCCTCGTCGAAGCGTTTGCGGGCGAGGATGCAGGCGACATCTTCATCACCTCCGGCGCAGAGCTTATCCATTCCGCCGAGGTGCCCGCCGGCGCGTTCACGATGGGCGAGGCGCCGGGCATCGCCGTGGTTCCGGAGAAGGCATCCGGCGTGAAATGCCGCCGCAGCTGGAAGTATTTCGATCCGGCCGCCGCCGATCCGGATTTCCCGGACATCACGCCGCGCGACGCCCTCGCCGTGAAGGCCTGGGACAAGGCGGTCGCGGCCGGCTGAGCGCTTCCCTGCGCGCCCCGGTTTTCCGGGGCGCGCGCTTCTGCCATAAGGCGCCGCATGAGCGTTCGCATTGCCGCCTTCTACCGGTTTTTCCGCTTCCCGGACTATCAGGCCCGGCGAACGGAGATTGCCGCGCGTTTCTGCGGCCTCGGCATCCGGGGCTCGGTCCTGCTGGCCGAGGAAGGCGTCAACGGCACGATTGCCGGCAGCGCCGAGGCAATTGACGCAGCGCTCGCCTGCCTGCGCGCGCTGCCCGGCAATGAGGCGCTGGAAGCCAAGTTTTCCGAAGCGGAGGAGATGCCGTTCCCGCGCCTCAAGGTGCGCCTGAAGCGCGAGATCGTGACCATGGGTGTTCCGGGTACGGATCCCAGCCATCTCGTCGGCAGCTATGTGAAGCCGGAGGACTGGAACGCGCTGATCGCCGACCCCGATACGGTCGTCATCGACACCCGCAACGATTACGAAGTTGCCATCGGCACGTTCGATCGCGCGATTGATCCGCAGACGGAGACCTTCCGTCAGTTCCCGGACTGGTTCCGCGCCTTCCGCGAAAAGCTGGAAGCCGAAGGCCGCCGCCCGAAAATCGCGATGTTCTGCACGGGCGGCATCCGCTGCGAAAAAGCAACCAGCTTCGTCAAGGCCGAAGGCATCGAGGATGTCTACCATCTCGAAGGCGGCATCCTGAAATATCTGGAAACTGTTCCGCAGGCGGACAGCCTCTGGCGCGGGGAATGTTTCGTCTTCGATGAGCGCGTCAGTGTCGGCCACGACCTGAAGCCAGGCAACCATGCCCTTTGCCGCGCCTGCGGGCGCCCCGTCTCGGAATCAGACCGTCAGCATGCAGACTGGCAACCCGGCGTCTCCTGCCCGCATTGCGCCGGTGAGATGAGCGACGAGCAGCGCCGCCGCTTTGCCGAGCGCCAGCGCCAGATCGAGCTCGCAAAGGCGCGCGGGGCGGTTCACACCGGACCCGGCGCAGCCAGCGCGAGGATCAGTTCCAGGGATTGAAGCGCGAGGCGCCGCCGGTACCGGGCTCGCCCTCGCCGTCCGGCGCTGCATCGATCGCATTCACATTGCGGCGGGGCTCCGGAATGCCGGGGATGATGTCCGGCAGGTCCTCTGTCCCGTCGATGATCAGCGTGCGCGGCGGGGCAGGCTTGGGCTCGGGCTCTGGCGCAGCTTCCGCGAGGCTTGCGCCAGCTGCCGCATACGGAATACCCGACAGCGAGAAGCGCTGCTGCATCTGGGGCGGCGCGGCCTGGACCGGGGTTTCTTCCTGCGCCGGGGCAGGCTCGGGCGCCGGAGCAGGCGTCTCTGATTCAGCCGCTTCTGGTGCGGCAATGGGTTCAGGAGCGGGTTCTGGCGCTTCTGCGGCGGCAGGTTCATCGGGGGCTGCTTCAACGGGCAGAGCCGGCTCTGCAACAACTTCCGCAACTGGCGCTGCTTCTGCCGCCGGCTCAGGCGCCTCGGCCAGAGCAGCGGCCGGTTCCGGCGCGGGCGCAGGTTCAGCAGCCGCTTCGGCGTCGGGCGCGGCCTCGCTCTTAAGTTCGGCCGTCTCGTCGGTGGTCATGTCCGGCTCTGCGGGCGGCAGCTCCGGTTCCGCGGGCTGGGCGGCGATCGGCGCCTCGGCGGCTTCAAGCCCGGCCAGCAGCGTGCGGATCGCGCGTTCGGCGCCGCGCGCATGGCGGTGCGCTTCGCGGTAAAGCTCGCCCACGAACTGGGCATAGGGCCGGCCGGCGCTGTCGGTCTCGCCGGCGAAGTCTTCGGCGCTGCAGGTCTCGATCTCGCGGCCCAGCGCATCGGTCAGCTTCATGCCGTGCGGCTCCGGCGTCAGGATCACGCGGTAGCCTTCGGTGTCGTGCACGACCGAGGCGTCCTCCCCCTCGATCCAGGCGACCCGCTGCTTGCGGGTCATCTCGTTCAGCTTGTCGATCAGTTTCTTGGTCGAAGGATGCAGCATTCCGTTCCGCCTTTTCATCCAGTGTCCACAATTCACCCGCTTCCACCCCTAGCCGGTCACACGCGAAGTTTCAAACACCGCGTGAGGGGCAGGGGCGATGAGGGCCTCCCGCCCTGTCTGATGCAGGAATCGCGCCAGAGGCGACCGGTATCAGGGCAGTGCAGGCAGCCAGACCAGCCGGACCAGAACGGCATCTGCCGCCTCGCCCGCAAATTCGAGGCGCAGCACGGCGCCGTCCGTATTCGCCTCACAGGCGAAAGGCGGGGCGCCCGGTCCGGTCAGGGGTTCGCAGGGTGCACCGTTCAGCGCTGCGAGGGCCTCCGCCCGCCTTGTTGTGCCAGTCTGCAGCCCGCCCGGTCCCGAAATGGCCGGATGATCGGTGGCGACTTCGCCCACCAGCCCCCGCGTCCAGTCAGGCGTCAGGCGGTAGAGCGGGGCTGTGTCCCCCGGGGCGCGCACGTCAAACCGCGGCAGCTCTCCGCGCGCCGGATCTTCCAAAACGGCCACCACCTCAAGGCCGGGAAAGGCCTGCTGCACCGCCGGCAGGGTGAAAGGCGTTCGCCCCGGCAATCGGGAGGGGTCGATACGGGCGGGCTGGGGCGTATCGGCGTCGGTGCTTGCGGTCCCGTTCGCTTGAGGGGCGCCCGGTTCTGCCTCCTCGCAGGCGGTGAGCATCAACGCCGCCCCGAGGAACAGGAGCGCCGCACCGGCCCGCATCATCACTCCGCCCCTGCGCCGCGCACTGCTGCAATATCCTGCATGAAGGTCTTCACCGGCTGGTCATCGATCACGCGCAGATCCGTGCGGAAGCCGCGCACCACGCCGTCCGGCGAGACAAGCAGATAGCTCGGCGTCCAGCTGATCTGCAGCAGGTTGCGCAGGCCCGCATCATTATCCAGCACGACCCGGTCGATATGATAGCCGGCCTCGGTGAAATACCCCTCCAGCGAGCCATACCGGCCAAAGAGCTCCTCAGGCGTCGCCCGGTTGGCATTGGCGGGCACGTGGAGGGAGACGAAATCGAGGTCCGGATCCTGCGCGATCGCCCGCTCCAGCGCGGCCACATACGGCCCGTCCGCCACACAGTCGCCGCACCAGGCGCCCCAGACGTCGATCACGGTCCAGCGGGTGATATCGGCCTTGCTGAAGGTGCCGCCGTCGGAGGTCGGGGCTGTGAAGTCTGGAAGTTCCTGACCGAGCAGGGCATACTGGAAGGGCCGGCCAGCGCCGTCGCGGTAAACCCCATCGCCGCGTGTGTCGATTGCGCCCTCAGGCGGCGCGGCATTCGCGGTGATGAACCCCTCGGCCCTCGGCATGTCCGCAGCTGCCGCTGCAGGTGCAGCGGTCGCCTCCGTAGCCGCAGGGGGCGCATCGGTGGCCGGCCCGCCGCAGGCCATCAGCAGCAGGGCGGCAGCAGTCAGGGACAGGGCGTGGCGCATGGCAGACTCCTTTTGAGTTCCGGCAACCTGTCACAAAGCGGAGGCCGGAAAAAGGCAGAGAGGCTCAATCCACCCTTCAGCAAAAAGAGCGGCCCCGTGAGGCCGCCCTTTCGCAATATCCGCTGAAAAATCAGGCTCAGCTGTAGATTTCGAACAGGCCGGCAGCGCCCATGCCGCCGCCGATGCACATGGTGACAACGCCCCACTTTGCCTTGCGGCGCTGGCCTTCCAGCAGGATGGAGCCGGTGCAGCGCGCGCCGGTCATGCCGAAGGGGTGGCCAATGGAGATCGAGCCGCCATTGACGTTGTATTTCTCCGGATCAATGCCGAGCCGGTCGCGCGAATAGAGGCACTGCGAGGCAAACGCTTCGTTCAGCTCCCACAGGTCGATATCATCGACCTTCAGCCCATGACGCTCCAGCAGGCGCGGCACAGCGAAGACCGGGCCAATGCCCATCTCATCGGGATCGCAGCCGGCCACGTTGAAACCGGCAAACCGGCCGAGCGGCTTCAACCCGCGGCGGGCGGCTTCCTTGGCTTCCATGACCAGCACAGCAGCGGCGCCGTCGGAGAGCTGCGAGGCGTTGCCGGCGGTGACATATTTGCCCTGCTTGACCACAAGACCGCCCTGGAAAACCGGCGGCAGGCCGGCCAGGTTCTCATAGGTCGTGCCGGGGCGGTTGCAGTCGTCGCGGTCGGCGATGACGTCCTGGAACGTCTCTTCCTTGGTTTCCTTGTTGACGAGGCGCATCTTCGTCTTCAGCGGCACGATTTCCTGGGCCATGTAGCCCTTCTGCTGGAACTCGGCGGTGCGGCGCTGGCTCTCGGCCGAATACTGGTCCTGGTATTCGCGGCTGACATTGTAGCGCTCGGCGACGATTTCGGCGGTCTCGATCATCGTCATCCAGATGGCCGGCCAGGTCTTGGCCAGTTCCGGCTCGAAATACTTGTACCGGTTGGACTGGCCGGAGGCCTGGACGAGGCTGATGCTCTCCACGCCGCCGCCGACGGTGACGGCTGCGCCCTCGTTGATCACGGTGTGCGCGGCGTTGGCGATAGCCTGCAGGCCGGAGGAGCAGAACCGGTTGATGGTGGCGCCCGACGTGGTCGACGGGCAGCCGGCCGCAAGCGCCGCGTTGCGGGCGACGTTGTGGCCCGTGGCGCCTTCCGGCGCAGCGCAGCCGAGGAACACGTCCTCAACGGCAGCGGCCTCGACCCCGGCGCGCGCGAGCGCGCCCGGGATGGCATGGCCGGCCAGGGTGATGCCGTGGGTGTCATTCAGGGCGCCGCGCCCGGCCTTTGTCAGGGCGGTACGGGCAGTGGATACGATAACGGCTTCGCGCATGGCTTCCTCCGGTTGTGTGATAACGTCTTGTTGCGGCGCACCCTAGTTGTGGAACACCGCCAACGCCAGACTTCCCTTGGCGTCAATGGACGGGGCGCGACAAAAAAACCCGCCGGCCCGGGGCCAGCGGGTTTCATTTCTGCGTGACCGGCGCCGTCAGGCGTTGATGATCGACTTGGCCTTCGGCGCAGCGGCTTTCACCGCATCATCCACATAGGCTTCGAACTTCTTGAAGTTCGCGACGAATTCATCGGCCAGTTTCGCGGCCTGTGCGTCATAGGCCTTCGGGTCGGCCCAGGTCGCGCGCGGATCGAGCACCTTGGCATCGACACCCGGTACCGAGACCGGCACGAGGAAGCCGAACGTCTCATCCTTGCGGAACTGGACCGAATTCAGCGAGCCATCGAGGGCAGCGTTCAGCAGCGCACGCGTCGCCTTGATCGGCATCCGGCTGCCCTGGTCATATGGGCCGCCCGTCCAGCCAGTCGAGACCAGCCAGCAATTGACATTATACTTCGCGATCAGCTCGCGCAGCAGGTTGCCATATTCGGACGGATGGCGCGGCATGAACGGCCCGCCGAAACAGGTCGAGAAGGTAGCCGAAGGCTCGGTCACGCCCTTTTCGGTGCCGGCGACGCGCGCGGTGTAACCCGACAGGAAGTGATACATCGCCTGCGCCGGCGTCAGCTTCGCAATCGGCGGCATGATGCCATAGGCGTCCGCCGTCAGCATGATCAGGTTTTTCGGCTGGCCGCAGCGGCCGGTTTCCGAAGCGTTGGGGATGGCCGAGATCGGATAGGCGCCGCGGGAGTTTTCAGCCAGCGCGGCCGAGTCGAGGTCCAGCTCGCGCGTCGTGGCATCCATCACGACATTCTCGAGCACTGTGCCCCATTGTTTCGTGGTCGCGAAGATTTCAGGCTCGGCGTCGGCCGACAGCTTGATCATCTTGGCATAGCAGCCGCCTTCGAAATTGAAGAGGCCGTTCTCCGACCAGCCATGCTCATCATCGCCGATCAGGGTGCGCGAAGCGTCTGCCGACAGGGTCGTCTTGCCGGTGCCCGACAGGCCGAAGAAGATCGCGGCGCCGTCTTTCTCATGCGTGTTGACCGAGCAATGCATCGGCATCACGCCCTTGGCGGGCAGGAGGTAGTTGAGGATGGTGAAGACCGATTTCTTGGTCTCGCCGGCATAGGATGTGCCGCCGATCAGCACGAGGCGCTTGGCAAAGTTGACCGCGATCACCGTCTCGCTGCGGCAGCCATGTTTGGCCGGGTCGGCGCGGAAGCTCGGGCAGTTGATGATCGTGAATTCGGCCTTGAAGCCTTCATATTCCTGCGGCTCGGGCAGGCGCAGCAGGTGGCGGATGAACAGCGAATGCCAGGCATATTCGGTCACAACCGTGACGGGCAGGCGGTGGTCCAGGTCAGCGCCGCCGAACAGGTCCTGCGAGTAGACATACTGGCCGGCCAGGTGCGCCTTGAAGTCCGTCCACAGAGCTTCGAAATGCTCCGGAGACATCGCGGCATTGTTGTCCCACCAGACGGTTTTCTCGGTCGTTGCGTCGCGCACCGTGAACTTGTCCTTGGCGGAGCGGCCGGTGTGCTGCCCGGTCTCGACGACCAGCGGGCCGCCAGCGGCCACGCGCGCTTCGCCGGAAGCGACCGCTGCCTCATACAGGCGGGCTTCGTTCCAGTTCTTTTTTACGGATTTCGGAGACACGCCCAGCTCTGCCAGGATTGCTACGGTATCGCTCATCGGATTTCCTCGATTACGCCAACTTAAGGCCGCCCCCGGCCCCGCCACCATGCGCTCATTAGCGCGCCGTTACGAAATTTTGCAACATCCGTGCCGGGGTAAAGCGGCCTGGGGCTGAGGAAAAAATCTCTTTTGAAATGAGTGATTTAAGCGTGTCTCACGTTGTCAAACGTAATGTGAGCGCTCACAAATCGTCGGTTTGCCGTCGGCGGAGATAAGCCGCCGTTGAGGAAGTGATCCGCCGGGGCAGGGCGTCCTGGGCGAACCATCCCCAGCCGCCATGTTTGTCCGTTTCCTGAACACTTGGGCTGCCCGAAATGATACGCGCATCGAACACTGGCGCGATCCAGTGGCGCCCATCTCCGGCGTCGATCGTCTCGGCAATGCAGGCGAGGCCCAGCACCTCGATCTCGATGCCGAGTTCCTCGCGGATCTCGCGGCGGGCGGTGTCCTCTGCGCGTTCGCCGAAATCGATCTTGCCGCCGGGAAGTCCCCAGGCGCCAGCCTCAGGCTCCCGCAGCCGCTGGATCAGGAGCAGGCGCCCCTGCTCGTCAAGGATGGCCGCCCCGCAGCCGGCTTCGACCGGTCTTGTCATTGGCCTTGTTCGCTATTTCGGTGGCGGATCAATGGTGAAGCCCGGCACGGCACCGGCTTCGACGTATCCCGAATGATAAAGATCAAGATACAATGCCGCCTCGGGGCCCTTTGGGCAAGTCACGACATAGATGTCGAGGATGTTGCCATAAATGCCCACCCCGGCGCTTCCGGCGCGGTGATAGGCGGGCTTGCTTCCGCCCGGGCAGTTGAGCCGCAAGATGTAGGCGTGCTGTCCCCGTGCGCCTGAGGCGCGGATGGGGTTTCCCCGCGAGCCCAATGGATGGGTCGCAGCCTTCGCGGCAATGCTGGCCAGTTCTTCCTCCGTAGGAGGCTCATTGCCGAAGAGCGCCGAAATCATTGAGGCCAATGACCCCGGGTCAAGTGGTTCGGACGCCTCCGGCGGACCATCCGCCGTGCTGGCCAATGCTCCGAAAAGGACAATCGATACGCTGAAAATGGCCGCCTTCAGGTTCATGGCTTCGTCTCCCTGCTGATCGATACGGTGTCAGGGGCGTGATGCGGCGGCAAGGGGCTTGTCTGGCAGTTCTCCGTCTCTGCGAGCCCCGACAGGCATAAAAAAGGGCCGCTGCGGAAACCGGCAGCGGCCCGAGGAGAGGCTTGGAGAGCCCGTGAAATCAGCGGCGGACAGCCGTGTTGCATTCGGCCAGTTCGGCCTCGGTCAGCTCGGCATTCGTGTTGCGAAGCGATGTCACCACGCCGACTTCGCGGGCGATCTTCTTGCAGATGCGCACGGTCGGGGCGCGGCGGGCCAGCTCACCGCGGCAGACGGTGCCTTCGCACGTCCACACGACGCTTTCAGCGACGACGCGGCGCTTGTTGACCGGCTCGGCGGTTTCAAAGGTGTAGGCATTGCTGGCGAGGGCCGGGAGGGAAAGGCCGGCCATGAACATGACGGCAATGGCAGAACGGAGCATGGGAGGGTGCCTTTGTTCGGGTTGAAGCTGCTTGGGTTACGGTGGTGGCATTTCTGCCTGAACCTGTGCGTAAAGAACGCTGAATAATTCGTCAAGCGTTCAGAGCGCTGAATTCAGGATTTTTGGAGAACGGTTCGTACCATATGCTGCGCCGCAGCATACTCCCTGCGCCGGATTGCCCTCGCGGCACAAATTGCCCGGCTTGTCCGCGGGCCTCAGAGTGAACGCACAAGCTGACCGGAGGAGCGCGCCCATGGACTTCAACATCCCCCAGGACATCGCCGACTATCTCGTCGTGCTCGATAAATTCATCGAGGATGAGATCAAGCCTCTCCAGGCACAGGATGATAATGAGCGCTTCTTCGATCACCGCCGCGAATGGGCGCGGACGGATTTCGAGAATGGCGGCCTGCCGCGCCCTGAATGGGAACAGCTCCTGCGGGAAGCCAAGCGCCGCGCCGACAAGGCCGGGCATCTGCGCTACGCCCTGCCCAGGGAGTTCGGCGGCCAGGACGGCACCAATCTCGGCATGGCGATCATCCGCGAGCATTTCGCGCGCCAGGGCCTCGGCCTGCACAACGACCTTCAGAACGAGCATTCCATTGTCGGCAATTTCCCGCAGATCCTGATGCTGCGCGACTTTGCCCGCCCCGACCAGAAACACCTCGCCGAGGCCGCGCTCGCCGGAAAATTCATCGCCTGTTTCGGCCTGACTGAGCCCAATCACGGCTCTGACGCCACGCACATGGAAACCCGCGCCGTGCGCCACAAGAAAGATGGCAAGGATGGCTGGCTGATCAATGGCGAGAAAATGTGGATCACCGGGATGCATGTCGCCACCCACATCATGCTGTTCTGCCGCACCAGCGGAAAGGATGGCGACGCGAAGGGCATCACCTGCCTGATCATCCCGGCGCGCGACCCCGGCGTGATCATCGAAGAATACATGTGGACCTTCAACATGCCGACGGACCATCCGCGCCTGACGATCCGGGATGTGTGGGTGCCGGAGGATGCTGTCTTCGGCCCGCCGGAAGGCGGCCTCGCGCTCGCCCAGCATTTCGTCCACGAAAACCGCATCCGCCAGGCGGCCTCCTCCTGCGGCGCGGCGATCTACTGCATCAATGAGAGCGTGAAGTATGCCCTCGAGCGCAAGCCCTTCGGCAAGCCGCTGGCCACCAACCAGGCGATCCAGTTCCCGCTGGTGGAACTCGCCACACAGGCCGAGATGCTCCGCCTGCTGATCTTCAAGACGGCCTGGGAGATGGACCAGATGTCCAAGCCCGAAGTGGCGCTTCGGCTCTCCGACAAGGTGTCGATGTGTAACTATTACGCCAACCGCCTCGTCTGCGAAGCCGCCGACCGGGCGATGCAGGTGCATGGCGGCATCGGCTATTCCCGCCACAAGCCGTTCGAGCACATCTACCGCCACCACCGCCGCTACCGCATCACCGAAGGCTCCGAAGAGATCCAGATCCGCAAGGTCGCCGGCCACATGTTCGGCTTCATGGGCCCCAACAAACACGGCCAGCCCAAAGGCGAAACCGGCAAAGGCGGCAAGAGCACGGAGCCGACGGATTTCGCGGTGCGGTAGGCATTAACAGGAAGCGTCACCGCGCAAGAACAAAAGGCCGTCATCCCGGGATTTGCGAAGCAAATGCCCGGGACCCAGACTTTTGTCCTTACGCGGGGTCCCGGTCTTCGCCCCGGATCAGGTCCGGGACGAAACCGGGATGACGGCAAACGATTGGTGCGTGTACGGAAGGTTTCGGCGATGGACCTCAGACAGGCTTCACCTGTAGAGGGTGACGAACTTTCAATAACCGTTGCATTCGGGGGCGCTGCTAAAGCCGCTCAAACGCCGCCGTGAAATGCCGCATCATCGGGGGCTCTTTCACGATGCGCAGGCCCTTGAGCGTGTCCTTTATGGCCGCAACTTCTTCCAGCACCTCCACCACATAATCCGCATGGCTCTGCGTGTAGACGCGCCGGGGCATGGCGAGGCGGACGAGGTCCATCGCGGCAGGGGCTTCGCTGCCATCGGGCTTGCGGCCAAACATCACCGTGCCGATTTCGCAGGCGCGGATGCCGCCGGTTTCATACATGGCGCAGGCCAGCGCCTGGCCGGGATAGTCCAGCGGCGGAATATGCGGCAGGAAAGCGCGCGCATCAATAAACACGGCATGTCCGCCCGCAGGTTTCACCACGGGAATGCCCATCGCGTCCAGCCGCTCGGCGATATACGCATTCGTCCGTACACGGTAGCGTAGGTAATCCTCATCGATGATTTCCTTCAGCCCCTGTGCAATCGCATCAAGGTCGCGCCCCGCAAGTCCGCCATAGGTCGGAAAGCCTTCGGTCTGGATCAGCAGCGTGCGGGCGCGCTCGGCAAGGGCATCATCATTCAGCGCCAACCAGCCGCCGATATTGGCGAAGGCATCCTTCTTGGCGCTCATCGTCATGCCATCGGCCAAGGCAAAGGTATCGCGCACAATATCCTTGATCGGACGATCCTTCTGCCCTTCCTCGCGCAGCTTGATGAACCAGGCATTCTCCGCGAACCGGCAGCCATCGATATAGAAGGGCTTGCCATGGGCCTTCGCCAGCGCCGCCGCCCCGCGAATGTTCTCAAGGCTGACAGGCTGGCCACCGCCGGCATTGTTGGTAATCGTCATCATCACCGCCGGGATGCGCGCGCCTTCCGCCTCCAGCACAGATTCCAGCGCGCCAAGGTCCATATTGCCCTTGAACGGATGATCGAGCGAGGGCACGCGCCCCTCGGTAATCGGCAGGTCGAGCGCCTCGGCGCCCATCGCCTCGATATTGCCGCGCGTCGTGTCGAAATGGGTGTTGGAGGGGATGAGGTCACCCTTCCAGGCGATCAGGGTAAAGAGCAAATGCTCTGCCGCTCGGCCCTGATGGGTAGGAATGATATGGGCAAAATCCATCAGCTCCTTCACCGCCGCCTCGAACCGGTAGAAGCTCGGCGCCCCGGCATAGCTCTCGTCGCCGGTCATCACCGCGCCCCATTGCGCTGCGCTCATGGCGGAGGTGCCGCTGTCGGTCAGCAGGTCGATGATCACATCATCGGAATGCAGCTTGAACAGGTTGTACCCGGCCCCGGCCAGCAGGCGTTCCCGCTCGGCCCGCGTGGTCATGCGGATCGGCTCGACCGATTTGATGCGGAAAGGTTCGATGATCGTCTTCATAAGGAGCACTCCCGGCTGAAACATTCCTGGGAGTGGGGCCTTGTTGGCACTTGCCCCGCGCACAGGAACTGACTGCGCCGCGGTTGCCTCTCCGGTCTCCTCTCGGGATGCCCGGATGACGGCCGCGCTCAGCGCCTGTTGCGAAACCCGCGATACCACGCCAGGGTCCCCGCGCCAACATGCTGCAGAGACCGGCTGAGGGTTAACAGCGCGTTCATACATTCGCGCCACCGTTCCCCCGAACAGCCGCCACAGGACCCTCCCGGCCATGACGACGCTTCTGGAACGTGTGATCCGCGCCCATCGCTGCCGCTCGACGCATCATTTCATCGCCCTCGACGCCCTCGCGCTTATCGGCGGGGAGGAGGGCGCGGCCTGGAAATCCGTGTTCCTGGTCCATCACGAACACCTGCTCGAAGGCGCCAAGGCGCCGGATGCAAAGTTCAAGGATTTCAAGAACCATGTCCTGCATGTGCGCGAGGGCGAATGGGGCGGCGCGCGGGCGAAGGCAACCGAATGGTATGCCAAGGCCGTAGACCTCCTCGCCCGCAGGCGCTGGAGCGAGGCGGCCTACGCCCTCGGCGTGCTCAGCCATTACTATGCAGATCCCATCCAGCCCTTCCATACCGGCCAGACGGAAGCTGAAAATGTCATCCACCGCGCGGTGGAATGGAGCATTGCCAAATCCCGCCCCGACATCGACGCGCGCATCGCGGCCGCCGGCTATCCTCAGGTCGATGTGCCGGAAGGCCCCGGCTTTGTGTCGGATATGGTGCGCGCGGGCGCCGAGCGCTCGAACCGGTATTATGAACTCTTCATCGACCATTACGACATCGACGCCGGCGTCGCCGACCCGCCCTCAGGCCTCGACGAACCGATGCGGGAAGCGATTGCCGGGCTGATCGCCTACGCGACCGCCGGCTTTGCCGCCATCATCAGCCGCGCGGTAGATGAGGCCGCCGCCGCGCCGCCGAAGGTGAACCTCACCCTTCAGGGCTATATCGAAACGCTCGACATCCCGCTGCGCTGGATCACGGCAAAGCTGGAAGACATGGGCGACCGCCGCCAGGTCGAGCGGATGTATGCCGAATTCCAGAAGACCGGCAAGGTCATCCGTACCCTGCCGGAAGACGACAAGCAGATCCGTGCACTGCACGCCAGGGAAGTGCGCCGCGTGCCGCTCAAGGTGCTGAATGCAGAGCCGATCGCTCCGATCGGCGCCGCGCGCCAGCCTGCGCCGGAAGCGGTGGCAGACGAGACGAAGGCCGCGCCCCTGATTGAAGAAGTCGCTGACGAAACGCCCACTGCCAATCTTGAAGCTGGCGCCGGAACAGGCGATGCTGCTCGAGTATTTCCGTATACGGAGCACCGGGAAGAGGTAGTCTTCGAGTCTGAAGAAACCTACCAGGAAGAAGCCGAAACTGAGCAGGAAGACGCGCCCGCGCCCCAGCGCGCGCGTCCAGCGCACAGGTCATGCCTCAGCTGGGAATCGCCCGTGGTCGATGCGCCGTCCATTGGGCCCAAGACTGCAAAACATCTCAGCCGGGCAGGCATCGAAACGGTCGGCGATCTCCTGATCTGCGATCCGGAGGAGACGGCTGAGCTGGTGGATGTGCGCCACATCACGGTGGATGCTATCGAAACCTGGCAGATGCAGGCAACCCTGATGATCGAGGTGCCGGGCCTGCGCGTCCATGATGCGCAGCTCCTCGTCGGCGCCGGCATCACCAGCCGCGCAGACCTGATGAGCGCCTCGGCAGCGACGATCTTCGAACTCGCGATGGAATTCATTCAGTCCCCGGATGGTGGCCGCATCCTGCGCCCCGGCCAGGTGCTGGAGGAAGACGAGGTCGAGGACTGGATCGGCATGGCGCGCGACGCCGCCGCCTGATTACAGCCCTCGGGGCGCCAGTCCGCCCGCGCGGTAGATCGCATCGATCAGCGCCATGTTGGCCACTGCATCCGCCCCGCCGGTCAGGGGCTCTGCGCGTCCGGCCAGCACATCCATCACATGCGCCAGCTGGTGGTCGAACGTCGTCTGTCCGTCCACGGTATAACGCCTGACATCACCGCCCCGGCGCAGCGTGATGAGGTGGCCCATCGTCGGATGGATCGGATTGTCGGCAATCAGCAGGCCCTCGCTGCCTTCAATGGCCAGCAGCGCCTTGAATTTCTGCCCCGGCTTCATCGAGGTGCGCAGGCGCGCCGGGATACGGCCCTCAAAGCGCAGCTCGGCTTCCGTCAGCAGGTCCACGCCCGGTGTGCCCTCCTCGATCCGTGCAGAGACGATCTCCGGCTCCGAGCCCGCAATCGTGCGCAGCCAGTGCGCCGGATAGCAGCCCAGGTCCATCAGCGCCCCGCCGCCGAGGTCCGGCCTGTGGCGCAGCTCCTCCGGCCGGTAGGGGATTGCCACCGAAAATTCCGCCTTCAGCGCACACAAACGCCCGATCGCCCCGCTGCGCACCGTCTCCATGAGGTGCAGGAACACCGGATGGAACCGGTAATGGAACGCCTCGATCAGGTGGCGCCCGCTGCGCGCTGCGGCCTCCGCCATATCTCGCGCCTCGCCCGCATTCATCGCAAACGGCTTCTCGCACAAGACATGCTTGCCGGCTTCCAGCGCCGCGATGGAAAGGTCGGCATGGCGGTTCGGGGGCAGGGCGTTGTAGACAAGGTCGACATCCTCCCGCCGGATCAGCGCCTCATAGCTGTCCACAGCGTTCGCGATGCCGTGCGCCGCCGCAAAGGCCTCCGCCCGCGCCCCGTCGCGCGCCGCCACGCAGGTGATGACGCAGTCATCCCGCCGCGACACCTGCGGGATCAGGGCCTTGGGCGCAATCCGGGCTGCGCCGAGAATGCCGATACGGATCATGGGGCAGGGGTCCTCCGCGCGAGCTTTGCCTGACCACCGGTAAACAAAACCGGCGCGATTGTTTACCCCGCCCTAACGCCCCTTAAGCACTTTCTGCAGAGGATGAATGAAATCTGTCCCGGAGTTTAGAAAGCGGAAACCACGATCGCACATTGTCGGGGCTCCCCGGGGCCATTGGATCTTAGGAGTGCCTTCGCCAATGATGACAGATCTGACCGCGCACATCGCTAACACCAGTGGTCTCGGGGAGCCACAGGCGCGCCAGGCGCTTGGCATCGTGCTGAACGCCGCCGAGCGTCAGGACTCCGCCCTCGCCAGCACGGTTTTCCGCGCCGTGCCCGGCGCCCGCCAGCTCGCCGCCCGTGCCGGCTCCGACATTGGCGCTCCCACCGGCGAAATCGCCCGCCTGATCGAGCAGACCCCCGGCGGCCGCCGCCGTGTGGTCGCGCAGATGTTCAGCGCGCTTCATGCGCTCGGCCTCAGCCATGCCGAGATTGCCGCCATTCCGGGCGCCATCGCCAGCTGGATGCAGACGCATTATGGCACCAGCGCCCTCACCGGCCTCGGCAGCCTCATCGCCCATGACGCCGACGCCGCTGCCGCCGCTGCTGCTGCCGCCCGCGCGGCCTGAACCCGAAAACAGCCCTTCCCAAGGCCTGCCCCAGCCCCTAAAGCCCTCCCGCAGAGCAAGAGGGGGCTTCCTTGACCATCACCGCAGACATTGCCGCTGACGAACTGATCGCCCTGCGCCTGATGCAGGCCATCCGCGCTCATGGCGAAGCCGCCTGCGCGCCGGACCTGCTGGACCTGATCTCCGTCACGCTGGATGTCTCTGCGGCCGTCACCGACCCGTCGCAGATCACCTGCACCCCGCGCATCGACCGCAAGACCCGCTCGATCCTCTTCGCGGGCGGCACGGCGGAAACCGCCGGCGGCATCGTGATGTCGGCAACGGCTGTCTACCGCATCCGCCCGGCGGGCTGACGCCTCACTCGGCGGCGGGCAGAACGTCCCGCTTCGGGCGCCCGTCATTTTCGTTCGCTGCCCCGTCCGGCGCGCCTGCAGGCGCCTCGGCGGCGCGGCGCGCCGCAACCTTCGCAGCGATCCACGCCTTCACCTTCGCGCTGCGCTGCTGCACCCGGTAGGGCACCAGCAGCCAGGACGGCGTCACCAGGAGGATCATCATGGTCGAGAAGCTGAGGCCGAACACGACCGCCGTTGCCAGCTGCACCCACCATTCAGAGCTTGCCCCGCCAAAGCTGATCGCGCCCTGCGCAAAGTTCACATTCATCTGGATGATCATCGGGAACAGGCCGCACACCGTCGTCCCCGTCGTCAGAAGCACCGGGCGGATACGCTGCGCGGCGGTTGCCAGCGCCGCATCCTCAGGCGAGCGCCCATCCTTCAGCAGCCGGTTATAGGTGTCGATCAGCACGATATTGTTGTTCACGACGATGCCCGCGAGCGCGACGATGCCGGTCCCGATCATCAGCTGCGACACATAGGGCAGCACCAGGTTGATGCCGACCAGCACGCCCGCCGTCGAAATCACGACCGCCGACAGCGTCAGCAGCACCTGCCAGAAATTGTTGAACTGCCAGAGCAGGATCATCGCCATCATGAACAGCGCCGCCAGCGCCGCGCCCTGGAAGAAAGCGGCCGCATCGGCGGCGTCTTCATCGGCGCCCTCGAAGCGCACGTCCACGCCCGGCGGCAGCGCCTGCGCGTCCAGCCAGGTCTTCATCTCCGCCACAAGGGCAGCGCCCGTGCCCTGCTCGATCGCATTGCCGCGCACATCAATCACCCGGCGCCCGTCGCGCCGCTCGATCTGGCTCACGCGCGGGGCCGGCTCGCGCGTCACGAACAGTGACAGCGGCACATTGCCCTGCGGCGTGGCGATCCTCAGGCTGTCGATTGCCAGTGCAGAGCGCGCATCCTCCGGGAAGCGAACGCGGATATCGACCTCTTCATTGGCATCATCGGGCCGGAACCGCCCGACCAGCACGCCATTGGTCACCAGCTGCACCGCAGCCCCGATCTGCGCCACATCCAGCCCGAACTTGCCGGCCTCGGCCCGGTCGATGGACAGCTGGAACTCGATGCCCGGCAGCGGCCGGGAATCGTCAATCTCATGCACGCCGCGATGGGCCTCCATCCAGCTGCGGATCATTGTGGCCGTGCGGTCCAGCGCGGCGATGTCCTGTCCCAGCAGCGCGACCTGCAGGTCCTTGCCAGAGGGCGGGCCCTGTTCGCGCGGCTGGATCTGGAAGCGCAGCGCCGGCACCTGAGACAGGCGCTCGCGCACAGACTGCAAAACCTCGCGGCCATTATAGGCGCCGTCCGAACTGGTCTTCAGGTCCATCAGGATCTGGCCGACCGTATCCACCGGCACGCCGCTCACGCCGTCGAAATTGAAGCCGCCCGACGATACGCCCGTCCGCGTCGACAGCGCCTTGATGCCGTCCAGCCCGGTGATCGCAGCTTCTGCGCGGCGCACCAGCACGGCCTGCTCCGCCGCCGACAGCGCGCCCTGCGCCTGCACGAACACGAAAGCCTGCTCCGGTTCGATATCCAGGAACAGTTCGGATTTGTGATCCTCCGAGCCATACCAGGCAAAGATCAGGAACACCGCACCGATCACCGCCGCGCTCGTCAGCAGCGGCCGTTTGATCGTCTCGCTGACGATGCCGACATAGGTGCCGAGCCAGCCCTTTGCCTTGCGCGGATCGGCGTCGGCGGCGAGCGCTGCAAGGTCCTCATCCGTCCCGCCCGGGCGCGCGCCGAGCACAGAGCCCAGCACCGGCAGGAAGATGAGCGCCACGATCAGCGAGGCCGACAGAACGAAGATCAGGGTGATCGGCAGGTAGGCCATGAACTTCCCGGGCATCGAGTTCCAGAACAGGAACGGCACGAACGCCGCCAGCGTCGTCAGCGCGGAGCTGACCACCGGCCAGAACATCCGCTTGGCCGCCATCGCATAGGCTTCCTTGCGGTGCAGGCCCTCGGCCATCTTCCGGTCGGCATATTCGGTCACGACAATCGCGCCATCGACCAGGATACCGACCGCGATGACCATGCCGAACATGACCATCATGTTGATCGTGTAGCCCGACGCCCCGAGGAACAGGAAGGCGAGGACGAAGGAGGTCGGGATCGAGATACCGACCAGCAGCGCCGTACGCAGGCCGAGCGCGGCCACCACAATGATCATCACCAGCAGCACCGCCGTCATGATCGAGCTTTGCAGCTGGCCCAGCTGGCTGCCGATCATTTCCGAGGCATCCGAGGTGATCTGCGCCCGCACGCTCGACGGCCAGGCGCTGCTCTCATCATCAATGATCGCGCGTACGGAATTGGCCGTATCCAGAATGTTCGCGCCGGTGCGCTTGACCACTTCGATCAGCAGGGCCGGCTCGCCATTGAAGGTCGCAAAGCCGGTCGCATCCTTGAAGGTGCGGCGCACTTCGGCGATGTCCGACAGGGTGATGACCGCGTCTTCGGTCCGCTTTACCGGCAGGTTCAGCGCGTCCTCCGCGCCCCGGATGATGCCGGGTACTTTCACCGCGAAACTGCCTTGCCCGGTATCAATCGAGCCGGCCGGCACAAGCTGGTTGTTGGCCGCCACGACGCTCATGATCTCCTGATAGGAGATGTTGTAGGTCTCCAGCTTCACCGGATCGATGACGATCTCGAGCAGCTCCTCGCGCTTGCCCAGCACACGGGCCTCAAGGATGCGCGGATCGGATTCCAACCGGTCCTTCAGCCGCTCGGCAATCCGCCCGAGGCCGCGCTCAGGCGCATCGCCGAACAGGTTGACCACCATCACCGGGAACTGCGCGGCATTGAACTCGCGCACGATCGGCTCGCGCGCATCGGCCGGGAAGTAACGCTTCGCCATGTCGACGCGGTCCTTCACGTCGATCACGGCCTGGTTCACATCGGCGTCAATCTCGAATTCGAGGATCAGCTGCGCCGCGCCTTCGCCGGCAAACGCCCGGAAGGTCTTCAGCCCTTCGAGAGACTGGATCTCCTGTTCGATAGGGCGCACCAGCAGCCGCTCGGCGTCTTCCGGCGTTACACCGGCCAGCGGCACGGTGATCGACACGAACGGGATCGGGATGTCCGGGTCTGCCTCTTTCGGCAGGCCGATATAGGTCGCGGTGCCGGCAATGATCGCGCAGACGAGGATCGACAACACCATCCGGGCCCGGCCGATGGCGCCGTCTATGAGCCGTGTCATGGCAGCGGTCCTTGCTCGACCGGTCTCACCCGGACACCGTCATTGAGATAATCCTGCCCCTTGGCCACCAGCGTCACCCGCTCCGGCAGCCCGGTCACCCAGGCGCCTTCCGGCGTCTCGTCGATCACCCGCACGGCCATGAAGGCGACGGTATTGTCCTCGCGTACGATCCGCACGCCCAGCTGACCCGTATCCGCCAGCGTCAGCAGCGAGCGCTGCACCAGCGCCGCACTCACTTCCTGCGCCGGGATCGACAGCGAAGCCGTCACCCCGGCGGCCACCACCGCGTCGCCGGTCTCAAGCTCTGCCTCGATCGGGAAGGTGCGCGTCTGCGCGCTCGCCGTGCGCGCCACAAAGCGCAGCTTGGCCGGAAAACGCCGTCCGTCCGCCAGTTCGGCCTCCGCCGCCATTCCGGTGCTCAGCAGCCCGGCCTGGGCTTCGGTCACTTCCGCCGCAACGATCACCGGGTCGAGGTCCACCAGCAGGCCGCAGGCCGCGCCCGGCGACAGGAAGTCGCCCGTCTCGGCCATCCGGCGCTCGAAAATCCCGTCAAACGGCGCGCGGATGCGCGTCCGGTCGAGTTCCACCCGCGCAGCGTTCACCGCCGCTTCGGCGGCGTCCAGCGTCGCACGCGCCGCCGCTTCGCGGTTCGCAGGCGCCAGCCCGCGCGCAGCGAGCGTTGCTGCCGCCTCAAAATCAATCCGTGCCGACTCCCGCATCGCTTCGGCTTCCTGCAGCCGCGCGCTGCGCGCTTCCACGTCCAGTCCGCACAGCAGCGTGCCCGCGCGCACAAACGTGCCCTCGCGCACCGGCGTCGATGTCACCGTCCCCGAAGTGCCCGATTTCACCGTCACCGACTTGTCCGGCGCCGTGCGCCCGCGCGCCGTAATGCGCATCATGTGCGGCTGGCTCACCGCCGCCACGACCAGCGCTTCGGGGACCGGCGCCTGCGTCGCCGCTTCTGCCGTGTCGCCATTCAGCCCGACGCTGCCGCGCATCGTCATGCGCACGCCAAAGTAGGCCACGATCACCGCCAGGATGATGGCTGCATAAAGGATCGAACGCTTCACGGCGGGTTTCTTTCTAGGGAGGCGAAAGCGAAAATAGGTCTTGCTGACGCACGTGTCATCTTTGCTGCGACGATTTATCTAGCGCAGCATCCGTTTCTGCCCCGCAAACGAGCGGAGGCAGTGCGTTAACAGCCTGAAATGTAGGATTAATCCCCGCCGGGATTACAAAGCTGTAATCGGCGGCTTCCGCCCGGCCCAGGGCCGCGCCGCCTCAAGTTCGAGCGCGAGCTCGAACAGCAGCGCGTCATCGCCCCGCCTGCCGGAGAACATCGCCCCGATCGGCAACCCGTCCGGTGACCAGGCGAGCGGCACGCTCATCGAGGCCGCCCCGGCGACATTCATGGGCGAGGTATAGGCCACGAAATCGAGCACGCTTCTCATCACGGCATCGAAATCCCGGTCCGGGGCCTGCTCGCCGATGGGCACCGGCGGGCTTGCCGTCACCGGCGTCAGGATCAGGTCGAGTTCCTCGAAGAAGCTGTGATACTCCGCCTCGAAGCCGAGGAGATAGCCGACCAGCCCCGGCAACTCCGCCATGCGGGCAGCTGCCATGCCGGCGAGGCCCAGCGTCCAGGGCTCGACAATGTCCGGCCCGATGGGCTTGCCGGAGGCGTTGCTGACGGCCTGCGCAAACTCTCCCGCGCCCGCCGCCCAGTAGAGGATGAAGGCATCGGTGAACTTCGCCCCGTCCATCGGCAGGCGGTAATCGACCACCGTATGCCCCAGCTCACGGCAGAGCTGCGCCACATCCTCGATGGCCCGGCGGGTGTCGGGATGCAGCGGCGTGCCGCCAATCGGCTCCGGCGCAAAACCGATCCGCAGCCGGCGGGTCAGCGGCGCGATCTCGCCCAGCGCCGGATAGGTCCCGTCCAGCGCCTCGGCCGCCCGGAACAGCGCCACCGAATCCCGCACGCTCACCGTGATCGCATGGTTCACCGAAATCTGCAGCGGCGGCGGCGCCGTGCCAGGCTCGCTATAGGGCAGCCGGTCGCGCGACGGTTTCATCCCGAACAGGCCGCAGCAGGAGGCCGGAATCCGGATCGAGCCGCCGCCATCGCTGGCATGGGCAAACGGTACGACGCCCGCCGCCACCAGCGCCGCCGCCCCGCCAGACGATCCGCCAGGAATGCGCGACAGGTCCCAGGGATTGCGCGTCGGCCCGCTGGACAGCGGCTCGGTGGAGGAAATGAGCCCCGCTTCCGGCGTCGTCGACTTGCCCAGCGAGACAATCCCCGCCCGGCGCCATTTGTCGGCAAACACATTGTCAGCGGTCGCAGGCCCGAGCCCCGCGAGGCCCCGGCTGCCGGCCTGTGTCGGCGCGCCGCGCCAGTCGATCAGGTCCTTGATGAAGCTCGGAACGCCCGCCAACGGCCCCGTCAGGATGCCGCTGGCATCCGCCCGTGCGGTCTCGAAGGTGCGCGCGACAATCGCGTTGATGTCGCCCTCCACCTTCAGCGCCCGCTGGATCGCGGCCTCGGTCTCCGCCAGCGCGGTCGTCTCGCCCGACGCAATCGCGGCGGCAATCGCAATCCCGTCCCGGAAGCCGGGCGGTGCCGGCAGGTCGGCGGCGGTCTCTGGGCCCCGGGCGCGCGGGCTGCAGGCCGCAAGGGCCAGTGTGGCGGCGCTGCCGGCAAGGGCAGCGCGCCGGGTCAGGCGTGGCATTGGTATCCTCCCATCGACTCGTGCAGGTCGTCTGGGGTCATCGTTACGGCCAATCCGGGCGACCGCAAGCCCTGCCGGTATCAGGGCTCGGCGCGCGCCACCACGCCGCACGCCACGCGCGGACCCGCTCCGCCAATCGGCTGGCTGCGATGGTCGTCCTCATTCGCGTGAATGATGATCGACAGCCCATCGCCGTTCAGCGCAGGCACCAGCTCGGTCAGCGTCGTGAACGCTTCATAGCCCGCCGAGCCATCTGACGCCGCCCAAACATTCGGCAGGTCGCCTTCCTCAGGCCCCTCAGGGTTCATCAGGCCATGCGCGCCAGGCGCTTTCCCGTGATGCCCGCCGGACAACATGTAGCTGCCGGGGTCGGAACAATCGCCCACCTCATGCAGGTGCAGCCCGTGCCAGCCCGGCGTCAGGCTGCCGGGGGCGAGTTCCATCCGGATCAGCACGCCATGCGGGCCCTGCTCGAACCGCGCCCAGCCGATCTCCAGCCCGTCGGCGCCCAGCATCGTCGCCTTGGCAACGGCCAGTTCCGGCGTGTGCGCCTCGGCGGCGCCGTGATCGCCATGATGGTGGGCATGGTCGCCATGCTCAGCCGTATGCGCGCAGGCGCCGAGGGCCAGGGCAGCGGCCCCCGCGAGTAACAGTCGGGTCATGATGAGGTCTCCTGTCGATTCCGGTGTGAGTATAGGGCAGTCTCCCCGCATGTCAGACCCTTCCGTGCCAGAAAAGGACCGGGCCGACCGGCTGCTCGTCGCCCTCGGCCATTTCCCGAGCCGCGCCGCAGCGCAGGCCGCCATCGCGGCCGGCCAGGTGCGCGCCGATGGCCGCACCGTGGCCAAGCCGTCCGAAACCCTGTTCCGCAGCGCAGAGATCGAGGCCGGCGCCGCCCATCCTTATGTCTCGCGCGGCGGGCTGAAACTCGCCCACGCCCTCGATGCATTCGGGACCGACCCTTCGGGCCTTACCTGCCTCGACCTCGGCGCCTCGACCGGCGGCTTCACCGATGTCCTCCTGCGGCGCGGCGCGGCCCATGTCACCGCCATTGATGCGGGCCATAGCCAGCTGCATCCCACCATCGCCGCAGACCCGCGCGTCACCTCGCTCGAACGCCTCAACGCCCGCGACCTTGCGCCCGCGCATATGAAATCCCCGCCGCAGCTCATCGTCTGCGATCTCAGCTTCGTGTCGCTCGCCAAAGTCCTCGCCGCCCCGCTCGCGCTCGCCGGGCCACAGGCCATTCTCATCGCGCTGTTCAAGCCGCAATTCGAGGTCGGCCCAGCCCATGTCGGCAAGGGCGGCATCGTCACCGATGACGACGCCACCGCCCGCGCCCTCGCGGCCTTCACGCAGTTCCTGGAAACTGAAGGCTGGCCGCCCGCGCCGCCGATCCCCAGCCCCGTCACCGGCGGTGACGGCAACCGGGAATACCTCGTCCTCGCCCGGAGACCTTAAAGCTGGCTGACCTTCAGGTTCAGCAGGACGACTTCATTCGTCCCGTCCTCGAACTCGGCGCGCACCATCACCGGCACCAGCTCGCCCTCGACCAGCTGGCTGCGGTCAATGCCGAAGAACATCAGATGGTCGCCGCCGCGGCGCAGCTCGTGCACGCCGTTGGCCGGCACGGTGAAATTCTCCACCTTGCGCATGGCCATGCGGCCTTCCTCGTCCATCGCATGGGTGTGCAGCTCGACGGCCTGCGCAAACGGGGCCTCGGCCTCCACAATGGTCACCGCCCGGTCATTGGCTGCAAATGTGCCGAAGCCAGCCGTCACATCGCGGCCCTCTGCCGGGATGAACACCACCCCGTCGAGGATCACCAGTGAGCCGATCATCAGCCCGCGCTCGGAGGCGGCCGGCTCATCGCCCGCAGGGGCAGAAGCGGGCGAGCAGGCGCCAAGCATCAGGGCAAGGGCCGAAAAGGCAGCGGAAGCGAAAAGGCGCATGAGAAGAGGCTCCGTCATTTAACGGCGCACACAATCATGCCGCTTTCACAAGCGCAACCGCGCAGCCCGCCGCGCGTCAGCGTGCCTCAATAGCCGTAGAGTTCCTCGCCGGCGCCAACATCGAGCACCCATTGCCCGGTCTGCGGGTCCTGGCAGACGGTGACCGGATCGCGGAACACCTGCCCGTCGGGCATCCGCGTCTCGCGGTGGATCACCCGGCAGCCATCCGGCCCGCTTGCCGGCCCCTGATAGCCACCCTGATAGCCGCCCTGATGCCCCGTCTGCGGCGCATAGACCGGCTGGGCGGGCTGGGACGGGAAGCTGGAGGTCGGATACCCCACCGGGCTGTGCGGATAGGGCGCTGTCGCGACAGGCGCGCCGCGCATCACTTCTGCCCCGCCATAGAGCCCGCGCGTCGATTGCGGGATCGAGCCGCTGGGCACAGCGACATAGTTCGACGGCGCATAGGCCACCTGGCAGTCCGGCCCGGAATTGCGCCCGATCTCGCTGCCCGCCACGCCGCCCAGCACCGCGCCAAGCGTCGCGCCGACAGCCACAGGCCCGGAATTCGACCGGCGTTCCCGATACGTCACCGGGGGCCCGCGCCGGCGGTACTGGGTCACATAGCGGTCATTGTCGATATTGTTGCCGATGGCCCCGCCGATCAGCGCCCCGGCCAGCGCGCCGACCACGGCGCCGGCGGTGCCATCCGATGATTTCTGCCGCTGGCACTGCACATTCTGCACCGGCATTGTGTTGTATCCATAGCCATACTGCGCGTGCGCCTCGCCCGTGCCTGCAAGGGCAAACAGGCCGGCGCTGCCTGCAAGGATCGCAACTCTGAGCATCCGGGTCTCCTTCGGCTGAGGCGAGACGCCTCCAAGATTTCCTCGTTCTTGCGCCCGTCAATCTGAACCGGACCTGAAGGCTGGACGCCGGGGCCCCGCCGCCTCATATCTGGTGCATGGGATGGCTCGATCTCGCAGCGAAAACCGCCGGACGGGCGCGCTATGCGGCCGGGCAGGGGCTGCGCGCGGCCTGGTATACCGGCCAGATGCAGGCCGCCCGCAGCCGCGCCGAGGGCTTCAACCGGCCGGGCGAGCCGGAATTCCGCCCCACGCGCGGCGCCCCGGACATGGCAGAGCTTCGCCGCGCCTATATCGAGCTGTTCGTGCAGGACCGGCTGAATGTCGAAGCCGGGCTTTATCCCGCGCCCGATGAGCTGCGCATCACAAGGCTGCCCCGCGCGCTGAAATCCGCCCGCGCCTTCCTGGAGGATGTCCGCGCCGTGGATGCCCGCCGCCTCGCCCGCGACGGCACCGAGGTGCGCGCGAGCCTGCCGGAAGGCTCCAACCGCTACCCCGCCTATTACCGCCAGAATTTCCATTATCAGTCCGGCGGCTGGTTCACCGATGAAAGCGCCGCGCTCTATGACACGCAGGTGGAGGCGCTGTTCTCCGGCACGGCCAGCGCCATGCGCCGCGCCGCCCTTGCCGAAATCGCGCGCGAGCTGCGCGGGCGAGACCAGCGCGCGGTGCGCCTCCTCGATGTCGCCTGCGGCAACGGCCTCTTCCTTGAAACCGTGCTCGGCATCTGGCCGAAGCTCAAGGCCGCCGGCCTTGATCTCTCACCTTCTTATACAGAAGCCGCCCGCGCCCGCCTCGCCCCCTGGCCGCAGGCGGAGATCATCGAGGACATGGCCGAAGCCATGCCGCTCGAGGCCGCCAGCATGGACATCGCCGTGTCGATCTACCTCTTCCATGAGCTGCCCCCGAAGGTGCGCCCGAAAGTCCTTGCAGAGATATTCCGTATACTGAAACCGGGCGGCCTGTTCGTTCTGGCCGACAGCCTGCAGTTCGCAGATCGTCCGGGTCTGGACGGTCTGCTCGAATATTTCCCGCATGGATTTCATGAGCCTTATTACAAGGGGTATCTTGCATGGCCGCTGGATGAGGCGCTCATCAAGGCCGGTTTCATTAAGGAAAAAGGCAATCTTGCCTTTTTGACCAAGGTCACCGCCTGGCGCCGGCCCTGATTGCGCCACCTTCATTAAATGCCAGTCATTTAGCGTGTTTTTCCGGCCACACCGGCCACGCTGAAACATCACATGACTGCATGGAAAGATGGCATGGGGCGTTTCCGTTGTTACCTGCGCTCAGCGTGAAAGCGCAGAACACGGAGAAAAGCAGAACATGAAACTTGCACTCGTCTCTCTCGCCACCGCCCTCATCGCAGCGCCCGCTGCCTTTGCCCAGAGCAATATCGAGGTCGGCGGCAGCTATTCGCACATTGATGTCGGCCCCGCAGACGTCGGCGCCCTCACCGGCCGCGCGACCTGGTTCGTCACCGACTATCTCGGCCTGGAAGGCGAAGCCTCCATTGGCGTCAAGGATGACAATGTCGGCCCCGGCAAGATCGAGCTCGACCACTCCATCGGCGCCTTCGGCGTGCTGCGCGCGCCCGTCACCGAACGGTTCGATATCTTCGGCCGCCTCGGCTATGCCAGGTCCGAACTCAGCGCCAGCGCGCCGGGTCTTGGCAGCGCCTCGGCAGACTTTGACGGCGTCGCCTACGGCGTCGGTGGCCGTTACTTCTTCACCGACCGGGTCGGCCTGCGCGGTGATTTCACCAAGTATGAAGGCGACAACAACGACGCGGACGTCATCTCGATCGGCGCCGTGGTCCGCTTCTGATCCGCGGCGACAGCCTCCCAAACTTACCTGGTAACCTTGAAGGCCCCGGAGCAGAACGCTCCGGGGCTTTTTTTGACCTACCAGGTCGGCGGCCGGCCCGTCGCCGCCCAGGGCAGGGCCACGGCCAGCGCCACGGAGACGACCAGCCCCAGGGTTGCCCGCGCAATGTCGGTGCCCACATCAAACGCCGCCTCGCGGCGCGAGCGCAGGCCCGAGACATAGGAAATCGCGATCTCCCGGCCCGCCAGCAGGCCCAGGAACACCCAGGTCGTCGACATCGGCACGTCGCTGATATCCTTGAAGATGAACAGGATGACGCCATAGATGAAGTCGATCAGCGTCGCTGCGCGGATGTCGGTCGTGTTGGTCTTGGAGGTGACGATCTTCTGGATCTCGCCGCCGCGCCGCGCAAAGATCCAGGCGTGCAGCACCAGCATCACGATGGTGGCAAACACCAGCATCC
Organism: Hyphomonas sp.; assembly: GCF_046313735.1. Taxonomy (GTDB): domain Bacteria; phylum Pseudomonadota; class Alphaproteobacteria; order Caulobacterales; family Hyphomonadaceae; genus Hyphomonas. The sequence goes on from NZ_JBKBXW010000002.1 coordinate 179,659, forward strand.
AGGGATCGAACATCACCTGCGTGCCGCTGCCATTCTGCACAGTCTGGCGCGGCAGGAAGACGAAGATGTTCGCAAGGTCCTGGATCAGCCATTGCGACCATAGGAACGCGGTGGACAGCCATTGCAGCGCGATCCAGTGGATCGGAACCGGGTTTTCCATCGTGCGCCGGATCCAGCGCTCCCAGGAATTGGCGACCGCGAGATAGACCAGCCCGCCGGCAAACAGCGCCACCAGGTATCCGACGCCGGACTTGATCAGCATGTCCAGCATCACGCCCTCGGTGGCGGCGCCGCCCGTCAGGGTGAAAATCGTCAGCACAAGGAAGGTCGTCGAGACCGGGATGCCGAACCGCGTCAGGATCAGCAGCGCCAGCGGGGGCAGGGCGTGCCACCACTGGATGCCCAGTTCCGGATAGGGGATGCGGTTCAGCCGCCCATAGGCGATGTCGCTGTTCAGCACGAAATAGCCATACAGCATCACCGCCACGATGATCGAACAGGCATACAGCCACAGCACCCACCAGGGCCGCTGGCTGTTGGACGACAGGAACGTGCCCAGCGTCTGGATCGCGTCATTGGCAACGATGGAATAGGCCGCGAGCAGGAAACCCAGAAGCGCAAAAAGCTCAATGCCGCCAAACGCCACCGGACCAACTCCCATATCTTTTGAACCCGCCCCGTCTCTAGCAGAGGGCCGATGACGGGCGCATGAGAGTTAGATGAAAGATTTGTGACAGCGACAGGAGCTGGTCTTACCGCCCCGTCTGCCCCCGATGGCGCAGCTTCGCATCCGCCAGCACGCAGGCGAGCATCGCCTCGGCCACCGGCACGGCGCGGATGCCCACGCACGGGTCGTGCCGCCCGATGGTGCGCACCTCCACCTCCTCGCCCTCGCGGGTGATGGAGCGCACATCATTGAGGATCGAGGAGGTCGGCTTGATTGCAAGGCGCAGCACCACATCCTGCCCTGTGGAAATCCCGCCCGCGACGCCGCCATTATTGTTGGCGAGGAAAGCCGGGCCATTATTGCCCGCGCGCATCTCGTCGGCATTCTCCTCGCCGCTCATCGCGGCCGAAGCAAAGCCTGCGCCGATCTCGACGCCCTTGACCGCATTGATGCTCATCATCGCGCCGGCGAGTTCCGCGTCGAGCTTGCCATAGACCGGCGCGCCCCAGCCGGCGGGCACCCCGCTCGCCTCCACCTGCACGATGGCGCCGGCCGACGAGCCCGCCTTGCGCACGCCGTCGAGATACGTCTCCCATTGCGCCGCCATCGCCTTGTCCGGGCACCAGAAGGGGTTGTTCTCCGTCTCGGCCCAGTCCCAGGCCTCAGGGTCAATCATGTGCGGCCCGATCTGCACGACCGCCCCGCGGATTACGATACCATCCCCCAGCACCCGCCGTGCCACCGCGCCGGCGGCCACCCGCGCAGCCGTCTCCCGCGCGGAGCTCCGCCCGCCGCCGCGATAATCGCGTACGCGATACTTCTGGTCATAGGCATAGTCGGCATGGCCGGGGCGGTAGCGGTCGCGGATCTCGCGGTAATCCTTGCTGCGCTGGTCGGTATTCTCGATCAGCAGGGAGATCGGCGTTCCGGTGGTCACGGGGCCGCCCGTGCGGTCATCCTCGAACACGCCGGAGAGGATCTTCACTTCGTCCGCTTCCTGCCGCTGCGTCACGAACCGGGACGTGCCGGGCCGCCGCTTGTCGAGGAATTGCTGGATGAACGCCGCGTCCAGCGCGAGGCCCGGCGGGCACCCATCCACCACACAGCCCAGCGCCGGCCCATGGCTCTCCCCCCAGGTGGTGACACGGAATAGGTGGCCGAACGTGTTATGCGACATGTGACAGGCTATCCCCTCGCGGTCTCCGGCCCCGTCCTATATGAATTAAAGCGCCTGACAAACCGCGAAAAGGGGCCAGCCCTCATGTCCTCCTCCGTCATCCCCCCCACCCCGAGCGCGTTGGACTATGCTGCCGAGGGCGACCGTCCGCTGATCCCGGCGGCGGAGGATCCCATTGCGCTCTTTGCCGCCTGGATGGCGCAGGCGCGCGCGACCGAGCCCAATGATTCCAACGCCATGTCGCTCGCCACCGTCGATGCAGACGGCCGCCCGGATGTGCGCATCGTGCTGCTGAAAGGCGTGGACGAGGCCGGCTTCACCTTCTTCACCAATCTCGAAAGCACCAAGGCCGTGCAGCTCGCCGCGAGCCCCGTTGCTGCGCTCGCCTTCCACTGGAAAAGCCAGCGCCGGCAGGTGCGTGTGCGCGGCTCCGTCACGCGCGTCACCGATGCGGAGGCCGACGCCTATTTCGCCTCCCGCGCCGCGCAGAGCCGTATCAGCGCGATCGCTTCCGACCAGTCCCGCCCGCTGGCCGACCGGGCCGTTTTCGAGCAGCGCATCGCCGAAATCTCGGCCATCTATGGCGACGACAAGGACATCCCCCGCCCGCCGCACTGGGGCGGCTTCCGCCTCGCGCCGCTGGAGATCGAATTCTGGCAGGACCAGTCCTTCCGGATGCATGACCGCCTCCGCTTCTACCGCAAGGACGCCGGCGGCTGGGCAACGGTGCGGCTTTATCCCTAAGCGGCGGCAGGCCCTCACCTCCCAGCCTCAAGCGCCACTGCCCCCTCTCCCATGTGAATGGGAGAGGGGGGGCCCGCGCCCGAAGGGCGTGGGAGGTGAGGGTCTTGGAAACGGCCGTCTTTATCTAACGCGCTTCAGCTCGAACGGACCCGACGGGCCGCCGCACGCGCACTCCGGCGGGTCGAGGCACTGCATCGACCAGTTGCCGGTGATCAGGTCTCCGGAATCGTTCAGCTGCCCTTCGCACATCCAGGGCCTGTGGGCGATGCTGCTGAGGTCAAACCAGATATCGAAGGCCACGAAGCTCTGGCGCCGCGACCCGCTGATGCTGAAGGTGCGGTTCTTTTCCGCCGTGTTCTGCGGATAGCCGAGCGAGCGGCCGGATCCGTCGAGCAGCGAGTCATTGACGCGCAGCACCGCCTTCAGAGGCACGCGGTAGCTGCGCCCCGTCTGGAAGTTCGCGGTGAAAATGCCTTCCCATGGGCTTTCCTGAAGCGGGTCCGGCACCGGAAAGCTCAGCTTCGGGCGCGCGATATCAAGTCGTGTTTCATAAGGCGTGAGAGGGGTCATTCATGGCTCCTTGACGCCCTCCCATGCGCGAGGATCAGCGCCAATTGAGGCAGGAATCTGGCAGATCGGCGCCGGAACACCGCCCTTACGTTGAATTAACCCCGCCGCCCGAAACACAAGATGACGCCCCCGTCATTTTCTGCCACATCTCCGGCGCCCATCAGACGCCAAGGGGGACCCCATCATGAAACTCGGCCTGCAGATCGTGCTCGGGCTTTTCTCGCTCATTCCGCTGGCCTTTGCCGTCATGGGGGTGATGAACGGCGCCGCCGGGCTCGACCCTGAAGGCAATCCCGGCGCCGCGCTGGACAACCAGTTCCGGTATCTCTCCGGCATGTATGTCATCGTCACGCTGCTCCTCTGGAGCATCATCCCGGATATCGAGCGCCAGTTCCGTACCGCCGCGATCATCTGCGCGGCCCTGTTCGTCGGCGGGGTTGCCCGCTTCATCTCGCAGGGCGCTGTGGGCCCCGGCCTGCCGGAGCAGGCCATCGGGATGTCCATCGAGCTTGGCGCGCCGCTCCTGCTGATCTGGCAGCAAATGGTCGCCCGCAAGGCCCGGGCCTGAGCGCCTCAGTCGTTCAGACCGGCAGCGCAGCGACGCCGAACAGCAGCGGGTGGAGCCAGAGGAGGATCGCGGCATAGGCCGCCGTCCCGATCACGATGGCGGCCACATCGCCCATCGCCGACACGGGCGTATCCGGCCCCGGGCCATTATCCCCGCGCCGTTTCAAGGCGATCCGGTCGATGACGCCATAGGCGAGGAAACTGCCGAACAGCAGCACGGAGTTGAGCTCCCCATTCGCCAGCAGGTGCCCCAGCGCCCAGATCTTCACCGCCGCCAGCATCGGATGTTTCGCGGCCTTCTTGATCCGGCCTGTCGGGGCATAGGCCGCCGCCAAGAGGATCATCGCGGGCAGCATCAGCACAAGGTTGAGGTGCGCCATCCAGACCGGTGGCTGGTAGAGGATCGGCGCGGGGCGGGCCGCGCCATAACCCCAGACGATCAGCGCAAAGCCTGCGATCGCGACCAGGCTGTAAAGCCCCATATACGGCCCCATCCCCATCTTCGCGCGGATGTCCTTGCCCGGCGCGCGGGATCGCACGGCGCTGAACAGATGGGTTCCGAAGAAGATGACGAGACCCAGGATCAGATAGGTCATGGCGGTGCCTCCCAGCAGTTTTGCTGGCAGGCTATCCTGATTTGGGGCTGAGCGGAATGCGCCGCTCCCGGCAGCAGAGAGATTACCAGCGCAGGCCGGTCATCGCATAGGTCGCCGGCTCGCCATAATCGGCCAGCAGGTCCGTCACTTCCGCGCGGAAGTCCGGCCCGTGCTGTTTGAGGCCCGTGCCGACATAGAGGCTGTCAAAGCCCTGCAGCCTTGCACCGCGCACATCCGTTGCCGGGCTGTCGCCGATGCAGAGCACATTCCTCGCCGGCGCGCCCATCGCAGCCACGCGCTCCAGCGCGAGCTCATAAATCGGCGCATGAGGTTTGCCAGGATAGATCACCGTGCCGCCGAGATCCTCATAGATGTCGGCCAGCGCCCCGGCGCACCAGTAAAGCTTGCCGCCGATGCGCACCTGCCGGTCGGGGTTGGCGCACAGCATTGGCAGGCCGCGATCGGTGCCCTGGTTGAGCTCGTCGCGGTAGTCTTCGGGCTGGTCGTTTACCTGGTCGCGCAGGCCGATACATAGCAGGAGGTCGGCCCGCGCGCTGTCGTCAAAGCGCAGGTCGAGGCCGTCATAAAGGAAGCGGTCATGCTCCCAGCCCTCATCCGCGCCGAGGCGCCAGATGGTCATGTCGCGCCGCGCGGCGAGTTCGCGCCGGGTTGCGTCGCCGGAGGACACGCAGGCATCAAACGCCGTGCGCGGGACGCCCAAGGGCTCGAAATAGCGCACCACCTGAGCCTCGGGCACCGGCGCATTGGTGATCAGGCACACCCGGCCGCCGGCCGCGCGGAAGTTCACCAGCGCCTCGCACGCCTCGGTGAAGGCGGCGCGGCCATTATGGATCACGCCCCAGACATCGCAGAGGATCGTGTCATAGCGTTCGGCAAGGGCCGACAGTCCGGCCGGAAAGGAAGGTGGGGTCATCGCCCGCGCGAGGTAGGCTGAGCCTGCGCCGCGGTCAATCGCCGATGCCGCAGGCCTCTGCCGGAAGCGGGTTCAGCGCCCAGACAACCGCCGTGGGAATCGACACAGGCAATGGCAGGAAACACCCGCGCAGGCGCCAGACGGCGGGCGGATCATCCGAGCCGAGCGCGGAAGGATTATATTCGCAGGAGAGAAGGTTCGCCGGATGGGTCTCGCGTGCGCCCAGCTCCACGTCCAGCAGCATGTGATAGGACCCTGTCGGCACCAGGATGCCGGTGGCCGGCACCGGCCCGAATTCGCATGTCCCCGCGGAGATGTAAGCGCCGTTCACCTGCACGAAGGAAGGCTCCAGCGGCGGGCGAAGCGTCAGATCTAGGCGCAGCGGAACGCCTTCGGTCATCGGGTCCAGCATGGCGGGCGGCAGGCCCTCGCTGGCCGCATCCGGCAGGATGGCGGTTAGCACGGTGTAGCCGGGGGCCTTCACGATGGCAGCCGGGGGCGCGGGGATGGCGAGGGCGGCTGGCTCCGGCCGCACGGTCTCGCTGGAATAGACGCAGGCGCCGAGCACCGCAGTGAGTCCGATTGCGAGAAGCGCCTGTTTCATCCTGTCCACCCGAGATGTGATTGCCCCTCAAGAGGGCGCTCAAATCCCGGCAAAATCAAGATGCACCTGACCTGCAAACGCGCCGCCCGTCAGGGGCAATTCGTCAGTGATAGTTCGACAGGCGCTCGATCAGCTCTCGCGGCGGGGCGGTGTCCTCCATCAGCGAGTTCTTGATCGGACGCGGAGCGCTGAACACATTGCCCTGCCCATAGGGCACATCGAATTCGAGGATTTCGACCACGCTGGCCTCATCCTCCATCTTCTCGGCGATCAGGTTGATGCCATAGCGGGTGAAGGCGGCGCCGACTTCTGCGGCGCTGAGCTTGCGGTTGAGCGCGGTCTGCGGGCGGGGCCCGCGCGGATCGCGCAGCTGGTCGATCAGCTGGCTGCCATTGATCTTCACGAAGCGCACGCCGGCGGCCTGAAGGCGCGGCAGGTCGAGGTCGAGCCCTGTGACATGGTCGATCGAGAAGCGGAAGCCCAGCGACGTCAGCCGGTCCATGTTCGCGCGCATGGCCGGCGAGCGGTTCTCGAACCGGTCGGCGGCAATCTCGAAGATCATCGAGCCGGACAGGTCGCGGTTTTCGGTCATCACGTCATAGAACATCGGAAAGAAGGTGGGGTCTTCCAGCGAAGCCGTCGAGACATTGCAGAACACGCCGACGCGGCGGTCGCGCTCGGCGAGGCGCCGGACGATCTGCACGCAGCGGAACAGCATGAAATTGTCGATCACGCCCATCAGGTTGGCGCGGCGCGCGGCATCGAGGAAATCGGCCGGGGTGATGTGGCTGCCATCGGGCCGGCGCAGGCGCGTGAAGCCCTCATAGAAGGCGACCCGGCGATGGGGCAGCGAGACGATGGGCTGCAGGTGCAGGTCCACCCGGCCATCCTTCAGGGCATCGCGCACATCGCGCAGCGCCGCATCCTCGACCGGCATGGTGCGTTGCCGGGTCTGGCTGTCGGTCAGGCGGGTCTCGAAGGTCTGGGTCAGCTTGGCGATCAGGCCTTCCAGCTGGCGCATCTCGCTGACGAGGGCATCGCGGCGCTCGGTCAGCTCGACCTTGATGGTCTCCTCGACCGCTTCGGTGCGCGCCTCCACCACATCCTGCCGGCGGCCGATGTCGGTGACATCGCGCTCCACCGTGTCGATCCGGGCATTGATCTGCCTGGCCGTGCGGCTTGAACGGACGAGCACATGGATCTGGATCAGCAGGGCTGCGGTGACCGCGCCGCCGGACACCGACAGCGGCAGCCCGATGGTTGTCAGCGCGAAGAGGCCATACCCCACGCCCACCCCGGCCGCGAGATAAAGAAAGATCAATACAATCGTCATCCGGTCAGCACCCGTAATCAGCCCTCGAATCTTAACATTATCTCAAAAGAAGTTAACGAAATGCTGGCGTTTGGATAGATTTGCGCAATCCGGCAAGCAGGCTGGCCTGCGTGGCAATTGCGCAACACCGGACGATCCAGCCTGCCGCTACTGCGCATCCGGCGGGGGCGGAAACAAGGCAGGCGCCCGCGCGCGGCCTGAATTCCACAGGGAAAACGGCGTCCGGCGTTAACCAATCCGCGCGGTTGAGGCCGGCTCTGTGATGATCTCGTTCTCGACATGGCCCAGCCCGCTGATCTCCACCCGCACCCGGTCGCCCGGCCTCAGCCAGCGCGGCGGATCATAGCCGGCCCCGACGCCGGCAGGGGTGCCCGTGAAGATCACATCTCCGGGCTCCAGCGTGAAGGCCGCCGTCAGATGGGCGATCTGGGCGGGGATGTCGTGGATCATGTCGCGCGGGGTGCCATCCTGGCGGCGCTCGCCATTGACGAAGGTGGCGATCTCCAGATCGTTCAGGTCGCCGGCCTCATCGAGGGTGACGATGGCGGGGCCGATCACCGCATGGGTGTCAAAGCCCTTGCCCATCAGCATGGTCTGGCTCGCCTTCTGCCAGTCGCGCACCGAATAGTCGCAGCCGACTGTCACCCCGGCGACAATCTCCATCGCGCGCTCTGGCGGAACGTGGCGTCCATGCTGGCCGATCACCACGACCAGTTCGCCTTCATAGTCCAGCTGGGCTGAGACCTTCGGCAGGTGCACGGGCGCGTAGGGGCCGTTGATCGCGGTGGCCTGCTTGTTGAACCATTTCTGCACGTCGGGCTTTGCCGTGTTGACGAAGCTGACACTCTCCGCCGCATGGGCGGCATAGTTGACGCCGATGCCGAGGATTTTCCCCGGCCGGGGTACGGGCGAGAGGAGGTGGACCGCGCTCAGCGCCAGCGGCGCGCCCCGCTCGCGCCCGGCGAGGGCTTCGGTGAAGGTCTCTCCTGCAATGGGAACAACAGTGTCCCCCTCAAGATGGCCGAACCGGATTTCTCCAGCGGCGGCAAACCGGACCAGGCGCATACGTTACTCTCCTGTCACACCCTGAGGGCTTCTGCATTGCGCGGTGTTCATCTCGCGTTGTGGACCGGTTTGGCAAGGGCTAGGGAGAGGGACGTGTAGAGGGGAATTCCATGCAACTTGGCGTGCGCGCGCAGGAAAGTTCGCTGAGCGAAGTCTTTGCCCCGGGCGAATGCCTGCGGATGCCCCACTACCAGCGCAGCTATTCCTGGGGGGAGCGCGAAGCCCTCGACCTGCTGGGCGACCTGATCGATGCGATGGAGACGGCCATCGCGCATTTCATCGGCGCGCTGGTGTTCCTGAACGGGGATGAGCCGGGCTATCTTGAAGTGGTCGACGGCCAGCAGCGTCTGACGACGCTGACCATCCTGCTCTGTGTGCTGCGCGACCTGGAGAAGGATGCCGAGCGTGCCGCCGAGCTGCACCGGCTGATCGCGGATGAGGAACGCCCGCTGCTGGGCGAGGGCGCCAACTGGCGCATTGCGCTGAACTATGAGGTGGGCGCCTTCTTCCGCGACACGATCCAGACGCCCGGCGCGACGCTGAAGCTCGACAATGAGCCGGGCGAAAGCGAGAGCCAGCAGAAGATCCTCGCCAATGCCGCCGCCTTCCACCGGGAGCTGCGCGACATGGCGCCGGAAAAGCGCCGGGCGCTGGCGGATGTGGTCACGCGCGGCTGCGCGCTGGTGAAGGTGGTGGTCGACAACAAGGACCAGGGGTTCAAGGTGTTCCGTGTGCTGAACACGCGCGGCAAGGAACCCGGCGCCCATGACATCATCAAGACAGAGCTGTTCCAGCGGGCGCGGTTCAGCCCGGCAGAGGCCGCAAGCTATGCCGAACGCTGGGCTGAATATGAAGCGCGCCTCGGCGGCAGCGGCCTCGATGACCTCCTGCGCCAGATCCGGGTGATCCATGACCGCTCGCCCAAGGGCGACCTGTTTGCCGGCTTCCAGAAGGCCGTCCTTGCCCGGATCGAACCTCGGCGCTTCCTCGATGACATGCTGCCGGACTATGTCGCCGCCTTCCGCGTGATCGAGACCGGGCAGGATGAAAGCGGCGCGGCGCCGGAGGGCGTGCTCGACAGTATCAACCAGCTGCGCGCGCTGGAGCACAAGACCTGGCGGGCGCCGGCGATCCAGTTCGTGGTCGAGCGCGGCCTTGCCGATCCGATGGCCGGGCAATTCTTCGCGGCGCTGGAGCGGCTTTCCTATATCTCGCAGATCATGGTGCATGACCGTGAGCTGAGGAACCGCAAGCTGTCCCGCATCGGCGAGGCGGTGCGCAATGACCGGGTGCTGTTTGCGAAGAATGGCCCGCTGTCTCCGCCAAACCGGGACGAGACCCGCAAGATCCGCGAGCGGCTGACAATCCGGTTCGGCACCTATGGCCAGCGGCGCGCAATTGCGCTGCGCCTGAATGCGGCGATTGCCGGTGGCAAGACGATCCCGCCGGAATCGGACGCCACGGTGGAGCACGTGCTGCCGCGCAATCCGCCCGAGGACAGCCACTGGATGATCACCTGGCCGGACCCTGTGAAGCGGCGCGAACAGTGCGACACGATCGGCAATTTCGTGCTGCTGACCAACAAGGTGAACCAGCTGGCCGACCGGCTCGACTACCGGGCCAAGAAGGAAATCTATTTCAATGGCGGCGGCGGGCAGGAATTTGCCCTGACGCGCGACCTGATGGATCAGGATGCGTGGACGCCTGATGTCGTCCGCCGGCGGACGGAAAAGCTCGCGGACATCCTGCTGAAGGCGTGGGACCTCGCCTGAGGTTTATTGCCGGATCAGTCCGTGATGCCGCGCGCCTGGAGGGTCTTGTGCAGCTCCGGTGTCAGCAGCAGCGAGGCTGAGCCGTACCAGGTGCTCACCTCCAGCGTGAAGATGCCCGCCTCGACCGCCGGGTCGGTTGCCGCCCAGCTGCGGGCTTCCTCCACATCGGCTGTGTTGAACAGGAACAGGCCGCGCCTTCCATTCTCTCCGCCGAGCGGCCCGGCGAGGATCAGGTGGCCCTCATCGGAGAGGCGCTGCATGTTGGCGAAGTGGCCCGCGAAGATGGCCCCCCGGGTTTCAGGATCGCGGATCTCTGCGTCCATCGGGCCGGTCATCAGCAGGACCAGCACATAGGGGCGCATCCCGTATTCATCCGCGCCAAGGCGGGCGGCGAGGTCTGCGTCATAGGCGGGGGCGGCAGCTGAGGGCGCTGGCGGCGGCGTCTCCGCCGTGGCGCAGGCGGCGAGGATGAGCGCGGCGGCGAGGCCGGCGGCAATGCGGATCATGGGAACCTCCCTCTCTTTTCCCCAGCCATGAACCTGCAAGCGCCCGCGCGCAAGGCAGGCGGGTTCACGCCGCGTCACCCCCTAGCGGGCAGGCGGCGGACGTCCTAGCGTGCCGCCGCAACACAGCAGACGCCAAAACACCAGAAGAGATGAGGGAGATGCCCATGAGCCTGTTCGACCTGACCGGAAAATCCGCGATCATCACGGGCTCGTCCCGCGGCATCGGCAAGGCGATTGCCGAAGCCTTTGCCGACCAGGGCGCGCGCGTGACGATTTCCTCGCGCAAGCCGGGGCCGTGCGAGGAAGTGGCCGCCGGGATCAACGCAAAGCATGGCGATGGCACCGCGATTGCCGTGCCGGCGAATATTTCGTCCAAGGACGACCTCCAGAATCTAGTCAATGAAACGAATGCCGCCTTCGGCAAGATCGACATTGTCGTCTGCAATGCGGCCTCCAACCCCTATTACGGCCCGATGGAAGGGATCAGCGATGATGCCTTCACCAAGATCCTGCAGAACAACATCATCTCCAATCACTGGCTGATCCAGATGTGCGCCCCGCAGATGCGCGAGCGGAAAGACGGCGCGGTGATCATCGTCTCGTCCATCGGCGGCCTGCGCGGCACCCCGATCATCGGGGCCTACAACATCTCCAAGGCGGCCGATTTCCAGCTCGCCCGCAACCTCGCGACCGAGTTCGGGGCGGACAATGTGCGCGTCAACTGCATCGCGCCGGGCCTGATCAAGACCGACTTTGCCAAGGCCCTGTGGGAGAACCCCGAAACCCTGAAACGCGCCCTCACCGGCACCCCGCTGAAGCGCATCGGCGAGCCGGAGGAGCTGGCCGGGGCGGCGGTCTATCTCGCCTCGAAGGCGGGCGCGTACATGACCGGGCAGATGATGGTGGTCGATGGCGGGGCGACGGTGACCTGACCTGCTCCTCGCGTGCCGCAGGGATGTGGTCGTCATCCCGGTTTCACCGCAGGTGAAGACCGGGACCCAGGGCCTCAGACAACAACATGCAAGGCTGGGTCCCGGACATTTGCTGCGCAAATTCCGGGATGACGGCACTCGCTGATAGAGAATGCTCCAGAAAGATCCGTACACGACATGACCACCCGCACCGATATGTCTGCCCAGCAGACGGCCTTCTTCCAGCGTCTGCGATCGGGGGAATGGGATTTGCCGCCCGGTATCCGCAATCTCGGCATCCGGCCCCATGAGTGGCTGAAGGAGGTGTCCTATGGCCGGGTGCGCTATGAATGGCCCAATGATGGCAGCCGCGATATCGGGCCGGACCGGGCGTTTGGCGGCTGGGTGGCGGGATTGTCCGACCACATCGTATCCATGACGATGGCGAGCGCGCTGGAAGAAGGCGAGTGGTTCACGACGACCGAATTGCAGACGCGCATCTTCCGGCCCGTGCCCAATGGGCTGATCACGATTGAGGGGCGGCTGATCTCTCGGGGCAAGACGTCCGGCTTTGTCGAGGCGGACTGGCGGGATGAGAAGGGGCGCCATCTGGTGCGTGTTTCGGCGGCCAAGGCGATCCGCACGATGGAAGAGCTGGGCCTGAAGCGCTGAATTGAATGCCGGCCAGCACCGGCGCCCGGCGCTGCGAGGGCAGGCCGGGGGCGGTGCTGGGGTTTACGTGTGTGCGCGAGTCAGGACGTGTCGCAGAAGGGCGCGGCGGCGGCCGGTTTCAGGCCGGGCGGGTGGGGTTTGACGATGGCAAGGACGCGGCCGGCCTGCGCAAGCGGCGGCCAGGCATCAAGGCGCGCGAGGCAGGCGTCCGGGATGTGCGTAGGCTGATCGATATAGTCAGATAACGGACGGTAATCCGGGCGCGGGGGTGCGGGCCTTCCCGCATAGCGCACTTGCAGCCGGCCCCAGCGCGAGACCGAGATGAGGACCGTGGTGTTGCCGGTCTCCAGCCCCCAGCGGATCAGCTGCCTCAGCTGCCAGAACAGCCAGGGCCAGCACAGGACGTGCACGGCCCGGAACAGGCGGGCAATGTCCGGATGGCTGAGGGCAGGGTTGACCATGCGCGCAGTATACCCCCGCCCGAAGGGGGGTCGGATAAGTATTTTCTCGGTTCAATGATTCCAAGGGCTTAGCGGAAAAACCGCATGGATAGAGGCAGGATTCAGAGGGGCGGGCTCAGCCGGTCAGGCCCTTGGCGAGGCGGGTTTCGATCTCGTCCAGAAGTCCCCGGATGCGCTTCGCATTCACGCCGAGGTCCGACAGTCCGACGCGGCTGACCGAGCGCACGTCGATGCGGGCGGCGCCGTCTTCCTCGCGCACGCGGATGAGGATGTCGTCATGGAAGCCGAACCAGAAGCTGGTCTCGGTGGCTTCGATACGGCCTTCCTCCGGCTCGGCGAGAATGAGCGTCCAGCCGCGCGCCTCGATGGCGGCGAGGGCGGCGCCGTAGGCCTGATCCGCCGTGACACCGGGGGCGATGAGCGGCGCGATGAGCGGGTAGGGCGTCTCGCGCGGGGATTTGTGGCGGGCGGGGTCGAATTCGGCCTCGGCCTGCACCTCGGCGACGCGGCGCCCGCCCATGCCTTCCCACCGGCTGTTGGCGCCTTCGGGAATGATGGGATCATCGAGGATGGGATTGAGGGCGCCGGTGGCTTCGCGGGCGGTCAGCAGGGCGTCGCTCGGCTGGATGGGGTCGGCCCAGTCGGTCTGGATGTCGTGCAGCGGCGGCAGGCGCGCGGCATGGCCGCCGAAGCCGGCGAGCCGCCCGAAGGCGAGACCGGAGATGAGCAGGGCGGCGAGAGCGATGATGAAGGCCTGCTTCCGCGGTGCCTTGATGAGGGCGATGATGACCGCGAGGACAGAGACGCCCGCCGCTGCCATCAGCAGCATCGGGCCCCATTGGATGGTCATGACGCCGAGGCCGAACTCCCAGCGCCACAGGCCGAGCTTGGTGCCGATGGCGGCGGCGGCAAACCACAGCACCGCAAACAGCGACAGGCCGAGCGCAAAGCCCGCAAAGGTGCCGCGCCAGCCGGCGGTGGAGGGCGGGGGGGTGTCGGTGGTCATGGGCGCCTCGATGTGTTGGCCGGCAACCTAGCGCTTTCTGATGCGTCTGCAATGCGAAGAGTTTGGGAGGCCCTCACCTCCCACGCCCTTCGGGCGCGGGCCCCTCCTCTCCCACGAGTGGGAGAGGGGTTAAGTGGCGCAGCAATGGGAGGTGAGGGGCTGCCTCAGGCCGTTGGCAGTTTGTAGTCCTTGAATTGTTCGCGCAGGGCGAGCTTGTTGATCTTGCCGGTGGCGCCGAGGGGGATGTTTTCGACGAACTGGACATCGTCCGGGGTCCACCATTTGGCGATCTTGCCTTCGAGGCTGGCGAGGATTTCTTCCTTGGTCGGGCTTTCGCCGGCGGCGGGCTGCACGATCAGCAGGGGGCGCTCGTCCCATTTGGGATGGTAGATGCCGATGGCGGCGGCGTTGGCGACCTTGGGGTGGCCGACGGCGATGTTCTCGATGTCGATGGAGGAGATCCACTCCCCGCCCGATTTGATGACATCCTTGGCGCGGTCGGTGATGGTCATGGTGCCGTAATTGTCGAGCGTGGCGACGTCGCCGGTGTCGAACCAGCCCTCGGCATCGAGGACATGGCCGCCCGCGCCCTTGAAGTAGCCGCCGGCGATGGCGGCGCCGCGCACGAGGAGGCGGCCGGAGGTCTTGCCGTCGCGGGCGAGTTCATTGCCATCATCATCGACGAGGCGCAGCTCGACCCCGAAAGGCGGGCGGCCCTGTTTCAGTTTCTGCTTCATGCGCTCGTCGAGCGGGGCGTCGATCAGGTGCGGCGGCAGGGCGCCGAGCGTGCCGAGCGGCGAGGTTTCGGTCATGCCCCAGGCATGGACGACATCGACTTCGTATTCTTCCTCGAAGGCGCGCAGGATCTTCTCCGGGATGGCCGAGCCCCCGATGAGGACTTTCTTGAGGTGGGGCAGTTTGAGGTTGTTCTGCTGGAGGTGGGTGAGCAGCATCAGCCAGACGGTCGGCACAGCTGCCGTCATCGAGACTTTCTCCTCATCCAGCAGCTGGTAGATCGAGGCGCCGTCCATCTGCGCGCCGGGCATGACCATGTTGGCGCCGGTCGCCGGGCAGGAGAAGGCAAGGCCCCAGGCATTGGCATGGAACATCGGCACGACCGGCAGCACAGTGTCGGCAGCGCCCATGCCCATCACATCCTTGCCCATCGTGACGAGGGTGTGCAGCACGTTGGAGCGGTGGGAATAGAGCACGCCCTTGGGGTTGCCGGTGGTGCCGGAAGTGTAGCAGAGGCCGCAGGCGGTATCTTCCGGGAAGTCGCCCCAGCGGACATTCTGCGAGCGCCCGTCGATCCAGATGTCGAAGGCCATCGCGCCGAGCTTGTTCTCCGGCATCGTGTCGGCGCCGGCGAAGATGATGAAGGTCTTCACCGTCTCCAGCTTGTCCTTGATGGCCTCGATGATGGGCAGGAAGGTCTTGTCGAAGATCAGCACCTTGTCTTCGGCATGGTTGGCGATCCAGGCGATCTGGTCGGGGTGGAGGCGCGGGTTGATCGTGTGCAGGACGGCGCCGATGCCCATGGTGCCATACCAGGCGGCCATGTGGCGTTCGGAGTTCCAGCCGAGGGTGGCGACGCGGTCGCCGATCCCGATGCCGAGATCCTTGAGGGCGGTGGAGACCTGCTTGGCCATGCCATAGAGCTCGGCATAGGTCAGGCGCGTGATGTTGCCTTCGACGCGGCGGGTAACGATGGTGCGGTCGCCGTGCTGCAGGCGCGCATGTTCGAGGATCTTGTCCACGGTCAGCGGCCAGTCCTGCATAATTCCCTTCATTTCAAGTCCCTCCGGATTGTGCGCCTGTCCGCTTCAAGGCGGCGGCTTGTGCTTTGTCTGAGCCCTGTCTATGCGGGCGGCGTGACTGACGCAAGGAAAGGACGCCCCCTCATGATGCGACGTTTGACGGCAGCCCTCGGCGCCTTCCTGATTGCGGCCTGTTCCGGCGCGCCGGCGCCCGTGGCGGGCGGGGACGAGGCGGGCGCGGCGCAGGGTGCAACGGCAGAAGCCGGCGCCCGGGCGGCGCTGACCGCGGCGCTGCCGGAGCTGTTCGACTGCCTGCGCGAGACGGGCGGGGTGGTCGTCGCCGCGCACCGGGGCGGGCCGGCGCCGGGCTATCCGGAGAATGTGCTGGAGACACTGCAGCACGCTTATGAGCGCGGCATCCGGGTGTTCGAGATCGACATCCATGAGAGCCGGGACGGGGTCCTGTTCCTGCACCATGATGACCGGTTCGGCCGGGTGATCGAGGGGACGGGCTATGTCTCCGACACTGATTGGGCCGATGTCGCCGGGCGGCGGCTGATCGACAATGACGGGACGGCGACCGAGTTCCGGCCATCGAAGCTGACCGATGTGCTGCTCTGGGCGAAGGAGGCCGGGGCGATCATCCAGCTCGACCGCAAGCGCACGACGGGGTTCCGGAACATCGCAGAGGCCGTGAAGGCGGCGGGGGCGGAGAGCATCGCCGTGTTCATCTCCTACAATGACCAGGAAGCCGCCGAGATCGCCCGCTATGCGCCGGGCATGGTGCTGACGGCTTCCGTGCGGGGCGCCCGGGACATCGAGCGGCTGGAAGCGCTGGGTGTGGACCGCACGCGGCTGATCGCCTGGACGGGCACGCGCGAGCCGGACCCGCCGGCCTTTGCGCGGCTGAATGCCGAAGGGGTCGAGCCGGCCTTCGGGACGCTGGGGCGGCGGGGCGAGCGCCTCGATGACGTCTACTGGGCGGACGGCGATGGCAGCGAGTATCAGCAGCTCGTCGATGACGGGGTTGTGATGATCTCGACCGATGAGCCTTACCGGGTGACGGACTGGCTGAGCGCCGATGATGAGGGCTGGGCGGCCTGCGCGGTGCGCTGAGGGGGCTTTGCTTTGGCCGGCTGAGCGCCGGCCGCCCTCACCTCCCATTGCTGCGCAATGGGCCCCTCCTCTCCCACTTTGTGGGAGAGGGGTTGAGGCGGGGCCGCTTGCCGGGATGCGCGGGGCGGGGTAAGCCCCCGGCCATGTCGAAACAGACCCGCACGACCCGCAAGACCGTCAAGGATATTGCCGCCGCCAAGGGGGGCACGCCCCTCGTGATGCTGACGGCCTATGACGCGCCGACCGCCGCTCTTCTGGATGCCCATGCAGATATCCTTCTGGTGGGCGACAGTGTCGGCATGGTGGTGCACGGGCTGCCCTCCACGGTGGGCGTGACGATGGAGATGATGATCCTGCATGGCCAGGCGGTGATGCGCGGGGCGGAGCAGGCCTTCGTGGTCGTGGACATGCCGTTCGGATCGTATGAGACCAACCCGGACCAGGCCTTCCTGAACGCCGCGCGGATCATGAAGGAAACCGGCTGCCAGGCGGTCAAGATCGAGAGCGGGGCCTATGCGGCCGGCCAGATCGCACACCTCGTCGAGCGCGGCATTCCTGTGATGGGCCATGTGGGCCTGCGCCCGCAGGCGGTGAACATCGATGGCGGCTTCCGCGCCAAGGGCCGCACCGAGGATGAACGCGAGCGCGTGATCGCCGAGGCCCGCGCCGCTGACAGCGCCGGGGCGTTCTGCATCGTGATCGAGGGTGTGGCCGAGGACCTTGCCGCCGAAATCACCGCCGAAGTCAGCTGCCCGACCATCGGGATCGGCGCTTCGGCAGCCTGTGACGGGCAGGTTCTGGTGACGCAGGACATGCTGGGCCTGTTCGACTGGACCCCGAAATTCGTGCGCCGCTATGCTGACCTTGCCACCGAGATCAGCAAGGCAGCGGCGGCCTATGCCGAAGACGTGCGGGCGCGGCGGTTCCCCGGTTCGGCCGAAATCTACAGCCTGCGAAAACCCGCCGGGTAACAGCGCTCTTCCGTTGCAGCCGCGCTGAGGCGCGTCTAGGTTCGCCGCGAAATCCCGATAGCCCCCTCCGCCGGAGCCCCTGCCTGTGACTGACATCTTCACCGAAGTTGATGAAAGCGTCCGCCAGGAGAAGCTGCAGAGCGTCTGGAAGCGCTGGCGGCCCTTCGTTTATGGCGGCGTGGCGCTGCTGGTGGGCGTTGTGGCGCTGAATGAATTCGTGCTGACGCCCGCGGCAGAGGCCCGCAAGGCGGCGCAGGCGGCGGCCTTCGAGAACGCAGTCAAGGCGCTGGAAGAGGGCCAGTATGCGGAGGCCGAAGCCGCCTTCCGCACGATCCGCGAGACTAATCCGAAACTGGCGCCGCTGGCGACGCATTTCCTCGCCCGGACCCTCTATGAGGGCGGCGGGGATGCAGACGGCGCGGCTGAGCTGCTGGCCGTTTCCGGCGGCACGGACAGTGACCCGTTTGGCCGGCTCGCCCTGCTGAAAGCGGCCTATTTCCGCGCCGGCACGATGACCCTGCCCGAGCTGGAAGCGATGCTGGGCGGCCTCTTGACCGATACCTCGCCCGCCGGGGCGCTGGCGCGGGAGCTGGTCGCAGCCAAAGCCTTCGAGACCGGGGACTATGCGAGAGCAAGGGCCGAGTTCAACCGTCTGAAATTCGATGCCGCCGCGAGCGAAAACCTGCAGCGCCGGGCCGATATGGCGCTGGCGGCCATTCCCCAGGGGGCGGGCACAGCTGCGCCCGGCGCCGCCGAAATGCCTCAGGAATCGCCCGAGGAAGTGCCTGCGTCAGAGACCGAGGAGTCTGTTCCATGAAGCCTGCCCGTTTTCCCCTGCTTGCTGCGGCTGTCCTGGCTACGGCGCTGATGGCGGCGAGCTGCAACAGCCTGCCGCGCTTTGGCGGCGGCAATGCTGCGGCGGCCAAGGCGGAGGACCGGGTTGGCCGGCTCGCCATGGTGCTGGATGAAGACCGGGTGGAGCCCAATCCGGGCTTTGCCGGCGTCCTGATCAACCTGCCGGCGGCCCGCGAAGTAAGCGCTTGGCCGGAAGCCGGCGGCACACCGAGCAAGGCGATCGGGCACATTCAGGCGGCGCCGGCCCTGGCGATTGACTGGCGGCGTTCTGCCGGCAGGGGCTCGTCCAACCGGTCGGCCCTGACCACCCCGCCGGTCAGCAGCGAAACACTGATTTTCACGCTTGATTCGACCCAGTCGGTCCGGGCGATGCGGCTGGACAATGGCGCGACCGTGTGGACGCAGCGCCTGCAGGGCCTGACGCGCCGTGACCGCGCTGCGGTCGGCGGCGGGCTTGCGGTCTCCGGCGACAAGCTGGTGGTGGCCAGCGGCTTCGGCTTCGTGGCCGCGCTGGATGCTGCCTCGGGCAGCGAGATCTGGCGGCGGGCCATGGGGGCGCCGATGATCGGCTCGCCGACGATTGACGACAACCGGATCTTCGTCAGCTCCAACAATAACGAGATCTTCGCCCTCGACCTCGCGACCGGCCAGACGCTGTGGAGCGATCAGGCGATTGCCGAATCCGCCCGGGTCCTTGGCAGCCCCAGCGCGGCGGCGGTCGAGGATTTCATCATCTCGCCCTTCTCCTCCGGCGAGATCATCGCCTTCCTCGCGGCCAATGGCCGGCGGCTCTGGGTGGATGCCATCCAGGGGGCAGGCCGGTTCACGCCAATTTCCGAGATCAATGACATCGGCTCGCGCCCGATCCTGGGCGCAGGGCTGGTCTTTGCCTCCAACCAGTCGGGCGCCACCGTGGCGATTGACGGGCGCACGGGCACGCGCGTCTGGGGCCGGCCGGTCGGCTCGACCAAGGCGCCGGCACTGGCGGGGCGCTACCTGTTCATCGTGGGGACCGAGGGCGAGCTTGTCTGCCTCGATGCCGAGACGGGCGAAGCCTATTGGGTGACCCAGCTGCCACAGTTCCGGAACGAAGAGAAAAAGCGCGACCGGATCACCTATACCTCTCCGATTATTGCCTCCGACCGGGTGATCGTGGTCTCCTCACGGGGAGAACTGCTTGCCTTCTCGGCCCAGACAGGGCAGCAGACCGGCTCGCTGCGGCTCGGCGATACAGTCTTCATTGAGCCGATCGCGGCGCAGGGGCGCCTCTTTGTCCTCACCGACAAGGCGAACCTGATCGCCATCCGCTAACCTTCGGCCCCCGGGAACTCTCCCGCCGGCCGCCTGTGCCTCCGGGAGGGCTGACCCTTGCCCCTGAAGCTCGCCATCGTGGGCCGGCCGAATGTCGGCAAGTCGACCCTGTTCAACCGCCTCGCGGGCAAGAAACTCGCCCTGGTCGACGACCAGCCGGGCGTGACACGCGACCGCAAGACCGCCGAGGGGCGCCTTGCCTCGCTGCCGCTCCTGCTGATCGACACCGCCGGCTTCGACAATGTGCGCGATGACAGCCTCGAGGCGCGGATGCGCGCGCAGACCGAGGCAGCGATTGCGGAAGCCGATCTTGCGCTCTTTCTCGTCGATGCCCGCGTGGGCGTGACGCCGGAGGATGAGACCTTTGCGCAGCTGCTGAGGAAGTCCGGTGTGCCGGTCGTGCTGGCTGCCAACAAGGCGGAGGGCCGGCAGGGCGAGACCGGTGTTCTGGACGCGTTCCGGCTCGGCTTTGGCGAGCCGGTAGCGCTGTCGGCCGAGCATGGCGAGGGGATGGCGGAGCTCTATGAGGCGATCCGGCAGGCGCTTGGCGAGGATGCGTTCGAGCGGGCCCTGGAAGAGGCCGAGCCCGATTATGCCGGCGGGGCCGGGGACGATATCCTCGAGAAGCTCGCCCATATCGACATTGAAGATACGTCGATAACGGATGATGAACTCGTCGCCGCGATCGAGGCCGCCGATGTGGACCTGCCCGAGCCGCCGCCCCAGCCGGACCGGCCGATCAAGCTGGCCATTGTCGGCCGGCCGAATGCAGGCAAGTCCACGCTGATCAACCAGCTCCTGCAATCGGAACGCCTGCTGACCGGGCCGGAGGCGGGCATCACGCGCGATTCCATTGCCATCGACTGGGAGTGGGACGGCCGGAAGATCCGCCTTGTGGACACGGCG
Source organism: Hyphomonas sp. (assembly GCF_046313735.1). GTDB lineage: Bacteria > Pseudomonadota > Alphaproteobacteria > Caulobacterales > Hyphomonadaceae > Hyphomonas. Next base: position 200,160 of record NZ_JBKBXW010000002.1, read on the forward strand.
GGCCTGCGCCGGAAGGCCAAGGTTCAGGAACGGCTGGAGCGGATGTCGACCGCCGAGACGATCCGTTCGCTGAAGTATGCGGACATTATTGCGCTCGTCATGGACGCGCATGAGGCGATGGAGAAGCAGGATCTGCAGATCGCTGATCTGGCCCTGCGCGAGGGGCGCGGGATCGTGCTCGTCATCTCCAAATGGGATACTGTTCAGGATACGGACGGGGCGGCGAAGCACATCCGCGAGATGGCGAACAAGCTGATGCCGAATGCAGGCGGGGCGCCGGTCGTGTTCCTGTCCGGCCTGACGGGGCGGAATGTCGAGCGGCTGATGCCGGCGGTGGTGAAGGTCTACAAGGACTGGACGGCGCGGGCGAAGACGGGCGATCTCAATCGCTGGCTGCGCCATACGGTGGAGCACCATCCGCCGCCGAGCGTGCAGGGCAAGCGGATCAAGCCGCGCTATATGGCGCAGATGAAGGCGCGCCCGCCGACCTTCGTGCTCATCGCCTCGCGCGGGGACCAGATGCCGGAGGGGTACAAGCGCTATCTCGTCAACGGGATCCGCGAGGCGTTCGACATGCACGGCGTGCCGATCCGGCTGTTCGTGCGCCAGGGCAAGAATCCCTATGCCGGCAAGCATGGGCCGGACGGGCCGCCGCGCTACAAGCGGCGCGACGGGCGCTGAGCCTCTTGATCGTCAGCGCGCGGAGGTAATCTCCGTAATGCGGTGATGCAGGTTTTCGCCGCAGAATATCTCGATGGAGCCGGGCGTCTCGCGGCCTGTGCGGCGCCAGCTGGCGATGCCGGGATGGCCGTGCCCGCCTTCGGTCAGTTCGAGCCGCAACGGATCGCCGGGCTGCGGCGCGCCCACGGATTTCAATGACCATGGCTCTGCGCTGTCGACGCGCACCATCACCACAAGGGCAGGTTCCCGTGCGGTTGTGGAAGGCATCCGGTTGATCCAGGCTTCGGCGCTGCGCACGGCCGGGCAGGCGGCGGCAATGTCTTCCGCAGGCGGAATACAGGCGCAAGCGGCGGCGAGCAGCCCGGCGGCGGCAAGGCCGGGCCTTCCCGCGCGCATCTAGAAGCGGCCCCGAATGGCGAACCAGGCCATGGCGGCATCGTCTGCGGCGGCAACATGATTGGGCTGGTGGACGAGGGCGGCGGCGGTTTCGGCGAGCCAGTCCTCGCTGAGCTGCCAGCGCAGGCGCGATTCAAGGTTCAGCTGCCGGCCTGACGGCGTGAGCCCGACCTGCCGTGTGCTGATGATCCAGCCGGATGTGTCGGCGCCGGTCACGGTGTCGAAGGAAAGCGTGCCGCCTTCGGCGCGGCGCGGCTGGGCGAGGACGAGGCTGAGGCTGGCCGGGCCCATGCGGCGGGCTGCGCCGAGCGACCAGCGGCTGGTGTGGATGCCGTCGGCAGCAGACGCATCGAGCTCGGCCATGCCGAATTCATACCCGCCGGAGACCGACCATCCGCCGCCGAGATTGCGCGCGCCCTCCAGCGTCCAGGCGGTGAGGCGCCCGCCTTGGCCGAGGCCGAGGCGGGACTGGACCTCGCTGCCGAAGGCGGTTTCGCGGTCCTCGGCGATCTCGACCAGGGTGCGCACGGACCATCCGTATCCGGAGCGGCCAAAGCCGGCGCCCATGCGGCTCATCGTTTCGTCGCTCGCGGCAAAGGAGTGGACTTCGACGGGGCCGAGCGTGTGGGAGGCCGAAGCCCAGCTGCCGGTCATCGACAGGGCGTTCGTCATGCCGGCTTCGGTGACGAGGGCGGTTTCCGGCGCAATCCGGGGCAGGCTGCCGCCGCGCCCGGCAGAGACTTCGCCGCCGGCAAAGCGGAAGGTGGCGGAGACCTGCGCCTGCGGTTCCGGCTGGTAGGGCGCGGCGCGGTCCTCGACCAGTTTCGGCGTGTGCCAGCTGAGCGCGATGTTCCCGGCACGGACGGCCCGGGCCTCGCCGGCGAAGGAGGCGGCGCGCGCCGAGGCGCTGGCGAGCGGGGCGCGGGCGGTTGTGGTGAGGCCGGCGGCGTCGAAGCTGAAGGTGCGCTTATACCGGTCGATCATCGCCATGCCTTCAAACAGGCCGCCCCGGGAGGCCCAGTCGCCGAAGGGGCCGCTGGCGGGGGCCGCCATCTGGCCCAGCGGGATGAGTTCGCCGTTGATGAAGGCATTCGGCGTGCCCTGCGGCGCGAAGGCGCGGCGCAGGTTCATGACGCCGACGCCGGAGACAGGATCGACGCCGACACCGGCGGCAATGCCGAGCACGGCGTCGAGTTCGGGGTCGATATAGTCATCGGCGGTGTCGAGCAGGATACGCAGCGCGGTTTCCGGCTGGGCCTGAAGGTTGGGGAAGGCCTGAAGCAGCAGGGCGAGCGAGCCGGAGACATAAGGCGCGGCAAAGGAGGTGCCGCTGATGATGAAATAGGGGCCGGGGTCGTCATCGCCGACGCGGTTGCCGGTGGAGACAACGCGCTGGCCGGGGGCGAGGAGGTAGAAGTTCATCGCGTCTTCCCCGGCCCGGTTCGAGAAGTTCGAGATGCGCCCGATCCGGTCTGCATCCTGGCCGCCGGATCCGGCAAAGGCGACGACCGAGCCGACGGCTACGACGCGGCCGAGCGCGCCGGAATAACCCGCCGCGCGCGCCGGGCTGTTGACCGTGGTGCCTTTTGCCGCCACCGGGTTGCCATTCTCATCCGTATCCGGAGGTTCAGCGTCATTGCCAGCGGAGACGACCACGAGCACGCCCTGCGCGGCGGCGGCGAGGATGGCGTTCTCGATCGTCTGGTTGGCACCGGGCGCGCCGCCGAGGGAGAGGTTGATGACCTTCGCGCCATTGGCGACGGCGTAATTGATCGCGGCGGCGACATCGCCCGTCGGATAGCGGCAGCCATCGTCTTCGGCGCAGCTGCCCGGCCGGTCGGCGCGGATGTCCATGATCTGCGCGTTGAAGGCTGTGCCCATGATGCCGGTGCCGTCGCGCCGGCCGGCGATGATGCCGGAGACGAAGGTGCCGTGGCTTTCCGTGTCGATATCGTCCGGGTCGCGGGTGGCGGCGTTCACGTCATAGGTCGGGCCGGTGAACTGGCCGGTCAGGTCGCGGTGGCCCTGGTCTGAACCGGTGTCGATCACGGCGACGACGATGCCTTCGCCGGTCGCGCCCCGGGCATAAGCGTGCGAGGCGCCGAGGAAAGGCAGGCCGCGGGTGAAGTTATACTCACTCGTCTCGAAGGAAGACGGAGGCGGGGCCGGTGGCGGCGGAGGGGGTGGCGGTGGCGGCGGAGGGGGTGGAGGCGGCGGGGGCGGCGGAGGGGGCAGGGGTTGGACCGGCGGGCTCGTTCCCCCGCCGCTGCTGCCGCCACTGGCGCAGGCCGAGACCCAGACCGGCAGGGTGGAGACGAGGGCAGCGGCAACCAGCGCGCTCGGCAAGCGGCGTCGGGACGGGGGATGCGCCATGGGGGTACCTCTGCGGCAAATCAGGCACACCGAGAGTGTCCCGGCCCGGCGCATCTGGCAAGCAGGCGGGAGTTGATTGCCGGGGGCCGCCATACAAGCTGGCGGGTCAGAGATAGTCGGTCAATCCGCGCTCTTTGAGGGCCTTGACCACGGCGCCGACATCCTGAGACCGGTCCTTCGCCGCGACGAGGACTCGGGCGCCATCTGCAACAACCACGAGGTTTTCCGCGCCGACGAGGGCGACGAGGATACCGTCCGCGGCGTGCACGACGCAGCCTTCGGAGGCGATCTCCACCGGGGCGGGCGTGTTCTGGCGGGCGCTGATCTCGCCGATCATCGACCAGGTGCCAATGTCACTCCAGGCGCAGTCGAGCGGAGCATAGACGGCCGCGCGGGCGGTTTTTTCCATCACGGCATAGTCGAGGGAGGTCGCGCGGATGGCCGCGAAGGCGGTAGCGTCCGGATAGATCGCGGCGCCATCGCGGCGGGCGCCGGTGAGGGCTGTGCGGGTGGCGGAGAGAATGTCCGGGGCATGTGCCTCGAATTCGGCCAGCAGGGCATCGGGGCGGAACAGGAAGATGCCGGCATTCCAGCTATAGGCGCCGCTGGCGAGATAGCTGGCGGCGGTGGCGGCGTCCGGCTTCTCGCGGAAGGCGGCGACAGTAGAGACTGCGCCTGAAATGCTCTCGCCCGCCTGGATATAGCCGAAGCCGGTGTCGGGCCGTGTCGGGGCGATGCCGAAAGTGGTGATGTGCCCGCCAGTGGCGGCATCGGCGGCGGCGCGGACAGCGGCGAGGAAGACTTCCGGCCGGCCGATGAAATGATCCGACGGCACGAGCAGGCCGAGCGCGCCTTCGCCCGCGTCCGCAAGGTGCAGCGCGGCCATGGCGGCGACGGCGGCGGTGTTGCGGCCTTCAGGCTCGAGCAGCAGGGCGGACGCCTCGGCGCCGATTTCGGCGAGCTGGGCTTCGATTAGGCTGCGATGGGCGGCGTTGCTGATGATGACCGGGGCGGCGAAACCCTCCGCCCGGAAGCGCAGAACGGTTTCCTGGAAGACCGACTTGTCGGACACCAGCCGGTGGAACTGTTTGGGACAGGCCCGGTCCGACACCGGCCAGAGCCGTGTGCCAGAGCCGCCGCACATGATCACGGGATGGATTGCCATGCCTGGTGTTTACCTTGTGTCCTGAGGGTGCTGCCGGAAGGTGCCCCTGTGGCCGCGCCGTTTCAACCCGGGAGGTTTGCAACATCTGCGCCGGGCGGCTGGCCGGGGGGCAGGCCGGGCGTGTCTTGCCCTGGGAGGGGGGCGAGGGGGCGGGAGCCCTGCGGTGGATCTGCGGGGGTGGTGAGAAGTTTGTCCCCCTCATCCCCAACCCCTTCTCCCGGGGGGGAGAAGGGGCTTATGGGATCACACGTTCAGTATGCCGCGGGTTTCGAGGTAGCGGAAGATTTCGTCGGCGGCGTCTTCGGGCGTGCGGTCGACAGTGCTGATGCGCAGCTCCGGGGACACCGGCGGCTCATACGGGCTGTCGATGCCGGTGAAGTTGCGGATCTCGCCGGCACGGGCCTTCTTGTAGAGGCCTTTCACGTCGCGGCCTTCGGCGACGTCCAGCGGCGTGTCGATATGGATCTCGATGAACTCGCCCTCGGCCATCAGGGCGCGGGCCATCTGGCGCTCCGCCCGGAAGGGCGAGATGAAGGAGACCAGCGTGATCAGGCCGGCATCGGTCATCAGGCGGGCGACATTGGCCACGCGGCGGATGTTCTCCACACGGTCGGCATCGGTGAAGCCGAGATCGCGGTTGAGGCCATGGCGGACATTGTCGCCGTCGAGAATGAAGGTGTGCCGTCCGAGGGCGAACAATCTCTTCTGCAGCGCGTTGGCGATGGTCGATTTGCCGGAGCCGGAGAGGCCCGTGAACCACAGGACCGCCGGTTTCTGCGCCTTCTGCTCGGCGAGGGCTTCGCGGCTGATGTCGATGGCCTGCCAGTGGATGTTCGAGGCGCGGCGCAGCGCGAAATCGATCATGCCAAGGGCGACGGTGTCATTCGTCTGCCGGTCGATCAGGATGAAGCCGCCGGTTTCCCGGTTTTCCGTGTAAGGATCAAAGGCGATCGGCTGGTCGAGCGACAGGGTGGTCACGGCGATCTGGTTGAGCTCCAGCGTGCGGGCCGCCGTCTCGTTGAGCGTGTTGACGTCGATGCCATGCTTGGGCGCGTTGACGGTGGCGGTCACCGTGCGCGCGCCGGCCTTCATCAGGTAGCGCCGGCCGGGCAGGAGCGGCTGTTCGCTCATCCAGAGGAGGTGGACCTGGAACTGGTCGGAGACTTCGGCCGGGGCCTCTGCGGTAACGATCATGTCGCCGCGCGAGGTGTCGATCTCGTCGGCGAAGGTCAGGGTGACGGACTGGCCGGGCGCCGCTTCGGGCTGGTCCCCATCGGCGGTGACGATGCGGGTAATCGTGGTCTCGCGCGCCGACGGCAGCGAGCGGACCCGGTCGCCGGGGCGGACCGTGCCGCTCGCGATCTGGCCGGAAAAGCCCCGGAAGTCGAGATTGGGGCGGTTGACCCATTGCACCGGCATCCGGAACGGCAGGGCCGCGCGGGCATCCTCGATGTCCAGGGTTTCGAGATGACGCATCAGCGTGGGCCCGGAATACCAGGGCGTGTGCGGCGATTTCTCGTTGATATTTTCGCCGCGCAGGGCCGACATCGGGATCGACTGGATGTTAAGCGGGCCGCCGAGGCGGGCGGCGAAATTGAAGAATTCCGCATCAATCGAATCGAAGACTTCCGGATCCCAGTCGACGAGGTCCATCTTGTTCACCGCCAGCACGAAGTGGCGGATGCCAAGCAGGCTGGCGATAAAACTGTGGCGGCGCGTCTGGGTCAGGATGCCCTTGCGCGCATCGACCATCAGGATGGCCGCGTCAGCGGTGGAGGCGCCGGTCGCCATATTGCGCGTATACTGTTCATGTCCCGGCGTATCGGCGACGATGAACTTGCGCTTCTCGGTTGCGAAGAAGCGGTAGGCGACATCAATCGTGATGCCCTGTTCGCGCTCGGCGGCGAGGCCGTCGACGAGCAGCGCAAAGTCGATGGCATCGCCCTGTGTGCCGACCTTCTTGGAATCGGCCTCCAGCGCGCTCAGCTGGTCCTCGAAGATCATCTTCGAATCATAGAGCAGCCGGCCGATCAGCGTGGACTTGCCGTCATCCACCGAGCCGCAGGTGATGAAGCGCAGCAGCGACTTGGACTCGTGCACCTTCAGATAGGCCGCGATATCCTGCGCGATCAGGTCATCATGCAGTCGCATCAGAAATACCCTTCCTGCTTCTTTTTTTCCATCGAGGCGGCCTGGTCCTTGTCGATGGCCCGGCCCTGGCGCTCGGAGGTGGTGGTGAGAAGGATCTCCTGGATCACATCATCGAGTGTGGCGGCGGTGCTTTCCACTGCGCCGGTCAGCGGATAGCAGCCAAGCGTCCGGAAGCGGACGGATTTGACTTCGGCGGTTGCGGCGAGTTCTGCCGGCACGCGGTCGTCATCAACCATGATGAGCGTGTCATTCCAGGTCACGACAGGGCGCGGCGCGGCCATGTAGAGGGGCACAAGCTCGATCCCCTCGCGGCGGATATATTGCCAGATGTCCAGCTCCGTCCAGTTCGACATCGGGAAGGCGCGCAGGCTCTCGCCCTTGTTCATCCGTGTATTGTAGATATTCCAGATCTCCGGGCGCTGACGTTTCGGGTCCCAGCGGTGGCCGGCCGAGCGGAAGGAGATGATGCGTTCCTTGGCGCGGGACTTTTCCTCATCGCGCCGGGCGCCGCCGAAAGCCGCGTCGAAGCCGTGCATGTCGAGCGCCTGCTTGAGGGCAACCGTCTTCATCACATCGGTATGATAGGCCGAGCCGTGCGTGAACGGGCCGACGCCTTCCGCGAGGCCTTCCGGATTGGTGTGCACGATCAGCTCCAGGCCGAGTTCGCGGACCTTCCGGTCACGGAATTCGATCATCTCCCGGAACTTCCACCCCGTATCGACATGCAGCAGCGGGAAAGGCGGACGGGAGGGATAGAACGCCTTCATGGCAAGGTGCAGCATCACCGCCGAATCCTTGCCGATCGAATAGAGCATGACCGGTTTTTCACATTCCGACGCGACCTCGCGCAGGATGTGGATGCTTTCGGCTTCAAGCCGGTCAAGATGCGTCAGTTGCGGCACGGGGCAAATTCCTGTCTGGGAGCAAAACCCTGCCTAGCGGGCGTTCCCCGGCAATGGAAGAGCCCTTTCGGCAATGCGCGGCTTCTTTTGAGGAAAGCTAAACGAATGAGGCAGCAGCCTGCCCGCAAAGCGCCTTATTCGGTGTCACAAACGCTCATAAATCGTCATTGTGCAGCCGGACTCGCGGGGTTTATGGAGGAGGCCGGTGGCAGGCGGGGGCCAGGTTCACGGAGAAGCTCTGCATGTGTGGTATTGTCGCGATTTCGGGCAAGGAAGACGTCGCTGGCCGGCTGGTCGGAGGGCTGAAACGGCTGGAATATCGCGGCTATGACAGCGCGGGCATCGCGACGGTCGCTGGCGCCGGCATTGCCCGGTCGCGGGCGAGCGGCAAGATCGTCAACCTTGAAGCCCGGCTGAAGAATGCGCCGCTGGAAGGGCGCACCGGCATCGCCCACACGCGCTGGGCCACGCATGGCGCGCCGAACGAGACAAATGCCCACCCGCACCTCTCCGGCAAGGTCGCCATCGTCCATAACGGCATCATCGAGAATTACCGCGAACTGCGCGAGGAACTCGAAGCCAAGGGCCGCGTTTTCGAGTCGGAAACCGACAGCGAAGTCATCGCCCAGCTGATCGACGCCTATATGGCTGAGGGGCAGGACCCGGTGGAGGCATTTGCCTCGGCGCTTACGCATTTCGAGGGCGCGTTCGCGATTGCGGCCGTGTTTGCCGATGATCCCGGCCTCGTGATCGGGGCGCGCAAGGGCTCGCCCCTCGTGCTCGGCTATGGCGAGGGCGAAATGTATTTCGGCTCCGATGCCATCGCGCTCGCCCCGCTGACGCGCGAAGTGACCTACCTGGAAGAAGGCGACTGGGCCGTCATCCGCCCGGACAGTTTCGACATCCGCAATGCGCGCGGCGACCGGGTGAACCGGCCGCGGGTGACCTCGGCGGTGAACGATGCGTTGATCGAGCGCGGGGCCTATGACCATTTCATGCTCAAGGAAATCCATGAGCAGTCTGAATCCATCGCCCGCTCGGTGACGCCCTACATCCACCAGGCGACGCAGACCGTGCGCGTGCCCGAAAGCGCCGAGGCGCTGTTCGCCGGAGCCGACCGGATGGTCGCCATCGCCTGCGGCACGGCCTATTACGCGGCTTTCACGGCGAAATACTGGTTCGAGCAGATCGCGCGCCTCGCCTTCGAGCCGGATATTGCGTCCGAATTCCGCTATCGCCGCCCGGTGCTGCCGGTGAGCGGCCCGTCGCTGTTCGTCAGCCAGTCGGGCGAGACGGCCGACACGCTGGCGGCGCTGCGCTATTGCCGCGAGAACCGGACGCCCGCGATTGCGGTCGTCAACGTGCCGGAAAGCTCCATCGCGCGCGAAGCTGCCTCCATCGTGCCGACCCATGCCGGGCCGGAGATCGGTGTGGCCTCGACCAAGGCGTTCACGGCGCAACTTTCTGTGCTGGCGATGCTGGCGCTGTCGGCGGCCAAGGCGCGCGGCCACCTGTTGCCGGGCGATGAGCAGAAATATGTCCGCAGCCTGCTCGCCCTGCCGCGCAAGATCACCGAGGCGCTCGAGGCGCAGGCGGATGTGAGGGAAATCGCCCGGCACATCGCGAACAAGCGGGACGTGCTGTTCCTCGGCCGCGGGCGGTATTATCCGCTGGCGCTGGAGGGGGCGCTGAAGCTCAAGGAAGTCTCCTACATCCATGCCGAGGGCTATGCCGCCGGCGAACTGAAGCACGGCCCTATCGCGCTGATCGAGAAGGGCCTGCCGGTCGTCGTCGTCGCGCCGAAGGATGAGCTGTTCGAGAAGACGATCTCCAATGTCGAGGAAGTGCGCGCACGCGGGGCGGAGGTGATCCTGATTTCCGACGATGCGGGCATCAAGGCAGCCGGCAAGCGCGCCGACCATGTGATCCGCCTGCCGGACGGGGACGAGCTGTCGCTGCCGATTCTGGCGGCGGTGCCGCTGCAGCTGCTGGCCTATTACGTCGCCGTGACGCGCGGGACCGATGTGGACCAGCCGCGCAACCTTGCGAAATCCGTCACGGTTGAATAGGCCTGTCCCCGGGGACACCGGAGGAAGAGGCAGTGCCGGACACATCCATCGACGCCATCGAGGCGCGCGTGATCGCGCAGATCCGCGAGCGGGGGCCGCAGCTCGGCAAGGAGCTGGCCTTTGCGATGCCGGAAGTGCCGGTGCTGGCGCTGTGGCAGGCCTGCTACCGGGCGAGCCAGTCTTTCCTGATCTCGCACTTTGCGAGCTATTACCTGCGCTATGACATCACGCGGGAGGACGAAGTGCGCCTCAGCCCGTCCATCCTGCGCGATTTCCTGTCCTTCACCCTGTTCGGCCTGCCTGAGCAGCGCGAGGCGATGATCGAGCGGCAGGGATCGCTCTCCAACATGCACCGCGAGATCAGCCGGGAGAAGATTGCCCTCGCCCAGGCGGTGATGAAACAGGTGTTCCTGAAGCTCACCCGCGAAATCCGCAGCCAGCTCTGCGCCTTCATCGCCGGGGACCTTGCCTATTTCCTTGCCCATAACGAGCCGCGCGAACATGCCGCCTCCGGCGAGATGGTGCGCGGATCGGATGTCGATATCGTCATCATCCTGTCGGATGCGCTGCCTGAGGAGGTGAAGGAGACGATCGATGCCGAGATGCTGCGGCAGAAATCGGTTTACCTGCGCCATCCCGACCACCGCCAGGAGATCGACTTCATCACCAAGCGCCAGTCCACCATGGAACGCCAGTTTGGCTATGGCGACATCCATGACAAGATTGCCAGCAAGATCGCCTATGAATCGATGTTCCTCGGCGGCTCGCTGACGCTGTACATGGAAGTGCGCGATGCGATGACCCGTCTCGGCGTCGACAAGCTGATCGAGGCGGATTTCGACCATGCGCTGAAGGACCGGAAGAACGCGATGCGGCGCCTCCTGAATGCCGATCCGGCCTCGATTGATGACGAGATGCGCTCGCTGTTCTATTTCTCGCAGGAGCGGGTCGAGTTCAGCTGACATACTGCGCTGACACAGGCTGAAACCAAGTGTGACTGGCCTTGCGCCGCGCGCCGCGCCAGAGAGCGCGGCAGTAAAGTTTCCGCCCAAGGACCCCCACGCCCATGCAGTTCATCGACCTTCAGGCCCAGCGCCGCCGTATCGAGACCGAGATCAACACCGCCATCCAGCGCGTGATCGAGAGCGGGCGCTATATCCTTGGGCCGGAAGTGACGGAGCTGGAGAAGCAGCTGGCGGCCTGGTGCGGTGCGAAACATGCGGTGTCTTGCGCGAACGGCACCGACGCGCTCGCCCTCGCCCTGATGGCCTGGCAGCTGAAGCCGGGCGAGGCGGTCTTCTGCCCGAGCTTTACCTTTGTGGCGACCGCGCAGGTCGTGCCCTGGCTCGGCGCGGTGCCGGTCTTTGTGGATATCCTTCCGGACACCTACAATATGGATCCGGCGAGCCTGGAAGCCGCGATTGCGCGCGTGAAGGCGGAAGGCAAGCTGAAGCCCAAGGTGGTCATCGCGGTCGACCTGTTCGGTCAGCCGGCGGACTATCCCGCGATCCGCGCGATCTGCGACCGGGAAGGCATGAAGCTGATTGCTGATACCGCGCAGGGCTATGGCTGCACGCTGGACGGGCGGCATCCCACCGACTGGGCCGACATTGCGACGACGAGCTTCTTTCCGGCGAAACCGCTCGGCTGCTATGGCGATGGCGGGGCGATCGTCACCAACGATTCCGCACTGGCCGAGCTGATCGAGTCGCTGCGCGTCTATGGTAAGGTGACGCCGAGCGATGCGGCAACCCGCAATTTCCACCATGATCCCAAATACCTCTCCCTCCGTGTGGGGATGAATTCTCGCCTTGATACGATCCAGGCGGCGGTGCTGCTGGAGAAGCTGAAAATCTTTGCCGATGAGATCGAGCTGCGCGAGCGCGTCGCGCGGCGCTACTCGGCGGGCCTTGAAGGCCATGTGCGGAGGGTCCCCGTGGTGATCGCCGGCGGCCAGAGCGTCTGGGCACAGTATGTGATCGAGCATGAAGCCCGCGACGGGCTGCAGGCGCACCTGACGGCGAACGGCATCCCCAGCATGGTCTATTACCCCGTGCCGATCCACAGGCAGGACTTCGCCGCCCGCTTCGCCCCGCCCGCCGGTACCCTTCCGGTGACGGAGGAAGCGAGCTGCCATGTGCTGGCCCTGCCGATGCACCCCTACCTCAGCGAGGACGATCAGGACCGGATTGTGGACACGGTGCTGGGATTTAACGGCTGATCTGTGGGGCTGTCGTCATCGGTCTTGGCATCCCGGCGAAAGCCGGGACCCAGCTTAAACCATCCGTGCGCGGATATTATGGGTCCCCGCTTTCGCCGGGATGACATGAGAGGGGCGGCGCCTCGAAGGTTGTGCGCCGTTGAATTGTTGCAGCCTCCAAACCTCCAGTCGCCTCTCGCAGGGAAGAGGGGGCAGAGTCTTTTTTTCGTCGCCCGGGAAATCGCGTTGCGATTTCCAGTTCCGGGCGCCCCCCCAACCCCCTCTCCCAAGGGAGAGGGGGCTTCAGAGGGCCTCAGTTCACCAGCCGTTTCAGGTCGTCGACGAGGTCGGTCTTTTCCCAGGTGAAGGTGCCGCCTTCGCCCGGAATGCGGCCGAAATGACCGTAGGCGGCGGTGGGGGAATAGATCGGGCGGTTGAGCTTCAGGTGTGTGCGGATGCCTTTGGGCGAGAGGTCGAACAGCTCGCGCACGGCCTTGGCGATCTTCGCTTCGTCCGCTTCGCCGGTGCCGTGGGTGTCAACATAGATCGACAGGGGCTGGGCGACGCCGATGGCATAGCTGACCTGGATCGTGCAGCGCGCGGCAAGACCGGCGGCGACGATGTTCTTGGCGAGATAGCGCGTCGCATAGGCAGCCGAGCGATCGACCTTGGACGGATCTTTTCCGGAGAAGGCGCCGCCGCCATGCGGGGCCGCGCCGCCATAGGTGTCCACGATGATCTTGCGGCCCGTCAGCCCGCAATCGCCATCCGGCCCGCCGATGATGAAGCTGCCGGTGGGGTTGATGTAGAATTTGTCTTCCGGCGGGAACCAGCCCTCGGGCAGCACCCTCTGGACGACCGGGCGAATGATTTCGCGCAGGTCGGCCTGGCTGACGCCGGCCTTGTGCTGGTGGGAGACGACAACGGCGTTGACGCCAACCGGCTTCGAGCCCTGGTATTGCAGCGTCACCTGGCTTTTCGCGTCGGGCTCAAGCTCCGGATTGGCGCCCGAATGGCGCAGCTTCGCCAGCTCTTCGAGGATCTGGTGGGAATAGACGAGCGTGGCGGGCATCAGCTCCGGCGTCTCGTTGGTTGCGTAGCCGAACATGATGCCCTGGTCGCCGGCACCTTCTTCCTTGAACAGGCCCTGGCCTTCCTCGACGCCCTGCGCGATTTCCGAGGATTGTCCGTGGACGTGGTTTTCCACGACCATGTGCTCCCAATGGAAGCCGTCCTGCTCATAGCCGATCTTCTTCACGACCGCGCGGGCGGCGGTGTTCATTTCGTCCGGCGTGACGACGGCGCCATTATTGGTGCGCACCTCGCCGGCGAGGACGACGCGGTTGGTCGTGCACAGAGTTTCGACAGCGACCTTGGAGGTCGGGTCCTTCGTGAGGAACAGATCGACAATCGCGTCCGAAATCTGGTCGGACACCTTGTCGGGATGGCCTTCCGCGACGCTTTCGCTGGTGAATTCATGGGATCTGAGCGGCATACGGAAGGTCCTTTCGGAATGGAGACGGGTTAGCGGGCGAAGACGACGGTGCGTCCGGAGTTCAGGAAAATTCGGTGTTCTGCATGGGCTTTCACCGCGCGCAGGAGGGCGAGGCCTTCCAGGTGGCGGCCAGTCTCGACCATGTCTTCGGGTGTGAAGGTATGGTCGATGGTCTCGGTCGCCTGCGCGATGATCGGGCCTTCGTCGAGATCGGGCGTGACGTAATGGGCCGTCGCGCCGATCACCTTCACGCCGCGCGCATGGGCCTGGTGATAGGGCCGCGCGCCCTTGAAGCCCGGCAGGAATGAGTGGTGTATGTTGATGACCCGGCCCTCAAGGCGCTCGCACGCCTGGGCGCTCAGCACCTGCATATACCGGGCAAGGACGATCAGCTCCGAGCCGGTCTCGCGGATGATGCCATGGAGCGTTTCTTCTGCGCCGGCCTTTGTGGCAGCGGTCACCGGCACATGGAACCAGGGCAGGTTCCAGTGCGCAAAGGACGCTTTCAGCGTGTCATGGTTGGACACGATGCCCGTCACCTCGATCGGCAGCTCGCCGCGCCGGGCTGCATAGAGCAGCGTGTTGGCGCAGTGGTCGGACTTCGACACCATCAGCAGGGTACGGATCTTTTCATCCGTTGGCCGCATCTGCCAGTCCGCGTCGAGGTCGGAGGCGAGCTGGCCGAGGTCACCGATCAGCGCGGTCATCTCATGCCCGTTGCCGGGTGGGGTGAAGACGAGGCGCGCAAAGAAGCGCCCCGTCTCCGGATCCCCGAAGGTGCGCGAGGCCGCGATGAAACAGTCATGCTGCGCCATCACCCGGGCTAGGCCCGCGACGATGCCGACGCGGTCCGGGCAGCTCAGGGTGAGGATGAATGGCTGCGGCACGCCCGCCTGTCCCCGGCTTGTGAGCGATCAGTAGCGGTAATGGTCCGGCTTGAACGGGCCGGCCGGCGTCACGCCGATATAGTCCGCCTGATCGCCGGAAAGCTCCGTCAGCTTCACGCCGAGCTTGGCGAGGTGCAGGCGGGCGACTTTCTCGTCGAGGTGTTTCGGCAGGGTGTAGACCTTGTTTTCGTACTGGTCGCCCTTCGTCCAGAGCTCGATCTGGGCGAGCGTCTGATTGGTGAAGGAGGCCGACATCACGAAGGAGGGGTGGCCGGTGGCGTTGCCGAGGTTCACGAGGCGGCCTTCGGAGAGCAGGATGATGCGCTTGCCATCCGGGAAGGTGATCATGTCCACCTGCGGCTTGATGTTCGTCCACTGGAAGTTCTTTAGGCCGTCGACCTGAATCTCATTGTCGAAGTGGCCGATATTGCAGACGATCGCCATGTCTTTCATCGCCCGCATATGGTCGACGGTGATGATGTCCTTGTTGCCGGTCGCGGTGACGAAGATGTCGAATTGCGGGGCGGCGTCGTCCATCGTGGTGACTTCATAGCCGTCCATCGCCGCCTGCAGCGCGCAGATCGGGTCGACTTCGGAAACTGCCACGCGCGCGCCCGAGCCGGACAGCGAGGCGGCCGAGCCCTTGCCGACATCGCCATAGCCCGCCACGAAGGCGCGCTTGCCGGCCATCATCACGTCCGTGCCGCGGCGGATGGCGTCCACGAGGGACTCCTTGCAGCCATACTTGTTGTCGAATTTCGACTTGGTGACAGAGTCGTTGACGTTGATCGCCGGGAAGGGCAGCTCGCCGCGCTTTTCCAGCTGGTAGAGGCGGTTGACGCCTGTGGTCGTCTCTTCCGAGACGCCCTTGATGGCGGCCTTGGTCCTGGCGAACCAGCCGGGGCTGGCGGCGATCCGCTTGCGGATCTGGGCGAAGAGGATTTTCTCTTCTTCCGATTTCGGGTCCTTGAGGACAGAGGGGTCGGCCTCGGCCTTCTCGCCGAGGATCAGGTAGAGCGTCGCGTCGCCGCCATCATCGAGGATGAGGTTCGCGCCCTGGCCGCCTTTCCAGTGGAACAGGCGGTCGGTGAAGTCCCAGTATTCTTCCAGCGTCTCGCCCTTATAGGCCCAGACGGGGGTGCCATTGGCGGCAATCGCGGCGGCGGCATGGTCCTGCGTCGAGTAGATGTTGCAGGAGACCCACTGGACCTCGGCGCCGAGCGCTTCGAGCGTCTGGATCAGCACGGCGGTCTGGATCGTCATGTGCAGCGAGCCGGCGATGCGCGCGCCTTTCAGCGGCTGGGACGGGCCGAATTCCTCGCGCGCGGCCATCAGGCCGGGCATCTCGGTCTCTGCGATGGCGATTTCCTTGCGGCCGAATTCGGCGAGGGAGATGTCCTTGACCAGGTAGGTCTCAGTTGCCTCGAGAGTGCTCATATCAACGATCCTTTATATGATTATGCGCGGTTAACATGCGGGGCGCAGCGGCGCAAGCGCAGGTGCGCCCTATCGCATCCCTGGGCTGGATTTTCGGCCCCGGGACCGGGTCAGGCAGCGACGATTTCGGCTGCGTGCGGGGCTTCGTCCGAGAAGATCGCATTGCGATAGACGCGGGAGCCGAGGCGGCGGCGGATGGCAGCCTGCGCGCTTTCAGAGATGCGGGCGCGGCGGGCCGGATCGTCCGCCAGGCTCCGCAGCGCCTCGACACCGGCGTCAAAGTCGGCTTCGGCCCAGACCACCGGGTCCTGCGGCGCGTAAACGCCGGTCGGATCCTTCACCGGGCCAAGCCGGTAGGGCAGCAGGATGGACGCCTCTGCTGACATGAATTCCAGATTGCCCGACCAGCCGGTGGCGATGACGCTCTTGCCCCGGGCCATGGCCTCGGCGAGGTGGACGCCGAAGCCTTCCGACCGGTGGGGAGAGAGGATGATGTCAGCGCCGTCGAGCAGGGCGGACTGGTCCGGCTCCGGCAGGGTCTGGTCGAGGATCGAGATGCGTTCATCGCCCTCGGCGGCGTCCTGAAGCTCCCGCGCATAAGCCGGGAACAGGTGCAGGTTGCGGCATTTGAAAACGAACTCCGCCTTCTGGGACGCCGAGCGGGAGGCCGGGAAGGCCGCGCGGAACATGCGTAGCGCGGCGGCCGGGTTCTTGCGCTCCAGCGACGAGCGCGCATCTGCCAGCGTCAGCACAAGGAGGGGCTCTTCGCCGTCCGTGCGGTCAGATGGGCGGCCTGTGACCGGAATGAAATGCGGCACGACGCGGATCGGGCAGTCAAACTCGCCGGAAAACGAGTCCGCGACGAACTGGCTCGGCGCCCAGACTTCGGAGACATAGCGCGTCTGGCGCGCCCAGTGGCGCGGCGGCGACGTCAACTCCCACGCCCAGGCACCGATGATGCGCCATCTGTGCCAGCGGCGAAGGCCAAGCCCTGCAAGCGCGCGTTCCATCTCCGGCGGATTGGCGAAGATGATCAGCGTACCGCTTTCTTTCTGGTTCAGCGTCCCCAGCGGCAGGCAGGGTTCCAGATCCGCCTGATTGAACATCGTGCTGAGATCAACGGCGAGGGGATGGAACCCTTCCGCTTTCAGGGCCTCATAACACGCCCGTGCGGCACGGCCCAAACCGTTCCCGGTGCGGAACATTCCGGCGATGATCAGAGGCGTGTCCGCCGAGATCGCAGGGGCCTCGCGCAATGGGCGCGGAAGCAAAAGGCTTCGCGCCACGGATTTCCCGTTCTGAATTGCTGATGAAACTTTCACCCGGCCTACGCTCGCAACAAAGTTCGATCAGCCCCCGGTGTCTCTATGCCAATGCCCGCTCTGAGACACAAGGAAGATTTCGGCCGCAGTGCACAACAAATTCTTGGTGACGCGGAAAAAGGCATGTAGGCCAAAGCATTGCAGCAATGGAGGCAGGAATGTCCTTGAAAGTGGAAGCGCTCGCGATTCCGGATGTCAAATTGGTGACACCGGCCCGGTTCACTGATGATCGCGGGTTCTTCAGTGAGACCTGGAATGCGGAGCGTTTCAGCGCAGCGGGCATTGATGCGGCCTTCAATCAGGACAATCATTCCCTGTCGGTCCATGCCGGCACCGTGCGCGGTCTTCACTATCAGGCGCCGCCTTTTGCGCAGGCAAAGCTGGTGCGTGTGCTGCGCGGGGCAATCATTGATGTGGCCGTGGATGTGCGCAAAGGCTCGCCGACCTACGGCCAGTGGGTGAAGGCGGAACTGACGGCAGAGAACGGCGTGCAGATCTTCGTGCCGCGCGGCTTCCTGCACGGATTTGCGACGCTCGCGCCGGACACCGAGGTCGCCTACAAGGTCGATGCCTATTACTCCAAGGAGTGCGACGGGGCGGTGGTCTGGAATGATCCGGACCTTGCCATCGACTGGGGGATCGATCCGGCTTCGGCGAAGCTCTCGCCCAAGGATGCGGGCGCGCAGAGCTTCCGGGACTTCCAGACGCCGTTCTGAGCCCCGCCGGTTTCTGCCGGGTACATCGCTGCCTCTCCCTGTGGAATTCCCTGCATCTGCAACAGGTCCGGACAATCGTATCCGACCCGGTTGCAGGCGGGGTTATTCTGCGGCGCATGACAGACACACCTTTCGCCGATACGAGCCCGCGCCTTCACCTGCCTTACCTTCTGGCCAACCAGGCGCAGAAACATGTCACCCTGAATGAGGCCCTGACACGGCTGGATGCGCTGGTGCAGCTGGCGGTCGAAAGCCGCAGCGCGGACGCGCCGCCGGAGGAGCCGGAAGATGGGGGCGTCTGGATCATCGCTGCCGGGGCTTCCGGCGACTGGGCGGGCCGGGACGGCCAGATTGCGGCCCGGCAGGATGGCGGCTGGCGATTCCTGGCGCCGCAGCCCGGCTGGGCAGCCTTCGTGCTGGACGAAGGCGGGTTTGCCGTCTGGACGGGCAGCGACTGGGCCGCCGCGGCGCCCCTGCCGGAAGCACTGCAGAATCTCAGCCGGCTGGGCATCGGCACCAGTGCGGACGCGGCAAACCCCTTCGCCGCGCGGCTGAACACGGCCCTCTGGACAGCCCTGCCGGCAGCAGACGGCGGCACCGGCGACCTGCGCTATACGCTGAACAAGGAATCGGCGGGCAATGTGCTGTCGCTGCTGCTGCAGTCGGGCTGGTCGGGCCGGGCGGAGATCGGCCTGACCGGCGATGACACGCTGCGCTTCCGGGTGTCGGAGGATGGCAGCGTCTGGCGCGACGGCATCGTGGTGGCGCCGGAGACCGGCCAGGTGAGCTTTCCGCACGGCGTGGACGGAATCCGCGAACGCCTCGGCGCGGCGCGGACCTATTATGTGCGCCCCGACGGGAGCGATGCGAACACCGGCCTCGCCAACACCGCTGCCGGCGCCTTCGCGACGGTGCAGAAGGCGTTTGATGTGGTCTTCAGCGGGCTGGACCTCGGAACGCATGATGTGACGATCCAGCTGGCAGACGGCACCTATACTGCCGGGGCGACCGCCGCCGGGCCCCGCACCGGCACGGGAGATGTCATCCTGCGCGGCAATGCGGCCAGCCCCGGCAATGTGATCATCTCAGCCGCCTCGGTCGCCTGTATCCGGGCGATGTACGGTGCGGCGCTGACCGTGCGGGACATGACACTGGAGACGAGCGCGGCGGGCGTGAATTGCCTGATGGCGGCCTTCAACGGTGTCATCCAGTTCGCGAACCTGCGCTTTGGCGCGTGCGCCGGGCTGCACATGCGGGCCGAGATGAACGGTATCGTGCAGGGGGTGGCCGGCGCGTCCTACCAGATCACCGGCGGCGCGCTGGTGCATTACAGCGCGGCGCTGAACGGCAATATCCGCATCCAGAACACATCCGTGACGCTGACGGGAACGCCGGCTTTCACCACCGCCTTTGCCTTCGGCCTGCTGGGCGGGTGTATCAGCGTCAACGGCAACACCTATACCGGCGCAGCGACCGGCTCGCGCTATGTGTTGTCCGGCAATGCGGTGATCAACACCAACAGCGCCGGCGCGTCCTTCCTGCCGGGCAATGCTGCCGGCTCGGCCGCATCCGGCGGGCAGTATCTCTAGGGTTCGCCGTCTGCTGCGGCGTCTTCCGGTTCGGCATCGGCCTCCAACCTCCGGGCGAGGAGGCCGAGATAATTCGCGGCGATTTCCTGCATCTCCAGCGGCACCTCGGTGAGCTTGCGCACCCGGGCCTGCATCCGCGCGATCTCGTCCCACTCGGCCTGCGTGAAGCGCGAGATGGTCACGCTGGAGGTATGGCGCCGGTGATAGTTGAGGGCGCGGGGATCGAAGGCGACCTTGCCCATCAGGGCGAGGTGGGCATAGGCGCACCAATCGCCGGCCACGCGGAAGGCGCGGATGTCCTTCATGTGCTTGCGCAGCACCTGCGCCAGCGCCTCGCGCCGGAACAGGGCGCCGGACACGTTCGGGATGGTATTCTTGACGGACAGGCCGCAGGCCAGCTCCTCGGCGCCATCGCGGACATAGGCGCTGCGCCACTGGTCCGGGCTGA
>NZ_JBKBXW010000003.1:0-188261 GCF_046313735.1 Hyphomonas sp.
CCCACTTTGTGGGAGAGGTGTTAGTGGAGCTCCCCCTTAACCCCTCTCCCTCTGGGAGAGGAGGGGCCCGCCGCCGAAGGCGGTGGGAGGTGAGGGCCTTGCAGAACCCGGCAACATCGGCTGAGGGTTCCGGCATGACAGCCCCCTCCCCGTCCCTTGCGAGCCTTGCGGCGGCGAGTTTCCGGATCGGATGTCTCGGCTTTGGCGGGCCGGCGGGGCAGATTGCGCTGATGCACCGCGTGTTCGTGGACGAGAAGCGCTGGCTGAGCGAGGCCGAATACCTGCACGCGCTCAACTACTGCATGTTGCTGCCGGGGCCGGAGGCGCAGCAGCTGGCGACCTATGCGGGCTGGCGGCTGAAGGGCGTGGCCGGCGGGGTGGTGGCCGGGCTGCTGTTCGTGGCGCCGGGGGCAGCGATCGTGTTTGCGCTGACCTGGCTTTATGCGGTCTGGGGAACGGCGCCGCTGGTGGCGGCCTTGTTCTACGGGGTCAAGGCGGCGGTGATCGGCTTTATCCTCGAAGCCTTGTTCAAGGTGGGCAAGCGGGCGCTGAAGCGGGGCAGCGACTGGGCACTGGCCGCGGCGGCGCTGCTGGGGCTGTTCCTGTTCCAGCTGCCCTTTCCGCTGGTGATCGGGATGGCGGCCGCGATTGGCCTGGCGCGCAGTTTCATGGCGCCGCAGGCCCTGCCAGCAGTTGAGGGCACCGAGGCGCTGCCGCAGCCGAGGGCGGCGAAGGCGCTGACTGCAGCGCTGGGATGGGGCGCGGTGTGGTTTGCGCCGCTGGTGATGGCGTTCACGGCGCTGGGGCCGGAGCATGTGCTGACGAAGGTCGGCCTGTTCTTCTCCAAGCTCGCCGTGCTGACCTTTGGCGGGGCCTATACCGTGCTCGCTTACCTTCAGCAGCAGGCGGTGGAGGCCGAGGGCTGGCTGAGCGCGCCGCAGATGATCGACGGGCTGGGTCTTGCCGAGACGACGCCCGGGCCGCTGGTGCTGGTGAACCAGTTCGTCGGCTTCATGGCCGGCTGGCAGGCCGAGGGCGGCGGGCTGGCGCTGGCGGCAGCCGCGGCGCTGATGGCGAGCTGGTGCACCTTTGCGCCGTCTTTCGTGTGGATCTTTGCGGGCGCGCCTTTCTCTGAAGGGCTGCGGCGGAGCCGGATGGCAGCCGGCGCGCTGACGGCAATCACGGCGGCGGTGTTCGGCATCATCGCGAAGGTGGCGCTGGTGTTCGGCTTTGCCGTGCTTTTCCGGGAAACTGCCGAGGTGGCCCTGCCCTGGGGGACGCAGCTCGGTGTGCCGCAGGCGGGGTCGCTCGACCTGCTGGCGCTGGCGATTGCGGTGGTGGCGGCGGTGGCGCTGATCCGCTTCAAGGCGAATATCGTGCTGGTGGTGATCGCCTGCGCGCTGGCGGGGCTGGTGAGCCTCGTTGTCTAATCAGGAAGGAGTGGCGCGCAGCTCTGACTTTGGCGGGCCGTCTACGCGGCGCTCGATGACCTTGAAGATGCCGGTGCCGCGCATCAGCAGCTTGTCGCCGGTCCAGATGCGGCCTTCGACGGTGAAGACATCCTCCTGCCGGCCGACGACCTTGCCCACGCCTTCGACGAAGCTGCCGAGCGGCGCGCCGGCGAGGAAGTCGCAGACGAGGCGGACCGTCACCCACCAGGTGTCGTCATCCTTTTCCACCGCTGCGCCCCAGGCCATGTCGGCGAAGGTCATCATCATGCCGCCATGGGCGTTCAGCATCCCGTTGGTGTGGTATTCCTCGACGCGGAAGGCGCGCATCAGCGTGCCATTCTCGCGCTTCTCGAACAGCGGGCCGATCTGGCGGCCAAAGCCCCGGTGCCAGGCCAGCTGGGTGTAGCCCTCGGGCAGCTCGGTCGTCTGGTAGCGATTGAAATCGTCGGTCATGCAGCCGGGCTTACTCCTGTGGGGCCGGAAGGAGCAAGGCCTGCCATCAATTTGCCGCAAGGGGCGGGAATGCATGGCGCCCATGAAACGCGTGGTGGGACCGTCTCTTCTTCTTTTGCTCGCCCTGATGGCGGCGCCGGTGGGCGCCGAGCCGAGGGCGCGCGACAGCGCGATGGCGGGTTCGGCGGTGATGGCGGCGCGCCAGCCGGAGGATTCCTGCGGCGGGCGGGGGATACTCGATGCAGCGGTGCCGAACGGCGTGTTCCTCGAGGCGTGCCGGTTCCATGATGCGTGCTACCGTTCCAGCGCGCTGGACCAGGGAAAGTGCGACGCCGATTTCCTGCGCGACATGCAGCAGGCCTGCGATGAGGAATTTCCGGGCGTGGAGCGCGTAGGGCTCAACACGGCGTGCCGGGTGAAGGCGTACACCTATTACCGCGCAGTCAATTCCCGCGTCGGCGCGATGCTGTATCCGGGCGCAACGACCGGTGGGCAGATGAGCGGGGTGACGCCCCGGCTGACGGGCGCCCGCAATGGCGCGCCGAACCTCGACGTGTGCGCCGAGGTGACCAACACCGCGAACCGCAAGATGCGCTACCTGCTCAGCCTGCATGATGCGCGCGGGGCCTGGGTGGCGAACGGGCCGGCGCTCGGCACGGTGTCGCTGCAGGCGGGCGAGACGCAGACGCTGTGCACCGGCACGGCGATGTCGCTGTTCCGCAAGGCGGACAATCTGGGACCGGCCTATTCGGTGATCCTGAAGGCCGATGACCCCTCGACGCTGAACCCGCTGGCCGACCTGATCTCGCTCGACCGGGTCGACTGCGAGACCGATACCGGGCGGTGCCGGAGGGTGGCGCCTTAGGGGTTGGTTGCATAGTACGCGGCGTTCGCACGCGATCCTCACCGCCGCTGCCCTCACCTCCCATTGCTGCGCAAGGGGCCTGCTCGGGGCGTTTGCAATGCAAACGCTGATCCCTCGCAGCCTCTCCCTGAGGGAGAGGGGTTAAGGGGGGCACAACTGGCCCCTCTCCCGCTTGCGGGAGAGGAGGGGCCCGCCGCCGAAGGCGGTGGGAGGTGAGGGCTCTCCGGACTCTCCTCAAAACACCGGCCCACATCATCAATCCAGATCCCTGAACTGATGCCACTGTGTGGCCCGAGGGTTCAGGCGAGGCCGGCCTTCGCCAGCGCTGCGGACTGCCGGGCGGCGACGGTTTCGACCGAGAAGCCTTCAAGGCTTTCCTCGAACAGGCGGTGGAAGTTGATCTCTGCCCCCAGCCGCAGATAGGCGGCGCCGAGGCCGATGGCGGCGCGGTCCATGAAGACGAACTCGCGCGGGATTTTCACCGGGCCTTTTTCCTTGAGCAGCTGGCGCACCCGGAAGGCTTCGCGGCGGCCATATTCGGAGGGCTTCACGCCGTCCGCGACCGACCGCACCCGGTCGTCGATGATCGGGCCATAGATGAAGCGCGCCCAGACATTCAGCACCTCCACCAGGTCGCGCGAGAGGTTCTGGAAGCCCCAGGCTTCATAGGCGGCATAGGCGGCGTCGAAATCATCATGCAGCATGGCGCGGTAGAGATCGACCACGCCCGCAACGAAGGCCGGCGGGAAGATGCGCACGCAGCCAAAGTCGAGGAGGTTGATCCCCTGCCCGCCGCCGGTAACCTGATAGTTTCCGAGATGCGGGTCGCCGTGGATGACGGCGTAGGAGTTCATCGGCGCCCACCAGGTCCAGAACAGCATCTCGGCGATGCGGTTGCGGGTCTCCTGCGGGGCGGATTCGAAGGCGAGGAGGCGTTCGCCCTCCAGCCAGGTCATCGTGATGAGGCGGGCGGTGGAGAGGTCTTCGACCGGTTCGGGACAGGTGATGAAGGGCCGGTCTGACAGCATGTCCCGGTAGAGGATCATGTGTTTCAGCTCCCGCTCGTAATCGAGCTCCTCGCGCAGGCGGTCGGTGATTTCCTCGACCATTTCGTCGGCATCAATCGAGCCGTCGAGGCGTTTGAACAGGCCCAGAAGGGTGCGCAGCTGGCCGATATCGGATTCCACCGCGCTCGACATTTCCGGGTATTGCAGCTTGGCGGCGACGCGGCGGCCATCATGCAGCACGGCGTCATGGACCTGGCCGAGAGAGGCGGCGTGGGCAGCCTCGCGGCCGAAGCTCGCAAACTTCGCCTCCCAGTCCGGGCCCAGCTCGGCGCGCATCCGCCGCTTGACGAAAGGCCAGCCCATCGCCGGTGCCTCGGCCTGCAGCTTGGCGAATTCGGCGGCGTATTCGGGCGGCAGGAGGTCGGGGACGGTCGAGACCATCTGGGCGACCTTCATCAGCGGGCCCTTCGACTTTCCGAGGGCGGCGGCCATGGCCTTTGCGATCTTCTCATCCCCCTTGTCGCCGCCGAAGATCGACTGGGCGGCAAAGGTGAGCCCCGCGCCGGACAGGTTGGCGCCGACCTTGGCGGTGCGGGCAATGCGGCCGGAGAGGCGGTTGCGCTCGGGATCGGAAGGATCTGACATGCGGCGGATATAGAGGCCGCAGGGCGTCTTGGACAGGCATTCAGCCGGCATGGCGCCCCGGACGTGACAAAACGGCAAGGCTGGCGTATAGCGCCGCGAGTTTGCCACATTTGCCGAGGCCCGCCCTGCATCCTGCCGACTGATCGCCGGAACAGACCCGGCCTTGGCGGCGCGCCCTCCCGGCGCCCGTTCCCGAGCCAGACACCTTACCCCGTTTTCCCGCGCCGCGGCTTCTGTCCCCCTGCCCGCGGCCGCCGACCTGAAAGAGCCTTCCGCCCATGGCCTATGAAACCCTGATCACGGAGACCGATGCCGAAGACGGCTTTGCGGTGATCCAGATGAACCGCCCGGACAGCCTCAATGCGCTGTCCGAGCAGATGATGACCGAGCTTTCTTCCGCCTTCGACCGGTTCGAGGCGGATGAGGACGTGCAGTGCATCGTGCTGACGGGCACCAAGCGCGCCTTTTCCGGCGGGGCGGATGTCAAGGAAATCCAGGCCAAGACCTATCCGCAGTCCTTTTATGAGGACTTCATCACCCGCAACTGGGAACGCGCGGCGCGGGCGAGGAAGCCCGTGATCGCGGCGGTGGGCGGCTATGCCGTCGGCGGCGGGTGCGAGCTGGCGATGATGTGCGACATTATCCTGGCGGCAGACACGGCGCGCTTCGGCCAGCCGGAGATCCGCCTCGGCGTGATGCCGGGCGCGGGCGCCACCCAGCGCCTGACCCGGGCCATCGGCAAGGCAAAGGCGATGGAGCTGTGCCTGACCGGCCGGCTGATGGACGCCGAGGAAGCCGAGCGCAGCGGGCTGGTGAGCCGGATCGTGCCGGCCGACGACCTGATGACCGAGGCGAAGGACCTTGCCCGCACGATTGCGGCCATGCCGCGCGCCGCCGCAATGATGACCAAGGAGGCGATCAATGCCGCCTTCGAGACCCCGCTCTCGCAGGGCATCCTGCTGGAACGGCGCCTGTTCCAGTCATTGTTCGCCACCGATGACCAGAAAGAAGGGATGGCGGCGTATCTGGAGAAGCGCACCGCCCATTTCCGCGACCGCTGAGACCGGGGCGGCAGAAGGCTGCTTTTCCGGCATCAGGACAGTTGACGCTGATGGGCCGTTTATGTATTCCCGCGCCTTCTGCTCGCGGGACCGCCCGCAGGGCATCAGGAGTTCGTTATGGCAAATACCCGCTCTGCCAAGAAAATGGTGCGCAAGATTGAGCGCCGCACCGAGGTCAACAAATCCCGCCGTTCGCGCGTGCGCACCTTTGTGCGCAAGGTCGAGGAAGCGATCGCATCCGGCGACAAGTCCGCCGCCCAGGAAGCGCTGAAAGTGGCGCAGCCGGAAATCATGCGCGCCGTGACCAAGGGCGTCGCCCACAAGAACACCGCCTCGCGCAAGGTTTCGCGCCTGTCGGCCCGCATCAAGGCGATGGGCTGAGCCCACTGCCGGCGCACGGTCCTGCACTCCCTGAGATTGCAAGAGACCCGCCAGACACCTTCCAGAGACATGGCTGAAGCCGGACACGATTTGATCGGGTCCGGCTTTTGTTTTGGCTACTGAAAGCTGGCGCTACGTCTACCTTACGGATGGCTGGAGGCACGGATCATCCGGGCCTGCCGAGGGCAAGCGCGGGGTGCCTGACATTTCCGGGGAGCGGAGGGAGGACCGCCTGTTTTGTTCCGTCAGAAGAACGCGGAAACTGCAGTAGAGTCAAGGCAGCTGACGACCAGCGGGCCATCATTCCACAGGTGTTGAAGGGACGCTCTGCCGCAGTGTTGCCAGTTCGACCACACCGGCACCGAAACGCACTATTCCACAGCCTGAAGGGGCGACCCCTTATTGACAGAACAGATGTGAACAAAAGTAAGGACTTGTTCACGGAAAAAAATATGCAGTTCCCCAATCAGATGAATCTCATTTGTTTTTTCCCGCAGACCCGTCCGCCTACCCCGCTGTCAACACGGGAAATGCGGCTGTCATGAAAAAGTAGCACTTGCCAGAAAAATCGCTGCCGAATACCTTCAACTCACTGGCCGAATTAGTCCCGGTACAGAGTTTTTTGTGTTGCAGGCGGGGGCCTGCCGGGACGTGTACACAAGTCGGCCGGAATTGAGCAGACATAAACAGAAACGGGGCTCGGTGATGGACCGAATGGGTAAGAACGTTTCGCCAAGGCAGCCGCAAGGCCCGGCCTCAGGCGATGGGACTGCACAAACTTCCGGGCAGAAGGTCTGGGCACTGGTTCAGGATGCCCTCAAGGACCGGCTGGGCGAGGCCGAATACAGCCGCTGGATCGCCGATCTGCGCCTCGCGGCCGAGCAGGATGGCACCATGCTGCTCGCCGCCCGCGACCTGGTGACGTTTGACCGCGTCAGCGACCAGCACCTGCGCCTGATCGAGAAATTGTGGAGCGCGCTGGACGCAGCCTCCCGTCCGCTGAAGCTGATCTGCTGGCGCCATGCCACGGCGGAGCTGCGCGAGCTGGCGGGCGACCCCTGGAGCCAGCAGGCCGGCGAGATGTCGGCAGCGGGCGACTCGAGCGAAGCCGGCAGCGAGGGCGGCAATGGCGCCGGCCCGGGCATGACCTTCGACACGCTGGTGACCGGCCCGTCCAACGAGATCGCCGCGACGATGGCCCGGCGTATCGCCGCCGGCCTGCCGACCGGCACGCCCACCGTGCTGATCTATGGCCCGCCGGGCACCGGCAAGACCCATCTGATGCACGCCCTTCGCCATGAATCCCGCCGGCGAGATTCCGGCCGCCATGTCGTCTACCTGACAGCCGAGGAATTCATGTCGGCCTATATCGACGGCGTGAAAGCCAAGGATACAGCGGAGCTGAAAAAGCGCCTGCGCGCAGCCGCGCTGCTGCTGGTCGATGACCTGCACCGGGTCGCCGGGCTGAAGGGCACCGAGGCCGAGCTGTTCCAGAACCTGCGGGAAGTGACCGGCCATGGCGGCCAGGTCGTGCTGGTCAGCGATTCTGCCCCGGGCGAGGCGTCCAGCTTCGGCGAGCGGATGCGCAACGAGATCAAGGGCGCCACCGCCATCGAGATCGGCCTGCCGGATGCCGGGATGCGGCGCGAGATCGTCGAGCGGCTGGCCGCCCACATCGCGGAAACCCATCCCGCCTTCGTGCTGACGCCGGAGATGGTGCAGCGGCTGAATTCCGGTATCCGCGGCCCCGGGCGCGAGCTGACCGGCGCGGTCTGGAGCCTCTACACCGAGGCCGGCTTCGGCGAGCAGGCTCCGACCCCGGACATGCTGGAGCGGATCATCCGCCGCCATGCGGGCGAGCAGAAGGAACCCTCGATCGAGCTGATCAAGCGCGCGACGCTGAAAGTGTTCCCGATTGCCAAGGCCGACCTGGAAGGGCCGAGCAAGTCGCGCAGCTTCGTCTATCCGCGCCAGATCGCGATGTACCTCTGCCGGACGATGACGCGGAAATCCTATCCGCAGATCGCCCGTGCGTTTGGCCGCCGGGATCACACCACAGTCTTGTATTCTTTCGAGAAATTGCGCGGAAATCTCGAAACCGATACAGACCTCGCAACCGATCTGGAGCGCGTGCAGGAAACCATCGCCGACCTCCTGGATGCCGGTCATTCCTGAACTTGGCCTGATCCGGGCCTGAACTTGACCTGAGCCGGGCGTGCCCGGCACGGGTCGCCCCAGCCCGTGCCCCTGCCCGGCCTGTTGATTTCCCTGCGCGTGGCAAACGAGCCGCTTGGCTTTTGCGGCGGTTTGGTTAAGGGTCTTCGGCCCGCTCCCGCCCGGAGGCGGGCCGATTCCTGCCACCGCCTGCGGCCGGCAGGGCCGGGACTTCACAGTTGCAGATGGATGATGCCCTTGCGGGGCCGGAGGCGGCCCCCCAGCCTGGACGGATGAGACGATGAAACTGACGATCGAACGCGGAGACCTTCTGGACGCTCTCAGCCATGTGCAGAACATCGTCGAGCGGCGCACGACCATTCCGATCCTGTCGAACGTGCTGATCGAGGCGGCCAAGGGCGAGCTGAAACTGACCGCGACCGATCTCGACATCGAGGCGGTGGACGCCGCGACCGCGCGCGTCGCAAAGGCCGGGGCGGTGACCGCGCCGGCGGGCACGCTGTTCGATGTGGTGCGCAAGCTGCCATCCGGCGCCGAGGTGCAGCTGGAGCTGAACCCCGAGACGCAGCGCCTGACGATCACCGCCGGGCGCTCGCAATTCGAGCTGCCGACGCTGCCAGCGGCGGATTTCCAGACGATGACGCCGGATGAGGGCGCGGTGGGCTTCCGCCTGCATGCGCGCGACCTCGCCCGCCTGATCGACAAGACGCGCTTTGCGATCTCCACCGAGGAGACGCGCTATTACCTCAACGGCGTCTACCTGCACGCCGCCAAGAGCGAGGCCGGCGACACGGTGCTGCGCACGGTGGCAACCGATGGCCACAGGCTGGCACTCGCCGAACTGAAAGCCCCCAAGGGCGCCGAGAAGCTCAGCGGCGTGATCATCCCGCGCAAGACGGTGGCCGAGGCGCGCCGCCTGATCGACGGGATCGACGAAGAAGTCGAGATCGAGATTTCCGACACGAAATTCATCCTGCGCGCGGGCCGCGCCACGCTCACCTCCAAGCTGATCGACGGATCGTTCCCGGACTATGCGCGCGTCATCCCGAAGGGCAACGACAAGAAGCTGACCGTGGACAACAAGGCCTTCGAGGCAGCGGTGGACCGCGTGTCGACCGTCTCGGCGGAGCGCTCGCGCTCGGTGAAACTGTCGATGGCCGATGGGCGCCTGACGCTGGCAGTGAACCATGCCGAAACCGGCGCCGGCAATGAGGAGATCGAGGCGGAATATTCGGCCGATCCGATGGAGATCGGCTTCAACGCCAAATACCTCCTGGACATCGCCGGCCAGATCGAGGCGCCGGAAGCCGAATTCATGTTCAACGACCCCGCCTCCCCCGCCCTCGTCCTCGACCCGGCAGACGATTCGGCACGCTATGTGGTGATGCCGCTCCGGGTGTAGGCAAGCCGGCCCGCAGCGATCCGGCGCCGCCGGTGCTGCACCGTGTGCGGAGCATCTGATGACCGCCCTCACCCGCCTCAGCCTGACGGATTTCCGCAATTATGCGGGGCTGACGCTGCGCCTCGATGGGCGGCATGTGTGCCTTTATGGCGCCAATGGCGCGGGCAAGACGAACCTCCTCGAAGCCGTCAGCCAGCTGGGCCCCGGGCGCGGGCTGCGCAGCGCGCAATTATCGGAAATGACGCGGCGCGATGCCGGGCGCGGCTGGGCGCTGGCGGCGGTCCTGGACGATGAGATGAAAGTGTCCGTCGCCCTGGAAGGCAACGGGACGGCGAAGCGCAGTGTACGGATCGACGGCGCGCCGGCTGCCCCCGGCGACCTGGCTGAGCGCGTGCGCCTCGTCTGGCTGACACCCGCGATGGACGGGGTGTTCCGCGGCGGCGCGGGCGACCGGCGGCGCTTCCTCGACCGGCTCGTTCTGGCGCATTTGCCCGCGCATGGCCGGGCCTCGGCGCGCTATGAAAAGGCGCTCTCCGAACGCAACGCGCTGATCGAGCGCGGGCATGTGGACCCGGCCTGGGCGGACGCCATCGAGGCGCGCCTCGCCGAGGCCGGCGCGGAGATGGCGGTCAACCGCGCCATCGTGCTCGAGGCGCTGCAGGGCGCAGTAGACGACCGGCCGGAAGGCCATTTCCCGAAAGCGGATCTGAGCCTTGAAGGCGAAGCGGAGATCGCCGCGCTGAAGGGCGAGGATTTCCGCACGATCTTTGACCTGCTGGTGGACGGCTATCGCGGCGGGCGGCGGCGCGACATTGCGGCCGGGCGCACGCTGAGCGGGCCGCACCGCTCAGACCTCAGCGTCATCCACCGGCCGACCGGGGCGCCCGCGGGCGAAGCCTCCACCGGCCAGCAGAAAGCGCTGCTGATCGGCCTGATGCTGGCCTCGGCCACGGCCTTGTCCGCCGGCGGATCAGGCCCGGCCCCGCTCATGCTGCTCGATGAGGCGGCGGCCCATCTTGATCCGGACCGGCGCGCCGCGCTGTTCGATGAACTCTCCGCCCTCGGAGGACAGGCCTGGCTGACCGGTACCGAAGCCTTCCTGTTCGAAGCCTTCGGCGCGCGGGCCCAGCGCGTACTGGTGACCGAAGGCGCAGCGGAAGTGGTGGGCGATTAGGGTGTGCGCTGATTGCGCCCACAATACCATCCGTCCTCAAACCATCCGTACTCATCTTGAGCGAAGTCGAAGGATGGGCCAAACAGGACTGCCCCACGGCCCGGCTCGTCCTTCGACTTCGCTCAGGATGAGCCTGCCGCAATGCCGGAGCAAACCTGCAGCTTCAGGCATGGCGGTTCGCATCCAGCCAGGTGCGGAGCGCCTCCAGCGGGGGGATCAGCGCGGCGGCCTCGCCCGGCGCCAGCGCTTCCGGCAGGCGGGCAAGCTCCGGCGCCAGCAGGGCGAGCGCCTCCTCGCGCGCCGCGCGGCCGGCGGGCGTCAGGAACACATGTTTCGAGCGCGCATCCGCCATGTCCGTTTCTGTACGGATGAAATCCTTGGCTTCGAGCTTCTGCAGCGTATTCGTCATCGTACCGCGCGTGACCTGAAAGGCGGCAGCAAGGCGCGCCGGCGTCCAGCCATCGCCGAGGCGCACGCAATGGTTCAGCAGGCTGAACTGCGCAACGGTCAGCCCATGCGGCAGCACGCGCTCCAGCCGCGCCATCGAGAGCTGTGCGATGATGCCGATTTCATTCAGCAGGCGGAAATAGATTGCGGCGTCTCCGGCGCGGTCTTGCGGGGGTTTCCGGGGCATCAGGCCTCGCCATCAAAGAGTGCAGACAGACCGCGCCGGGGCGCCGGCACGACAGGCGAGGCATAGCCCGCCCGCACCAGCATCTGCAAGCGCTGGCCGCCGCCGATCAGGGCGTGCACCTCCTCATAAAGCGCCTCCATCTCGGCATATTCCTGCAGCGCCTGGCTCCAGGGATGGATCGCAAGGCCAAGCGCCTCAGCCGTCAGGGCAAGGCGCATATAGGCGCGGCCGGCGGCAATCTCGCCCTCGCGGCTCGCCCCGTCATTGGCGATCCAGGCGAAAGCGCGGGCGGAAGCCGCAAGCGGGCGATACATGTCGAGCCCCTGCCGGAAGGCCTGAGACGACGGGTCGGCCAGCGTCTCCCGCGTCAGGATGCCTGCGGCGCTTAGCGCGCCGAGCATCGGGCCTTCCAATGACAGTCCGTCGCGGTGGCGCGCAACTTCGCCGGCGCCGATGCGCATGACATCGAGACTTTCCTTCCAGGTGGCGGGCGTCAGCACCTCCACCTCATGCGCGCGCCAGGTGAGATCGCGCAACGCGGCGGCGGTCTCCCCCTCCCCGATCGCGTGGGCGGTCATGCCATAGGATGCGCCCGCAGCGGCGAGGGCGGCGAGCGCGCCCGGCGGCACCTCGCGCGCGTCATAGGCATTCCGGTTCGTCCGCCGGCTGAGCACATGGGCGAAGAGCGGATCGGGCGTCGCGCCGCCTTCGCGCAGGCGCACACGCGCAACAGGGCGCGCATCCAGCCGGGCGGTCATCTCCGGCGCGCCTTCGGGGAAAAGGTCGATCTCCGCCGCATAGCCTTCCTGCGCGGCAGCGAGGGCGAACAGCTCCATGAAGCAGCCATGGCCGATCAGGGTCTGCCGGTCGAAGGGGTCTGTCTCCGGCAGGCGGCGATCCAGGTCGCAATACAGGGAGAGACTGTCATCGCCCTCGAGGCGCGCGGCCCAGGGCTGCATATTGTGCGGGTTGGGCGCGAGCAGCGCGAAGGACAGGAAACGGCGGCGCGCCTCCTGCGGCAGGCCCGCCTCCCGCCAGGCGGCGCGGGCCGCGTGGCTTGGCTGGTTCAGCGCGACGAAGCCGCCCGCGGCCGTGGCGGCGAGGACGGCCCCGCCCCCGATGAGCGAGAGAATTGCGCGGCGGGAGGGCATGGCGGGCTCCTTTGGTTTGACTTCAAACCTTTTAGTTTGAAATCGAACCGTCGTCAACAGGGCTGCCGGCTCGCTCGCCCGAAGGGACGCAAAGTCAGGGCTGGATTGCGCCGCGCCATGGGCCTATGGTCCCGCCAGAATTGTACGGAGTAACCCCATGAAAACCCGCGCCGCCGTTGCCTTTGAAGCCAAAAAGCCGCTCGAGATTGTCGAACTGGACCTTGAAGGACCAAAGGCCGGCGAAGTGCTGGTTGAGATCATGGCCACCGGCATCTGCCATACCGATGCCTACACGCTGGACGGGCTGGATTCAGAGGGGATCTTCCCGAGCGTGCTGGGCCATGAAGGCGCGGGCATCGTGCGCGAGGTGGGCGCGGGCGTCACCAGCGTGAAGCCGGGCGACCATGTCATCCCGCTCTACACGCCCGAATGCCGGCAATGCAAAAGCTGTCTCTCCGGCAAGACCAATCTGTGTACGGCCATTCGCGCGACGCAAGGCAAGGGCCTGATGCCGGATGGCACCTCGCGCTTCTCCTATAGGGGTCAGCCGGTGTTCCACTATATGGGCTGCTCCACCTTTTCGAACTTCACCGTTCTGCCGGAAATTGCGGTGGCAAAGATCCGCGAGGACGCGCCCTTCGATAAGGCCTGCTATGTCGGCTGCGGCGTCACCACAGGTGTTGGCGCGGTCGTCAACACGGCGAAGGTTCAGGTGGGCGAGAATGTCGTTGTCTTCGGTCTTGGCGGCATCGGGCTCAATGTCATCCAGGGCGCGAAGATGGCGGGGGCGGACATGATCGTCGGCGTCGACATCAATCCGTCCAAGGAGGAATGGGGCCGGCGCTTCGGCATGACGCATTTCGTCAATCCGAAGGACGTGGCCGATGTGGTGGCTCATATTGTCGAGCTGACGGGCGGCGGGGCGGATTATTCCTTTGACTGCACGGGCAATACCACCGTGATGCGGCAGGCGCTGGAATGCTGCCATCGCGGCTGGGGCACGAGCGTCATCATCGGCGTCGCCGAAGCCGGCAAGGAAATCAGCACACGGCCGTTCCAGCTCGTCACCGGCCGCAACTGGCGCGGCACGGCCTTCGGCGGCGCCAAGGGCCGCACGGACGTTCCCAAGATCGTCGACTGGTACATGAACGGCAAGATCGAAATCGACCCGATGATCACGCATGTGATGACACTGGACAAGATCAACGACGCGTTTGATTTGATGCATGAAGGCAAGTCGATCCGCAGCGTTGTGGTATACTGAGCAACGACAAAACAGGAGGAAACACCAATGTACAGTCACATGATGGTCGGCTCGAACGACATCGGAAAATCGAAGGCGTTTTACGACGCCCTGTTCGGCGCGACCGGCGGTAATCCCGGGATTACCGATCCCAAGGGCCGCCTCGTCTACATCCACAATGGCGGCATCTTTCTCGTCACCCCGCCGATTGATGGCCAACCGGCGACCTGCGGCAATGGCATGACGATCGGCTTTGCCATGAAGTCTCCGGAGGAGGCCGATGCCTGGCACAAGGCGGGCGTCGCCGCCGGTGGCACCGCGATTGAAGACCCGCCGGGCTGGCGCGAAAACCCCGGTTCGCGGCTCTACCTCGCCTATCTGCGCGACCCCGACGGCAACAAGCTCTGCGCGCTCTGCCGCGGCTAGTGACAAACCGGGCGCGTGCGGACCAATGAGCTTTCACGAACCGGACGCGCCCGACCATACACGGATCAAATCCGCCGCGATCCGCTGGATCGTGGACCGCGCCATCACGCGCGGCGTGGGGCTGGCCTCGCTGGCCGACTGGACCAAGGCGCTGGTGGCACATATGGACGCCCCGCTGGCCCCGGACTTCCGCGCCGAGATCGAGGCGGCCTGGCCAGGCCTCGCCTATTTTGCCGACCACGGAGCCCCGCATAACGCGCCCGATGAGGGCTATATCGAGGACAGGTTTGCGGTGTCCTTTCCCCGGCCCCGGCCGGCAATAAAAGGAGAATTAGCCAAATGACCACCCTTAACCCCGTCTCCTCCTGGAAATCCTTTGGCGGCACACTCTCCGTACACGACCATGAAAGCGCGCTCCTCGGCTGCACGATGCGGTTTGCCGTTTACACCCCGCCGCAGGCGAAGGACGGGCCGGTGCCGGTGCTGTGGTATCTGTCGGGGCTCACCTGCACATGGGCCAACATGATGGAAAAATCCGGCGTGCAACAATACGCCGCCGAGCATGGGCTGATGATCATTGCGCCGGACACGAGCCCGCGCGGAGACCATATGCCCGATGATCCGGCCTACGACCTTGGCCAGGGCGCCGGCTTCTACCTGACCGCCACAGAAGCCCCGTGGGCGGAGCATTACAGGATGGACCAGTATATCACCGATGAGCTGCCCGGCCTCATCGCCGCAAACTTCCCCGCCGACATGGCCCGGCAGGGCATCTTCGGCCATTCGATGGGCGGGCACGGCGCCATCACGCTGCACCTGAAACACAAGGACCGCTACCGCTCCTGCTCCGCCTTCTCGCCGATCACCTCCCCCGCCCGCGTGCCCTGGGGCCAGAAGGCGTTCACGGCCTATCTCGGCCCCCTCTCGGTGCACTGGGAGGCGTATGATTCCACCGAGCTTGTGAAGGAGCGCCAGTCGCCCGCTCTGATCCTGGTGGATACAGGCACGGCGGACAGTTTCCTCGAAAAGGAACTGAAGCCCGAAATCTTCATCGAGGCGTGCGAGCGCCATGGCCAGCGCCTCGATTACCGGATGCGCGAGGGCTATGGCCACGATTATTATTTCATCGCCACTTTCATGGGCGAGCATGTCGCCCATCATGCAAAGGCGTTGAAAGCCTGAAGCTGGAACATCGGGCTGATTCACTGAATCAGCCCGGTGCTCCTGGTCTTTTCGTTGTCGCGGCGTTTTTCCGAAAACCGGTTCCCACTTTTCGGAACGCCGCTTCAAACAGCCTTCGCGTGGCGCCCTTCAAGGCTCGCAGGCTGGCGCGCATCGAAGCAGCGGGCGACCGTGCGCAGGAAGAGGCGCGCCTCTTCCGGCACCGTGATACAGCCGGGCGACACCGCGCAGAGCCCGTCCCGCGCCAGCGGGGCGGCAGCATCCAGCGCGCCGTCCAGCGCCTCCGGCGCAGCGCCCATCTCGGCGCAGACCGCGCGAACGTCCACGCTCATCTCGCACATCAGCCGCTCGATCGCGCGGGCGCGCAACCGGTCGTCCGCCATCAGGGAAATGCCGCGCTCCGCCGGCAGGCGGCCAGCCTTGACCGCCTCGCCCCATGCCTTGCGATCCTTCAGGTTCTGCACATAGCCTTCCCGGAACTGCGAAATGGCGGTGGCGCCGAAGGCGATCAGCGTCTCGTGCGGATCGTCCGTATACCCCTGGAAATTCCGGCGCAGCCTCCCTTCGGCTGCGGCCCGGGCAAGCGGATCATCCTCCCGCGCGAAATGATCGAGGCCGATGGGCCGGTAACCGGCAGCGAGCAGCGCAGCCGACGCGGCTTCGGCCTGCGCAAACCGGGCCTCCAGCCCCGGCAGGGCCGCCTCATCAATCGCGCGCTGATGCTTCGCAAACCACGGCACATGCGCATAGCCGAACAGCGACACCCGCGCCGCGCCCATGGACGCAGCAAAGCGCGCCGCATCTGCCGCATCCTCCGTGGTCTGATAGGGCAGGCCATACATCAGGTCCATGTTGAGGGCAGAGATGCCGGCGCCGCGCAGGTCCCGCACCAGGGCCTCGATCATCTCCGGCGGCTGGATACGGTTGACCGCGGCCTGCACCTTCGGGGCCAGCGTCTGCACGCCGAGGCTCGCGCGCGTCACGCCGGCCGCCGCCATCGCGGCCACCTGCCCGTCCTGCATCGTGCGCGGATCAAGCTCAATCGCGATCTCCGCGCCGGGGCGGATGCCGAAGGCTTCGCGCAGTGCAGCGATGACGCGCTGAAGATCCTCCGCGATCAGGCTGTTGGGCGTGCCGCCGCCAAAGTGGAGGTGGCCAATACCGCCATGGTTACCGGTCGCGCGCGCCTTCAGGCGGATCTCCCCGATCAGCAGCTCCACATAGTCCGCGACGCGCGCATAGCCGTTGGGCACGCTGGTCGCGCAGCCGCAATACCAGCAGAGCTTTTCGCAGAAGGGAATGTGCACATAGGCCGAAATCGCCTCATCCGGCGGCACGCCGCGCAGCCAGTCGGCCGCCTCGCCCACGCCCACTACCGGGGAAAAATCAGCCGCCGTCGGATAGCTCGTATAGCGCGGCACGGGCTGCAGGGCGTAGGGGATCCAGGCGTCTTTCATACAACGTCCGCTACCATCCCTGCCGGCCCCGCACTGTACGGAGTTTCCCTTAGGCAGCGCTCCGCCATAGCCGGAAGCCCTGAAACGTGCCAAAGGGCGCGGTTTGACGCCCGAAAGACGACCCGATGACCCTGCCTGCCGACCTTCCTGCCGCCCTTCCCCCCGCTTTGGCCGCTGCCCTGGCCGAGCGCGGCTATGACACCCTGACCGAGGTTCAGGCCGCCGCGATCCAGCCCGAACTGGCGGGGCGCGACCTGCTCGTCTCCGCGCGCACGGGCTCGGGCAAGACGGTGGCCTTCGGTCTTGCGATTGCAGACGAACTCCTCGGCGGGGAAGACGGCTTCACGCGCGCGGCCCGCCCGCTCGGCCTTGTCATCGCCCCGACACGGGAACTCGCGATGCAGGTCTCGCGCGAGCTGACCTGGCTCTATGCCAAGGCCGGCGCGCAGATCGCCACCTGCGTGGGCGGCATGGACATGCGCGATGAACGCCGCGCGCTGGACCGGGGCGCGCATATCGTGGTGGGGACGCCAGGGCGGCTCTCCGACCATATCGACCGGGGCTCGCTGGACACTTCCGCCATCCGCGCCGTGGTTCTGGACGAGGCCGACGAGATGCTGGACCTCGGCTTCCGCGAGGAGCTGGAACACATCCTGGAAGACATTCCGGAAACACGCCGTACGCTGATGTTCTCCGCCACCGTACCGCGCGGCATCGCCGCGCTGGCCGAGCGCTACCAGCGCGACGCCCTGCGCATCACCACCGCCGGTGAAACAGCGGCGCATACCGACATTGCCTATGACGCCCTTCTGGTCGCCCCGGGCGACGAGGAAAACGCCATCGTCAACATCGTGCGCCATTCCGATACCGAAAGCGCCATCGTCTTCTGCTCCACGCGGGCGTCTGTGAACCATCTCGTGGCGCGGCTCGGCAATCGCGGCTTCACCGTGGTGGCGCTGTCGGGCGAGCTCAGCCAGAAGGAGCGGACGAACGCCCTGCAATCCCTGCGCTCAGGCCGGGCGCGCGTGTGCATCGCGACAGATGTGGCCGCGCGCGGGCTGGACCTGCCGAAGCTCGACCTTGTGATCCATGCAGACCTGCCGCGCGATGCGGCAACGCTGCTGCACCGCTCCGGCCGCACAGGCCGCGCCGGGCGAAAGGGCATCAGTACGCTGATTGTTGCGCCCAAGGCCCGCCGGCGGGTGGAGCGCCTGCTGATGGATGCGAAAGTCAACGCGCGCTGGGGCCGCCCGCCTTCAGCCGATGAAGTGACGGCGCGCGATGACGAACGCCTGCTCGCAGACCCGGAACTCGCCGGAGAACCCAATGAGCGGGAAGCCGCCCTCGTGGCGCGCCTGCTGGCAGAGCGCACACCGGAACAGCTGGCGACAGCCCTCATCCGAAAGGCGCGGGCCGGGCGCTCGGCGCCGGAGGATTTGCGCGAAGTGGAAGACCGCGCGCCCCGCCGCCCGCGTGAGGAGCGCGGCGACCGGCCGTGGGCGGATCGTCCGCCCCGGGAGCGTCCCCTGCGCGAGGCGCGTGAGCCACGAGAAGACAGAGAACCAAGACCGCCGCGTGAGCCGCGCGAGGGCGCACGGCCTGCGCGGGCCCCGCGCGAAGGCTTTCCGGACGCAGTGTGGATCGCGCTGAATGTCGGGCGCAAGAAGAATGCCGACCCCAAATGGCTCTTGCCGATGCTGTGCAAGGCCGGCGGGCTCAGCCGCGACGAGATCGGCCAGATCCGCGTCAATACCGGCAACACCCATGTGGAGCTGACGCGCGAAGGCGCCGAGCGCCTGTTCGAGACGACCGGCAATGGCCGCCTCGAAGGCAGCCTGCAGGCCTTCCCCATCGAGGGTATTCCGGAGGCGGAAGATGCCGGCGCCCCGCCCGCCCGGCGCGCGCCGCGCCCGGAGCGTCACGAGCGCCCCGAGCGCGCAGAACGTCCTGAACGCCGCCCGGACGGCAAATCCGACTGGAACCCTGCGGGCCCCCCGCCCCGCCCCGGAAAACCTGCGAGCAAACCCGCAGGCAAACCCGGTGGCAAGCGCTATGACACGAGCTTCGAGGCAGGCGGCGGCGAAACGCGCGAGCGGCCCGGCAAGGCCCCCTGGGCAGGCGCCAAAGGGGCGGGCAAGCCCGCCTCCAAAGGCCCCGGAAAAGGCCTCGCAAAGGGCGCCGGAAAGGCCTATGGAAAGCCCGGCTCCGGCGGGCAACCGGCCGGCGGCAAGGGCGCAAAACCGAAGACCTTCCAGGGCCTGAAGAAGCCGCGCGGCTAGGCCGCCGCACTGGGACGCTCCGGGGCCGAAGTCAGCACCCTAGAGCCCTGTTAAATAACGCCTTTCCGGGCCGCGCCCGGCACTGCTAAATGATAGCCGTTTCGGTTCCCTAACGGCCGGAAATCCCCTATATTTCAGGGGTATTCTGCGAATCATCGAGAAAGCGTTTTCCATGTCCGAAGAGATGACCCCCGAAGCCCCCGGCGAGGGCGGCGAAGGCGAGTATGGCGCGGGTTCGATCAAGGTCCTAAAGGGCCTTGACGCCGTGCGCAAACGCCCGGGCATGTATATCGGCGACACCGATGACGGCTCCGGCCTGCACCACATGATCTACGAAGTGGTCGACAACGCCATCGACGAGGCCCTCGCCGGCCATGCAGACCGCGTAACGGTTACTCTGTATCCGGACGGCTCGGCGGAGATCACCGACAATGGCCGCGGCATTCCGGTCGGCATGCACCCGAGCGAGGGCGTCTCTGCGGCCGAAGTGATCATGACGCAGCTGCATGCCGGCGGCAAATTCGACCAGAATTCCTACAAGGTCTCCGGCGGGCTTCATGGGGTCGGCGTGTCGGTCGTCAACGCCCTGTCCGACTGGCTCGAGCTGACGATCCACCGCGAGGGCAAGGAGCATTTCGTACGCTTCATCGATGGCGGCCGCGTAGAGGCGCCGCTGGAGACGCGCGGGCCTTCCCCGAAGCGCGAGAATGGAAAGCTCTATACCGGCACCGCCGTGCGCTTTCTGGCCAGCCCGAAGACGTTCACGAAAACCGATTATGACCGCAAGACGCTGGAACACCGCCTGCGCGAGCTCGCCTTCCTGAACAGCGGTGTACGGATCATCTTCCGCGATGAGCGCGATGCAGAGCCGTATGAGATAGTGCTGGAATATGAGGGCGGCGTGAAGGCCTTCGTCCAGCATATCGACCGGCAGAAGAATTCACTGATCGGTGAACCGATCTATGTCATCGGCGAGAAGGACGGCATCACGGTCGAGGCCGCCCTCGAATGGACCGACAGCTATCACGAATCCGTCCTCTGCTTCACCAACAACATCCCCCAGCGCGATGGCGGCACCCACCTTGCCGGTTTCCGCGGGGCGCTGACGCGGATCATCAACAAATATGCGAACGAGACCGGCATTGCGAAGAAATCCAAGGTCGAGATTTCCGGCGATGATGCGCGCGAGGGGCTGACCTGCGTCCTCTCCGTCAAGGTGCCGGACCCGAAATTCAGTTCACAGACGAAAGACAAGCTCGTCTCCTCCGAGGTGCGCCCGGTGGTCGAGAGCCTTGTGAACGAAAAGCTGGGCGAGTGGTTCGAGGAGAACCCCAAAAAAGCCCAGATCATCATGGAAAAGATCATCGAGGCTGCCGCCGCGCGCGAAGCGGCCCGCAAGGCCCGTGAACTCACGCGGCGCAAATCCGCGCTCGACATCACCTCCCTGCCCGGCAAGCTGGCCGATTGCCAGGAGAAGGACCCGGCAAAATCCGAACTCTTCATCGTCGAGGGTGACTCGGCCGGTGGCAGCGCGAAGCAAGGCCGCAGCCGCGACAATCAGGCGATCCTGCCCCTGCGCGGCAAGATCCTGAATGTGGAGCGCGCGCGCTTCGACAAGATGCTGTCCTCCGATCAGGTCGGTACACTGATCATGGCGCTCGGCGCCGGCATCGGGCGCGACGAATTCGACATCAACAAGCTGCGCTATCACAAGATCATCATCATGACGGACGCCGATGTCGACGGCGCCCATATCCGGACGCTGCTCCTGACCTTCTTCTATCGTCAGATGCCGGAGATTATCGAACGCGGCTATCTCTACATCGCCCAGCCGCCGCTCTACAAGGTGACGCGCGGGCGCTCCGAACGCTATGTCAAGGACGATAGCGAGCTGGAAGCCTACCTGATCGAGGAAGGCACGAGCGGCGAGACGCTGATCCTTGCCGACAGCACGCAGATTGCCGGCGCGGACCTGCGCGCCATGGTGCGCCAGGCGGCGAGCTTCCGGGCGAGCCTCAAACGCCTCGCCCTGCGCGCGCCCGCCGACCTGATCGAACATGCAGCCCTCTCCGGCGCGCTGAAGGCCGGCGCCGGCGAAGCCGAAGCCGCCCGCACGGCCGAGCGGCTGAACCGCCTCGCCGAGGAAGGCGAAGACAACTGGGCCGGCCGCTTCGTGGAAGGCGCCCTCGTCCTTCAACGGACGGTTCGCGGCGTGGACGAGACCGCCGTGCTGCCGCCCGCGCTGATTGCCAGCCAGGATGCGCTTCGCCTGTCCGAGCGCGCCGATGCCTTGCGCGAGACCTATGAGGCGCCCGCCATCCTGCGCCAGGAAAAAGGCGGCGAAGTGGCCGTACACGGACCATCGACCCTCCTGAATGCCGTCCTCGATTCCGGCCGCAAGGGCCTGAAGATCCAGCGCTACAAGGGCCTCGGAGAGATGAATGCGGGCCAGCTCTGGGAAACCACGCTGGACGCCAACGCCCGCACTCTGCTGCAAGTGAAGGTCGAACATGCCGGCGAGGCCGACGAACTCTTCACCCGCCTGATGGGCGACATCGTCGAACCCCGCCGCGAATTCATCGAGGAGTTCGCGCTGGAAGCTGAAGTGGATGTCTAGCCCGCGCTGAAGCCCCTCCTCTGCCGGGCGGAGAGGGGTCAGCGGCGCTCACCCTTAACCCCTCTCCCGCTTGCGGGAGAGGAGGGGCCCGCCGCCGAAGGCGGTGGGAGGTGAGGGCCGCCCCGCCCGCCATTAAACCGTTCACGGAATATCTTCCGGCCGCCGCCCCGGCTTCGCCTTGTAGGGCGGGAACGACCAGCCGAATTTAAGCGCCCCGGCCCGGATCAGGAACGCCGCCGCCACCCCCGGCAGCGCCGCCGCCATCAGCGGCAGGCCCATCAGGTGCAGCCCGGTATACACCCCCGCCCCCGCCAGCGCCGCCGTGATGTAGATCTCCGGCCGCAGCAGCACGGACGGCTCCCCCGCCAGCAGGTCGCGCAGGATGCCGCCGAAGCTCGCCGTGATCATCCCCATCACCACCGCGATGACCGGCGAGCCCGTTACCATCATCGCCTTCCACGCGCCGAACACGCAGTAGGCCGCCAGCCCCATTGCATCGAGCCAGAGCAGCAGCCGGTATCGCGACTCAAACAGGTGCGCGGTGAAATAGACGAGGATCGCCGTCACCGCGCAGATCAGCAGGTAGTCATGATTGACCACCCAGAACACCGGCACATCCAGGATCAGGTCGCGCACCGTCCCCCCGCCCACGCCCGTGAAGGCGGCGAAGAAGACAAAGCCGATAATGTCCATCTGCTTCCGCGACGCCGCAAGCGCCCCGGTCGCCGCAAACACGGCAATCCCCGCATAGTCCAGGAACAGGATCGGCGTCATGGCAAAGCTCCCTCAGCATGCCCGGAAGGCATGGGCGAGGCCGCGCAGGGCGTCAACTGCTCGCCGCCTGCCCTCCCGGCGTCCGCCGGGATGACATGGAACAGGAAACAGGCGCCCCTTACGCCCCCGCCCCCTCCAGCTTCAGCCGTCTCCCCACCGTCAGCACCATGCCGAACACCACGCGCAGCACGATCAGCAGGAGCACGCCCAGCAGCGGCTCGCCCAGCCCCATCGTCAGCCCCGCGCCGAGGATGATCGCGATGTGCAGCGTCACGATCCGCCCATAGGGCGCGCCCATCTCAGCGCTGATCTCCGTGCGCCGGAACTCGCCCCGCCCGATATAGTCGCGCAGGTACACCGCCAGGTTCACCGCCGCGATCGCCGCCAGGAACAGCCCCATATGCGCGCCGCTGCCTGCCGCCCAGCTGACCAGCTCCGACGGCCCCGGAAAGTCCGTATGCCCCGCAAATGTATAGAGGAACACGCCGTGCCCGAAGCAGAACATGCCATAATGCACGGTAAAGAAGGCTGACATGAACAGCGCGCCGCCCAGGCCGAACACCCCGTTCTGCGTGCCCGCCGCCAGCATCCTGAGAATCGTGAACACCCCGATGACGAGGTTTTCCAGCCAGTAGAGCGCCACCAGCGGCGCCGCGCCCCATCCGAAGCTGAGCACCGCCACCACCGGCAGCAGGTCCACCCCCAGATTGGCGAGCGCCAGCGGGTCCTGATACGTCCGTGCGAGGACGGCCGGAGAGAACACGCCCTTCAGCGCCGCGCCGAGGCCGCCCGCCTTCCCCGCCCTCTGATTTGGTGTCTCCATGCCGCGTGCCCCTTCGCCTCGCCGCTGCGTCAGCTTCCCGGCGAGGCTGCCCAGTCATAGGGCGGGAAGTTCAGCGGATTATGCGCCGTCAGGCCGAAACTGCCGCGCGGATTGTCGATATTCCCGGTCAGGATCTCGT
This sequence comes from Hyphomonas sp., assembly GCF_046313735.1. Lineage (GTDB taxonomy): Bacteria > Pseudomonadota > Alphaproteobacteria > Caulobacterales > Hyphomonadaceae > Hyphomonas. The sequence continues at coordinate 23,340 of NZ_JBKBXW010000003.1, forward strand.
AATGCAGATGCGGCGCGGTCGCGTTGCCGGTGGCGCCCATCTGGCCCAGCGGATGGCCAAAGCCGATGCTGACGCCCGGCGCAATGCCGGGGGCGAACCAGTCAAGATGGGCATAGCGGGTATAGACGCCCCGCCCGTGATCAATCACAACATTCAGTCCGTAGCCGGATGAGCTGCGCGCCTCCACGATCCGCCCCGGCCCGGCGGAATAAACGGTGCCCGGCGGCCGGCTCGCCACATCAATCCCGGAATGCATCGTACCGCCGCGCAGGCCGAAGCCGGAGGTCAGGCACACATCATTGGTGGGCACGGTCGCCAGAACGACGCCGAAGGCCACGATCACGGGATGAAACTCCCGCACCCAGCGCTCCGGATCCGCCGGCGGCGCATTCGATATGTGCGTACCCGGACAAAGCCGCAGGAACTGGTTGGGCTGGAACGGCCCCTGCGCCGGGTTGCGCGCATCCCCCGGCGGGCCATAATCCACCGGCGGCATCCGCAGGATGATCGGTGAGGGGCGCGAGGAGGCGCAGGCCGCCATGAACAGCGCAAGCAGCGCCGCCAGGATCAGCCGCCCGCCAGCCCTCACGCGCCGACCTTCGCCCGTTTCGCCCCGCGCTCGATCTCTTTCATCAGGTCCCTGCAATAGAGGTTGAAGTCCACCTGCATCCGGTGGCGCGGGCTGTCATAGAAATGGCCAAGATGAGCCTCCTCATCCTCGCGGGTCACGCGGATCATCTCGTCCTTCGACGGGAAGGCATAGCGCCCTTCGAGCGCTGCGGCCACCAGTTTCGACTGCTGCTCGGCAAAGTTCACCAGCGTCGGCAGCGGCTGGGCAAGGCCCAGGAAGAACAAGGTCTCCCGCCCCGGCTGCACCATCCGCTTGTAGAGCGGGAACACATTGTCCTTCGGCGTCAGCGCGTCCTGCCTGAAGAAGGGGAAGGTCGTGTTGTAGCCCGTCGCCCAGACGATCGCGTCAATCTGCTCGCGCGTGCCATCGGTGAAGACGACCCCGTCCCCGTCCAGCCGCTCGATGCCGGGTTTCGGCGTGATGTCGCCGCACCCCACCCGCGTCAGGAATTCTCCGGAGACGGAGGGGTGGCCTTCCAGCGGCTCATGGTCCGGCTTGGGCAGGCCATAATCTTCCATATTGCCGATGGTCTGCTTGATCTTCTTCTTGGCCAGCGACCGGCCAAGGCTCGCCGGCATCCAGGCCGGCAGCACAGCCTTGTCGGCGGGCCGCCCGTCCATGTATTTCGGCAGCACCCACACGCCCCGGCGCATGGAGATGAACAGCTTCTCGGCAATCGGCCGCTGGGACAGTTCCGAGGAAATATCCATCGCCGAATTGCCCGCGCCCACGATCATTACGCGCTTGCCCCGGAAGTCATACGGCTCGAACGGGTCGCGGTAATAGTGGGAATGGATCTGATAGCCGTTGAATTCGCCCGAATAGGTCGGCGTGCGCGCATCCCAATGATGCCCGTTCGCCACGCACACGGCGTCATAATCGCGGCTCTCCCCGGTCGACAGCGTCACCCGGTAGCGCCCGCCCGGTAGGTCGGCCACATCGGTCACCGCCGTGTTGAACGTGATCGTGCCCCGCAGCCCGAAATGGTCCACATAGTCATGGAAATACTGCAGGATCTGGGCATGATGGGGAAAATCCGGCCAATCTTCCGGCACAGGATAATCCTCGAACGCCAGGCGCCATTTGGACGTGTCGATATGCAGCGACTGGTAGCAGGAGGAGACCCCATTGGGATTGTTGTAATACCAGTTGCCGCCAATATTGTCTGATTTTTCAAAGCAGTCATAAGGCAGGCCGAGATCCTTCAGCCGTTTGGCCATCGTGAAGCCGGAACATCCCGCCCCGATGATGCACGTCTTCGGTTTCGCCGCAGCGCCCATTGCCATTTGCCTTGCCTCCGCACGGATGGGGGCTTTATCGCCTGTCCCGTTTCATTCCCGTCTGCCTGATGTTATCCGGCAGGAACGGAGCGTCAAATCCCGACGCCGGGTTAAGGCAGCAAGATGACGAGTGAGACAGAAGACCCCGACCGCATCGCCCGCGCGATGCGCGAGCATGTGGAGATGATGAACAGCGTCGTCCCCTGGGGCAATGAGGTCGGCTTCCGCGTCACGAATATCGAGCGCGGCCATGTCTGGGGCGTCCAGCCCTGGGCCGAGCACCTCGTCGGCGACCCTGAAACCGGCGTCATCCATGGCGGCGTCATCACCACCTTCCTCGACAATCTCTGCGGCATGGCCTGCACCTCGGCGATGACCAAGCTCCGCTTCGTCGCCACCATCGACCTGCGCATCGACTATATGCGCCCCGCCACCAAGGGCCTCGACATCATCGGCGAGGCCGAATGCTACCACCTCACCCGCTCGGTCTGCTTCACCCGCGCCTGGGCCTATCACGAGACGCGCGACCGGATGATCGCCACCGCTGCCGGCGCGTTCGCCATCAACAAGCCCCGCTTCGGCGGCGGCCCGAAAGAAAGCACGCCCGCATGACGCCGGAGCTGACCAATCCGCGGGCGGAGGAAATCAACCGCATCCTCGCCGCCATGCCCTTCGCCCGCACGCTTGGCATGCGCTGCGATGTGCGCGGGGATGAGATGACCGCCATCCTCCCCTTCCAGGACAAGCTGATCGGCAATGTCACCATCGCCGCCCTGCATGGCGGGGCGATCGCCTCCTTCCTCGAGCTGACGGCGATGCTGCAGGTCTTCCTCGTCTCCGACATGCCCCGCCCGCCCCGGCCGATGAACCTCACCATCGACTATCTCCGCCAGGGCCACGCCCAGGACCTCTACGCCCGCGCCTATGTCCTCAAGATGGGCCGCCGCATGGCCTCCGTCCGCGCCGAAGCCTGGCAACAAAACCGCGCCGACCCCATCTCCGCCATCAACGCCCACTTCATGGTGGCCTCGGACTGACCCCCCTTCCGTCACGCCCGATGCACGAGGGCGCATCCGGGTGCCCATCATGGTATCTCGAGAACCGCGTCCGCGCCGGAAAGAAAGCTCTGGATCAACTCGGCATTCAGACGAATCGCCCCGGCGATCTCCCCCGTCGAAACATTCCCCATCCGTAACCAGACAAGTTTCGGCGGCGCCCCCCGGGCCTCGACAAGGGCCAGCAGGTCATCATCCTTGGACAGGATGGCGAGGGCGTTTGCCCGGGCAAAGGCCCAGACGGCGGCATCATCGGCGCGCTCAAGGCCGCAGGCCGTGACATGCCGGCAGCCCGGAAAGTCCTCTTCCAGCATCCGCACGAGACGCCAGGAGAGGTTCTCGTCAATCAGGAAACTCAAGCCGCGCTGCCTGCCAGCCGCCGCTCCCGGTCGGCAGCATAGGCAAGGGCAGCCCGGATATCCGTCAGCTCAAGTTCGGGAAAATCCGCGACGATGTCTTCCGGACTCATGCCGCCCGCGAGATATTCAAGAATATCATACACCGTGATCCGCAATCCCCGGATACACGGTTTGCCGGCGCGTTTGCCAGCCTCGAAGGTGATGATGTCCTGCCAGGCCATGCCCGGACTATCTCCAGATCACCGGGGAAGGTCAATGCCGGCAGGCTCCAACAGCGCCCCGCCCCCTACAGCGTCCGCGCGACGCGGAAGCCGATATGGGTGTGGCGGAAGCTCCATGCGGTGCTGAAGCGGAAGGCCGAGCGCAGGAACCGCGGATTGGTGCGCCAGGAGCCGCCGCGCATCACCCGGTCGGTGCAGTCGCCCTCTGTCCAGGCCGAGCCGTCTACCGGGGCGCCCTCATAGCTGTCCGCCCAGCAATCCTCGACCCATTCCACGACATTGCCGTGCATGTCATAGAGGCCAAACGCGTTCGGCGCCTTCTGGCCCACCGGATGGGTCATGGACTCCGCATTCAGCGAATACCAGCCATACTCGCCGATCTGGCTCATATCCTCGCCAAAGCTCCACGGCCCCTCGCTGCCCGCCCGCGCGGCATATTCCCATTCGGCCTCGCTCAGCAGCCGGTAGGGCTGCCCCGTCCGTTTGCTCAGCCACCTTGCGTACTCCTGCGCATGTTCCCAGCTCACCTCGATCACTGGGCGGCGGCCCCGGCCAAAGCCGTGATCGCTCTGGAACTCCGCTTCGCAGGCCCCATCCGCAACGCAGAGGCTCCACTCGTCCCAGGTCACCTCATACTTGCCCACGGCCAGCAGGTAGCCGATCTCCACCTCCCGCTGCGGCCCCTCGCCCGCCTCCCGCCCCGGCTCGGTCTCCGGCGAGCCCATGATGAACCGCCCCGGCGGCAGCACCACCAGTTCAGGCCCCGCCCCGCGCCCCGTCAGGAACACGTCGCGGAACACCTCGCCCACGCGCAGCCTCGGATGCCCGATCGGCGCGGTGGCGGGCTCGGCCTCCGTCAGCAGCGGCTCGGGCTGAGGCACCTCCGGCACAGGCGCTCCGCCCGCCAGCGCTGAGGCCGCAGACAGCCCCGCCCCGATCAGCAGCGCCAGCCCTGCCCGCCGGTGTGAAATGAAGATCTTCGCCACGCGCTTCCTCTTTTCCCGTTGTTCCCGGCCAGACTAACCTGAGTACGCGGCCTCTGTCATCCGCCCGGGCGGTGGGGCTTATCCAACACCCGCGCAAAATAAATCCGTTTCCAATCAACCCTCTGAAAGAAAATCATGCAAACTTATCCTACCCCTTCCGGGCCGGGGTATACTAGCAGCCATGACGGATGCGCCCCTGCCCCTTCAATCTCCCGACGACGCCGCCGATGCGCTGCTCGGCTCGGCGCGGGTGTTTGTCGAGGGGCTGATCCGGATTATCCGTACACGTATGGATGGCGCAGCCCGGTTCACCGCCCGCCTGCGCCGGCACATCCTCGCCGATTTCCTGCTGCCCGCCGAAGCCGCCCTGCGCCGCGCGGTGATGATCATCGCCGCCACCCTGCCGGAGCCGGAAGCAAAGCCTCCAACAGCGCCCCCGCGCCCCGCCGCCACGGCCAGCCCGGCCAGCCAGCAACCGCCCAAGCCCGGCCCACACGCCCCCTCCCGCCCCACATTCCGCATGACGGACCCCGCCCCGCGCAAGACCGGCAGCCTCCCCTTCGCCGCCGCCGCCTTCCCCGCCCGTACAGACGCCCCGCCCCGCCACACGTCAGAAGCCCGCACCCTCGCCCGCTTCCTGCGTCGGCTGGAGGCGCTGGAGCGCGCTGCCGCCAATCCCGTGCCGCTGGCCGCGCGCTGGCGCCGCCTCCAGGCCCGCCGCGCGGCTGAAGTGCCGCCGCCAGCCGACCCCATCGATACCTTCCACATCCTGGAAGTGATGGCGCCTTTCCCCTCCGGCCTGTCCGGCCTGCTCTGGCAGCTGAACGAGGCCGCCATCCGCACGCTTCCGCCCCTGCCCGCCCCCAATACCTCCTGACAGCGGCGCATCAGCAAGGCGGGTTCCCGCCGCTGCGGTTCCTGCTATCTTGGCGGCTGAGACCACCCGACCCCGCCCAGGAGGCCCGCCCCCCATGAAACACGCCCTCGCCGCCCTGACCCTCGGCCTCGCCGCCTGCGCCAGCGCGCCGGCAGCGTCGGCGCAGGATTCGCTCGACTGGATGACCGGCTGCTGGCGCACCGAGGACCGCACCTACCGCGAAGTGTGGACGGGCAATGAGTTCGGCCACATGTTCGGCTATGCGCTCAACCTTGAAGGCCGCGCCGCCACCTTCTTCGAGCAGACGCGGATCGACCTTGGCCCCCCGGCGGTGTTCAACGCCTATCCGGGCGGCTTCGGCCCCTCGCAGTTCACCGAGACCAGCCGCGCGCGCAACACCATCACCTTCGAGAATGCGGCGCATGATTTCCCCCAGCGCGTCACCTATCAGCGCGATGGACGGCGCCTGAACGCCACCGTCTCGCGCCTCGATGGCACGCGGGCGGTGACGTATAATTTCCGGCGGTGCTAGGGCCTTGGGTCAGGGCCCTTCGGCGGGGATCACCGGTTCGCCGCCAAAGCGGGCCGCCCAGTCCGGCGTCAGCAGGCCCTCAAGGTCATCGGCGGTGAAGGTGATCTCGTAACTCCCCTCCGCATAGGGGCCGACATCATAGGGCGAGAACAAGACCGTCAGCCCGCCGAACAGGCCCTCCTCGGTGGAGGCCTGCAGCACGAAAGTCTCGGCCCAGTCGGTGCCGGCGGACATATCGCTGCCGAGGATCTCTTCCACCTGATCGGTCACATAGGCGCGGCTTTCCTCACTGTAGCCGCGTTCGATCTTCGCGTTCACCAGCTTCGCTTTCAGGCCCGCGCCGAATCTTTCCGGCTCGGCGATGATCGCGCTGATCGGCACAGGCTGGCTCGCCCCGGCCGCATAGACCGCCCCGCCGAGCGCATAGTTCGGATGCGCGCCGCCGGAGTTCACATAGGTGTCCATCTGCAGGCTCAGAAGGCCGAAGCCTTCTGCCGTCACGCGGTAGCGGATTTCCATTTCATAGGGCCGGAAGGTCCAGCCCTGCGGCTCTTCGGCCTCGGCTTCGGCCCATTCGGCCTGGTCGCGGGTGGCGGCGGCGTCCATCTCCTCCAGCGCCTCTCGCGCCTGCGCCATCAGGCGTTCGGCGAGGGCCGGATCAAACGCGGCGATGCGCGGATCGGCCACGGCAAGGCCGTTGAAGTGATCATTGCGGATTTCCGCCGCCGGGCTGCCGAGGCTCGCTGGCAGGGCGGCGGGCGCGGCGGCCTGCTCTGCGCCGTCTGCAGGGCCACCCGCCTCGCCCGGGGAACAAGCCGCCAGCATCAGGGCAGCCATGGAGAGGGTCATCAGGGAACGGATCATCGGGGTCTTCCTCTTCAGAGGCTCAGGAGTTCGGGGTCGCCGCCCTGGGCGGTGATGTTGACTGTTACCACCCGTTCTGTGGCAAATCGATGGAGGTAATGCGGCCCGCCTGCCTTCGGGCCGGTGCCGGACAGCCCCTCCCCGCCGAAAGGCTGCACGCCGACGACCGCGCCAATCATGGACCGGTTCACATAGGTGTTGCCCGCCGGCATGGCGGCTTTCACCGCCGCATGGAAACTCTCCAGCCGCGAATGCACGCCCAGCGTCAGGCCATATCCCTTGGCTTTCAGCGCCGCGCCGACGGCGGCAATGTCATCGGGATCATAGCGCAGGATATGCAGCACCGGGCCGAAGGTTTCCTCGCTGATCTGGTCCAGCGAGGATAGCTCCACCAGCGCCGGGCCGAAGCCATGGCCGGCCTCGCCCAGCGCCCCGGCATCCACCTGGTGCAGCAGCTTTGCCTCCGCCTTCATGCGGGCAAGGTGGGCCTCCAGCATCTTGCGGGCGTCGGCATCGATCACCGGGCCAATGTCGGTCTCGCCGAGGGCCGGGTCGCCCAGCGCCAGCTCGTTCATCGCCCCGATCAGCCCCTCGATCAGATGGTCGGCGGTCGCATGAGGGATGAAGGCGATCCGCAGGGCCGAGCAGCGCTGGCCAGCCGAGCCGAAGGCGGAGACGATCATGTCGTCGATCACCTGCTCGCGCAGCGCGGTTGTATCCACGAACAGGCCGTTGAGGCCGCCGGTCTCCGCGATCAGCGGAATGATGGGCCCGTCGCGCCCGGCCAGCGCCCGGTTGATCAGCCGCGCAGTCGATGTGCCCCCGGTGAAGCAGACGCCGGAAACGCGAAGGTCGCTGACCAGAGCGGCGCCGACTGTCTCGCCCCGGCCCGGCAACAGGTGCAGGGCATCGGCAGGCAGCCCCGCCCGGTGGAACAGGCGCACAGCCTCGAACGCGATCAAAGGCGCCTGCTCGGCGGGCTTGGCGGCGACGGTGTTACCAGCCGCCAGCGCGGCGGCAATCTGGCCCGTAAAAATTGCCAGCGGGAAATTCCACGGGCTGATACAGGCGAACACACCTCGTCCGTGCAAGGAGAGATGGTTGGTCTCCCCTGTCGGCCCCGGCAGGCGCAGGGGAGTTGTGAACTCGGCTTCGGCCTGCGCGGCATAATAGCGGCAGAAATCGACGGCCTCGCGCACTTCGGCGATGCCATCGGGCAGCGTCTTGCCCGCCTCGCGCGCCATGAGCGCGATGAGGCGCGCGGCATTCGCCTCCATCGCATCGGCCATGGCGTGCAGGTATTCGGCGCGCTTTGCCCCGCCCATCTGGTCCCATTCCGGCTGGAAGGCGGCAGCCGCCTCCAGCGTGCGGGAGATGGCGGCCTCATCGGCTTCCTTCACCGCGCCGAGCGCCCGTCCGGTCTCGGCGGGCATCCGGACGAGCTCTCCGCCGCCAGTGATCGCTTCGCCGGAAACGATCGGCCCCGCCGCGAAGGCCGGGCCATCATCGAGGGCTTCCAGCGCGGCAGCGAATTGTCCGCGTACGCCCGACTGGCTGAGATCATGGCCGAGGGAATTGCGCCGCCCGGCGCCATAAAGGCGCGGCGGGGTGGGGATGCGCGGATGCCGGCGCGGGCCGGCCTCGATCCTGGCAATCGGATCGGCCACCACCTGTTCGGGCGGCACATCTTCATCGAGGAAAGAGTGAACGAAACTCGTATTCGCGCCATTCTCCAGAAGGCGGCGGACGAGATAGGGCAAGAGATCCTCATGCGCGCCGACGGGCGCATAGACGCGCACGCGCCTGCCCGCCTCTGCGGCCTCATAGAGCGGCTCGCCCATGCCGTGCAGGCGCTGGAATTCATAAGCGCTCACCCCGGCAGCCTCGGCCATCAGGTCAACGGCGGCGAGCGTGTGGGCATTATGCGTCGCAAAGCAGGGATAGATCACGGGCGAAGCGGCCAGCATGTCGCGCGCGCAGGCGAGGTAGTGAACATCCGTCCCCTGCTTGGTGGTGAAGACCGGGAAGTTCGGGAAACCCTCGACCTGGGCGTGCTTGATTTCGCTGTCCCAATAGGCGCCCTTGACAAGGCGCACCATGAACCGCCGGCCAGTCGCTTGCGACAAATCCGTCAGATGGCGGATGACCGCGCGGGCGCGTTTCTGATAGGCCTGCACGGCCAAGCCCAGCCCGGTCCAGCCTTCCAGGGAGGGCTCGCGCGCAAGCCTCTCAAAAATCTTCAGGCTGATGACCAGCCGGTGAGCTTCCTCCGCATCGAGGCAAAGCCCGATATTCGCTTTCGCCGCCGCCTCGCACAGGGCGAGCACTTTCGGGTAAAGCTCCGCCATCACGCGGGCTTCCTTGATGGCGAGATAGCGCGGATGCAGCGCCGAGAGTTTCACCGAGATGCCGTTGACGTTCTCCGGCGCCTCGGCCTTGTCCTTGCCGGCGGCGACGGCGGCGATAGCGGCTTCATAGGCCTTGTAATAGCGCGCCGCATCTGCCGCCGTGCGCGCGCCTTCGCCCAGCATGTCAAAGCTGAAATGCGCCGCCTCGCCCGCCTTGACCATCCGGCGGCCACGCTTCAGCGCTTCCTCGACCGTCCGCCCAAGGACGAACTGTTCGCCCATGATGCGCATGGCCTGCATCATCGCGGCGCGGATCACCGGCTCGCCGCTCTGGCGGATGAGGCCGGAAACGAAACTGCCCGCCCCGCCGCGTGCGCTGTCGGGCGCGCCGATGACGCGGCCGGTCAGCATCAGCCCCCAGGTGGAGGCGTTGACGAGCCATGAGTCCGACTGGCCCTTATGGGCGCCCCAGTCGCCGGATCGGATCTTCTCGGCGATCAGGTCGTCGCGGGTCTCGGCATCAGGCACGCGCAGTAGCGCCTCGGCAAGGCACATGAGCGCGAGGCCTTCGGAATTGGTCAGGCCGAACTCCTCAAGGAAGCTCTCCATCATCCCCTTGCGGCGCCCGCGCGACCGGGCGATGCGGACAAGCTCGCGGCCCCTGCGCACCGCGCCTTCGCGCACCGGCGGGGGCACGACGCCCTCTTTCAGCAGCGCCTCCAGCAGGGCTTCCTCATCGGCGAATTTCAGGGCGTCCAGCGCGTCCCAGTCAAGGGGGCGGGGCGGGGCGGTATCGGGCATGAGATTGGCCTCTCTGGCGCGGCAAGGGCAATATCCTGCCGCTTATAGCGCAGTCTGCGCATGGGCATATCCCTCCTCGCGCGGATCGGCAGGAAACCGCCGAGCCGCAGTTGCCCCCCTTTACGCCCCCGCCCAAGCCCGCCACATTGGCGCCGCAATCGGCCCGCGGGGGGCTGTCACCAGGGAGCCGGCATGCGCATCATGCTCGTCACCGACGCATGGGACCCACAGGTCAATGGCGTCGTGCGCACTATGAAGCGCGTCGTCGCCGAAACCGAGGCCATGGGCCATGTCTGGGAGATCGTGCACCCCGGCGATGGCTTCATGACCATGCCGCTGCCGACCTATCCGGAGATCAAGCTGGCGCTGTTCGCCCGCCGCAAGATCCGCGAGCGGTTCGATGAATTCGAGCCCGATGCCGTGCATATCGCCACCGAAGGCACGCTCGGCATGGCGGGGCGGGCGGTGTGCCTGACCGAGAAACACCCCTTCTCGACCGCCTATCACACGCGCTTTCCCGAATATGTCTCGGCCCGCATCCCCATCCCCGTCAGCTGGGGCTATTCCTTCGTGCGCTGGTTCCACAAATATTCCGGCAAGGTAATGGTGGCGACGCCCTCGCTTCTGGACGAGCTGCGCCAGCAGCGGTTCATCAACCTCGTTGCCTGGAGCCGGGGAGTGGACACCGAGATGTTCAATCCGTCGCTGCGCATCGAGGAAGGCCAGCCGGGCGATCCGTTCGAGGGGCTGAAACGGCCGATCTTCCTGAATGTCGGCCGGGTGGCGGTGGAGAAGAATATCGAGGCCTTCGCCGAGCTGGACCTGCCGGGCACCAAGGTGATCGTCGGCGACGGGCCGCAGCTGGAAGAGCTGAAGAAGAAATACAAGGAAGCGGTGTTCCTCGGCGCGAAGTTCGGCGAGGATCTTGCCCGCCATTATGCCAGCGCGGATGTGTTCGTTTTCCCGAGCCTGACCGATACGTTCGGCCTGGTCGTGCTGGAGGCGATGGCCACGGGCACGCCGGTGGCCGCCTATGACGCAACCGGCCCGCGCGATGTGATCCCCGGCTCCGGCGCCGGCACGATCACGCCGCTGGACGGCGACCTGCGCCAGGGCGCGCTCGATTGCCTCGGCCTGTCGCGGGAAACCTGCCGCGCCTATGCCGAGACCTATAGCTGGCGGGCCTGCGCCGAGGCGTTCCTAGAAAACCTGCAGCCCTTGCCCGCACCGGAGCGCAAGCGCTTCTGGCAGAAAATCCGCATCCGCCGCCGGCGCACGCCCGCCGGGCCGGGCTTCTGAAGGATCAGTAGGCGCCGGCGAGGGTTTTCATGCGGGCGGCAAGCGCCTGCTGTTCCTGCATCCGCTCCACCGGCAACGGGATGAGGCCGCGTTCCAGCAGGTAGCCTTCATCGCCGATGGCGCCGTCATCGACCGAGAAGGCGACGAATTCGGCGAGCCCGTCGACCAGCGGCAGGTTCTGTTCCTTGACGTAGAAATAGATCAGCCGGGCGAGGCCGTAATCGCCTGAGGCGATATTGTCGAAGGTCGGCTCGACGCCGTCAAACCAGGTGCCTTTGATCCGGTCGGCATTCTGCTCGAGGAAGGAGAAGCCGAGCACGCCGAGGGCGTCCGGCGAGCGGATCAATGACTGGATGATGGCGGAGTCGTGCTCGCCGAAATCGATCCAGCGGCCATCGGTGCGCAGGGTGTGGGTCTTGTCGCGGAAGAGGTCGCGGTTTTCCGCGCGCAGGGCTTCCATCTGCGGGATGGCGCGGGCGCCGGGCTCCATCGCGAGCTCGACAAAGGCGTCGCGCGTGCCGGAGGTTGGCGGCTGGCCGAAGACGGTGATCTGAGTGTCGGGAAGGTCGGGCGAGATCTCGCTCCAGCGGCTATAAGGGTTCGGAATGAAACCGCCCTGCCCGTCCGGGATTTCGGCGGCAAGGGCGAGATAGAGCTGTTCCAGCGTCATCCGGTAATCGGGGCCGGAGGTGGAGACGGCCATGACGATGCCGTCAAAGCCCATCGCGACTTCGGCGATGCCGGTGACGCCGTTGCGGGCGCAGAGGTCGATCTCCGACGGGGTGATCGGGCGCGAGGCGTTTGCGATCGAGGCGTGGAGCGGGCCGGCCCCTTCGCAGAAGGCGCGGAAGCCGCCGCCGGTGCCGGTCGATTCCACGATGGGGGTGGAGAAGCGCGTGACCGCGCCGAATCGCTCTGCGACCGTGCGCGAGAAGGGCGCGACGGTGGAGGAGCCGACAATCTTGATCTTCTGCCCCTCGGCGATGGCCGGCACGGGCTTGACTGCGGGGTCCATCTCCAGCCTCGACAGGTCGGTCTCTCCACAGGCCGCGGCCGACAGGATCAGGGCAGCAGCGCCAAGCGCGCGGGCAATTCGGGTGAACATCGGGAAACCTCCGGCAAGCCCAGCCGCCGGGACCGGCGGCGCAGGAGCCCATGCGGGCGCGCCTCTGGTGTGCGGCTGTGGGGGCACCTTTTACAGGAGTTTGCAAGCCTTTCACGCGGATTTCTGTTACCTTTTTGTGACAGAGGTGTGTAGCAGGCAAAATTTCTGCTTGCGCGCCCGGGCATTGTGCACTAACTGGAGCCCTGAAAATTCGATGTGGCGGACATCTGGGCTAACCCGACAAAAAGGGGGGCCCCCTGTACTAACGCCCAAAGCTGGTTTGAAGCCCTTTGGAGGTTAGGTGTCATGCACACTTACGCGACCCCGTATCATATTGCCCGTCAGGTTCAGCCTGAGGTGCCCGTATTCTGCTTCCGTCCGGAGCGCGTGACGGCGGCTGCCCGCTGGTTCGTCGAGAACTTCCCGGCGCAGGCCTTCTATGCCGTGAAGGTGAACCCGGCTCCGCACGTGCTCGACGCGCTGTGGGAGGCGGGCATCCGCAGCTTTGACGCCGCGTCCGAGCGTGAGATCGAGCTGATCCACGGCCGGTTCCCGGACGCGCGGATTGCCTTCCTGCACCCTGTGAAACCGCGCCGCGCGATCCGCCGCGCCTATCACGAATTCGGCGTGCGCATCTTCGTCACCGACACGGTGGCAGAGCTGCACAAGATCCTCGAGGAGACGGGCCATGCCCGCGACCTGACGATCCTTGTACGGATTGCTGTCTCCTGCGAGGGCTCGGCCCTGCCGCTGTCAGGCAAGTTCGGCGCAGAGGCCGGCGAGGCTGCGGAAATCCTCCGCATCGCGCGTCGCTATGCCGACGAGCTCGGCGTGTCGTTCCATGTCGGCAGCCAGGCGATGAAGCCGTCGGCCTGGGCCTCCGCGATGGCGGACGCCAGCCGCATCATCATCGATGCCGGCGTGACCGTGGACATCGTGGATGTCGGCGGCGGCTTCCCGGCTATCTATGCCGACAAGACGCCCCCGGCGATGGAAGACTATGTCGCCATGGTGATGCGCTCGTTCGAGAACATGTTCGTTCTGGAGAACGCCGAGCTGTGGTGCGAGCCGGGCCGGGCACTGGTGGCCGAGGGCGAGAGCCTCCTGGTGCGCGTCGACCTGTCGAAGGGCGATGCGATCTACATCAATGACGGCTCGTATGGCTCGCTCTATGACGCGGTGCATGAGCGCTGGGAATTCCCGATGCGGGCGATTGCCGGCGATGGCCGCCGCCTTGGCCGCATGAAGGAATATACCGTCTACGGACCGACCTGCGATTCGACCGACATGCTGCCGGAGAAAGTCTGGCTGCCGGGCGGGCTGACTGAGGGCGACTATATCGAGTTCGGCAATATCGGCGCCTATGGCCGCTCGATGGCGACCCGGTTCAACGGCTTCGGCGAATCCGAAGTGGCCGTGGTGCAGGACGCGCCCTGGCCGTCGCTCTATTCCTCGGCTGAAGGCGCAGAGGTCATCTCCATCGGGTCGATGGCGACGAACTGAAGCTCCGGGAAACCGTAGCGCCTCAGCACACGGACAATCCCCTCTTCCGCGTCCGGCGGGCTGGTGAGGTATCCCATCCCTCCCTGCCCGCCGGACGTTTCCCGTTCAGGCAGGACACGGATGGTCTGGCGGGCGATGGCCGCGCCAGAATCGATGAAGCTGACAGGATGCGGCGCGGTGGCGATCAGCTGGCCGCGCACGAGCGGGAAATGCGTGCAGGCGAGGACGACCGTGTCGATGGCGTCGCCGCATTCCTGCGCATAGAGGGGCGCCTGGGCCGCGGCGAAGGCTTCGGCGGGCACATCCTCGCCGCGCGCATGGGCCTCGGCGAGGCGGACGAGATCGAGGCTGCCATGCAGGAGCACGCGTTTGCCCTGCGCGAAGTCCGCGATCAGCCCTGCGGTGTAGGCGCGGCTTATCGTGCCGGGCGTGGCGAGGAGGCCGATCGTGCCCGTCTCGGTCAGCCGCGCGGCGGGCTTGATGGCAGGCACGGTGCCGACGACCGGGATATCGAGCGCGGCGCGCACCTCTGCCAGCGCCAGCGTGCTCGCGGTGTTGCAGGCGATGACGAATACATCCGGCCGGGCCGCCGCCACCAGCGCGCGCGCCACTGCGGGCAGACGCGCGCGCAGCGCCGCGTCCGGCTTATCGCCATAGGGGAAGAAGCCGGTATCGGCCGCATAATGAACCGCAAGTCGCGGGGCGAGCGCGCGGATCTCGGCGGCCACGGTGAGCCCGCCGACGCCGGAATCGAAGACCAGAACGCGCCCGCGTGCGGGCGACGGATCAAAGGCAAGGGGCGCATCCGGGCTCATCAGCGCTGATTAAAACCATTGTCCGGCGGCAGAAACAGGGCGGCGGCACGGAACTGGCAAGGGATTTGTTGTGCGCTGCACAAAAGTGTCGTATCCGAGAAGGGAAAAGTTAATGGACAGGAAAGCCATGTTTGACCTGTGGATCTCGCCCTGGAAGGCGTCTCTCGCCCTGACAGCGGCCTCGCTCGACACGATGCTGACGATGCAGAAAAGCATGATGAGCTTCGCCTCGATCGACCTGTCGAACGGCTTTGACGGGGCCGACGAGAACTACCTGCGCGAGGCGTTCCAGCTGACCGCCGACGCCAATATCCGCCGCTGGGCCGATGCCGCCGGCATGATCCAGGCGATGCCGGACTGGTATCACCACATGGCCAACCGCCCCGGCGCCATGCTGACCGACCTGTTCGACCAGGCCCGCCGCCGCGAGGGCTGAGGCGGCATCAGATGTCGAGGGCGCGCAGGACGGCGCCCTGATCGAAGTAAGGCCGCTCGCACAGGATGCGGTCGCTGCCCGGGGCAAATTCGAAACTCGCCGCCATGCGGACCCGGAAGCTGCGCCCGGTCGCCTCGATCGTGCGCCCGCCGGCCGACAGGGGGCCAAGATGGGTGCCCGTCAGCCAGAACTCGACCAGTACGGTTTCCTCCGCATGGGCGATGGCGATGATCTCGTTGCCCTGATCGGGGAAGGGCGTGCGCGAGGCCGCGAAATATTTCCGCACCTGCGCTTCGCCGTCGAACACCGCGCCGGAGCCGTAGAGCTCGTAACGGGGATGGTCGAAGGTGGCGATGACGCCGTCCCAGTCATGGGTGACTTCCATAGCCATATGGTCGCGCACGGTCTGGATGCGGCGCTCTGCCAGGTCTGTCATCGTATCGTCCCTTCCCCCGTTTTTGTCTGGTGTGAGGTTAGACCCATCCCCGGCCTGCGCCAAGGCGCAGCGGGGGCATGGATGGACTTGGCGCGCATCCTGATCTAGGCGAACGGTCTTGCCCCAAAACCCGCCGGATGGCCGAAACCCATGCCCCTTTCCCTTGAGCAGTTGAAGACGATTGAGCAGCGCCTCTTATGGCTGGCGGCGTGGACGGTGCACACTGCCAATCACCTGCGCGAGAAGGCGGACGATGATGTCAAGGTGGGCGGGCACCAGGCGAGCTGCGCGTCCATCGTCTCGATCCTGACGGCGCTGTATTTCGATGTGCTGCGGCCTGAAGACCGCGTGGCGGTGAAGCCCCATGCCGCGCCCGTGTTCCATGCGATGCATTACCTGATGGGGAGCCAGACGCGCGAGAAGCTGGAAAACTTTCGCGGCTATGGCGGCGCGCAGTCCTATCCTTCGCGGACGAAGGATATTGATGATGTGGACTTCTCGACCGGATCGGTCGGGCTGGGCGTCGCGATCACGGCCTTTGCCGCGATGATGCAGGACTATCTGCTCGCTCGTCCGTGGACGGAGCTTGGGGCGGGCACGAGGCCGCCGGGGCGGATGATTGCGCTGGTGGGCGACGCAGAGCTTGATGAAGGCAACATCTATGAATGCCTGCAGGAGGGCTGGAAGCACGGCCTGCGCAATTGCTGGTGGATCATCGACTATAACCGGCAGAGCCTTGACGGGGTGGTGCATGAGGGGCTGTGGGCGCGGATCGAGGCGATCTTCCGTGCCTTTGGCTGGCGGGTGGAAGTGCTGCGCTTTGGCGCGCTGCAGCGGGCGGCGTTTGCCGAGCCCGGCGGCGAGCGGCTGAAGGGGTGGATCGAGGCGTGCCCCAATTCGCTCTATTCGGCGCTGACTTATCTGGGCGGGGCTGCCTGGCGCAGACGCCTGCTGGACGATATTGGCGACCAGGGCGATGTGACGGCGCTGATCGAGCGGCGCAGCGATGCAGAGCTCAGTGAACTGATGAACAATCTGGGCGGCCAGTGCCTTGAAACGCTGCGCGAGGCGTTCGGGCGGGCGCAGGATGATCAGCCTACGGTGTTCCTGGCCTATACGATCAAGGGCTGGGGCACGCCGCTGGCCGGGCACAAGGACAATCATGCCGGGCTGATGACCAAGGCGCAGATGGCGGAGTTCCAGCGCGCCATGGGCGTGGGCGAGGGCGAGGAATGGGAGCCTTTTGCGACCATTGAGGATGAAGCCGCTTTCCGCGCCGCGCTCAGCGAAGTGCCGTTCTTTGCGGCCGGCCCGCGCCGCTGGAGCGCGCCGCAGCTGCCCTCCCCCGGACCTGTATTCCTTGATGACGAGATGCTCTCGACGCAGGCGGGCTTCGGCAAGATCCTTGACGCGCTGGCGCGCGGCGACAGCGAGCTTGCCCGGCGGATCGTGACGACATCGCCGGATGTGACCGTCTCCACCAACCTTGGGGGATGGGTGAACCGGCGCGGGCTGTTTGCGCGGGAAGCCGTGGGCGATACCTTCCGTGAAGAGAAGATTCCGTCGGCGCAGAAATGGGCGTTCACGCCGGAAGGCCAGCATATCGAGCTCGGCATTGCGGAGATGAACCTGTTCCTGCTGCTGGGCGCGGCGGGCCTGTCGCATTCCCTGTTCGGTGAGCGGCTCATTCCCATCGGGACGGTGTATGACCCGTTCGTGGCGCGCGGCCTCGATGCGCTGAACTATGCCTGTTACCAGGATGCGCGCTTCATCATCGCGGGCACGCCGAGCGGGGTGACGCTGGCGCCCGAAGGCGGGGCGCACCAGTCCATCGGGGCGCAACTCATCGGCATGAGCCAGGATGGGCTGGTCTCCTTCGAGCCGGCTTTCCTCGATGAGCTCTCGATCATCATGGACTGGGCGTTTGATTACCTGCAGCGCGACGGCGAGGGCGATCCGGATGAGCGCACCTGGCTGCGCGACGAGACCGGAGGCTCCGTATACTTGCGTTTGTCGACCCGGCCGGTGGAACAGGTGCGCGCACGGCCCCGCGAGGACGCGGCCTTCCGGCAAGGCGTGATTGATGGCGGCTACTGGCTCAAACCGCCGGGGCCGAACGCCGAAGTTGTCATCGCCTATCAGGGCGTGATTGCGCCCGAAGCGATCCGCGCGGCCGCCCGCATCGGCGAGGGGCGCCGGGACATTGGCGTGCTGGCGGTGACCTCGGCGGACCGGCTGAACTCCGGCTGGACGGCGGCGCGGCGCGCGCGGGCGCGCGGGCAGGAAGGGGCCGTGAGCCAGATCGAGCGGCTGATGGAGGGCGTGCCGCGCCATGCGCAGCTGATCACCGTGACCGATGGCCACCCGGCGACGCTCGCCTGGATCGGCGGGGTGAAGGGGCATGGCGTGACGCCGCTGGGTGTCGAACATTTCGGCCAGACCGGGACCATCCGCGATCTCTACCGCCACTTCATGATTGACGCCGACGCCATCGTCGCGGCCGCCAGCCGGCTGAGCCCGGGGCGGCGGCTGTAACGGGAGATGCCTGCAATCTGCAGCAATTGCTACAGAGGAGCAGATCAGATCGGTGAAATCTGCAGGACCTCCGGAACCTGATCTTTACTTTAAGGTGTTAGTCACCGGCTCAGAAGGGTTTGGGCCGCTGATGACCATTTCCGGGTTTTCCTTGCGCGTGATCGCTGCGGCGATGATGCTCCTTGTGCTGACTTTATCGGCACAGGCGGAGGAGTCGGGCGCGGACGCGCGGGCCTTTGCGCCGGCGCCCGTGATGGACATTGCGCAGCTGGCCAAGGGCGGCAGCTGGCGCATCGCGGCTGACTATCTGCACCGCGCGGATCAGGACATGACACCGGACGCGCTGATAGAGGGCGCGGAGGGGGCCGGATTTGCTCCGATTACGGATCTTCCCCTGCAGGTGCGGAATACGAATGGCGAGGTCTGGATCCGCTTCCGGCTGGCAAACAGCAGCAATGAAAGCCGCTCTGCGAAATTCTACATCCTGTTCCCCTACCTTGAACAGGTGGACCTGTTTGCCATGCGCCCGGATGGCGACGTCCGCCACAGTTCGACCGGGGCCGCCATGGCCAGTACCGGCAAGGCTGTTTCGGCCCCCTACCCTGCCTTTCACCTGCAGGTTCCGGCGGGAGAGACCCTTACCTATTTCGTCCGGATCAGGAGCTCCACGATCATGATTCTGCCGCTGCAGCTGGCGTCAGAGTCTGCTTTCACCAACCTGCTGACCACGCATACGCTGATCTGGAGCCTGCTGATCGGCGCGGCGCTCGGCTTTGCGATCTATGCTGCGTCGATGTCACTGACGGCATCGAAGGGCGTGTTCCGCATCTATGTGGGCTTTGCGCTGGCGAGCGCGCTTTACATCGTGCTGTCCTCGGGAGTGCTTTCGGCCCTGATCGGCGACCGGATCGACTTCAACCTGGGACGGACGGTTTATTTTGCGCAGGCCATCGCGCTGGCCTTCGGCACGATCTTCATGATCAACTTTCTCAGCATGCAGACGGTGGCGCCCCGGCTCTACCGGGCCTTCTATGTGATCGCCTGCCTGGGCCTGCTGACGGGCGTGAGCTTTGTGTTCCCTTCCGAGGTGGCGCGCGTCCTGTTCTTTGCGGCGACCGGGGCCGGGCCGCTGGTGCTGGCCGGCGGGTTGGTCTGGATGGCAGCGCGGGATGTGCGGGGCGCCCGCAGCGCGGCGATTGCCTGGCTGCCCTGCCTGCTCGCGACAGTCTGGATCTACCTGCGCCTGCCGGACGTGACGCCCTATCTTGCGGTCAATCATTTCCTGCTGCCGGTGGCGCTGGCCTTTACGCTGGCTTACCTGTCGGCGCTGCTGGGCGGGCAGGTGCGCGAATCCGATATCTGGGCCAACAGCGACTCCCTGACCGGGCTCGGCAACCGGCGGCTTCTGACCTACATCACGGAGCTGGAAAACCGCCAGCCCGGCGAGCGCTATGGCGCAGCGGTGGCGATTGACCTTGACCGGTTCAAGCCGGTGAATGATGCGCATGGCCATGCGGCGGGCGATGCGGTTCTGGTCGCAGTCGCCGAGCGGCTGCGCACGCAGTTTGCCGGGCGGGGCGATCTTTTCCGGCTGGGCGGGGACGAGTTCCTCGTGCTCGGATATCAGTCCGTGACGCGGATGGAGATCCTTGAACGGACGGATGCGTTCCTGCAGGCGATGAGCCAGCCGGTGATGCATGAGGCCGAGCGGCTGACGGTTGGCGCAAGCGCGGGCGTCGCGTTCCATGACCATCGCCATGGCTTTGCAGAGATGCTGAAACAGGCCGACAGTGAGCTCTATCATGTCAAACAGTCCGGGCGCGGCGGGCTGCGCATTGCCGACCAGCGCAAGCGCAACCGGCGCGGTGTGGAGCCTGTGATCCTGGCGGACAATGACATCGCGGCCGGAGAAGCGCCGGACGCGCCCCAGCCGGCGCCCTTCCCGGCGCGGTGGTAGGCTGATAATCTTTCTACGGATAATCCGCTGTCAGAGCAGCATTTCGTAGAGGTCTGTGCGGCGGTCGCGGAAGAAGCCCCAGGCGGCGCGGGCGCGGTCGAGGTGGTCGAGGTCGAAGGCTGCGGTGATGACGCCTTGTTCGGTGCGGCCAAGCTCGGCGGCGATGGCGCCGGTTTCGTCCGCGATGAAGCTGGTGCCGTAGAAGACCTGGCCCTGCTCGTCACCCACACGGTTAGCGGCGACGACAGGGATGCAGTTGGCGACCGCATGGCCCTGCATGCCGCGGCGCCAGCGGGCGGCGGTGTCGAGGGACGCGTCCTGCGGCTCGGCGCCGATGGCGGTGGGATAGAGGAGCGCGTCGGCGCCCATCAGCGCCATGGCGCGCGCGCATTCGGGGAACCACTGGTCCCAGCAGATGCCGACGCCGATGCGGCCCTTCATCGTGTTCCAGACGCGGAAGCCGGTATCGCCGGGGCGGAAGTAATACTTCTCCTGATATCCGGGGCCATCGGGAATGTGGCTCTTGCGATAGACGCCGAGGGGCGTGCCATCGGCATCCAGCATGACGACCGAATTGAAATAGAGCGGGCCTTCCTTCTCATAGATCGAGACCGGGATGACGACGCCGAGCTCTGCGGCAAGCTCCGCAAGCTGATGAACGGCCGGATGGTCCTGCCACTCCATGGCGCGGGCGAAATGTTCCTCTTCCTGCGTCTTGCAGAAATAATGACCGCAGAACAGTTCCGGCGGCAGGATGACATCGGCGCCTTTTGCAGCCGCCTCGCGCACGAAGCCGGCGACGCGGGTGATGTTGTCCTGCACGTCATCGGACGGTGTGAACTGGATGGCGGCGAGCGTCAGTATACGGCTCATCGGGGCGGCTCCTCTCAGGCGGGGATTTCGCGGGTCATGCAATGGAAGCTGCCGCCGCCGGCCAGGATGGCGCGGGCCGGCAGGCCGATCACATCGCGGCCCGGGAACAGGGCTTTCATCTCCGACAGGGCGACAGCGGAAAAACGGTCCTCATAGACCGGAACGAAGACGGCGCGGTTGGTGAGGGTGAAATTCATATGGCTGGCAGGCACGGGCACACCGTCGCCGAAATGAATGAGGCCCGGCGAGGGAACGCTGGAGACCATGAGGCCGGCAGCGGTCAGCGTGCGTTCGATTTCCTGGAGGGTGTCCGCATTCGGATCATTCCGGTCAGCCGGATGCTGGCAGAGCACATGGCCGGGCGCGATGAAGCGGGCGATGTTGTCGACATGGCCGTCGGTGTGGTCGTTCATCAGGCCGTCGCCGAGCCAGACGATCTCCTCGACGCCGAAAGCGGCGCGCAGGGCGGCCTCGATTTCGGCCTCCGAGAGGGAGGGGTTGCGGTTGGGATTGAGGAGGCATTGGCGCGTTGTCAGCAGCACGCCTTCGCCATCGACATCGATGCCGCCGCCTTCCAGCACGATGGGGTGTGACCGGGCCGGCAGGTTTTCGCGCGCGGCGATGGCGGGAGCGGTCTGGGTATCGCCGTCCATCAGGTATTTGCCGCCCCAGCCATTGAAGCGGAAGACCTGCGCCTCGCGGGAGGCGCCTGTGCCGGTGATGATGGGGCCGGTATCGCGCAGCCAGATGTCGCCGGTCGGCAGCTCGACGATCTGCCCCTGCCCGCCGGTGGCGAGCCGGGCGGAGGCGGCGGCCTCGCGCGAGCCGCAGGCGACGCGAACAGGCACATAGGCGGCCGCCGCCCGGATGAAGGCGGCAATCTCGGTGCGCGCGGGTGTCAGGTCGCCGCCCCATTCCTCGGCGAGGCGGGGCCAACCGGCCCAGAGGGCGGCCTGGGGCGCCCATTCGGGCAAGAGGGTGCGGGTCGTCGTGTCAGTCATCTGGCGGGGCCTTGCCACAGCTTGGGTCAAACGAAAAGGGCGGCCCTCGGGGGGCCGCCCTTCCCTGTTCTCATATAGGGCGCGAGGGCCCGTCCAACTAGAACTCGTACCGGATGCCGATACGGGCTTTCCAGACGGAGGCGGCGTTGTTGCGGCTGCCAACGTTCTGGTTGCTGAAGGAGTTATAGCGGTACACACAGCTGTCCTGCGTGGTACAGGCCGTCCGGGCCGAGTCCAGCGTGAGCGCCGGGGCTGCAGCAATTCCGACGTTCTGGACATCGGAGCGCCGGACAAGGTCTGCGTTCACGATCGCCAGCTGGCCGTTGCCCGGAGAGTTATGGATCGTACCCCACTTGTCGTTGAGCAGGTTGCCGAAGTTCTCGACGTCGAAGACGAGCTTGAAGCGGTTATCGCCGACGAACTGGCGCGCACCCCAGATACCCGGGAGGTCCTGCTGGATGCGGAAATCCCAGCGCTGGTTCCAAGTCCCGGCGGCCGAGTTGACTTCGTGAATCTTGCCCTGCTCGATACCGTTGCGGCGGACATAATCACCGAAGGCAGCGAGGTTAAAGTTCGGGCCATAGACCACTTTCGGGTCGCCGAAGAGATCCGGGACGTAGAGCGGGTTGTTGGCGAAGGGATTTTCGTTGTTACCGGTCCGGCCGAACAGCGCGTTGGTGTTGTTGGAAACGTAGCTGTAGGTGAACGGACGGCCGGAGTCGAACTGACCGAAGAGGTCAACCCGGGTGGTCAGGTCGCTGATGAAGTCGCGCTCATAGCCGAGGCTGAGCTTGAAGGCATCTTCGACCTGATAGAGCGAGGTCCGCGGGCCGGGATTGTTCCGGTCAGCCGCCACCTGGCCACGGAAGGCCGACACGCCGCGGGAGGACGAGCCTTCGGTCAGCGCTTCGACATCCTGGTGCGAGTAGGCGAGGTAGAAGTCAAAGCCATTGTCGAAGGCCTTCTCGAGCGAGAAGGTGTAGACATAGCTTTCATCACCCGAAGCGTTCGTCAGGACCGTGCGGTTCGACAGGCCGAGAGCCTGAAGGTCTGCATAGATCGGCCGGCCGTCCGGCGCAACGCCGGGAGTCAGGCCGCCATTCGTCTGGGCGTATTCCTGCCAGAGGAACGAGTCCTTGGAGCGAGTGTGGAGAACCTGGAACGACGCGCGGTAATCGCGACCGAGATCAACCCCGCCGAAGTTGAGGTCGAAGGACTGGTCAACCCGCAGCGAGGCTTTCCAGTCGGACGGCAGCTTGAAGTTCGGGTCTATGGCGTCGATGGCCCTAACAGTGCCATTGGCAACGGCATCGAGCAGGGCTTGCGGCACCTGGCGCGGATCGACGTTCGCAAGGTTGTTGATCGCCGGCGGGATAACGACGAGAGGGGCAGCTGCGTTAAGCGTCCAGACGCCCGGATCGCCGCCCGAGAAGAGGCCGAAGCCGCCCGAAACGGTGGTGCGGCTGAGCGGTTCCCACCGGAAACCAAGGCGCGGCATGATCAGGTCAAGGCCGTCCGTGCTTTTCGTGTTGGGAATACCAACTTGCGCAAGGAAGGTCGGGTCGTTGGCTGCGCCGCTGTCGGTCGAAATGTACTCGTAGCGCAGACCAGCCGACAGCTCGAGTTCCGGCATCACCTGCCAGCGGGCCTGACCAAAGGCCGTGTAGCGGTCATAGGCGTACTGTGTGAGATACTCGGCAACATTGTTCGACCGGACGTTCCGGTAGTTCACGTTGGCGATGCGGTTGATCAGGTTCTGGCCGGCATTGTTGCCGGTGAACACGAACTGGCCTTGCGAGAACTGGGAGAAGCCGTTGGCGGCATCAAGGCTCTCGAATTCACCCCCGAAGGTGAAGATGAAGTCGTTCCACACATAGTCGCCTTGCGCGAACAGGGTCAGGCGCTCATCGGCATAGGTGTTGGTATGGCGGAACACATCGCAGCCACCAATGAAAGCACGAACGGTGTTACCGGAGGTGATTAGGCCTTCGAGCGGAGTGCCGGCCACCCGGGGAGTGTTCAGCTCCATCCTGATTTCGCCGACGCCTGTGCCGCCGCGGCAGTTCTGGAGACGCTCGTTCTCGGTGTAGGAGGCGCGCAGGCGCGTCGAGAAGTTCGGCGACCAGTCAGAGAAGAGCTGGGCGGTGTAGCTCGTCAGTTTCTGGGGTGTGTCATACCAGGCGGACTGGAAAGCGAGCGCGTTGGTGGAGTTGGCAACGCTGGTCTCTTCGGTGTCCTGGAACTGGAGTTGCAGGCGGTGGTTGTTGTTGATGTCCCAGTCAATTCGGGCGAAGATCCGCTCGGTCGTTTCCGGCACAGCGGCCTGCAGCGGACGGCCACCCATGTCGATGCCGTAGGTGTCGAGCACCAGCTGGTTCAGCGCTGTGTAGAGCTGCGGGTTGATGCCGAGGTTGCCGAGGTTGCCCGTGATATCAATCTGCTGGGCGGTCTCGAACTTGTCATAGGACAGCGAGAAGAACAGCCGGTCCTTGAGGATCGGGCCGCGCAGCGTGACGCCGTATTCCTTCTCTTCGAAGATGCCGGGGTTGAAGGAGCCTTCGCCGCCGAAGGTCTTGGTGCCGAGCCAGTCCTGGTCGCGGTAGTAGTAGAAGGCCGACCCGTCGATCTCGTTGGTGCCGCCGCGGGTCGTGACGTTGACCAGGCCGCCCGTGAAGCCAGAGGCCGTGACCGAATAGTCGGAGGCAACGAGCGAGACCGATTCGACGATGTCGATGTTGATCGGCGAACGGGCGGTCGGGAAGGTGTTGGAGCCGAGGCCGAGATTGTCCTGCTGGCGGGCGCCGTCGATGGTCACGGCGTTGAAGCGCGGGTTGACGCCGGCGACGGAGAGGTTGTTGGCGCCGCCGGAGATGGCGAGCGGGTCGCGGTTCAGCGTCGAGATCAGGTCGCGCGTCAGCGAGGGCTGGTTGGCAACGTCGCGGGCCGAGAAGTTGGAGCCGACACCGTTGTTGAGGTCGAGCTGGCTGATGGCCGAACCGGTGACGGTCACCACGCCCATGACGGCAGTGTCGTCAGCCGAGGCCAGGCGGATGCGCAGGGCCGGCGAGGTGCCGGGGGAGAGGCGGATGTCGCCGAGCGCTTCGCCTTCGAAGCCGGGCGCCGTGACGAAGATCGAGTACGGGCCGCCGGGACGCAGACCGGTCTGGAAGAAGTTGCCGTTGTTGCCGGTCGTCAGCGTGCTGGTCGAGCCGGTCGGCTGGTGGGTGATGGTGACCGTGGCGCCGGCGACAGCGGCGCCGTTCTGGTCAATAATGGTACCGCGAAGTTCAGAAGCGGTTTCCTGTGCGTACACAGCGGCGACAGGTGCCAGCGCCGCAAGAGCGGCGACAGACGCACTGCGGACGAAGAAATTCTTGATCATGTGGACTTCCCCAGGTTTGCAAACCAGTACCCTGCCCCCCTCGCGGGGCCGGGTTTGAGGCTGCCCTTAGCGGCGGTGAATGACAGATTAGTGACAAGCAATTGAAGGTTCGGAGTCTGTGTCCCGATGCGCTGCCGGTTTTCTCGTTGCGATGCAAAAATGACACGCCCGCGTATCAGGAGAGCTGCCCGCCGGGGATGCTCGCCCCCCTGTTCGCGGGCGGCCAGACCCCTTAAGACTGCCCGGGCGTTAAACCGGAGCTGCCATGCCGACTGCCTCCCCTTCCCGGCCGGACCATTGGGCGCGTGCCGCGCTGGCTGGCCTCATCCTGCTGTTTTTGCTGCGGATTCTGGCGATTCTTGCCTCCCCGCTCGAACTCTATGCGGATGAGGCGCAATACTGGCGATGGGCGCAGACGCTGGAATGGGGCTATTATTCGAAGCCGCCCCTGATCGCCTGGGTAATTCATATGACCACGGCGCTGTTCGGGGATGGACCCTGGGCCATCCGGATTGCCGCGCCGGTGCTGCACCTGGCGGCTGCGGTCCTGTTGTTCCTGACGGGGCGGGCGATTCTCGATTCGCGGGCCGGGTTTTTTGCCGCATTCCTGTATGCGCTGATGCCGGGGGTCGTCCTGTCCTCGGCGGTCCTGTCGACCGATGGGGTGCTGATGCCGGTCTGGTGCGCAGCCCTGTACCTTTACTGGCAGCTGCGCGCCGGCAAGGGCGGATGGGGACATGCGCTGGCGCTGGGCGCCGCGATCGGTACGGGCATGCTGGCGAAGTATGCGATGCTGTATTTCGTCATCGGTGTGGCGCTGACCGCGCTGATCGATCCGGCCTCGCGGCGGTTCGTGATCTCGGCGCGCGGGGCCGCTGCCGGGCTGGTCGCCGCGCTGATCCTGGCGCCGCACTTTGCCTGGAATGCGGCGAATGATTTCGAGACGGTGGGCCATACGGTCGACAATGCGAACCTCGGCGGGGACCTGTTCAATCCGGAAAATGCGCTGAGCTGGTTTGCCGATCAGCTGGGCCTGTTCGGGCCGGTGAGTTTCCTGGCGCTGCTGGCGGGGGCGTGGCTGTTCCGGGGGGCGAAGGATGAGGCGGCGCGGATCGACCGCTGGCTGATGTGCTTCATCCTGCCGGTGCTGGTGTTCATCCTGGCGCAGGCGGTCGTTTCGCGCGCCCATGCGAACTGGACGGCGACGGCGTATCCGGCGGCCGCGCTGCTGGTGGCGATCTGGTTCAGCCGCCAGATGCGCGGCGTGCTGTGGACGAGCCTTGGCCTGAACGGCGCGCTGGCAGGCGTGTTCATGGCGGGCACGGCGCTCCTCTCACCGGCGGTGACCGAGGCGCTGGGTGTCGACAATGCGATGAAACGGACGCGCGGCTGGGAAGCCTCTGCGGCCGCCGTATTCGCGGAGGCCGAACGGCTGGGCGCGACCGCCGTGCTGGTGGATGAGCGGGAGGCCTGGCACGGGCTGGACTATTATGGCCGGGACCGGGACGTGCCGCTGATTTCCTGGCGCCGCTATGGCGGGGCGAAGAGTTTTTCCGAGCGCGTGCCGCTGGAGGGGGCAATCGCCGAGCGGGTGCTGGTCGCCTCGGTCCATGCCGATTTCCGGCCCTACCTGCGCGGCGATTTCGAGACGTTCGAGCCTGTGGGTCAGGTGCGGATCGACCTTGGCCGGCGGGGCAATGGCTGCCCGATCACGCGTGTGTTCCAGCTCTACCTCGCGACCGGCCATGCACCGCCCGAGCGGACGCCGAAATGGGAAGCGCAGTTTTCAGGGCAGACCGAGTTTGCCGAGCCGCGCTGCCCTGCCCCGGAAGAGGATGCGGGCTGAGGCAGAACAGAACTCAGTGGCCGGGCTGGGCGTTGCCCCAGAGGGCGCGCAGGCGGTCATCCCGGCCGCAGGACTTGCGGTAGAAGTCGTAGCGGATGGGGTTCTTCAGGTAGTAGTCCTGATGATAGGCCTCGGCGGGCCAGAATTCGGCGGCCGCCAGAACCGGCGTAACCAACTCGGTGCGCAGCTCTGCCGCTGCGGCTGCGAGCACGGCTTCTGCCGCGCGGCGCTCGCTTTCTGAGGCGACGAAGAAGGCTGTACGGTAGCTTTCGCCCCGGTCGCAGAACTGGCCGCCGGCATCGATCGGGTCGATCGTGCGGATGAAATAGCGGGCGAGCTGTTCATAGGAGATGCGGGCGGGGTCGTAGGTCACTTTCACGGCCTCGTAATGGCCGGTGCCGCCGCGCGTGACCTGCTGGTAGGTCGGCCGCTGGGTGCGCCCACCCGTATAGCCCGAGACAGTATCAATGACGCCGTCGAGCTTGTCGAAATCGGCCTCGACACACCAGAAACAGCCGCCGGCGAAGACTGCCGTGGCGACGCGCACCGGCGCATCCTGCGCGCGCAGGTTCTCGGCCGTGGCGCTGGTCGAGAAGAACGCGATCAGACCGGCGAGGAGGCCGGCAGTGAGCGCGATCAGGAGGGCGGGGCGGCGGGTAAACATCTGGAACACGGGCACGCGGGACTTCGTTGACTGGGGCGAGGCGGGGCCTTGCGGTACTGGAGCGTGACGTAGGGGCTAGCACACCGTGCTTAAAGGCCAGGCAACAGCGCAAGGTGGATTTGTCACGGGGATGTGACACGTTTGCATCGCCTGCCGGGGCCAATGCCCAGATCGCAGGCTTCAGGCGGGATCGTCTGTCAGCACACGGACGCGGACACGGGTGGTGCGCCCCTCCCCGTCAACCGCGCTGACAAGGTAGAAGCCCGGCCGGTCGGGCCGCCAGACCGGCGCGCCGGCATCATCGAGGGCCGAGGGCTCGCCATCGATATACCAGCTGAGCGCCCCGGCGCCGCGCCCGGAGAGGACAAAGGGGCGCGGCGGGCGGCCATTTACCGAGCCGGCCCAGAGTTCCGCGCCGTTCGGGGGGAAGAGGATTTCCGGGGGCCGGTCGGCGGCGAAGGCCTCAAGGGGCCCGCGCGCGCGGGTGCGCGGATCGGCGCTGAGGCGGCGGGCGCTGTCGCCTTCATCGCGCAGGTGATGGGCGGCGCGGTCGGCAAGCTCGAACAGGATCGGCAGGGCGATCTCGCGGCCCGTGACGCCGGTGCGCGGGGCGCCGTCGGCCCGCCCGACCCAGACGATGATGACATGCTCGCCCGAGACCGCCGCAGCCCAGGCATCGCGGAAGCCATAGGACGTGCCGGTCTTGAAGGCGACCTGCGGGGCGCCTTGGGTCAGCTGGCCGGGCATGCGGCCTTCGGGGCTGGGCGAGCCCTGCAGGATACGGAGGATCTCTGCCGCGCTGTCCTCGCTCATCAGGCGGTTGCCGGGGCCGTGGCGGCTGGCGATTTCATCCTCCGCGCGCCAGACGAGCGGCTTGGCGATGCCGCCATCGCCTAGGGCGGCGTAGAGGATGGCCAGCTCGCGCGCGGTGAGCCCTGCCCCGCCGAGCGCGATGGCGAGGCCGGCGGCCTCGCCGCGCGCGCTGCCGGTGCGGGGGCGGGCGCCGGCCATGGTGAGCTGGGCGGTGAAGCGGTCTGCGCCGACCCGGTCGAGCATCAGCACGGCGGGAATGTTCAGCGAATGCTGGAGCGCATCGGAGACGCGGACGTCGCCCCGGAACATGCGGTCGAAGTTTTCCGGCTGGTAGCCGGCGAAGCGGCGCGGCAGATCGGAAATGCGCGTATCGGCGCCGGCGGCGCCATCATCGAAGGCGAGGGCGTAGATGAAGGGCTTGAGCGTGGAGCCGGGCGAGCGGGGGCGGTTGGTGAGGTCGATCCAGCCGCCGGGCCGATCGCGGGTGGCGGAGCCCGCGAGCGCGCGCACGGCGCGGGTGGGCGTGTGGACGACGAGGACCGAGACCTGCACATCCGGGCCTTCGCCGAGGGCGCGGGTGAGCGCGATGCGCTCGACCTCGGCCTGCAGCGAGGCGTCGATCGTGGAGCGCACGTCGCCCGGCGGGCTGTTTGCGCGGACGGCTTCGGCGCCGTGCCAGGCGCGGGCGGGAAAATCGAGGCGGCGGGCGGGCACCGATACGGAGGCGACCTCGGCGATGTCTGCCTCAGCGAAGACGCCGTAGCGGGCGAGCTTTTCGGCCACCCAGTTGCGGGCGCGGGCGGCGGCCTCCGGGCGCCGGTCCGGCCTTCGGGCTTCGGGCGATTGCGGCAGGGCAATGAGGAGCGCGATTTCATCCGTGGAGAGACGGTCTGCCTCGCGGCCGAAATAGCTCCATGTGGCGGCGCGCACGCCTTCAAGGTTGCCGCCATAGGGGGTGAGGGAGAGGTAGAGCTCCAGGATCTCGCGCTTGGAGAGACGGCGCTCGAGCTGGTTGGCGCGCCAGATCTCGATCAGCTTGGAGCCGGCATTGCGCGGGCGCGGCTCCAGCATCCGTGCGGTCTGCATCGTCAGGGTCGAGCCGCCGGACACAATGCGGCCGGAACGGGCG
Organism: Hyphomonas sp.; assembly: GCF_046313735.1. Taxonomy (GTDB): domain Bacteria; phylum Pseudomonadota; class Alphaproteobacteria; order Caulobacterales; family Hyphomonadaceae; genus Hyphomonas. Next base: position 53,088 of record NZ_JBKBXW010000003.1, read on the forward strand.
CTGTCAAAGGCGGCGCGGGCAAGGCCCGTCCAGTCGGTGCCGTGATGGCTCCAGAAGCGCTTGTCCTCAACGCGGATCAGCGCGTCGATGAAATCGGGGTCGACCGCGTCAAGATCGACATGGAAACGCCAGCGGCCATCCTCTGTCGGGAAGGCGCGCAGGGGCCGGCCGGCGCGGTCTGTGATGAGGACGGAAGTGCCGCCCGCGCGCTCCAGTGGCGGCGGGGCGAGGATGTCGAAGAGCAGCACCGCCGCGACGAGCGCCGCGAGGCCTGCAAGGAGCCGGAGGGGGATATGCTGACCGGCCAAGCGCCTTGTCCCTCCCCTCTTCGCCTCAGCGTCCGCCGGCGGCGCCCTGCGCGGCGAGGATGGTAACGCGGCCCGGCGCCGAGCGGGCGTAGACATCGGGGCGGTACATGTCCTCCGCGACGACGCCGGGGACGGCGAAGCTGCCCGGCGTGACGGCGCGCACGACATAGGCGAGCGTGACCGGCTGATCGGCGACATCAATGGCGGCGACGAAGCGGTCGTCCTGCGCCTCGGCGCTCTGGGCGCGGGCGATACGGCCGAGGAAGCCGAAGGCGCCGGTGCGCATCCGGTCTTCGCCGGTGCGCCAGTCATACTCCGTCAACTGACCATCGGCAGGGCGCAGCACAGTCTCGATCTCGAAACCGGCAGGGAGCAGGTCTGCGACGATGACCGGATTCACGCGGCGCTCTTCCGGCGTGATCGTCAGGGCAATGATGAGCCGGTCGCCCTGGCGCAGCTGGGAGATGTCTGCCGGGCGGCCTGCGAGCGAGAGGAAGCGCTTGTCGGCGGTGAGGCGCGAGGTGGCGGCCGGAGGCGGCTGGCTGGGCGCGCCGGTGACGAGCACGGTGCGGAACATCGGCGTCTCCCCGCCGAGGCGGAAGGTGGCGCCGCTGGCGATCTCTGCGGCGGTCAGCCGGTACTGGCGCTGGTTGTCGCGGCCCGAGCCGAGGCCTTCGGTGCGCACATCCAGGGCGGGCGCGCCGCCGGAGAGGGCGTTGACCGCGACGAGGAGGAAGGCTTTCTCCTGCGTCATCAGGTTATCCGCCTGCGGAACATCCCGGGCGAGGCGCTCGCCGAGGCGGGCAACGACTTCCGGGAAGTTTGCCTCGGCGGCGAGGCCGGTGATGGCGGCGAGGTCGCGCAGTGGCGTCTGGTAATAGTCGCCGGTATTGTTGTAGCCGAGCTTTTCCTCTGCCGAGCGGAAAGCCGAGGCGCCCCGGGCGCGGTCGCCCAGCAGGGCAAGGGCTGCCCCGATCTGGGCGCGGGCGAGCGGGCTTTCGATATTGCCGAGTTCCCGGTCGTGCAGGTAGCGCAGGCGCGAGATGTCGGCCTCACCGGCGCGGGCGAGGACATAGAGCGCATAGGCGGCGGAGCGGTACATCAGCTGCTGGGTCGAGTCGCTGGAATAGCGGCTTTCATAGACTTCAGCGTCATAGCCATAGACGCGCCAGCTATCTCCCGAGGCGATATTGCGCAGCGAGCCCCAGGCGCGGCTGAGCGCTTCATCGGGGACGGAATATCCGGCCTGTTTGGCGCGGAGCACGAAGTCTGCCGTATACGCACCGAGCCAGGGCGAGGCATAGCCGTCTCCCTCGCGCCAGAGGCCGAACGCACCGTCCGCCCCCTGACGGTTGAGCACTGTGCTGAGCGCGGCCTGCACACGGTCGCGCGGGGTCTGGGCGGTGTCCCCCGCGCCCATCGCGCCGATCTGCTCGGAATAGAGGAGCGGCAGGGCGCGGCTGGTGATCTGCTCGGTGCAGCCATAGGGGTAGCGGTCGAGCGAGGCATAGAGCGTGGCGGCATCAATCGGCAGCGGCGAGAAGCCGATGCTGACTTCCGCCGAGCCGGGGACATAACCCGCGATGAGGGACTGGTTCGCCGTGAAGGTTTCGCCGGGGCGCATCAGCTGGCGCGTTGCGCGGGTTTCCGGCAGCCAGGGCGAGCGCGTCTGGATGTCATAGCTGCGTTCGGTCGTATAGCGGTCCGGGCCGGTGACAGCGAGCCGGACGGTGGAGATGCCCTCGCCCGAGGCGGTGATGCGGACGGGAATGTCCGCCCGCTGACGGGGCTGGAGGGTGCGGGTCAGCTCGCTGTCGGCGGTCGAGACCTGGCCCGTGGCGCCGACGCGGGCGCTGAACTGGCCGGCGCCGAGCTCCACATTGTCGATGCTGGCGGTGATGGTCGCCTCGTCGCCGGGGGCGAGGAAGCGCGGCATAACGAGATCGGCGGGCGCACGCTCGCGCACGATCATCTTGCCGTCGGCAGCGCCAACCCCGGTGCGCGACCAGGCGACGGCCATCAGGCGCAGCTCGCCATTGAATTCGGGCAATTCGAACGGGACGCGGGCGCGGCCCGAGCGGCCGACTTCGACAAGGCCGGAATAGAGCACGACGGATTTGACCGGCACAACGGTGAGGCCTTCGCCGCCGAGCTGGTCGCCGCCGGTGCGCACTTCGGCAGGCATTCCGAGGTTGGGATCAAGCAGGCGGCCATAATCATCGTGCAGGTCCACGCCGAGCGCCTTGCGGCCGAAATAATGGGCGGCCGGGTCCGGCGAGCGGAATTTGGTGAGTTGCAGGATGCCTTCGTCGACGGCGGCAAGGGTCAGGAAGACCGGCTCGCGCGGGCCGCCATCTATCTTGACCTCGACCATCTGGCGCGTGCGCGGGCGGGCGACATCAGGCGCGTCGATGGAGAGCGCAAAGGTGCGCGCGGCCATATCGACGGGCACATGGGCGACGCCGACGGCGCGGCGGGGCTTGGCGCGCAGGACGGGATCGCGGCCGGAATAGACGGTGACCATGACATAGGCGCCCTCCCCCCATTCCTCCGTGACCGGAAGGGTGATGCGGGTGCCGGATGTGCTGACGGCAAGGTTCTGGACCGAGAGGACACGGTCGGTGGCGACGACGACCTGGGCCTGGCCATCATAGGGCGGCAGCACGGTGAGCTCTGCCTGCTGGCCGACGCGCGGAGTGCGCTCGGCGGCGACGATCCGGACACGGTCGGGGGCTTCGGTGCCGTCTGCGGTGGTAAAACCGCCCCAGCCGACATTGAAGCCCATGGAGACGGCGGCATCCGAGCCCTGAGCCTGATTCTCGACGATCAGCTCATGGCTACCCCAGTCGAGGCCGGGCACTGTGATCTGCGCGGTGCCGCCGGCGGGGGTCGAGACGACGCCTTCATTGACGCGCGTGACGGTCCGCGAGCGGCGCCAGTTCCAGCGGCCATCCCCGTCGCGGTACCAGTCATAATGGTAGTCGATGCGCAGCACTTTCCAGCCGAGGCGGCTCGCGACGGCGCTGCCGTCCGCATTGACGGCGAGGATGTCGAAAGTGGCGTCGCCGCCTTCCTGCACGGAGGCGTCAAAGCCGGGCTTCACGCCGAGATAGAGCGCTTCGGGGCGGTAGGGGATGCGGACGCTGTCAGCGACGGCGCGGCCGCCGGGCTCCAGCACGCTGATGACCGTGTTGAGGCGCAGCGGGATGCCGGAATTGGAACCGGCCGTGCCGGGCGCGAGGCGGACGGTGGCCTTGCCGGCGCCATCGGTGGTCGCATCCGGGAATTCGAGGATCTGCTGGGAAAAGCTCTGGTCATGGCGGCCATAGCGGAAGCCTTCGAAGGCGCGGAAGGGCGCAGGATCAGGCTCCATGCGCGCTTCGGTCTTGACCGTGAGGCCGGCGCCGGGGGCGCCGTAGAGGAAGCGGGCAGCGATCTCCACCGAACGGGTGCCGCCGGCGCGGATTGGGGTCGTCTCGTCCGTCGTCAGATCAACGGCGATGCGCTGGGGCACGAAATCCTCGACCGCGAAACGCATCTCGCCCGCCGGGGCGGTCAGGCCGTCGATCTCGAGGGCCACGCGCCACTGGCCGCGGGCGGCGCCGCGCGGGACGGCATAGGTGTTCATCACCGCGCCGGAGGCCGGATCGGTGAAGCGGGTCTTCGAGGCAACAAGGCCGTTCGGGCGGTAGACGACGAGATGGCCATTGCGGCCGGTGACCTGCCGGCCTGCCCGGTCGCGCAGCATGGCGGTGATCTCGACGTTCTCGCCGGGGCGATAAATTCCGCGGTCGGAGTAAATATAGGCATCGACCGGGCCGGGCGTGCGGCGCCCGCCGATGGCGTGTTCGGAAAGGTCCACCGGCGCGCGAAGGAGGTCGAGCGCGGCGAGTTCGCCCCGGGCATTGGTGGCGGTGACGAGGCGGGGCGCCATCGTCCCCTGCCCGCTCATCAGCGGCTTGTCGAAAGTGACGCGGCCAGCGGAATCCGGGCGCACTTCAGCCAGCACGGTGTTGTTAGCAGCGAGCAGCTGCACGGTCGCGTCGCTGACAGTGCGCCCGTCGCGCAGCGAGCGGAGGGTGACATCGAGGCCATGCTCGCCGGCATAGGCGGTGAGGGCGAGATCCGTCAGCAGGATCCAGCGGCCGGAGGAGGCCGGCGGGCCTTCGCCGGGGCTGAGCTTAGCTGCATCCTCGACACGGACGAAATAGGCGCCGGGTGTCATCCGGCCGGTGACGTCCTGCAACGGGAAGACGGTGACGACCGGCCCGTTGGGCACGTTTGCGACATCCATGGAGCCGGAGAAGATCACCTCGCCGACATCCTCGGGCGAGTCCGCGCCCCAGAGCCAGGACCAGCCGCCCTGACGCACTGTCTGGCCCTCGGTGATGTTCTTGAACACCAGCGCGCGGTCGTTGATGCGCGAGACGGTGACATTCACGCGGTCGACATTGACGGTCTCGACGGGGAGGCCATCGGCATTCTCGCGCGGGAGGATGACGCCGGTGCCCTTGAAGCCGACGAAAGGCGGGCGGTCTGCAAAGTCGATCGGCACGGTTTCGGTGCGGCGCAGCTGGCGGCCATCGGCAGAGGGCAGGCCGGTCAGCAGGGTCGCGGTGCGGCTGCTGCCGAAGGTGAGGCCGCCGACGCAGAGCTCGCTGCCCTGCACGCTGAGCGCGGGGCGGAAGGCGGGGCGGAATTCGACATATGGCGAATAGTCGGCCTGCGGATCGAGCGCGGCGGAGAAGACGAAACAGGCGAGCGGCTGTTCGCCCGAGGTGTCGATGCGGTAGCGGAAATAGGCGAAGTCCTGCGGTTCGGCTTCGCGGGCGCGGCGGCGGGCTTCCTCGCGGCGGCGGGCGGCGACCTGATCGGCGGGCGAGCGGGCGACGAAGACTTCGGCGTCCTCATCCTCGCCGGGCGAGCGCTGTGTCTGCGACCCGCCACAGGCGGCGAGGATCACAGCGAGAAGGAGAACGAGCAGAAGCGCGCTGACGCCCCCCCAGAGGCCGCGAAGCTGAACTGCCATGGGTTGTGTCCTCCGAAATGTCCGCCCGCCTCTTCTTACACCCGAACGGCGCGGCGCCAACAGGGCGCGAATGCGGCAACGGCAAGAAAAATCAGCGGGCTAGCGCGCCGGTTTCCTCCGTGAGGATGGCTTCGAGGCCTTCGCGGTAGGTGGGATAGCGCGGGCGCCAGCCGAGCGCGGCCTTGGCCCGGGCATTCGAGACGCGCTTGCACTCAGCATAGAAACTCGCCGCCATCGGGCTGAGGTCTGCCGCCTCGAAGGGAACCTCCGGGGGCGGCGCGAGGCCGAGGAGCGCGGCGGCATGGGCGGTGACATCCTGCGGCGGGGCGGGAAGGTCATCGCACAGGTGGAAGACGCCGGACGCCTCCGGCCGGGCGAGCAGCGCGGCAAGGCCGGAGGCGATGTCCGCGACATGCACGCGGGAGAAGACCTGGCCGGGCTTGATGATGCGTTGGGCGGTGCCCTCGCGCAGGCGTTCGAAGGGAGAGCGGCCCCCGCCATAGATGCCGGGCAAGCGCACGATGCGGGCGCGGCCCTGGCTCGCGTCCAGCCACTGGGTCTCGGCCTTCACTCTGGCTTCGGCGCGCGGAGAGGCGGGTGCCACGGGTGACCATTCGAAGGCCCAGCCGCCGCGAAGGTCGCCATAGACACCGGTGGTGGAGAGGTAGGTGATCGAGGCAGCGCTGCCTGCCAACTGGCCGGCGGCGCGCGCGGCGGGGCAGCCTTCCCGGTCTGGCGGCAGGGTGACGAGCCAGTGGGCGCCATCTGGAATGTCCGGCGTGCCCTGCCCGCCCCAGACAGAGGCGGCGATGCCGGAAGCCTTGAGTCTGGCGGCTTTTTCCGGCGTCCGCACGGTGCCGGCAACCTGCCAGCCGGCGGGGATCAGCTGCGCGGCAAGCTGCTCCGCGCTGTAGCCAAGCCCGAAAACAAACAGCAGAGATGGCTGATCTGTCATTTGCCTGCGGCCCTTCCTTCGTGCCTGTGGGCAAGACATAGAGGCAATGGAGTGTCCTGCCCATGGCGCTGATCGCGATGACCGCTGCGGCGGTGATGTTCCTGCAGAATACCGGGACTGTGGCCGGGGCGGAAATCGCCGCCAACGAGGCCCGGCGGCTGGAAACCTGCGTCGCCAAGATCGAGACCGCGCCGTCGGAAGCCTATGAGGACGGGCTGGCCTGGACCTTCGAGGGCAACCGGCCGGGCGCGCGCCAGTGCACGGCGCTGGCGCTGATCGCGCTGGGCAATGTCGAGGAAGGCGCGATCCGTCTGGAGCGGCTGGCGACGGCGGTCGATGGCGGCACGATGGAGCAGCGCGCGCTGTATTTTGCGCAGGCCGGCAATGCCTGGATGCAGATTGGCGCGGCGGAGGCGGCGGCGGTGGCGTTCACCGAAGCGCTGAAGCTGATGCCGGCGACCCCCGAACTATTGCTGGACCGGGCAAGCGCGCACATGCTGATCGACCGCTGGAGCGAGGCGAAGTCCGACCTCGACCGGCTGATTGCCGACGCGCCGGAGGATGGCCTCGCCCATCAGATGCGGGCTGAAGTGTTCCTGAACCTCGGCGATTATGACGCCGCGATGCGCGATGTTCAGGCCGCGATGGCGGCAGACCCGAAGAATATCGATACATTGCTGGTTCGCGGCCGGGTGCGCGAGGCGATCCGGCTCAAGACCGAGGCCGGTCAGCGCGAGTAACGCGCCTCCAGCATTGCCCAGACCGCGCGCAGGCCGCAGGCGGCGGCCCCATCCGGGCGGCCATACTTCGCTTTGCGCCAGGCCCAGACATCGAAATGCGCCCAGCTTTTCGCGGTGACGAACTGTTTGAGGAACAGCGCCGCCGTGATCGAGCCCGCCATTCCGCCGCCGCCGGAATTGACGAGATCGGCAATCGGGCTGCGCAGGTAATCGAGATAGGGCTGCCAGAGCGGCATCCGCCAGACAGGGTCGCCGGTCGCCGCGCTGGCGGCGAGGATGTCTGCGGCGAGCGCGTCATCATCGGTATAGAGCGGGGCAAGGTCCGGCCCCAGCGCGACGCGGGCAGCGCCGGTGAGGGTGGCAAAGTCGATCAGCAGGTCGGGGCTTTCCTCGCAGGCGCGGGTGAGCGCATCGGCAAGGACGAGACGGCCTTCGGCGTCGGTATTGTCGATCTCGACCGTCAGGCCCTTGCGGCTGGAGAGGATGTCGCCGGGGCGGAAGGCGTTGCCGGAAATCGCGTTCTCGGCGGCGGAGACATAGAGTTTCAGGTGCACCGGCAGGCGGGCCTCCATGACGAGGCTGGCAAGCGCGATGGCATGGGCAGCCCCGCCCATATCCTTTTTCATGATGCGCATACCCTCGCCCGGCTTGATGTTCAGGCCGCCGGAATCGAAGGTGATGCCCTTGCCGACGAAGGCGATCTTCGGCTGGCCGGGCTTGCCCCATTCAAGCTCGAGGAAGCGCGGTGCATCTGCCCCGGCCCGGCCGACGGCATGGATCATCGGATAGTCATGCTCGATGAGGGATTCGCCGATGATGGAGGCAACACGCGCATCATGGCGCTCGGCAAGGGCGCGCATCCGGGCTTCAAGCTCTGACGGGCCCATATCGGCGGCGGGCGTGTTGACGAGGTCGCGCAGCAGGGTGACGGCGTCGGCTTCGCGCGACAGGCGGGCGGCATCCTCGGTTTCGGGGATCACGAGCCGGGGCGGCGCCGTGCGCTCCTTGCGGTAGGTTTCGAACCGGTAGGCGCCGTCCGCCCAGCCCGCGGCGATGGACGCGAAAGACAGGCCGCCCGTTTCGGCGATCTGGTAATCGCCGGCCGGCAGCCGGGCGGCAAGCGCGGCGACCGCCAGCTTGTCCTGACCCTCGCCGAGACCAAAGAGCACTTCGGCGAGCGCGCCGCCCTGCCCCGGCACCAGCACGGCCTGGCCCGCGCCGCCGGTGAAGCCCTGCGCTGCGGCGATGGCGCGGGCCTCCGGGAACGGATCGGCGCTCAGCGCGGCAAACCCGGCGGAAGTGAACAGCCAGACGCGGGCAGCGGCCTCAGGGGCGGAAACGAAACTCTTGTGCATCGGGAAAACCGGGACCGTGTGGTTAATGGAACTGGCAGCGGCGTTAACCGAACCTTGACCCGGACGCGCGAGTGTCCGGGCAGAACGTGCCGATACACACACGGAGCCTGACGATGTCCAGTGCCAAAATGCCCTTTGCCGGCCTGCTGGTTGCCCTGACCGCTGCGTCGGCCTGCGCCAGCAGCCCGGCAGGACCGGAAGCAGAACTTGCCAAGGCGATGGAGGCGGCGATGCAGCCGGCCTCGGCGGAGGAGCGCGAAGCGGCGAACCGGGCCGACCCGCTGACGCGGGCGAGCTTCTGGGCGCAGGAACAGCGCAAGCAACCGCAGGACGCAGCCGTCGCGCTGGAATTTGCGACAGCTCTTCGCGCGATTGGCAGCGAGGCGCGGGCCCTGGAGGTGCTGGGCCAGGCGGCGGTGATCCATCCCCGCAATGCCGATATTCACATGATGCTGGGCCGGATCCGGATGGCTGCCGGCGAGGCTGGCCCGGCCCGGTTCGCGTTCGAGCGCGCCGCCGAGGCCGCGCCGGACCGGGCCGAGACCTGGGCCGCGCTGGGCACCGCCTATGACCAGGCCGGCGACCACCGCATGGCGCAGGCTGCCTACCAGCGCGCGCTGACGCTGGAGCCGTCGCGGGTGACGACGCTGACCAATTATGGACTGTCGCTGATGCTGTCAGGCGATCTTGCCGGGGCCGAGCGCCAGCTGCGCCTTGCCTCCGCGCAGCCGCAGGCGGATACGCGCGTGCAGCAGAACCTCGCGCTCGTGCTGGGCCTGCAGGGCCGGTTTGACGAGATGACCGCTGTGAGCGGCGAGGGCGCGCCCGCCTCGATTGCCGAGCAGAACGCCCGTCTTGTCCGGGCGCTTGTCTCGCCGGGCCGGGTCTATGAGGCGCTGGCAGCGCCCGGCGGGCCTGCGGGGCTGGACACAGAGGAAGATGCCGGCGGGCGGCAGCTGCGGCGCCTGCGGAACTAGAACGGTTCGCCTCCACTCTCCCTGGACAAACAAAAACGCAGCGCCCCGGTCCGGGCGCTGCGTTTTCGGTTTCAGGGGCTAGAGATCAGGCGAGGTCTGAGGATGGGGCGGCCTGCGTGATCGCGGGCGCCGCATCATTCTTTTCCTGCATCTGGTTATACTTGATGTAGGCGGGGCCAAGCACGACAAGGAACAGGACCGGCAGGAAGAACAGGATCATCGGCACGGTGAGCTGGGCCGGCAGGGCGGCGGCTTTCTTCTCGGCGTCGGACATCCGCATCTCGCGGTTCTCCTTCGCCATCATCCGCAGCGCATCGCCGAGCGGCGTGCCGTAACGCTCCGCCTGGCCGAGCGCCATACAGACGGCCTTCACACCTTCATGGCCCGTCCGCAGGGCAAGGTTTTCATAGGCCTGGCGGCGGTCCGGCAGGTAGGAGAGTTCTGCCACCGTCATGCCGAATTCCTCGGCGAGTTCCGGTGAGGCGGTGCCGATTTCCTGGCTGACCTTGTTGAACCCCATCTCGATCGACATGCCGGCCTCGACGCAGATCAGCAGCATGTCGAGGGAGTCCGGGAAGGCCCGCATGATCGACTTCTGCCGCTTCTGGGCGAGGTTGCTGATATAGATGTTCGGCGCATAGAAGCCGGCAGCGGCGCCGAAGATGACCGACCCGTATTTCAGGAAGGTGCCGAAGCCGTGATCATTGACGAAGAAGATGTAGAAGAAGACGAGCCCGGCGCCGGCAAAAGGCAGCGCCATACGGGCAAAGTAGAAGGCCGAGATCGGTCCCGGCCCGCGCAGGCCCGCCTGGTTCATCAACTTCACGACGTTGGGATCTTCCAGCGCCTTGGCGAGGTTCAGCTTGGAGGAGATCTCGCCGACAAGGCTTTCATCCCGGCGGCGGAGGCTCTTGCTTTCCAGCGCGGCGCGGTTCTGCTTGCGCAGCTTTTCCCGCTGGGTCGCCACCGCCTTCAGGCGGGTCTCCAGCTTGTTGCCCTGAAGATAGGGCAGGAAAATGGTCATCATCGTGCCGAAGACCGCCACGGCAACGAGCCAGGCCGCCGCCGTTTCCGGCTTGGTGAAGGAGAGGAGGAATTCATACATCGCCTGCCCGCCCCTACATGTCGAAATTGATCATGTTGCGCATCACCATGATGCCGGATGCCATCATGCCGGCCGCCATCACGAGGATTACGTGGCCCGTCTCTGTACGGAACAGTTCCATGATATAGTCGGGCGTGGTCAGGAACACCATGAAGCCCACCGCAAACGGCAGTGCGCCGATGATCATGGCCGAGGCCTTGGCTTCCGAGGAGAGGGCATTGACCTTCTCGCGCATCATCTTCCTGGAACGGATGACGCTGGACAGGTTGCCGAGGGCCTCCGAGAGGTTGCCGCCTGCCTTGGCCTGGATCATCAGCACGATGGCGAAGAAGTTGATTTCCTGCAGCGGCATCCGTTTATAAAGTGCGGCGAGCGAGCGGTCGAGACCAACGCCCATGGCGAGATTATCGGCGAAGGTGAGGAATTCCTTGCGCAGCGGCTCCGGGCTTTCCTTGGCGATGATCCGGATACACTCGTTCAGCGGCAGGCCGGATTTGACACCGCGCACGATGATGTCGAGCGCGTCGGCGAACTGATTGACCATCTTCTTGTGCCGGCCCTTGATCATCATGCCGACGGCCATGCGCGGCAGGCCGAGCGTGCCGGCAAAGAAGGCGGCGCCGACGAGTACGAACTGATTCTTGAAGGCAATGCCATTGATGACGAGCCCGTCTGCCCCAGAGAGATAGACGGCCCCCGCGCAGACCACACCGCAGATGACCGACATCATCCAGAAGACGGGTACGGAGATTTCAAGACCCGCCTGGACAAGTTGCGAGCCGATATCGCGCATCGGATTGTTGCGGCGGCGCTCCTTGTCCTGGCGGCGCAGGCCTTCGAGCATTTCCTGCGTTTTCGCGCGCCGGCGGGCATTCTCGTCAATGACTTTGTGGCCTGCGCGCGTTGCGCCGGTTTTTCCGCTGCCGATGGCCTTGGCGCGCTTGCGGGCTGCTTCGTCCTGCCCTCCGGTGAAGACGAGGCCGAGGCCCAGGATCGCCAGGAAAGCGAGGCCTGCGACGATATAGATCATCAGTGAGCCGCTCATCATGCACCGTTCAGTTCATCAAGGGCTGCGGCGAGTTCGCGCTCCATATTGTAATAGGCTGCGCGCTCCCAGAAGCGCGGGCGGCCGATACCCATGCCGCGATGGCGGCCGATGATCTTGCCATTTTCATCTTCGCCTTCCATCTCGTATTTCAGGATGTCCTGAAGCACGATCGTATCGCCTTCGAGGCCGAGGACTTCGGTGACGCACATGATACGGCGCGAGCCATCACGCAGGCGGGAGGCCTGGACGACCACATCAACGGAGCCGACAATCATTTCACGGATGGTTTTGGCGGGCAGCGAGAAGCCGCCCATGGTGATCATGGACTCGACCCGGCTGAGGGCTTCGCGCGGGCTGTTGGCGTGCAGCGTGCCCATCGAGCCGTCATGGCCCGTATTCATGGCCTGCAACAGGTCGAACGCTTCAGGGCCGCGCACCTCGCCGACGATGATCCGCTCCGGGCGCATACGCAGACAGTTCTTGACGAGATCGCGCATCGTGATCTCGCCCGAGCCTTCGATGTTCGGCGGTCGGGTTTCGAGGCGCACGACGTGCGGCTGCTGGAGCTGGAGTTCGGCGGAGTCTTCGCAGGTGATGACCCGCTCGCCGGGCTCGATGAAGCCGGTGAGACAGTTGAGGAGGGTCGTCTTGCCCGAGCCCGTACCGCCGGAGATGAGGACGTTACAGCGGCAATTGCCGATGATGCGCAGGATTTCGGCGCCCGCCTCGCTGATCGACCCGAAGCGGACAAGGTCCGACAGTTTCAGCTTGTCCTTCTTGAATTTCCGGATGGTGAGGGTTGGCCCGTCAATCGCCAGCGGCGGGGCGATGACGTTGACACGGGATCCGTCCAGCAGGCGGGCGTCGCAGATGGGCGAGCTCTCATCGACCCGGCGGCCGACCTGGCTGACGATCCGTTGGCAGATGTTCATGAGCTGGGCATTGTCGCGGAAACGGATGTTCGTCCGCTCGATCTTGCCATTGACCTCGATATAGGTCGTATCGGCGCCGTTGACCATGATGTCGGCGATGTCATCGCGTGCCAGCAATGGCTCCAGCGGGCCATAGCCGAGCACGTCGTTACAAATGTCGTCGAGCAGGTATTCCTGCTCCGAGATCGACATGACAACATTCTTGATGCTGATGATCTCGACCACGATGTCGCGGATTTCTTCCCGCGCGCTCTCGGTGTCCAGCTGGGCCAGCTGGGAGAGGTCGATCGTGTCGATCAGGGCGTTGAAGATCGTGGTCTTGGTCGCGTAATACTGCTCCGAATGCTGACTGACCTTGCGGACGGGTTCCGGCTTGAATTCCGGCGTCTTCAGCTTGATTTCACCAGCGGGCCGGGCCGCATCCGGCGCGCGGGCGGCCGCCGGGGCCGCCGGCTTCGGCGCAGCCGGCTTGGCCGCAGCCGCAGGGGCCGGAGCCGGGCCGGGCAAGGTCGCTGAAGGTGTGCCGGAACGTTTACCGAATGCCATGAATCCGTTGCCTGCCTGTGAGTTGCCTTACTTGCCGAGGAGCTTGCTGAGGATGGATTTCTGCGCCTTCTGCACCATCCGTCCGGACAATGCCGAGGCGAGCGTATCGATCGCCACAGCCGGCTTCGAGGCGGGGCTCGTCTCGGAAATCATCTGGCCATTATTGGCGGCAGTGCCGAACAGTTCCGGATCGAAGGGCAGCACAATTTCCGGTTCGACGCCGATGGCCGCGGCGAAATCCTTCACGGGGATTTCCGGCCGCTTCGGCACGCCGCACATGTTCAGCACAAGGCGCGGGGGATGGTCGTTGATCCGGTGGCCCTTGAGCTGGTCGATCAGGTTCTTGCCATTGCGCAGCGAGGCGAGGTCCGGCTGGCAGACCACGATCACCTCATCCGAGGCGATCAGCACCGAGCGCAGCCAGTGCGTCCAGACATGCGGCAGGTCCAGCACCATATAGGGCACATTGCGGCGGACGCCCTCGATGACGGTCATGTACGCCTCATCGGAGATGTCCATCATCTGGTTGATGTTGGCGGGCGCGGTGAAAAGCGAAAGCCGCTCGGTCGCGCGCGCCAGAAGCCGCTCGATCACGGCATCATCGGCGCGCTCCGGCGCGAGGAGTGCGTCCGCAATCGTCTGCGGCGTGTCCTGGTTGAAGTCGAGCGCGGTCGTGCCGAAGGAGAGGTCGAGATCGACGAGTGTGGTGTTGACCTTCACATTCTCTGACAGGGCCCAGGCAAGATTGTGGGCGATGGTCGAGGCCCCTACCCCGCCCTTTGCTCCGACCACGGAAATCTGGCGGCCGACAAAGGGCGCATCCGGATCGGTGAACAGGCCGGCAATGGACCGGATGATCTGAAGCGGCTGGAGCGGGGGAACGATGTATTCGGCAACCCCGCGCGCGACAAGCTGGCGATAGAGCATGATGTCGTTGACGGCGCCGATCATCATGACCTGGACATGCTCGTCGCAATGTTCTGCGAGGGCGTCGATCTCTGTCAGGACCTGTGTTGCCGCGGCGCTGGATTCAATCACCAGCAGGTTCGGCGTCGGGCTGGACCGCAGGTATGCAATCGCTGCCGGGATCCCGCCGGCGAAGCATTCCAGCGTGGCGCGGCCCATGCGCCGGTCCTGCGCGCAGAACTGCATCAGGTTGCGGGTCTCCTCGCGTTCGTAAAAGACCTTGATCGAGATGGCGGGCAGCATCGCATCGCCGCCGCTTGTATCGTGGTTGGCGAAGACCGGCAGGTTGTGGTTTGCCGGCTTGCCGACAAACTCGGCCACCGGCTGGACGGCCGGCATCTGCGAGGTTTCGCCGAATATGGCGGCGGCCGCCTTCTCGATCGGCGTCGAGGTGATCTCTTCGCCGAAGACATCCTCGAAGTCGGGATCGATATCGTCCTCGAACAGAGCTTTTTCCTTGGCCATCTGTCTACCTCATACGAGGCCGGTGTGCCCCGGCCCTAGTTTACTGCGTTCGAAACTGCGCCGGATTCCTGCGCGCTGCGCTCCGACGGGGTCGAGAGGCCCTGGCGGAACTTTGCAAGGATGTCCTGCCGGCGCAGCATGTCGCCCTGCTCCAGCGCGCGGGCGCCGAGCAGGTCTGCCGGCTCGACGATCATGGCGGCCAGATTGGTGCGCACCGAGCATCCGAGCGTCGGCAGGGTGTTGTTGGAGTCGATATTGCTGAGGTCCACCGAGGACAGCTGCGCGCAGTTCGGCGGCACGGCATCATAGAGCTGGAAGGCCAGGATCAACGGCTCGCTGCGCGCAGAGCCCTGCCCGTGGGCTGTGCCGGTCATCTCCGAATACTCGACGCCGCGTTCCCAGGCGATGGCGCGGGCCTCGGCAATCGCGCTCACCGCAAGCTGCGGATTGCTGGAGGATTGCGGCAGGGACAGAACAAGCGGGCCATGGCCGCGCCGGGCATAGAGATCGACGAAAGTCCGGATACGGGCGCGTTCAGCATCTGAAAGCTCGCTGGCTTCGGCTGCGAGGGCCACTTCCAGGAATTCGGTACGCTTGACGACGCCGATGGCGTTGCGGTCGAGCGGCGTGCCGGTGAGATAGCTCTGCGGCACGGCGGTGGGCGCGCTGCTGGCGCAGGCGCCGATCATCGCGAGGCCGGCGCTGAGCGCGAGCAGTCCGGGGAGTTTGCGGGTCTGGCTGGTCATGTCTGTGGCCCTACTCTTCCATGAAGCCCACAGGGGCGCGGTAATCATCCGGCCGGATGGCAGAGCCGCCCCGGCCATAGGTTTCGTTGAGCTTGCCGAAGAAAATCGTGCGGGCGTCCGATGCGTTCGCAAAGCCGTCTGCGGGCGTGCGCAGCTGGGACTTGGCCGCCGGGCCGACGAGGTAAGGCGTTGCGATGATGACGAGTTCTGTCTCGTCGCTCAGGAAGTCGCGCGACTGGAACAGCGACCCGAGGATAGGCAGCTTCTTCAGGCCGGGCAGCTGGTCGATTGTCTGGCGGTCCTTCACCGAGATGAGGCCGGCCATCATCATCGAGCCGCCGGAGGGAAGCTCGACCACCGACTCCGCGCGCCGGACCGTCAGTGCCGGGAGGGTAATCCCCTGCAGCACGATCGGCTGGCCATCCGGCCCGTTGATCGTGCGCGAGGCGCCCTGGAAGGCGCCCTGCGCCGTCAGCTCGGAAACTTCGGTCGAGACCTTGAGCGAGATGCGCCCCTCGGACAGCACCACTGGCGTGAAGCTGAGCCCGACGCCGTAGGGTTTGAACTCGATCTTGACCTCGCCGCTGTCGCTCTGGCCGACCGGCACGGGGAATTCGCCGCCGGCGAGGAATTTCGCGCTTTCACCCGACATCGCGACAATGTTCGGCTCTGCCAGTGTGCGGACGATGCCGATTCGTTCAAGCGCGTTGAGCGATGCGCCAACCGAGGACTGAGGCCGGCCGCCGACATAATTCGTGTACCCCGGTGACGCTGAGAGGCCGCCCAGCGACTGGCCCTGCACGTTGAACGCGGTCGACGTGCTGCCCGTGAACGAGCGCGAGAAGGGAGCATCCGGCTGCAGCGCCTGCACTGGCGTGCCGACGCCGAGCGTGTTGGTCTGCCCGGTCAACTCGTCCACGAACAGCGGCAGGCCGTTCTGGAACACCTGCTGCAGCGACTGGCTGGCAAGCTCGCCGAAGCCGATAGAGCCAGAGAGGTTGATGCCGAGCTGCTTGATCACGCTGCGCTGCATTTCGATGATCCGCACTTCCAGCATTACCTGGTCGGCAGCAGCGATATCGAGCATGTTGACGAGCTGCGGGGCCTGGTCGCCGGCCGGGAAGAAGGCCGTGACGAGGCGGGCCACCTGGTCTGCCTGGGCAAGGTTGTCGACCTGGCCGGTCATCACGACACTGCCGTTCAGGCTTTCAAGGCGCACACGGGCAGCCGGAACGTGCCGGGCGACGGTTTCTTCCAGCGCCGCAAGGTCTGTTTCGACATGGATGTTCAGATCAAGGAGCACCTGGCCTGCGCGGTCGAAGATCAGCGCGTTGGTCTGGCCGAAGGCGACGCCGCGGAAAATGATCCGCTGAGAGGTCTGGACCACGGCGTCGGCAATCTCCGGATTGGCGATCACGACATCTGCGGCCGGGCGGTCCAGCTCGACGATCATGGATTTGTTGACGCCGAGCGTGGCGCGCTGGGAGACGGCCTGGCGCCCCGGTTCGGTGATCCGGACGCTCATGCTGTTGGGAACGGTCTGGGTGTTGGCAGATCCCGCATGGGCAAGGGCAAGGCACGCGGCGCCGGCAAGAACAGTCAGGCTGCGCATGGGTCAGTTGCCTCCGACGCCGGCCGCAACCGGCTTGCTGTTTCGTATGATCGTGATGCCCCGGGCGCCGCCATCCCCGTTCATCAGGTCGAAGCGGGGCTCGCGCGCGGCGCGGACCGCATCTTCCGACAACGGACGGAGCGAGAGGGAGAGCTGGCCAACCCGCCGGGAAAGCGCAATCATCTCCACTTCGGCGGGCGTCACCTCGATCGTGGCCGTGTTTCCGATACGGGTCGGGCTGCCCTCTTCAGCGGCCTGGATGGCCTGGTCGATTGCGAGGACACGGACATTCTTGAGAATTGTCTGGGAAACGATGCGGTCTTCGATCAGGCCGGTCGCCGGCGAAGCCTTCTGCTCGAACGTCAGGACGAGGTCGACGCGGTCATTCGGCAGCACAAAGCCGCCGGTCGCCGTTTCAGGGGATATCTGGATGGCAACCGCGCGCATGTCCGGCTCGATCAGGACAGGCAGCAGGCCGGCCTCCCCGCGCTTGACGATCCGGGCGGCCAGTATCGGCTCGCCGGTGTAGATCGGCATACGGACAACAGATCCGGCCAGTTCATCGATCGCTTCCGGGCTCGCGGCCCGTGTGAAGTGGGATGGCAGGACGCTGCGCTCTGGCCAGTCCGTCCAGCGCAAATCGTCCGATGTCACTCGCTGGCCGATGGGCATGTCGCGCACTGCTGTCAGAACCTTGGTCTGGGAGACTTCGCGGTTCTGGATCATCGTCTGGGTCTGGGTGATCGTCTCTGTGACGACCTCTGTGCCGCCCATGCGGGACACGATCAGCGCGGCGCCGCCTGCCGCCACAAGGGCGAGGAGCAGGATTATGATTCTTACAGGTGACATCGGCCGCTACACTCCCTTGCAACGCCTACCCTGAGGCCGAATCCGGCCGGACGGGTTACGTCAAACTCAGGTAAAAAATTGCACGCCCCGCCTAAAGGAACGTTAACCGATAGAGCCTGCGGCTTCATAAAGCCCGGAGAGCAGGAGCGACTGCGACCCGGCAATGAACGCGCCCGCCGCGATGGCGACGCCATAGGGAATGCCGGACTCCTCCCGGAACGGCGCCTGGATGAAGCCGGGCAGCGCCTCGGCCGGCATGGCGCGGCGGACCGTCAGCACAAGGAGCGCCAGCACGCCGCCGGCGATGGCCATATAGAAAACGAAGGGCAAGGCAGCGGCCGGGCCCATCCAGAGGACGACGGCGGGAATCATCTTCGCGTCCCCTCCCCCGAACAGGCGGAAGGCGAAGAGGCCAAAGGCGATCAGGAAGGCCAGCGCGCCGGCCATCAGATGCCCGCCAATGATTTCCAGCGGCAGGCCGGAGACGGCGGCGGCAGGCACGAACAGGCCGGCAATCGTCAGGTTCAGCCAGTTCGGGATGATCAGCCGGTGGATGTCATGGCCCGCCGCCAGCAGGCAGAGGGCGAGGAAAGCGGCGGAAAGGATCATCAGGGCCATGTCATGCGTCTCCGGCTTTTTATTGTCCGGCGCCACGTTCGGCCAAAAGCCTGAAGGAAGCCTTTCTGCGGGGCGCTTGGCCCGGAAAGCGAAAAAGCCGCCGGGACGGATCCCGGCGGCTTGATTGGTCAGGCTGAGCCCGACAGCGAGCGATTACTCGCCGCCGCCAGCAACCAGCTTGTCGGAAACGGCGTCGAACGTAGCAGCCGTGTTGCCACCCAGGGTGGTGACAGCGCCGATGATGGCGACAGCGATGAGGGCGGCGATGAGGCCGTACTCAATAGCGGTGGCGCCCGACTCGTCTTTCAGGAAACGTGCAAACATTGGAGACTCCCATCATGCTTTGAACAAGTCCCGGCGTGAACTTTTCTTCCCGGGACAAGTGCAGTTCTACAGCATCAGCCCGAACATCTGGTTGAGCGGAAAAGAAAATCCATGAGGCGAAATCAAAGACTTGTTTACCGGATGGACCCGCGCCGGTAGCGGCTTGCGATGCCCTCCCGCGCGCGCGATTCCTTAGTATGCGCGCGCGCACCGGCAGAGGCTGTGCGGGCCCGGCCCGGAAAACGAAAAAGCCGCCGGGACGGATCCCGGCGGCTTGATTGGTCAGGCTGAGCCCGACAGCGAGCGATTACTCGCCGCCGCCAGCAACCAGCTTGTCGGAAACGGCGTCGAACGTAGCAGCCGTGTTGCCACCCAGGGTGGTGACAGCGCCGATGATGGCGACAGCGATGAGGGCGGCGATGAGGCCGTACTCAATAGCGGTGGCGCCCGACTCGTCTTTCAGGAAACGTGCAAACATTGGAAACTCCCATCATACTTTGAACAAGTCCCGGCGTGAACTTTTCTTCCCGGGACAAGTGCAGTTCTACAGCATCAGCCCGAACATCTGGTTGAGCGGAAAAGAAAATCCATGAAGCGAAATCAAAGACTTGTTTACCGGATGGACCCGCGCCGGTGGCGGCTTGCGATGCCCTCCCGCGCGCGCGATTCCTTAGTATGCGCGGGCACCGGCACAGGCTGCGCGGGCCCGGCAGTGGACCGGTTAGGAAAGAGGAAACCATATCGGGTGATCTTCTTGGAAATCCGCGCCGGAGCCCTGCTGATCATGACCCATATCGCAAAGCCTGTTCTCTCTTCCTTCCGGGCCTGCATCCGGGCCTCGGCCCTCGCCGCCTCCCTCGCGCTCGCAATGGCCAGCACTGCGGCCGCCAACCAGCTCTCGGTCGAGACATCGAAGACCGTGCCGGTCCGCCTTTCGGGCGCGGCCTCCAGCATCGTGGTCGGGAACAAGAATGTGGCGGATGTCGCCGTGCACAGCGAGAACCTGATCTTCGTGACGGGCAAGAGCTATGGCACGACCAACCTGATCGTGGTCGATCGGGGTGGCCGCGAGATCTATAATGCTGAAGTGATCGTGACAGCGAATTCCTCGAACCTCGTCGTCATCAACCGGGCAGGCCAGCATTTCAGCTATGACTGTACCCCCGTCTGCCGCGGCGCGGTGAACCTCGGCGATGATCCTGAGCATTTCGCCAACCTGGTGCAACAGCAGATCCAGATCCAGACCCTCAACGAAGGCAACTGATGCGGGCGCGATGCGGAGAATTCGCATGAAATTCTCCAGGCCCGCTCAACCCCCGGAAAACCGGAACATGCTAGGACGCCAGGTGTAATCCGGAGGGAGTCCAACCCATGCCTGCCAGCTTGCGCTACAGCCTTGCGGCGCGCCTGCATGAGCGCTGGCGCCAATATGCCGAAAACCGGCGCGGGGCGGCAGCGGTGGAATTCGCGATGATCGCGGTTCCCTTCTTCTTCATGATTTTTGGCCTGATCGAAGTCTGCATGATCTTCATCGCCTCGTCGGTACTCGATCATGCCGTGTACGAAGCGTCGCGTCCGATCCGCACCGGCGGGGTCCAGCGCGAATCCCTCGACAAGGACGAGTTCCGGGCAACGGTGTGCGAGCGCTTCTACAATCTGATGGACTGCAACAACCTGCTGCATGTGGACGTGCGCACGATCAACCGGTTCGGGCTGACCCCGAACGGAATCCCGACGGATGCGGCCGGCAACATCGATCCGGGCCTCCTGACCTACAATCCGGGCGGGCCGGCAGAGATCGTGGCCGTGCGGGTGTTCTATGAGTGGCCGCTGTTCACGCCGGTGATCTCGCGCCCGCTGGTCAACATGCCGGGCAACAAGCACCTCCTGCACTCAGCGGCGGTGTTCCGCAACGAACCTTTCACCAGCGGCGGCGGGCTCTCGGAATGATTCAATCAGCCATTTCCTTCCTGAAGCAGACGTACGGACGCACCATCGGCCGGGCACGGACGTACCGGCAGGACCAGCGGGGCATCTCGGCGGTGGAGTTCGCGTTCATCGCGCCAGTGCTGCTGCTGATTTACATGTCCTGCGTCGAAGTGAACCTGATGCTGCGGGCCGACCGCAGGGTGACCGCAACGGCCGCTGCGCTGGGCGACCTGACGGCGCGCCTGAACACCGCGACGAATGCCGATTTCCGCGAATTGTATGATGCGGCCACCGTCATGATGCAGCCCTACCGGACCAGCCAGACGCGGATGCGGCTCACCTCCATCGTCGATACCGGTGATGGCCAGAAGCGCGTTGCCTGGTCGGAAGGGCACAACATGCCTTCGCTTGCAGTTGGCACGGTTATGAATGTGCCCGATGGGATCGTCCAGCAGCCGGGCTCTGTCATCCTGGCGGAGATCGAGTTCGACTATACCAGCCAGCTGGGATTCCTGAGCAGCACGCCGATGACGCTGAAGGACCGGTTCTATCTGCGGCCCCGCCGTGTGCAGACCATCGACCGGGTGCAGGGCCCGCCGGGAAGCATCGCCTTCGGCCCGAGCAGCTGAGCCGCCGGATCAGAGCGCCTTCGCTGCCGGCGTCTCGCGCTTGATCGTGAGCAGCACAGCGAGCCCGAGGAAGAACAGGATCGCGATGGCCGACATGCCGATCCGCTGGTCGCCGGACGCGCGGGTGAACTGTTCCACCATCAGCGGCCCGAGCCAGACGGTGACCGTGCCGGCAATCGCATAGAGACCGAAGAATTCCCCGCGCATATGCGCCGGGGCGACATGCACCAGCATCGACCGGCTGGAGGAGATGTTGGCGGTGGCAAACACCGCGATCAGTGCCCCCTGCACGAGGTAAAGCAGGTCGGACGTGCCGGAGAAGAACGGGACATCCCAGACCTGCTGGTTGGGGATGAGGCCGAACAGGGCGGAGTCCTTCGTGATCGACAGGCCGAAGAACAGGATCAGCACGATGGCGATGAGCTCCAGGACAAGCGCGTTCTTCGGGCCCATCTTCTGGTCCAGCCAGCCGCCGAAGATGCCGCCGGCGACCGCCCAGGCCGAGGCCCAGATGGCATAAATCGTCAGCTCGATCAGGTTCCAGCCGAGGAACAGGCTGACATACACCGCCCCCATCATCAGCAGCGCCGCCATGCCGTCCGCATACAGCATCCGGGCGATCAGGAATTTGAATGCCTCCTTGTGATGCGCCGCCTGGCGCACCGTGCGGAACACGCCGATGGCGCCTTCGCGGATGGCGCGCACGGCGGAGGTGCCCTTCACGCCGGTATCGCGGCCATTGGCGAAGAACAGCCACATCGAGAGCAGCATCCAGACGCCGCAGATCGGGCCGGCGATGCGGAATTGTTCGTACTGGGACGTGTCGATCCCGAACAGGGCCTGCGGCGCCGGCCAGCCGATGGCATCCGGCAGCGCGAAGAAAACGACGAGGCCGATGAACATGACCGTCGCCACCGCATTGCCGAGCGCCAGGGCGAGACCTGAAATCGCGGGCAAGGCATCGAGCCGCGCCGCATCCGGCAACATCGAATTGTGCGAGACCTCGCTATAGGCATAGGCGACATAGGCTATGATCAGGAGCAGCATCAGCGTGCCGGTGGAGAAACCCTCCGGCCCCGGAATGGCCCACCAGAGCGAAATGCTGATCAGCGAGATCAGCGAGAGGCAGACGAGCAACAGGGGCTTGCGCCGGAGGCCCCGGTCAAAGGCGGCGCCGAGGAAAGGTGCGGTAAAGGCCGCCACAAGGCCCGCCCATTTCGACAGGCTCGCGACCATCGCCTGGCCTTCCGCGCCTGCGGCGGCGGCGGCAGCTTCCGGGCTCAGCCCTTCGAGCTGCCCGCTGGCGAGGATGTCGGCGCCGACAATGTCGCGCGCGAAGTAAGGCGCGAACACATAGATGACGATCAGGATGTAATAGGGATTGCGGGCCGCCTCGAACCAGGCCCAGGCGAAACCGGTCTTGCTGAAGACGCCCCCTTCCCCGCCGGAGGCCGCCGGCCGGTCACTGCCGGCCGCTGCAAGGACCGCGTCTGCCATGTCTTCCTCCCGGGGCGCATGTGGTCTGCGCTCAATCGCGCCGACAGTATCGGCGCGCCGGGAAAGGGGAAGCGGCTTTCAGCCGTGACGCAGCGTCAGCTTTTCAGCCGGGCGGCAAGCTCCCCGGCATGGCGCGTGATGTCGCCGGCGCCGAGGCAGACGACCATCGCGCCCGGCCCCGCCACATGCCGGACCGCATCGGGCAGCGCCGCCAGCGAGGGGATCACTGCCGCGCTGCGATGGCCATGCTGGCGGATCGAGCGGACGAGCGCGTCATGGGTGATGCCTTCAATCGGGGCCTCGCCCGCCTCATAGACCGGGGCGATCAGCACATGATCGGCCTGGTCGAAACAGGTTGAGAAGTCCTCGAACAGGTCCTTCAGGCGGGTATAGCGATGCGGCTGGCAGACGGCGATCAGCGGCTGGTCTTTCTGGATCGCGCGGGCGGCTTTCAGGACGGCGGCGATCTCCACCGGATGGTGGCCATAATCATCAATGATACGCACCGGCTCGGCGCCTGCCTCCGGCAGCCATTCGCCAACGGGGGTAAAGCGCCGCTTGACGCCGCCGAAGCGGGCGAGCGCCGCACGGACCTGCTCGTCGCTGGCGCCCAGCTCGAGGGCAACGGCAATCGCTGCCAGCGCGTTCTGGACATTGTGCTCCCCCGCCATCGGCAGCGTCAGGCCAGTGATGCGCCGGGGCGTCTCACCCGGGCTGCGGCGGATCTCGGCCTCGAAATGCGTGCCTTTCAGGTCGGTCACCAGGTTCAGCGCGCGGATATCGGCCTGCAGGTTGAAGCCATAGGTGATGCGGCGCCGGTCGGTCACACGCGCAGCAAGGGCCTGCACCTCAGGATGATCCGTACACAGAACGGCAAATCCATAGAAGGGCAGGTTCTCGACAAAGGTGTCGAAGGCCTCCCGCAGCCTCTCCATCGTGCCGTAATGGTCCATATGTTCGGGGTCGATATTGGTGACGATGGCGCAGGTCGGGTGGAGCTTGGTGAAAGTGCCGTCGCTCTCGTCGCTCTCCACCACCATCCAGTCGCTCTCGCCGGCTTTGTAGTTGGAGCCATATGCGTGGATGATGCCGCCATTGATGACGGTGGGGTCCACCCCTGCCCCATCCAGCAGGCAGGCGACGAGCGAGGTTGTCGTTGTCTTGCCATGCGTGCCGGCGACACAGACCGTGTATTTCAGGCGGGTGATCTCGGCCAGCATGTTGGCGCGGCGCACGACCGGAATGCCGGCGGCACGCGCGGCCTGCACTTCCGGGTTGTCCCGCCGGATGGCAGAGGAAATGATCACCGTGCCGGCGCCCGAGACATTCTCCGGCTCGTGGCCGATGAAGACCTTCACCCCGCGCGCGCGCAGCCGCTCGACATTGGCGCTCTCGGCAACGTCCGAGCCCTGCACCTCATAGCCCATGGTCAGCATCACATCTGCAATGCCGGACATGCCGATGCCGCCAATGCCGACAATATGCGCCGGACCAACAGGGAAAGGAGTAGGCGGGGACATAGGGGCTCCGGGTCGTCTGGCCGTGCGGTGTCTGTGCAGGCCGGTACAGCCCTTACAGCTCCGCGATGCGTTCTGCCATATCGGCCAGCACTTTGGCGGCATCGGGGCGGGCGGCGGACTTTGCGGCGGCGGCGCGCGTCTTGAGCTCTTCCGGGTCTGACAGGCGCGCGGCGGCCAGCTGACCGAGCAGCTGCGGGGTCACATTGGTCTCGAGGATCATGTCGGCGGCGCCCACGGCGGTCAGCGCTTCGGCATTGGCGGCCTGGTGGTCATCCATCGCGATGGCGAGCGGGATCAGGATCGACGGGCGGCCCATCACCGCCAGTTCGCTGACCGTGCCGGCGCCCGAGCGCGCGATGACGAGATGGGCGGCGGCAAGGCGCCGGGGCATGTCGCTGAAGAAGGGCGACAACTCGCAGCGCACGCCGGCCTTTGCGTAGAGTTCCGACACGCCCGACACCTGCTCCTCGCGCACCTGCTGGACAATTTTCAGGCGGACCCGCAGGGGCGCAGGAACGTGGTTGGCGAGGGCGAGGGGCACCATCTCCCCGATGATGCGGGAGCCCTGGCTGCCGCCGGTGATGAAGATATTCAGCTCGCCGTCCGTATCCGGATAGGGCGCGCTCGCTGCCTCGAGGATCGGGGCGCGGACGGGATTGCCGATCGGCATATGGGCGGCGCCGCGCGGCAGGAAGTCGAGCCGCTCGAACCCGCTGGCCACCAGCTTTGCATGGCGGGCGAACTGGCGGTTGACCCGGCCGAGCACGGCATTCTGTTCGTGAATGATGATGGGGACGCCCGAGCGGCGCGCCGCGGCGAGCGCCGGGAAGGCCGGATAACCGCCGAAGCCGGCCACCAGGGCGGGGCCGTACTGGCGCATCAGGCGGCGGGCGGAGGCGATGCCGGCATTGATCTTCAGGGCAGCGCCCGGAACCGTCCAGGGCTTGCGGAAGTTGGGGCTTGCCGCCTCCACCTCTGCCTTCCACTCTGCCGGAAAGTCGCCCGCATAGCGCAGGCCGCGCGAATCCGAGATCAGCCCCACCTGCCAGCCGCGCGCGCGCATCTCATCGGCAAAGGCACGGGCGGGGAACATGTGCCCGCCGGTGCCGCCCGCTGCAATGACGACAAGTTTCGGCTCTGCTGTGTCAGCCATACCGGCCCGGGCTCCTCGTACCTTCTCCCCGGACGAGAGCAAGCGCGAGGCCGAGCGTCAATCCCATGCCGACCATCGAAGAGCCACCGGAGGACACGAAAGGCAGGGTCATGCCGGTGGGCGGAAGGATGGCGAGGTTGACCCCGATATTGATGGCCGCCTGAAGGCTGAACAGGGTGAACAGGCCCGCTGCGGCTGTGCGGGCATAGCCATCCTCGATCCGCCCGGCAGCGCGGAAGCCGCGGATCGCCATGAGCGCATAGACACCGATCAGCGCGAGGATGGCGACGAGGCCGTATTCCTCAGCCATGACTGCGAGGATGAAATCGGTATGCGCGTCCGGCAGGCGGGCCTTGATCAGCCCCTCCCCCGGACCTGCACCGAGGAGGCCGCCCCGGCTGATCGCCTCGGCGGCCCGGTCGATCTGGAAGGTATCGGCAGAGGTCGGGTTGAGGATCATCGTGATCCGCGAGCGCACATAGGGCAGGAGGCTGTAAAGCAGGAAGGCCAGCGCCGCGCCGCCGCCCGCGAAAATCACCACCCAGCGTTTCGGCAGGCCGCTGATGAAGAAAACAGTGAGGAACGCTGCCGTCACCAGCACCGACTGGCCGACATCCGGCTGCAGCAGCAGCAGTGTCAGCGTCGCCGCATAAGCGCCAAAGGCCATCAGTGTCCACGGACCCTTCGGGTAATGTTCCCGCTGCGCCAACAGCCAGCCGCACAGCAGGATCAGCGCCGGTTTCACCATCTCGCTCGGCTGCAGGGAGACGCCGGCAAAGCGCAGCCAGCGCTGCGCGCCTTTCGCCTCATGGCCGATGCCGAGCAGGGCGATCATCAACGCGATGCTGCCGAGGAAGACAAGCGCCGCAAAACGCCGGGCCCATTTACGGTCGAGCAGGCTGACGGCCATCAGCACCGTGAAGCCCGCCGCCGAAAAGGCAGTCTGGCGGTAGATGTAGAAATAGGGGTCAGACTGGCCCGTCCGCGCAGCCGCCGAGGGACCTGCCGCGAGCGACATGAGCAGGCCGACGCTGATCAGGATCACGACACCGGCCACAAGGCCCCAGTCCAGCGTGCGGCGCCATTCGGTGAACCAGGAAGCATCCGACCGCGGCAGCAGCGGGGCGTTGGCCGTGTAGCTCATGCGGTCGCCCGCACGCCGGCAGAGGCCATCGCCTGCACGAGGCTGCGGAACACGTCGCCGCGATGTTCGAAATCACGGAACTGGTCAAAGCTGGCGCAGGCCGGCGAGAAGAGCACCACCGCATCCGGCTGGCCGGCCGCCTTGGCGTCCCGCGCCGCTGCCTCTACTGCGCGCTCCAGCGTGCCGCAGCGCTGGACCGGCACCTTGCCGCTGAGCGTGGCGGCGAAGACGTCTTCCGACTGGCCGATGAGATAGGCCTTGGTGATGTTGGGATAGAGCGGCGCGAGCGGCGCGATGCCGTCCGATTTCGCAACCCCGCCGGCGATCCAGTAGATATTGCTGAACGCGCGCAGCGCCTGTTCCGCCGCCTGGGCATTGGTGGCCTTGGAATCATTGACGAAGCGGACCCCGCCGATCTCCCCGGCGGTCTCCATCCGGTGCGGAAGGCCTGGGAAGGTCTGGATGCCCGCCATGATCGTCGCCGGATCAAGGTTCAGCGCCCGGCAGGCCGCATAGGCAGCCGCCGCGTTCTGGAAGTTATGCCGGCCGATCAGGGCCGGGCAGTCGGTGATCTTGCCGAGGCGCTCGGCCTTGCCGGACTGGTTGTCATAGAGGTGGCCATCGACGCTGCTGATGCCCCGGCCAAGCGTGTAGGTGGAGGAAATCTGCACGACCTTCTGCGGCCCCCGCGCCGACAGGCCGATGGCGACCGACTGGCTATAGAGATCGTCGAAGCCGACGACGGCGGTGTCCTTCGAGGTCTGGTTCTGGAAGATCCGCATCTTGGCGGCCTGATAGCCGTCCATTCCGCCATGCCGGTCGAGATGGTCGGGCGACAGGTTCAGGAAGACCGCAACATCACAGTGCAGGCTCTTCACCAGGTCAAGCTGGTAGGAGGACAGCTCCAGCACATAGACGGAATTGGAATGCAGTGCGGCGAGGTCGAGCACGCCGGTGCCGATATTGCCGCCGATGCGCGCGTCGCGCCCGGCCTGTTTCAGGATGTGGCCGATCAGAGCCGTGGTGGTGGACTTGCCGTTGGTGCCGGTGATGCCGACCACTTTCGGGCGCGCCCGCTCGGGCAGCGCCTGCACCGCGCGGGCGAAGAGTTCCATGTCGCCGATCACCGGCACGCCGGTCATCTCCGCAAGGCGGACAAGGCGGTGGGGCTGCGGGAATTTGTACGAGATGCCCGGCGACAGGACGAGCGCGGCAAAGGTCTGCCAGTCGCGCTTGTTGATGTCGGACAGGGCGACGCCGGCCGCTTCGGCCTTGGCGCGCGTTTCCTCATTATCATCCCACGCATGAACGCGCGCGCCGCCGGCCTTCAGGGCCCTGGCCGCGCTGAGACCGGACCGGCCAAGGCCGAAGACCGCGACGTCTCTTCCTGCGTATTCGGTAATGGGGATCATGGCGCGCGCATCACCTCAGCTTCAGGGTAGCGAGGCCCGCGAGGGCGAAGAGGACGGACAGGATCCAGAAGCGCACGACAACGCGCGTTTCCGGCCAGTTCTTTTTCTGGAAGTGATGGTGCAGCGGCGCCATCAGGAAGATGCGCTTGCCCTCGCCCGTCAGCCGCTTGGTGATCTTGAACCAGCCGATTTGCGTGAGCACCGAAACCGCCTCGATGACGAACAGGCCGCCGACGACCACCAGCGCAAATTCGTGCTTGGTTGCGACCGCCACGACGCCGAGCATCCCGCCGAGGCCGAGCGAGCCGGTATCGCCCATGAACACTTTCGCCGGATAGGCGTTGTACCAGAGGAAGCCCATGCCCGCGCCGATCATGGCGCCGAGCAGCACGCTGAGCTCGCCTGCGCCGGGCGCGAACTGGATGCCGAGATAATTGGCGAAGACGAAGTTACCCGTGAGGTAGGCGATCATCGCATAGGCGGCGGCTGCAAACGTCATCGGCACGATGGCGAGGCCGTCCAGCCCGTCGGTGAAGTTTACCGCGTTCGCCGCGCCGACGATGACGATCATCCCGAACAGGATGAAGAACCCGCCGAGCGGGAAGAAGTAATTGTTGATGAAGGGCACAGCGACCCCGCCGGCAAAGTCCGGATCTGCCGGGGGCACGGTCGTCTGCGGCGCATAGGCAGCGATCCACTGTGCCAGCGGATTGAGCGGGCCCCATTCGGCATGTCCGGCGGGCGTGTGCGCGCCGTGCAGCCCCATGATGATGGCGCAGGCAAGGGCGGCGATGGCGAAGCCGGCAATCAGCCGGACGCTGGCGGAGACCCCATCGGTCGACTGTTTCGTGACCTTGGCATAGTCATCGAGGAAACCGAGGAAGGCGTAGGAGAAGGTCACAAACAGCGTGACCCAGATATAGGGGTTCTGCAAATTGCCCCAGAGCGCAACGCCCACGATCAGGCCGGCCCAGATCAGCAGGCCGCCCATCGTCGGCGTGCCCTTCTTCGAGAGCTGGGCTTCCAGCGACAGGTCGCGGATCGGCTGGCCCTTGCCCTGCCGTGCGCGCAGCGTGTTGATCAGCCAGTCACCGATCAGCACCGTCACGAGAAAAGCGGTGACGACCGCCGCGCCGGTGCGGAAGGTGATGTAGTTGAGAAGATTGAACACGCCGCTGTCTGCGGCGAGCAGTTCATACAGCATCAGCCTACCCTTGCAGGCCCTTCTGGCCCGCCTTCCATCTTGCCCGTTCCAGCCGCAGCGCTCCATTGGCGCAGGCGGTCTACTATCCGTCCCATCCCGGACGCATTCGACCCTTTGATCAAGAGAACATCACCGGGCCTCAGTGCTTTTTGCAGCTGATTCCACAACTCGTCCGCAGTCGGAGCAGCAACCTGCTGCAGCGAGGGCGGCAGCGCCTCGGCAAGGTGTTGCATATCGGCACCAGCGAGGAACACACCGTCAACACCGGCCTCCACCAGCGGGCCTGCCAGCGCGCGGTGTTCCGCCGCAGACGTCTCGCCGATCTCGCGCATGTCACCGAGCGCAGCGAGGCGGCGGGCGCCGGGGCGCTGGGCGAGGCCTTTGAGCGCCGCGCGCATACTCGCCGGGTTGGCATTGTAGGCGTCGTCGATCAGCGTGATCTCACCGATCTCCGGCAGGGAGAGAACTTCCGCCGTGCCGCGCCCCGGCGGCGGGGCATAGCCCGACAGCGCCTCCGCGCAATCCTTCAACGAGAGGTCTGCCTGGCTGGCGGCGAGCAGGGCAGCGGCCACATTCTGCGCCCAGTGTGCGCCGACTGCATCGAGCGTGACCGTGACGCGCTGGCCGACGATCTCGCAGGTGATCCGGCTGGTGCGCCCGTCGGTTTCATAGGCGGCGATCCGCGCGGTCGCCTCCTCCGAGGCCCCGAAGGTCTCGACGCTTCCGGTGGGGCAGAACTCGCGCGCACGCGCCGAGAGATAATCGAGGAACGCATCATCCGCAGGCAGAATGATCGTGCCGCCGGCTTCGAGCCCGGCGAAGATGTTTGATTTCTCTTCCGCAATTCCCTCGACCGAGCCGAGGCCTTCCAGGTGGGCCGCCGCGATACAGGTGACGATGCCGGTGTGCGGGCGCACCATCTCGCTGCGGGGGGCGATCTCGCCCGGCGTATTCATGCCGATCTCGAACACCGCGCGGACGGTGTCCTGCGGCATCCGGGCGAGGGTCAGCGGCACGCCCCAGTGATTATTGAAACTCTTGGCGCTCCAGTGGGCAGGCCCGTGCGCGCGGTAGATGCGCGCGAGCATTTCCTTCACCGATGTCTTGCCCGCCGAGCCCGTGATCGCGGTGCGATGCGCGCCGCAGCGCACACGCGCGGCGATGCCAAGCTGGGTGAGGGCATCGAGCACATCGCCGGCCTGCACAAACGCGCCGCCCGCGACAGGCCGCGAGACAAGCGCGCCCGCCGCGCCGGCCTTGAAGGCAGCCTCGGCAAAATCATGCCCGTCGCGCTGGTCCTTCAGCGCCACAAAAAGATCGCCTGGCTGCAGCGTGCGGGTGTCGATGGACACCCCGCCCGTGACGGCGAAGGGCGCGCTGGCCCGCCCGCCGGTGACGAGTTCGATGTCGTCAGAGGTCCACAGCGGCCCGCTCATGCTCCGGCCTCCGTCAGCGCGGCAAGCGCCACATCCTGGTCGGAGAAGGGCAGCACATCGGTACCGATGATCTGGCCGGTCTCATGCCCCTTGCCGGCGATGACCAGCGTGTCGCCTTTCTTCAGCTCCCGGATCACTGTGCGGATCGCTTCGCCCCGGTCACCAATCTCGCGCGCGTCCGGAACAGCAGCGAGGATCGCGGCGCGGATCTTTGCGGGGTCTTCCGTGCGCGGATTGTCGTCGGTGATGATCACCTCATCGGCATGGCGGCGCGCGACATCGCCCATCAGGGGACGTTTCTTCGCGTCGCGGTCCCCGCCGCAGCCGAAGATCACTTTCAGCTGGCCCGCCGTATGCGGCCGGACGGCGCGCAGCAGCACATCCAGCCCGTCCGGCGTATGCGCATAATCGACGAACACGGCCGCGCCAGACGGTGTCTTGCCGACAAATTCGAGACGGCCTTTCACTGGCTTGAGGTTCGCCAGCCCGTCGGCCACCTGCGGGAACTCCATGCCGAGCGAGAGACAGAAAGCCGCCGCCGCCAGCGCATTCAGCGCCTGGAACTCACCGATCAGCGGAAGCTCGACAGGCTTCTGCTCGACATCCCGCCAGTAGAGGAACAGCGTCTGGCCGGTGGCCTTGGGCATCAGCTCGTCGATCCAGAGATCCTCGCCGCGCCAGCCGAAGGAGACAATCTGCAGCCCGGAATCACGCGCCGCTGCCTCGAACGTGTCGCGGTGGTCGCTGTCGGCATTCACGATGGCCGGGATGCCGCGCGGGGCGAGCGCCCGGAACAGGCGCAGCTTGGACTCAAGATAGGCGTCCATGCTGCCATGATAGTCGAGATGGTCCTGCGTGAAATTGAGGAAGCCGACGGCAGCAAGATCCACCCCGTCGAGGCGGTGCTGCTCGAGGCCGTGGCTGGAGGCTTCCATCGCGCAATGCGTCACGCCCTGCGCGGCGAGCGCGGCGAGCGTTTCGTGCACGGTGACGGGGTCCGGCGTCGTGTGGCCGATATCGATCTTGCCGGCCGGGCCGATGGCGCCGAGCGTGCCCATCGAGGCCGCCTTGATACCGGCCCTTGCCCAGATCTGCCGCGCAAAATCGACGGTGGAGGATTTGCCATTTGTGCCGGTGACGGCAACCACCTTCTCCGGCTGCGCGCCGTGGAATTTCTTTGCCGCCAGCGCCAGCGCGCGGCGGGGTTCATCCGCGATCACATGCGGCACGCCGGCATCCGGCACGCTGGTGTCCGACAGGATCGCGGCCGCGCCTTTTGCCAGCGCCTGCGGCACGAAGGCCGCGCCATCATGCACGCTGCCCTTCAGGGCGGCGAACAGCCAGCCGGGCCTGACCTGCCGGCTGTCGGCAGTCATCCCGAGGATCTCGGTCTCACCCTTCTCGGCGAGGGGGAAGAGGTCCTTCAGTTTCAAAGTTCACTCCTTGGATCAGGCGGGCTGCGAAGCGCGGAGGAGGCCGGCCGCAAATCCTCGAAATGCGGATCGACACCGAGAAGCGGCGCGACACGTTCGATGACCCGTCCGGCGACCGGCGCAGCATTCATGCCCGCAGTCATGCTCCCATCCTCGATGGGCTTGGGCTCATCCAGCGTCACAATCAGGGCAAATCGGGGGCTGTCAGCCGGAAAAACCGCAGCAAAACTGGTGACATTGCGCGATCGGTCATAGCCGCCGGGGATGGGTTTCTCGGCGGTGCCGGTCTTGCCGGCGACGCGGTAGCCCGGCACATCGCCGCGCCGGCCCGTGCCATTGATGACCGATTCACGCATCATCACTGTCATGATCCGCGCCGTCTCGGCAGAGATGAGCCGCACAGGCTCGCCTACGCTCGCCTCGCCCGCGAGGATCTTGGGCGTCACCATCCGCCCCTCATTCCCGAGCGCGGCAAAGGCCGTCAGGAAGGCCAGCGGGGTCACCGACAGGCCATGGCCATAGGACACGGTCGCCGCCGTCACCTCATCGAGGCGCGCCGGCACCAGCGGCGCCGCACTGCCCGGCAACCCGATCGGCGCCCGGCGGGTCAGGCCCGCACGTTCCAGGAACTGCATCTGGCGCTGCGGCCCCAGCGCAAGATTGACGTGCACCGTGCCGATATTGGAGCTTTCCGCAAGAATGCGGGTGAGATCGGCGTGCTGGCCGATCCAGTGCGTATCGCGCACCCGGAAGCCGCGCACTTCCAGGGGCCGGCCAATGTCGAACCGGTCATTCGGGCGGACAACGCCGGCCTCGAGCGCGGCAGCCACGGTCAGCGGCTTGAACACCGAGCCAAGCTCATACACCGCCCCGATGGCACGGTTTGTCCGGCCGGGATCATTCGCGGGCGTCTCGCTCGCGCGGTTGGGATCAAAAGGCGGCCAGCTGGCCATGCCCCTTATCTCGCCGGTGGCCGTTTCCATGAGAATCGCGGCGCCGCCGATGATGTCATAATCCATTGCGGCGGTGGCAAGCTCTGCCTCCAGCGCGGCCTGCGCGCCGATATCGAGCGTCAGGCGCAGCGGCGCTCTGCCTGCGCGCAGGGAGGTGTCATAGGCCAGCTCCACGCCGCCAAGGCCTTCGCCATCGACATTGGTGTAGCCGAGCACCTGCCCGGCCAGCACCCCGCGCGGATAGGCCCGGCGGGACTCTTCGCGGAAGTCGAGCGCTTCGAGGCCAAGGGCCATCACCTGTTCCCGCTGGCGGGGTGTGAGACCGCGCTTCACCCAGACGAATTCGCGCCGCGATTCAGACAGCCGCCGCGCCAGCACCGCTTCGTCGAGATCAGGAAACACGGACACAAGCCGGCGGGCTGCCTCCTCCCCGTCCCAGACGAGCCTCGGATTGGCCCAGAGTGACCAGGAGACAACCGAGGTGGCGAGCAGTTCGCCATTGCGGTCCACAATGTCGGCCCGCTTGTCGAGGGCGGCCGTCATCAGCGGCGCAGCGCCTCTCCCCGGTGCATCCGACAGCGCCAGATAGCCGCTGCGCCCCGCCAGCAGCACAAACAGCAGGCCGAGCGTGAGCCCGACAAGCCGTGTCCGGTGGCGGGAGGCTTCGCTCATTCGGCGCGCTCCGCTTCCTCGGGCGCGGGCACCGCCGCCGGATAGGGCCGCGCCGCGAGCGGCGGGCCGATCATCTCGTCGAGATCGCCCTCCTGCACCATCTGGCCGGGGCGGGGCGGGGCCATGCCCAGCTCCTTGCGGGCATATTCCTCGATCCAGTCGCGCCGGCTCATATGGGCGAGTTCGGTCTCTAGCAGCGCGCGCTCGCGCACGGCCTGCTCGATCTGCGATTCGACATCAAGGAGTTCAGCGGCGGTGTCTTTCGCGCCATATTTCGCGCGATAAAGGCTGAAGATCAGCAGGCCCACGACCAGCAGACCAAAAAAGAATACCCGGCGGCTCATTTCGACCTCTCCAGTTCAGAGAGCGGCGGCAGGTTCATGCCGTCGCTTGCAGGTTCTGTGGCCGCGTCCGCATCGGTGCGGATCGCCGCCCGCAACTTGGCAGAGCGTGCGCGCGGATTGGTTTCCACTTCCTTGTCAGAGGGCAGCACCGCCTTGTTTTCCTGCAGCCGGAAGGCCGGCGGCGGTGCCTTGGACAGGAGCGGCATGTGCCGTGATCCGGACGGGACCGCGCCCGCCCGCTCGCGCATCCATTGCTTGACCAGCCGGTCTTCGAGCGAGTGGAAGGTGACCACCACCAGCCGCCCGCCAGGCTTCAGGATCCGCTCCGCCGCAGACAGCCCCCGGGCAAGCTCGCCCAGTTCGTCATTCACATACATGCGGATCGCCTGGAAGGTCAGTGTCGCGGGGTGGACGCGCGCGCCCCGGCGCCCGCCAAGGGCTGTCTCGATCAGGCCGGCAAGGTCCAGCGTCGTCTCGAACGGCGCTTCTGCCCGGCGCTCCACGATGGCGCGGGCGATCCGGCGGGACTGCTTCTCCTCCCCAAGGCGGAAGATGACATCGGCGAGGTCGCGCTCGGCCATCCGGTTGACGACATCCGCTGCCGACGGCCCGCCGCCGCCCATCCGCATGTCGAGGGGGCCATCCTTCTGGAAGGAAAAACCCCGGCCTGCCTGGTCGATCTGGTAGCTGGAAACGCCGATATCGAGCACAACCCCGTCCACCAGCGGCCAGCCGGCCTGTTCGGCGAGGCTGTCCATCTCGCCGAAACAGCCGAGGCGGGGCAGGAGGCGCGGCTGGTTCTCCGCCATCCGCTCGGCCCGCACGATGGCGTCCAGATCGCGGTCGATGCCGAGCACCTGGCAGTCTGCCGCCTCGAGGATGGCGCGGGTGTAGCTGCCGCCACCAAACGTGCCGTCGATGATCCGATCGCCTTGCGCCGGCGCGAGCGCTCTCAGCACTTCGGCGAGCATCACCGGCAGGTGTCCGGGCTGGGCCGGCGCGCGGGCGGCGGGGCGGGTGGTCATTACACGCCCTCCCCGGACCGGCCGGACGCCGCACGGCGCTGGCGCACACGGTTATAGGCCTGCGCAAAGGCATCCAGCGTTTCAGGCACGTTGACGACGCTGCGCATACGCGCCTGGTGGCGGCGGTATTGTTCCGGGTTCCAGATACGGAAACTGTCGAGCTGGCCGGAAAACCGGATCTTGTCCTTCAGCTCCGCCGCCTCGCAGAGATCCTCCGGCAGCTTCACGCGGCCGGTATCGTCGATCTTCAGGTCTGCTGCGGCGGCGATGATGCAGGTGACGATGGCCTCGCGGATCGGCGATTGCAGCGGCAGTTCGGCAAGGGTCTCGCGGTAGAGCTCCATCAGCTCCTCGCCGCCGCCTTCCAGCGCGCCCGACCCGTCCGGCGCCGGCCACAGGAAGACGCGCGCGCTCCCGCCCAATGCGGCGCGGAAGGGCGCGGGGATAGACACCCGGCCCTTTGCATCAATAGCGCCCTCATAGGTGGAAACAAACACCTCTGACCCGATCCTGAATGTGAACTAACCCCGCCATGGGAAACCCATGAGTAAATATGGATTAACATGGGACAGGATGGGCCTCAATGGGCTGCTAACCCTCTGCAGGATTTCCACATTGGATCAGGAGGCGAACAGATCAGGACCATTAAAGCAACGGCGCTCAATCGGCATTTGGGATGCCCTGGGCAGGCGCGGAAAAAGCCCGGCGACTCCAAGGTCTAGCCGCCCTGTGTGATGCAATCGACGCAGGCCGGAGCCTCTTGCGCACAGCGCTGCAGATTCGGCCAGATTGCAGGAAGTTAAGCAGCAGCTGGCCGGATTTGCCTCAATTGCCGCGCGGGCAATCCAGTGATATAAACACGCTCGATAGATAACCCTCGTGACATAGAGTGACCCGATGATCCTGCCGACCCTGCGCCAGCTGCAATTCCTCGTCGCGCTCGGTGAGACGGGTTCATTCTCCCGCGCGGCAGAGGCCTGCCATGTGACACAGCCGACGCTCTCTGCGGGCATCAAGGAGCTGGAGGACCTGTTCGGAGTGAGCCTTGCCGAGCGCGAATCGCGCGGCGCCACGCTGACCCATGCTGGCGAGATCGCAGTCGCGCGCGCCTCTGCCCTGCTGGCCGATGCCCATGCGCTGGTCCAGTCGGTCACCAGTGCCGGCGCGCTGTTCTCCGGCTCCTTCCAGCTCGGCGCGATCCCCACGATTGCGCCCTTTGTGCTACCCCAGATCGTCGGCCTGCTGACCCGCCAGTATCCCGACCTCAAACTCTACCTCACCGAAGACCGCACCCAGCGCCTGATCGACCAGCTGCGCGCGCGCACGCTGGACGCCGCCTTCATCGCCCTGCCCTGGGAAGCGCCGGGCATCGAGGTGATGACGCTGTTCGATGACGAGTTCCTGCTCGCCGCCCCCGCCGGCCATCCGCTGAGCCGCAAGAACGGCCTCTCGCCGGACGACCTTGAGGACCAGGACCTCCTGCTGCTGGAAGATGGCCACTGCCTGCGCGAACACTCCCTCTCCGCCTGCCGTCTGAAGCCCGGACCGGGCCGCGAACAGGTGGCCGCCACTTCCCTCGGCACGCTCGTCAACATGGTCGCCGGCGGCCTCGGCGTCTCGCTGATCCCCCGCCTTGCGGCGGACCATGGCCTGCCCATCGGATCGGACGTCGCCATTCGCCCCTTCGTGACACCCGTGATCGGCCGGCAGATCGGCATTGCGTGGAAAGCCGGCAGCCCCCGCGAGGCCGAAGCCCGGCGCATCGGCGAGATCGTCAGCGCCGAGTTTGCCAGCCGCCGCGCCGCCGCAGAAT
Source organism: Hyphomonas sp. (assembly GCF_046313735.1). Classification (GTDB taxonomy): domain Bacteria; phylum Pseudomonadota; class Alphaproteobacteria; order Caulobacterales; family Hyphomonadaceae; genus Hyphomonas. Next base: position 89,827 of record NZ_JBKBXW010000003.1, read on the forward strand.
AGGCCCTTACCTGCGCGCCGCGAACTGAAGTAAGAGGCATCGCTTGCGAGCGGGCGGCAGTCGCCCCGGGGACGGACCCATGCGGATCAATGATGCCTGGCGCGCGGCGATTTCGGCCAGCATCATCCATCTCGTGATGGGCGCGAACCTGCCCTACCTGCCGGTCTGGATGGAGCGGGTGGGCGGCATGTCCGGCGCCGAGATCGCCGGGGCGAGCACGCTGGCCATCCTCATCCGCATCATCGCCGGGCCGCTGGCCGCCGGCATCGCGCAACAGCGCGGCCTGCGCGGTACGCTTGCCGCCACGATGCTGGTCGCGTTTGCAGGCTATGCCCTGCTCTATCCCGAAGCGCCTCGCGCGGTCGACTTTGCGCTCTGCGTGCTGATCTACACCGCGATGAATGTCGCCGGGCCGCTGTTCGAGGCGATCCTCGTCTATGGCACCAAGGGCGGCCGGCCGGACTATGGCGAGGCGCGCGCGATGGTGTCGCTTGCCTTCGTGGTGGCAAACCTCGCCGGCGGCGCCGTGCTCGCCGCCTTCGGGCCGGACTGGATCCTCCACTATCTTCTCGCCGCCGCTGCCGCCTCCGTCTTCGCGCCGCTGTTCACGCGCCGGGGCGCGCGCACGGCGGTTGCCCGCAGCAGCCTGGTTTCGACCTTCCGGGACGGGATCGCGCTCTTCCGGCCACGGGGCGTCTTCGCCTTCATCCTCGCCGCCGCGCTGATCCAGGCGAGCCATGGCGCCTATTATGCTTTCGGCTCCAACATCTGGATCGCGCAGGGCATCGCCCCCGGCCATATCGGCGCGCTCTGGGCCACTGGCGTGTTTGCCGAGATCGTGCTGCTGATCCTCTCCACACGGCTGCTCGGGCGCCTCTCGCCCTATCTCGTGCTGATCCTCGGCGGCTTCGGCGCCATCATCCGCTGGTCGGGCACCGGCCTCATCCTGCCGGTCGAGACGATCTATGTCCTGCAACTGCTGCACGCGGCGAGCTTTGCGCTAACGCACCTTGCGACCATGCGCTTCCTGCAGATGACCCTGCCGGAACAGACCCTGCCGCTTGCCTACGCCGTCAACAGCGCGCTGGTCTTCGGGCCCGCGCTTGCGCTTGCGGGTTTCCTCGCCGGCCTCGCCTATGACGGCCTCGCCCCCGGCGGCATTGCCGCCCAGACGAAGCTCTACTGGATCATGAGCGCGCTGTCGGCGGCGGGGTTCCTTCTGGCGCTCGCTGCGTCAAGGAAGCCGGTCGCCGCCCGCGTGGAGTGAACGGGCGGAGTGAGCCGGGACGGCGTCAGCCCGCCTCGCGCTCGCCCTTCACGTCGAGATCATACTCGCGCACCTTGCGATAGAGCGTCGAACGGCCGATGCCGAGCCGGCGCGACACCTCGCTCATATGCCCGTCATAGAAATCGATCGCATACTGAAGAAGATCGCGCTCGATATCCTGCAGGCTGCGGATCTCTCCATCGCCGTCCTTGATCGCCACCGGGCCGCTGCCGGCCACATCATTGGCCGGGGCCGGCACGCTGCGGTCACTCGCGGCAGGCGCCGGAGCGGATGGCAGGCTGGCCAGCAGCCCGGCCTGGCCGGAAATCTGCGGGAAGTCCTGCGGCTGCAGCAGGTCGCCATCACACAGCACGACCGCGCGGAAGACCGAGTTCTCGAGCTGGCGGACATTGCCCGGCCAGTCATAGGCCGTCAGCATCCGGAGCGTTTCAGGCGAGGCACCGGCAATCTTGGCGCCCTCGCTGGCATTGAAGCGCGCAATGAAATGATCGACCAGCGCCGGGATATCCTCGCGCCGCTCGCGCAGCGACGGCATGTCGATGGGGAACACGTTGAGACGGTAGAACAGGTCCTCGCGGAAAGTGCCGGCTTTCACCTGACCTGCCAGATCGCGGTTCGTGGCCGAGATGATGCGCACATCCACCTTGGTCGGGCGGCGCGAGCCGACGGCATCGACTTCGCCTTCCTGCAGGGCACGGAGCAGTTTCACCTGCGCATCCAGGGGAAGCTCGCCCACTTCATCCAGGAACAGCGTGCCGCCATCGGCCTCGACAAACTTGCCGGGAGATTTCGACACCGCGCCCGTGAAGGCGCCTTTCTCATGGCCGAACAGGATCGACTCGACGAGGTTTTCCGGAATCGCGCCGCAGTTGACCGTCACGAACGGCTTGCCCGCCCGCGCGCTCGCGCCCTGGATACAGCGCGCCACAACCTCTTTACCCACACCGCTTTCGCCAAGGATCAACACCGGGATATCCGAGGCCGCCCCGCGCTCTGCCATGCGCACCACCATCCGCATCGCCGGCGCCGAGGCAATCATGTCGGCGAAGCGCATCCCGCCTTCGGCCTTGCGGGACAGGCGTTTCACCTCGCCCGTCAGGCTCTGCATCTTCAGGGCATTCCGGACACTGACGACCACGCGCTCGGGGTTCGCAGGCTTCACGATGAAGTCCACCGCCCCGCGGCGCATTGCCTGCACGATCGTGTCGATGCCGCTGGTGGCCGTCAGCATGATGACCGGCAATTCCGGCCTGCGCGCGGCAAGGCGTTCCAGCGTCTCCATCCCCGACAGGCCCGGCATCGTCAGGTCAAGGAGCACCACATCGACGCCCTCGCGCGCCTCGGTGGCGAGCGCGATGCCCGTCTCCCCGTCCGGTGCAACGCGGCAGGCAAATCCCGCCTTTTCCACCGCCGCCTGCAGGAGGCGGCGCTGCGTCGGATCATCATCGACCACCAGGATCGTCTTGGTCATGGGAACACCCTTCATCGAACCGTTGCCGGCCGCACGCCCCCACACAGGCGCCCGTACCGTTTCGCTACGCCCCGTTCTGACACAGACGCATGGAATTACGGTTTTCAGGGTCGTTTGAATTTGATGGAAATTGGGGCGGGGCGCGGACGCCTCGCTCTACCCCGGCGTTTCAGGAACACACGCCTTGCGTGAAGGTTAATCTTCGGTAAAAGATATTCCGGAGCCGAGACAAACGATCTCGGGAAGGGGGCACGGGGTGGTTACCGCCGAGGACATTTCGCAGCCGTTGGGGAACGGCGGAGCATCAGCCGGGGAAACCGGGTTTCCTCTGTATGCTGCAGTTTCAATCGGGATAGCTGGCACCACGTTTGGGCTGGGCCATACTGCTGACTATCTGATGTTCGGCCAGGTCAAGGATGCATGGATCGCGATAAGCCTCATCATTACCGGACTAGGATTGGCGCATGCCGCCCGGAGCGCACAGGTATGGCATCGCCTTGCCGGAGCGAGCCGGGGACATCGCTTCTCCGATGAACAAAGCAAGAAAATTCTGCGCGGGGGACTTCGAGAGCCGTTCAGTTATTTCTTCCTGGTTTTGTTTGCCGTCGCGGGGCTTGGACTTTTCGGAGGCGCGCCCGGTATTCCGCTGCTCGCCGAGATCAACTTCACAGTACACAACGGCTCCCCTGAGTATTCGGCAGTCCAACTGGGTATAGCCGGTTCGGCGCTTCTGGTCGCCTTCGTCCCTTTGGCGACTCTCGTCTTCCTGGAGGCGAGGCGCTGCGCCCCGGCACCGCTCCTGCGCGACGATTCGATTTCGATGGGTGGTTTCTACATTCCGCTCGTTGCTATTGTATTGATTTCTGTATTGGCCGTCTGGGCTGCCCGGGCGTCGATGGCAGCGTCAGGAGAAGACGGCGCAACTGGCATTACTGAGAACCTGGCGTTCTTCATCACGCTGATCGTGATCGCCGTATTTGTCGTGTTCATTCTGATGCCACATGTGCAGCGACTGGCAGACAACTGGCACGACCGGGCCGCAGCCCAACGTCCAACCGGGACAGTCGCCCCCAACGGCCCAGCGATCACATGGAAAACCCTGCCCGAGTTCGCCAGCCGTGTGGATTCGTTCTTGGTCCGGTTTGTTGCCCCGCTCAGCGGAGTTACACAGCCCGGCCGAGGTATCCCGCACCTATTTGTAATCTGCATGCTGGTCCCGATGACGGCTCTGGGCTTCTTGCTGCCGCCACCGCTCGGCCTCCTGCCGATCGGTCTCGGCATACTGATAGTCCTTGCACTCGGCAGGCGGTGGGCTTGGGTCGAGGAGGATCGCGACACGGCTTCGCGACTGTTGCAAACGAGGTCACCGGAAATCCATGTCGGCTTCGGCAATGACCTCAAGGACGAGGCATTGCTCGGTTATGCCAGCCTTTTCCTGCTCGTGCCGCTGGCGCTCTACCAGATCAATGAGATCATCCCGGCCTTCGCCATGCGTGAAACCGGTGACGCCACCAACGCATTCTATGCCTGGGTCAGCTTCTTTGGCGCGGAACTCGCCAAGGCCGTTCCTTTTGTCGACTGGTGGGAAATCTATGATGTCAGGATCGATGTTCCAGTTGAACGGGTTTGCAGCTCCACCGAAGCTGCCTGCCCGCCCGAGGCGCTCGAACGCGGGCTCGCCGATGCCGGCAAGCACCTCACCTTTGCCGCCCGCGCCATCGTTGACCTCGTCATCATGGCCGCGCTGTTCCAGGCTATCGGCATCTGGCAGCGCAGCCGTGCGCAGGAAGCGCTGTACGATGCCGGCCAGCTCGATGCGTTCGACCCGTTCCTCGAAGAGGCCTTCTTCCGGCGCGGCATGCGGCGGACCGGACATGGCTGGGTGCCGACAGCAAAGTTCGAAAAACGGGTCGAAACGCATATTGCAAAGCGCACCGGACATGGCCTGCCACTGGCCCCGTACAATGAGCGAAGGCTGACAGAGCTGCTCGAGCATCCCGACGAGGAAATCCTCGAGGGCGTGGATTGGATGACCGAGAAATATCCGATTCTCGTGGGCAAGCCCTCGCGCAAGCTGGCGCTGCTCAGGCGCCAGTGGGACAAGGCGCCCGCCGAGCATCTGGCAAATCCTGACAATGCAGATCATCCGGCCAAGGCTACGGAATGGCGCAGAACCGAGAAGCCCCGGCTCGAGGCCGTGATCGCCGAACTCCTTGGAGAGGACCGAGAGGCCCGGCCAAAGGCGCTGACGGATGACGATGTCCGCAACCTGCTCGGCCTGCTTGCCGTTTGCGGACACTATCCGGAATTCCTCTATGCCCGCCTGGAGATCGTCGCCCTGCTATCACAAGCTGCCGGAGAACGGGCACCGAGCGCCATCTGGGCCCTCGTCGCCCATGTTTGTCCGAACAAGCCTGCCTATATGCGCTGGCTAGACCGGATCGTGCGCGAAACCGGCGGGGCTGTCCATTACGGGACCAATGTAAAGTCGCCAGTCTACCTTGGGTGGGAGGAACACCGGAAGCCGGTCTACGACGCAATTGAAGAGCTGGCTTTCTCATACTCAGATCCCAACGATACGCTGCGTGACGTCGCCGAATTTCTCGGAGTTCGCAGTACCGACGAGGCCAAGCAGAAGGCACGGCCAGCCGCGAAGAAAGCATTCGACGCGTTGTCAGGCATGGTTGGAGCAGGTCTGGCAGTCCAGGCGGCGAAGGCTTCCGACTCTGAGGGAGAGGAAAGTGACGAGGACTAAGGGGAAGACGAAGACGCTGATAGCGAGACTGCTGTCGAAGAGGACTGAATTGAAGGCCGCACTGGACGCCAGATAGCCCCCTCACCCCCTCAGTATCTTTCCCATCGCCTTGCCCTTCGCCAGCTCGTCGATCAGCTTGTCGAGATAGCGGATCTCGCGCATCAGCGGGTCTTCCACCTCTTCCACGCGCACGCCGCAGACGACGCCCTTGATCAGCGCCCGCGCCGGGTTCATCGCCGGGGCCTCAGCATAGAACGCCCGGAAATCCGCGCCCCGCGCGATCTGCGCCTCCAGCTCTGCCTGGCTGTAGCCCGTCTGCCAGCGGATGATCTCGTCCACCTCCGCTTTCGTGCGCCCCTTCCTCTCCGCCTTGGCCACATAGGCGGGGTAGACCCTGTCAAACCCCATCGAGAAAATCCTGTGTTCCGCCATGCCTGCCGCCTCCTCAGCCGCACGCAGCCACTTCACCATACCTGCCCGCACAAAACAAGAACACTCTGGACAGTTTCCCGTCCCCGGCCCATATCTGCGGCCCATGCCCCGCTCCCGCCCCCCCGCTCGCGGCGTCGCTGACGCGTCTGCCGCTTTCGCCCTCGACGGCGCCGCGCTGGATGCGGCCGGCGCGCTGTCCTCCGACCAGTGGACACCCCACCGGCCGGACCGTAACTGGGTGAAGCTCGAGGGCGGCCGCCGCTTCCGCGTCGCCTCCGATTACGAGCCCGCCGGCGACCAGCGCACCGCCATCCCCGAACTCGTCGACGCCATCACCGCCGGCGAGCGCGACCAGGTCCTCCTCGGCGCCACCGGCACGGGCAAGACCTTCACCATGGCCAAGGTCATCGAGGCGACCCAGCGCCCCGCGCTCATCCTCGCGCCCAACAAGACCCTCGCCGCCCAGCTCTATGGCGAGTTCAAATCCTTCTTCCCGGACAACGCCGTCGAATACTTCGTCTCCTATTACGACTATTACCAGCCCGAGGCCTATGTTCCGCGCTCGGACCTTTACATCGAGAAGGAAAGCTCCATCAACGAGGCCATCGACCGGATGCGCCATTCGGCCACCCGCGCGATCCTCGAGCGCGATGATGTGATCATCGTCGCCTCCGTTTCCTGCCTCTATGGCATCGGCTCGGTCGAGAGCTATACCAGCATGACCTTCGCCCTGAAGGTGGGCGACCGGATCGACCCGAAACATGTCGCCGCGCGCCTCGTGGCCAATCAGTATACGCGCAATGATGTCGCCTTCGGCCGCGGCGCCTTCCGCGTGAAGGGCGATGTCATCGACATCTTCCCCGCCCATTATGAAGACCGCGCGTGGAAGCTCTCCTTCTTCGGCGACGAGCTGGAAGGCATCACCGAATTCGATCCCCTCACGGGACGGACGATCCAGAAACTGCCGCAGATCAAGATCTATGCGAACAGCCACTACGTCACGCCGCGCCCCACGCTCAACCAGGCCATCGAGAAGATCAAGGAGGAGCTGAAGGCCACCATCGCGCATTTCGAGAAGAACGGAAAACTCCTCGAAGCCCAGCGTATCGAGCAGCGCTGCCAGTATGACCTCGAAATGCTCGCCGCCACCGGCTCGTGCAACGGCATCGAGAACTATTCCCGCTATCTCACAGGCCGCAAGCCCGGCGAGCCGCCGCCCACCATGTTCGAATACCTGCCGGAGAACGCGCTGGTGTTCACGGACGAGTCCCACCAGACGATCCCCCAGATCGGCGCGATGTTCAAAGGCGACTACAGCCGCAAATCCACCCTCGCCGAATATGGCTTCCGCCTGCCCTCCTGCATCGACAACCGCCCCCTCAAATTCGAGGAATGGGACGCGATGCGCCCCCAGACCATCCATGTCTCCGCCACGCCCGGCAAATGGGAAATGGAGCGCACGGGCGGGGTCTTCGTCGAGCAGGTCATCCGCCCCACCGGCCTCATCGACCCGCCGGTCGAGGTGCGCCCCGTCTCCAATGACGGCGCCAACCAGGTCGATGATGTCATGGCCGAGGCCAGGGCCGCCGCCGCGCGCGGCCACCGCACATTGATCACGACCCTGACGAAAAAGATGGCGGAAAACCTGACGGACTTCCTGCATGAGAATGGCGTGCGCGTGCGCTACATGCATTCCGATGTCGACACGATCGAGCGGATCGAGATCATCCGCGATCTGCGCCTCGGCCAGTTCGATGTGCTCGTCGGCATCAACCTCCTGCGCGAGGGGCTCGACATTCCCGAATGCGGCCTCGTCGCCATCCTGGACGCCGACAAGGAAGGCTTCCTGCGCTCGGAAACCAGCCTCGTGCAGACCATCGGCCGCGCCGCGCGCAATGCCGAGGCGAAGGTTATTCTCTATGCGGACAAGGTGACGGGCTCGATGCAGCGCGCGATGGACGAGACCAGCCGCCGGCGCGAGAAGCAGATGGCGTATAACGCCGAGCACGGCATCACGCCCACCACCATCCGCCGCGCGGTGGCCGACATCCTCGGCGAACTCGGCGACAAGCCGTCCGCCAGCCGCGCCCGCCGCCAGCGCGAACGGGGCGTCGCCGAATCAAAAGCCTTGCCACTCCGGGGTGAATCCGGCCACAACCTCAAAGCCGTCCTCGCCGACCTCGAAAAACAAATGCGAGAAGCCGCCGCCAACCTGGAATTCGAGGAGGCAGCGCGCCTGAGGGATGAGGTGAAACGGCTGAGGGAAGAGGATTTGGGGATTTAGATCGATATTCGAATTGCTAAACACCTGAGGATGTCAACATGAAGACATATCGTGCAGAATTTCCAGTTAGAAACACGATTAGTGCCAGCGAGTTTTTGAAGTGTGCCGTTCATTGGGTAGAGGGTATCACTTCTTCCAAACTCAATTTCTCTCACGTTGACGAGGAAGATGAAAACTCTGTGTACGCACTTTCTGAGGATATGAACGAAGAATTCAAATGTATTCGCGTTCCTGATAAAAAGTTTCCAAAATTTGGGTTCTCATACCGAGTTCGAAAACCGGAAGGGCTCGTCTATGAAACTGAGGTTTGTTACTCCTCTGATAGCGCCGTTGGAATCGTCGCGCTTCGAGCCTCATGCGTAACCTTGGACCCCAAGGTATTTGCTCACACCCCACTTAAGCCAGCTGTAATTAAACTAGCCCTTGAGCGCGGATGGATCGATGAAGACAACGAACTCCATGCGCAGTTGCGCCATCGGGAAGTAACTCTAACTGATCAACTTGATCGTCTTTTGGATATTGGGGATTCTTCCGGCCTCCCATGGATTGCTCTGCTGGCTGATGAAAGAGGTCGGTATCCATGCAGCCCGTCAAAGGTAGCAAACGACTTCTGTGGCCTTGCCCAAACTTATGTGATTCGAAACAATCTGCTTATTGAGCGATTTTTAGACGCATTTGATGAGTCAAGTTCAAGCCACCTTTGTGTACTTAGTATTCCCAACACTAATTCTTTCGAATTCATTCGAGGAGATCAGGACGCAACAATAGACGCACTAAAGCGTCTCCTGGTCGGATTCAACGCCAATGCTGATACTCGTCGAGGGCTAGAGTGGTCTGACCTACTTGAGCTTCAGTTGAAGTTTGTTCGGCAGCAGAGCGTACTGTCCTCGACGGATATGCCCTCGGGCAAACTTACAAATGAACTTAGCCTTAGGCAGCAGATTGTGGAGGAAAAGCAGCATAAGATCGACGAACTTCAACAGAGGCTGGATCAACAAAATAGCGATTTGAAGTCGAGCATTAAAGTAAATTCCCCGCTAGAGCTTTTTGAGGGTGAGTTCCTCGAAAGAATAGGTAAGCATCTTGAGCGCTCTTTGTCTGATCCATATCTAAGCGAACGGACAAAACTCGCAATATCAGCTGCGCTCCAAAGTTTGCCCGCGAAGTCAGTAATGAAGGAGTTTGTTCGCAAACTTAAAGGATGCAAGGATCCAGATTCTTTGGTCTGGTTTCTTGAACAAATCGGCTACTCTCACTCGCAAGATGGAAAACATCACAAACTGATTCCTGCTAAAGATCAGCGCGGAATTGATCAGGTTACCCTAGCAAAGACACCGAGTGACCGTCGAGCGCACGACAACGCGATCAGCCAAGTTCGCAAAGCTCTCGACCTGGACATCTAGCTACGCATATTTCGCAGCCCAGCGCCCTATTGACTGCATGGCGGCTGGCTGACCGTAATGCGCCAACCTCGCGCCGACCCGATTGTGGCTTGCGGCCTTCGGCCTCGATGCACCCTACAGGTGGAACCCGGCGCGAGGGGATATGGTGTTTGGCGGGGCGGGTGTTCCGTCTGCTGAGGATTACCCCCTGGCGGCGGGCCAGAGTCTGCGGGCGAGTCTGCGGGTGCGGCTGCGGGCGCGGCGCGCCTGCCCCCTCGCCCCCGGCTCCGGGGGAGAGGCGCGCGGGGATGAAACCGGAGGCGCCGCCTGGCAGGGCTCATCCTGAGCGAAGTCGAAGGACGAGCCCGGGCGCGGGGCGCTGGGCTGTTGTTTGGCCATCCTTCGACTTCGCTCAGGATGAGCGTTGCTTTGTTTGGCGGCCCCTCACCCCTGCCCCTCTCCCCATAAATGGGGAGAGGGGTTCCGAGCGTCGCACCTCAAACCCAACTTTAACCCCTCCCCGCTATCCCTAGCGTCTCGGCAGGCAGGGAGGCGCCAGATGTGGGTTCATCGCAGGGAGCATTTCCGCAATGCGAGCGAGCGGCCGGAGCGCTCGCGCGTGGCGGCGACGATCTATTACCGCACCGATGGCCGCGAGGCGCCCCCGCCCCAGGGCTGGGCCGAGACCTGCCCCGTCTGCGGCGCGCATATCCGCGTCTCCCGCCCCGCCCATGGCGGCACGTTTGTCTCCGAAGTCCTCCCCTCCGGCCGCCACATCCCCCACCCCTGTTTCGACCGGATGAAAGGCAAACGCCCGAGCGAGGAAACGATGGACCTGTTCGAATGGCAGCCCAGCTGAGCGCATTCCACAGCCGTCACGAAACTGTGAATTATTTCGCTTCCGTGACGAATTTCGCTCGACAAGGCCTCGACTCAGGCGAGCTTTGATGAGATCGTTTCGTTAAGCCAACGAAACGAGCGGGAGCAAACCCGAAGACGCACGAAGGCCAAGTCCATCGCCCCCGGACGAAACCGGGTCAACAGCAGAGCCGTGAGAGCGGCCGCGCGAAGGGCCAGGGTGGAGATGAAGGGATAAAGCAGGCGGTGGCCGCAGGACGGGAGCTAGACCCGGAATGTGGAGCCCTAGGCCGTGAACGGGGCACGATCCGAAACACGGCGGCCAAGGCAGAGCGGCACCCCTCGGGGCGCAGAGCGGCGGCGGCCTGAGAGCCTGAACATGTCAGCCCCCCGGTTGGTATGCGGACGGCTCGCGGACAGGACGGATGTGCGCGCCTTCAGGGGCGCAGCGCGAAGGAAAGTCCGGATGGGCAGGCAGGAGCGCCGTTGACGCGGCGAACCAGAGCGGCCCGGTGTGATCTGGAACGACCGTCATCGAGTGCTAGCACAGTGTCTCGGTAGATCGATTCGATACACATGGGAAGACGCGGCGTCTCTTCGGAGGGTCCGCGTCTTCTTGCGTATGTGGAATGTGCGCGGCGCGCCCCCTCCCGCCCGCGCCATTTGCATCCGCCCCCCACCTCCCCTATATGCAGCCCGACCAGATGGCCGGGCAGCCGCTGGCCGGCGGGTAACTGCCGGTTGGAGGAAAGTCCGGGCTCCAGGAGAACAGGGCGACGGCTAACGGCCGCCCGGCGTGAGCCGAGGGAAAGTGCCACAGAAAGCAAACCGCCCGCCCGCGCCGCAAGGCAAGGGCGGGTAAGGGTGAAAGGGTGGGGTAAGAGCCCACCGCAGCGCTGGCAACAGGGCTGGCAAGGCAAACCCCGCCCGGAGCAAGACCAAGTAGGGGGCGCATATGGGCTGTTCGTCCGCCCGCGCCCCGGGTGTGTCGCGTGAGGCGCCTGGCAACAGGCGTCCCAGAGGAATGGCTGCCAGACCCCGAAAGGGGCGAACAGAACCCGGCTTACAGGCCATCTGGTCCTTATTTTCCGCCGCGCGGGCGAATTGCACGTCCCGCGGGTTTGTCCAATCGCCCGTAAGGGTCTAGGAAAGGCCCGGACAATTGCGGGAGGGGGGACCATGCCAAGGCCAGCGGGCGTCCGGAACCATGATTTCGAGGAGAAGCGCAAAGCCCTCCTCGACGCGCTGACGGATTTTGCCCTCTCGGCAGATCTCCGCCGCCCGTCCCTGCGCCAGTTCGCCCTGGCGGTGCACCAGTCCGAGCCGACGCTGCGCCATTATTTCACCGACCGGCAGGGCCTCGTCCTCGACATCCTCGAAAATATAGGCCACCGCGCCGGCCCGCTCTGGGCCATGGTCGCCACGCCCTCGGCGACGCCGGCGACGGCGTTCGAGGAATATTTCCGCATTTCGGAGGCCGGGATGCGCCTCGGCGGGTTCATCCGCGCCCACGCCTTCGGCCTCATCGAGGGGCTCGCGGATGAGGCGGCCGGCCGGGCCTACCTCGAAAAGGTGCTGGAGCCCGCCCTGCGCGCGGTCAGCGACAAGCTGCGCGGCACGCCCGGCGCCCCGCAGGAAGAAGCCGCCCTGCGCGCTGCTGCGCTCGCCAGCCTGTCGCCGCTCCTGGTGATGAGCCTGCATCAGGAGCTGCTGGACGGCGCCCGCGCCGCGCCCATCGACAGCAGCGCCGTCATCGCCCAGCTGCAGCAGTGGCTCAGCCGCGCCCTGACGCCGGACTGAGCCGCCCGGCTTACTTCCGCGCCTACTTCCGCATCGAGCGGGTCATCGACTCCGAAAGCGCCGCAATCTCGGCATCCGCCGTCGCCCAGGAGCAGACGAAGCGGTTGGATCCCGTCGGCCATTCATAGAACGCCGCCCCGTCCTCGCGCAGCTTTTCCAGCGTGTGCTCATCAATGTGCACAAACACTTCATTGCCCTCCACCGGCCAGGCCAGCCGGTGCCCGTCGGCGATGAAGGCGGCGGCCAGCTTCTGCGCCTTCTCGTTTGCGTGCGCCGCCAGCGCCAGCCACAGGCCGCCATCCAGCAGCGCCTGCGCCTGCGCCGCCAGGTAGCGCATCTTCGGCGGCATATGCCCGGCGCGTTTCGCCCGCGCGCGCAGCTCCCGGCCCTTCTCCTTTGCCTTGCCGAAAAAGAGGATGATTTCGCACCCCACAGCGCCGGTCTTGGTCAGGCCGAGGGTCAGCACATCCACGCCCGCTTTCCAGCTCATCTCCGCCGGGCTCGCGCCTGTGAAGACGAGCGCATTGGCGAGCCGCGCGCCATCAAGATGCACCGCAAGGCCGAAATGCTTCGCGCGCTCCGCTCGCATCGCGATCTCATCCGGCTGGTACGCCATGCCGCATTCGGTCAGGTTCGTGAGGGACAGCACCGCCGGCGGCGTCTCATGCACGAAGCGCGGATCGAACGCCTCCAGATAATCCGCCAGCTGACCATAATCGACCTTGGCGCCCTTCCCCGGCAGCAGGTGCAATCGTCCGCCCCCGGTAAAAAACTCCACCGCTCCGCGCTCATCCACCTGGATGTGCGCCTGCGCGTGGCAGATCACAGAATGCGTCGGCGGGCAGAAGCAGGACAGGGCCAGCGCATTGGACGCCGTGCCCGACGCGGTGATCCAGAAGTCCAGCTCATCTGTCTCGAAGGTGCGCACCAGCAGGCTGCGCAACTGTTTCATCACCCGGTCATCACCATAGCTCGGCGCCGGACCATGATTGACGCGCGCCAGCGCCTCAAGCACAGCCGGGTGCGCCGGGGCAGCGGTATCGGAGCTGAAATTCATCGGATGCCTCAGAGCTTCGTATCAGGGGTCTGCCATAGCAGGTGCTGGCCGCCATCGGAGGCGATCATCTGCCCGGTCACGCTGCTGGCGGAAACGAGGTAGCGCAGGGCCCGGACGATTTCCTCCGGGCTGGAGCCTTCCCCGGTCAGCGTCGCGGCCTGTTCGGCGGCAAATTCCTCCGGCGTCTGATGAACGCTCTGCAGCGTCGGCCCCGGCCCGATGGCATTGACGCGGATGTGCGGCGCGAGCGCCTGCGCCAGCGTGCGCGTCGCCTGCCAAAGCGCCAATTTGGACAGCGTATAGGTGAAGAATTGCGGGTTCGGCCGCAGCACGCGCTGGTCGATCAGGTTGACGACAAGGCCCTTCTCGCCTGCTGGCAACCCGGCGGCCAACTGCTGAGCAAGGTGCACCGGTGCGCGCAGGTTGGGCTCCATATGATGGTCCCAGCCGTCCCGCGTGTGGCCTGCCGCGCTGTCGTCTGCAAAGGTCGAGGCTGAATTGACGAGCAGGGTCACGGGCGTGCCCAGCGCCTCTGCTGCGCGCGGCACGAGTCCCGCCCGCGCGCCCTCATCGGCGAGGTTGCATTGCAGGATCACCGCCCGTCCGCCTGCGGATCTTATCGCCGAGGCCGTCTCCTCTGCGCCCGCCGACGAGCCGTTATAATGAACCGCGACCGCCCAGCCATCCGCGCCCAGCGCCTCGGCCATCGCGCGCCCGAGGCGCGCGCCGGCACCGGTCACAAGCGCCCCCTGCGGCCGCATCACACGACAAGGTCAAAGAGGGCCGCGAGGCTGTAGCCGCGCACCAGGCCATAAATGTAAGCTGCATAGATCAGCAGGAAGAGCACCCCGGTCAGCCGCCCGATCCGCGCCTTCGTGAAGACGAGGCCGGCCAGCACGACCGCCGCAATGCCCATCACCCAATGATCGTAATTGTGGAACAGCCCGGCCACCTGCACCGGCCCGAACAGCGCCACCAGCCCGCCCGCGCCCAGGATATTGAAGATATTCGAACCGACGATATTGCCGATCAGCACATCGCCCCGCTTGCGGAAGGCGGCGGCGAGCGAGGCGCCGATTTCCGGCAGCGAGGTGCCCACCGCCAGCAGCGTCAGCCCGATCCATTCCTCCGGTACCTGATAGAACCGCGCAATACCCTCACCGCCCATGATGATCAGGTTCGAGGACCAGACCAGCGCCGCTGCGCCCACCGGCACATAGATCAGCGCCCTCCAGAGCGGCGCGCCGCCGGTGGCTGCATCCGCGTCGACCCCGGTCGGCTTGCCCTTTGCCTCGGCCCGGCGCGCCAGGATGATCGAGAGGCCGGTATAGCCGGCGAGGATCGCCAGGAAGCAGATGCCGATCATCGCCACCAGCGGCATGATCGCGGTCATCCCGATCCAGGCCGCCGTGGCGACCAGCATCGCCAGCACCGCCCAGCGCTGGCCCGGCCCGCCCGCCATCACCGGAAAGATCAGCGCCGGCAGCGCCGCGACCAGGAACACATTCGCGATGTTGGAGCCGACGATATTGCCGAAGGCGAGGCCTTCATTGCCCGTCATCACGGCGTTGACGGCGACCATCATTTCAGGCGCGGACGTGCCGAACCCGACGATGAAGATACCGGCCAACAGCGGTGACACACCCAGCGCGCGGCCAATGCCCAGCGCCCCGCGCACCAGCAGGTCGCCCGCCAGCGCCATGAGCAGCAGGCCGCCAAACAGGAATACGAGCAGCAGCGAGTCCGGCACTGGCCTGCTCCGCCGAGCCTAGTCGAGGCGCTTGAATTCGATCAGGTTCAGGATGCCGAACACGATGACGATAGCGGCAATGGCAATCAGGGAAGGATGGATCATGATCTCGGTCTCAGCCCTATTCAATGGTCAGTTTGGGGTGTCCATAGCGTGCGCCGCACGCCTTGGCGAGCCAAATCGGCAGGTTTCCTGTCCAATCGGTAAGCAAAAACAGGCCGGAAACCGCAATTTTCGCCCTAGCGGCGAACTTCGATCGACACGAACTGGTCGAACCAGCCCCCCGTCTCACCGCGCCGCTTGACCCGGATCAGGATGGGCTGGGCCGGGGTCTGCATCGCTGTGCGCACCCGCGTCAGCACATCCTGCACGTTCGAGACGGACTGGAAATTGACCTCGATGATCACATCCCCGCGCCGCAGCTTGTTATAGGCCCGCCCGCGCGCGCTGACGGCCGTGACAGCAACGCCTGTCATGTCGGACGGCGCCCCGAACCGGCGGCGCACATCATCGTCCAGCGCCACAAGGTCTGCGCCCAGATCATTGGAGACACCCGTGGTCTCTTCTGGGGCCGCAGGGGCGGCTGGCGTGTCATCGGGCAGCTCGTCCAGCGTCACCTGCACATCGCGCTGGCGCCCGTCGCGAACCAGCGTCACCGTCACCGGCCGGCCAATCGGCTTTTCAGACAGCATCCGCGTCATTTCCCGCGTGCTGGTCACAGCCCGGCCATCCATGCGCAGGATCAGGTCGCCGACCTGCAGGCGCGCGGTCGCCGCCGGGCTGCCATCGCTCACGCGGGTGACGATCACCCCACTCGTGCCCTGCGCGCGGTAGGCGCGGATCAGCGCTTCGTCCGCATCCTGCACATTCACGCCGAGGCGCGGGCGCCGCACCCGGCCTTCATCAATCAGCGCGCGCGAAATCCGCTTGACCGTGTTCGACGGCACCGAGAAGCCAAGCCCGATCGAGCCGCCAGACTGCGAGATGATCGCGGTATTCACCCCGATCACCTGGCCGGTCAGGTTGAACAGCGGCCCGCCGGAATTGCCCTGGTTGATAGCGGCATCGGTCTGGATGAAATTGTCCGACCGCCCGGTGCGCAGATCGCGCCCCGTGGCCGAGATGATGCCCGCCGAAACCGACCCGCCGAAGCCGAGCGGATTGCCGATCGCAATCACCCAGTCGCCAACCTCCGCCCGGTCGCTGTCACCCAGCTCCACAAAGGGCAGCGGCGTCGGCGACGTCACTTTCAGCACGGCGATATCGGTATCCCGGTCACGCCCGACAATCGTCGCGCGCAAGGTGCGGCCATCGGAAAAGGTCACCTCGATCGTGTCGGCCTTCTCGATCACATGGTTGTTAGTGATGATATAGCCATCGGCGCTGATGACGAAGCCCGAACCAAGCGAGCCCTGCCGCTGGAAGCCGTCATTGTTGCGCCCGAAATATTCATTGAAGCGCTCCGCCGGCGAGCCTTCGGGAAAGGAGGGCATCCGCGCCGCCACGACCTGCTGGGTGGAGATATTCACCACCGCCGGCATCAGCCGTTTCGACAGCTCACTGAAGCTCTGCGGCATCCCGCGGGTGTCCGCCGGGGTCGTCTGGCGGGTCAGGTTGCTGCCCTGCTGGGCATGGACGGGCAAGGCCAGAGCCGCCATCAACGCCGCCATCGCAAGGACTGCCGTCTTCATGATCCCGAATTCTCCAAGACTGCGACCGCACCGGGCCTGCCATTTGACTATGGCGCTTCGGGCCGGGCTTGCAACCGCTTCACGCCGTGCGCACTGCAAGCCAGACAAGCCCGGCGCCGATCACGGCGGCCATGGCCCCGGCCAGGGACAACTCCCGCGCGGGCAGGCCGGAAATCATCTCGGTGATCCGGCGGACAAAATCCGGCGCAAGGGCGCAGACCCCGCCCTCAATCAGCAGCCAGAGCCCGAGGCCGGCGAGGATCAGCGTCCCGATCTCCATACCGGCCTCCGGCCTGTTTCCTTTCTCCGGCTAACCTAGCGCGTGCCGCCGGCCTGCCGGGCGCTGTCGAAGAACTGGTCACACACGCCGAGCGAACTCGGTCCGATGACCAGCTGGGTGCCGCGCTGGATCGCCTTCTCGCAGGCCAGCAGGGCGCGCTGGAAACGGAAGAATTCCGCATCCCGGCCATAGGCTGCCGCATAGATTTCCGTCGCGCGGGCATCGCCCTCACCGCGAATGATCTCTGCCTGCTCCCGTGCCTGCGCTTCAATGACAGTCTTCTCCCGTTCGGCCTGGGCGCGGATCAGGCGGGCCCGCTCCTCCCCTTCCGAGCGGATACGCTGGGCTTCCTGCAGACGGGCCGTCCGCATACGGTTGTAAACACCCTCGGCCACTTCGCGCGGCAAGTCCGCCTGGCGGATACGGACATCGATGATGTCGATGCCGTCATTCTGCAGGCCCTGGTTCACATTGTTCCGGATACGGTCCATCAGCTGGGCGCGCTGCCCGGAGATGATTTCCGGCACGGCCACATCGCCAAGCGCCTCACGGATCGCGGAGGTCGTGATCCGGTTCAGCTGGGCCTCTGCGGCCGTCTCAACGCGGAAACGCTGGTAGTAGCGCAGCGGATCACTGATCCGCCAGCGGACGAACGCATCCACGCGCAGCCGGCGCTGGTCTGAGGCAATCACCTCAATACCCTGGATATCCAGGCCGAGGTTGCGTTTGTCGAGAATTTCGACCTGCTGATAGATCGGGATCTTCATGTGCAGGCCGGCTTCATCCGCACCCGTCGCATTGATGATCCGCACCGGGCGGCCGACTTCCAGCAGGATCGCCTGCTCGGCCTGACGCACGATGAAGAACACGTTTGAAACGATCACAAGTCCGATAATGGACAGGATCAGGATTATCCATCCGAAGGCACGCATCAGGGGGTTCCTCCGCTGCTTTGCTGGGGCCGGGTCCGCTCAAGCGGCAGGTAAGGCACGGCGCCCGAATTCTGGTCGAGGATCATCTTGTCGGAGCGCTCGAGCACGCGTTCCAGCGTCTCGAGATACATCCGCTCGCGGGTCACGCGCGGCGCCTTGCGATACTCCTCAAGGATCTGCTCGAAGCGGGAGGCTTCACCCGTTGCATCGGCGACGATCTGGTCGCGGTAGGCTTCGGCTTCCTGCAGGAGGCGCTGGGCAGTACCGCGCGCCTGCGGCACGATCTCGTTGGCAAACTGGGTTGCCTGGTTCGTGCGCGTCTCGGCGTCCTGCTCGGCGACGTTCACATCGTTGAACGCCTCGATCACCTGCGCCGGCGGGTCAGACTTGTCGATCTGTACCGAGAGCACTTCAATGCCGGCCCGGTATTCGTTGAGCAGGGTCTGCACCTGCTGCGCCACGGCGCGCTGCACCGCGTCCCGCTCGGTGGTGATCAGGTTCTGCAGCCGCGTCTTGCCGACCACTTCGCGCATCACGGACTCAGCGACCATCGCCACCGTTTCCGATGGCCGGCGTACATTCAGGAGGTAATCCTGCGGGTTCTCGGTATCGATCTTCCAGAACACGGAGAACTGAATATCGACGATGTTCTCGTCCTGGGTGAGCATCAGGCTCTGGTCGAGCGTTGCGCCGATGGAGGTTTCCATCCGGCGCTCGACGTTCAGGAGCTCATGCCGCTCGACCGGGGCCGGCAGGTGGAAATGAAGGCCCGGTCCATAATTGGCCTGCCATTTGCCGAAGCGGAAAATCGCCGCCTGCTGCGTCGGGTCAACCACGACCACGCTGGTCGACAGCCAGGCGAGCACCGCCACACCGGCGATCACCGCGATACCCAGCGGGCCTGCCCCGCGGCCCATGCCGCCGGATCCGCCGCGTCCATTGCCCCGGCCACCACCGCCGCCGCCGCCGCGCCGCTGACGGAAACGTTCCTGCATCTTGCGCATCTGTTCTTCGAGGTCAGCCGGAGGCTTGCCGCCACCGCCGCCGCCATTGCCGCCGCCGGAAGGCCGGTTCCAGGGCGATCCGCCCTCCTCACCGCCGCCTTTTCCGCCGCCGCCCCCGCCCCACGGGCCGGAACCTTTCGTCTTGTCATCCCAGGGCATGACGCCTCCTGAATCTCTTATCTTGTCCGCCTATATAGAGCCTCGGGCGCGCCATGCACCCGAAATCGGAACAGGAGCGCTGCAAAAATGACGCATTCCCGCCCGCCCCGCTTGCCCCAGCCAGCGCGTCTGCCATACCGCCGCAGCATATCAGCAGGGGCGTGAGCATGTTCGGCTCGAAGCAGAAATCAAAGGACAGGTTGCAGGAAGCCATCCGCGCCGCCCTCGGCGCGCCGGACTGGCTGGAATCCGTGACGGTCAACGATGAAGGCCGCGCCATCCTCATCATCCGGGCCGATCCGGCCGATGCCGCTGCCGGTGAAGCCCGCCGGATCGAGGCCGAAAACGCCGCTCAGCGCGTCGCCGGCATTGCCGCCGTCACCACGGTCCTGACTGCCGAGAAATCGTCAGGGCCTGCCGCCCCGCACGCCCCCTCGCCCCTGCCCGCCGGCGCCCGCCGCGTCACCAAAGGCGCCCGCCTCTCCGACGAAGCCCTCTCCCAGGGCGCGCCCCCGGCCTCGGCCGGCCTCAAGCCCATCCCCGGTATCGCCCGCATCCTCGTGGTCGCCAGCGCCAAGGGCGGCGTCGGCAAGTCCACCGTCGCGGTCAACCTCGCCGCCGCCATGGCGCGCGCCGGCATGAAGGTCGGCCTGCTCGACGCCGACATCTACGGCCCTTCGATCCCCACCATGCTCGGCACCGTGAACGCGGAACCTGCCACCTCCGCGCGCAAGAAGCTCATCCCCGTCGAGGCGCACGGGATGAAAACCCTTTCCATCGGCTATCTGTCAGACCCCGACGCTCCGATGATCTGGCGCGGGCCTATCGTCATGTCCGCCATCACCCAGCTCCTGAATGATGCCGAATGGGGCACCCCGGAAGACCCGCTCGACCTCCTGATCATCGACACCCCCCCCGGCACCGGCGACGCTCAGCTCGCCATCGCCCAGAAAGTCCCCGTCACCGCCGCCCTGATCGTCACCACGCCGCAGGAAGTCGCCCTCGCCGATGTGCGCCGCGGCGCGGCGATGTTCGCCAAGACGCATGTGCCCGTCATCGGCATCGCCGAGACGATGAGCTGGTTCGAAGACCCCGCCGGCAACCGGCATTACCTCATGGGCGAAGGCGGCGGCCGCCGCATGGCCGAAGCGCTCGGCCTGCCCCTGCTGGCGCAGATCCCGATGCTGACCGCCATCCGAGAAGCCGGCGACAACGGCACCCCCGCCGCCCTCGGCAAAGGTCCGGCCACGGATGTTTTCCTGAACCTCGCCCGCTCGGTCGCCCTCGCCCTCGACGACCTCATCACCAAACCCCCACCCGAAATCGTGTTCGAGGACTGAGGCCCCTTGTATCCAAACAAGATTCACCATAAAAAAATTATAAAAATTCAAAGCCTTGCATTCAACCCCTCCGGGTCCCACCTCTAAACGGCAGAGCATCCTTCTGCTTTCCGGAGTGCCTGCCCATGACCCGCCCCATCAGCGAATTGCCCCGCACCGAAAAACGCAAATATGCGGCGCCTTCCGCACCCCGCCTGATCCGGTCAGCCCAGAACCCCGAACCTCCGCACGTCCCGTCTGCCTCGCCGCGCGCCCGCTGAGCCTCCGGGGTTCGCCAGATTGATCCCAGCCGCCCTGATTTGACCGGGCTGAAACGAGACACAATGAAACTCCCCATCGCCGCCCCGCGCCCTGTCCTGAGGCGCTGGCTCGCGGCAGCCGCAGGCGCCTGCCTGATGGCCGGCGCGGCTTCAGCCCAGTCCGCCGGCGAAGACACCAGCCGCCCGGATAACTCCAGCGCCCGGACATTCGGCAGCGGCTGGAATTGCGACTCCGGATTCCGCCAGGCAGGCGAATCCTGCGCCGCAATTGGCCTGCCGGAGAATGCACATCTCACCAGCGGCTCCTTCGGCCGCGGCTGGGATTGCAACCATGGTTATGAGCGCCGCGCAGAGGCCTGCGTTGAGATCGCAATCCCGGCAAACGCCTATCTCGACAGCACGGGACAACGCTGGCAGTGCGAGCGGGGCTACACCCGCGCGAGTGACCGGTGTGACAAGGTCCAGGTGCCTGCAAACGGCTATCTGACCAATTCCAGCTTTGGCTCCGGCTGGGCCTGCGAGCGGGGCTATCGCCCGGCCGCCGCACAATGTGTTGCCATCCGCGTTCCGCAGAATGGCTACCTGACCGACAGCCAGGCCGGCTCCGGCTGGGCCTGCGAACGCGGATACCGGGCGCAGGGCAATGCCTGCATCAAGGTGGCCGTTCCTGAATTCGCGCACCTGAATTCGGCCGGCGACGGATGGCAATGCAATCGCCCTTACCGCCAGTCCGGCGCCCGCTGCATCGCGCCCTGACAGGCGCCCCCGGCAACGCACTCTTGCTTGGGCATCAGCCTCGCGGCATGAAACCATCAGGCGTTTCAGAGAGGTTCCCGCGATGATCCGTTTGCTTGCCGTCCCCTTCCTAGCCGCAGCCAGCCTCGGCGCCTGCGTCTCGGTCAACGAGACCGTCCTGCCGCCTGCCCCGGCCGCGCCGGCCACCAAACAAGTCCTCGTGCCCGGCAATCATCTCTACAGCGCAGCGGTCCGCCATGGCGACACGATATACCTGGCCGGTGTCATCGGGCGCAGCGAAACCGGCGATGTGCGCGAAGCCACCCATGCCGCGATGACAGCCGTCAAGACCAACACCGAAGCCGCCGGCGCCGCCATGGCCGACCTCCTCAAATGCACCGTCTACATGACCGACATTGATCAGTATACGGCCATGAACGAAGTCTACGCCACCTATTTCGAGCGCGATCCGCCCGCCCGCACCGCCATCGCCGTCACCGCCCTGCCCTTCGGCGCCCTGGTGGAAATCACCTGCGTGGCGGCGGCGCGCTGAAGCCTCGATCAAAAAGCCCGCCCCACCCCCAACGCTCATCCTGAGCGAAGTCGAAGGATGGCCAAGCAGCGCTGTGCCAGCCCCGGCCCATCCTTCGACTTCGCTCAGGATGAGCCTGCGAAAGCGCTCAGAATGAGCCGCCCGGCGGCCCTGCCCCGCCCTAATCAAACCGCCATGTAAAGCCCAGCAGCGGCCCGCTGAAGCGAATGTCGATCCGTGCGCCGCGTTTCTCGTAATCGAGATGCACATAGCGGTAGCCGCCCGAAACATAGGCCTGTTCATTGATCGCATAGTTCACGGTCACCGCCGCCTGCGCACTGAAATCCGCGCCAACGCCGAAGCCGCCGATATCGCCATAGGCAATCGTCGAAAAACCGTTCGTATGCTGCCGGTTAAAGCGAACCGCGATCACCGGATCAATCAGGGACACAGACCGCGACGCCGACAGCGGCAGGCCCTGAACATCCGCCGTCGCATCAATATCCCACACCCGCACACCGGCCAGGAAGTCAATCGTCTGGTCGCTCTGCGCCTGTATCCGCCGCCCGGCCACAACGGTTGCAAACAGCGAGTCGACCGAGCCTTTCACCGGCGGCAGCCCCTGCCCCGGAGACTCCGTGCGCGAAGAAGACGACCAGCTGATGTCCCCGACGATCACAAGATCGCCCCGCCGCGCAAGGCCCGTCAGGAAGAACGCGCCCTCCAGGTCATCGAGCACTTCGAACACGGATTCCTTCACTTCGAAGACAGGCCCGCCTGCAACCGGGCGCACTTCGCCGGAAAATCCCGCGCCCCAGATATAAGGCGTCACCTGCCCGCTCCAGCCCTCCGTCGCCTGAGCATGGGCCGGCGCCGCCATCCCGGCGGCCATGGCCGCTATAGCAAGAAAAGTCCGCATACCGATGGCCTCCTCAGCCAAGCTGGTCCTTGATCGCCGCCCCGCCCTTCATGATCATGGGAAGGTTCGCCTCCGGATCATCCAGGAAATCGAGGCTTGCCGAAGGATCGCCATTCACCACCAGCAGATCCGCCGCCGCGCCAGGCCGGATCACGCCCAGCGGCGCCAGATAAGGCGCGCGCTCACCCGACAGCGCCAGCAGTTGCCCGGCCGCGCCGGTGGCCGTATGCAGCGCCTGCAGCGGCGTCATGAAACGCGCAAACTTCGCCAGTTGCCGTCCCTGGCTGCCGGTGCCCGCCGGATTGAACAGGATGTCCGTTCCGAACGCCATCGGCACCCGGTGCTTTCGCGCCAGCTCAAATGCCCGCACCGTGCCTTCAGCCACTTCTTCCTGCTTGGCCTGCTGGACAGGGTCATCCTTGGGGTTGGCGTCCTCATCGGCCAGGAAGGGCTGGATCGACCACCAGACCCCTTCCCCCGCCATCACACGGACCGTCTCTTCATCCGCCAGCTGACCATGTTCGATGGATTTAACACCCGCTTTCACGGCCCGCCGGATGCCCCCCGGCGTGTAGACATGCGCGCACACATAAGTGCCCCAGTCCTCGGCTGCCTCGACCGCCGCCCGCATCTCGCGTTCCGTATACTGAGTGGTATCGAGCGGGTCATACAGTGAGGATACGCCCCCGCCCGCCATGATCTTGATCTGGCTCGCCCCCTTCATCAGCTGCTCGCGCACCGCGCGCAGCACCGCGTCCGCCCCGTCGGCAATCAGCGCAACGCCCTGCTGCTCGATCTGGTTGGCCGGCGTCCCCGGCATACGGGGCAGTTCGCTTAAGAGGCGGAAATCTCCGTGTCCGGAAGTTTGCGACACCATCGCGCCGGACGGGAAAATCCGCGGCCCCGGCAGGGCGCCCCGGTCAATCGCCATCTTCAGCCCGAAGGCCGGCCCGCCCACATCGCGCACGGTCGTGAAGCCGCGCCGCAGCGTTGCGCCCGCCTCGCGCCCCGCCATCAGGTGCACAAAGCCGATATCCTGCGTCAGCGCCGCGATCATGCTGACCGCCACCAGCGTTGAATGCCAGTGGCAATCAATCAGCCCCGGGATCACCGTCCGCCCGCCACAATCGCGCACAACCGCGCCTTCAAACGCTTCGCCCGGCGCAATCAGCGCGGTGATCCGCCCGCCCTGCACCACGATGTCCCGCCCGCGCTGGATCGACAGGGTGACCCCGTCAAAATAGCTCAGATTTGTCAGTCGCACCGCCTGCCCCGGCCCCGCCGCCCAGGCCGGCTTCTCGGCGAGGCCAAAGCCCGCAAACATGCCGACCACCGCCGCCATCCCGCCCAGCATCTGCCGCCGGTCAAGATCCGCCGAAATCCTGCGGAAGGCCTCCAGCGTGTACGGCGCGCCGCAATGGCAGGGGTCGACCCCCTCGGCATGTGCGTGTCCGCAACAGTGCGCATGGGCCTCGTGGGTATGCATAGCGTCCTCCTCGTGCAAACTTTGTTGTATAGGAGATACGGTATACCAGCGCGGGCAACGCAGGAAGCAAAAAGCGAAACACCGCCCGCAGAGGTTGATCCGGGACCCGGACTTTATCGCGCCCGCAAGTTCAGACAGAATGGAGTGCCGCCAGACAGGAAGGCCCGCCATGAGCAAGCTCGTCCGCAAGATCCAGAAGTTCAATGCCGGCCGCCTGCCGGAACGCCTTGCGATGAAATACGCGAACATGCGCTCCGGCCCGTTCGTCTTCCTGCGGGCGACCTGCCATCTCTACTATAACCGCCTGCCCGATGCCCCGGTGCTCGAAAAGGCCCCGCCCGCCTGGACCTGCGGCGACCTCCACCTCGAGAATTATGGCAGCTACAAGGGCGACAACCGCCAGGTCTATTTCGACAT
Source organism: Hyphomonas sp. (assembly GCF_046313735.1). Classification (GTDB taxonomy): domain Bacteria; phylum Pseudomonadota; class Alphaproteobacteria; order Caulobacterales; family Hyphomonadaceae; genus Hyphomonas. Next base: position 114,659 of record NZ_JBKBXW010000003.1, read on the forward strand.
CAATGATTTCGACGAAGGCATTCTTGCCCCGGCCAGCTGGGATGCGGTGCGGATGGTCAGTAGCCTGATCGTCGGGCGCGAAGCCTTGAAAGCCGGCGAAAAGGAAGCCCTCGCCCTCGGAGACATGTTCATCCGGCGGTGGGCAGACGGCCTCGCCGATGGCCATGCCCGCTGGGTCGAGCGAGAGATCGCCGACGGCCCGGTGCGCGAGCTTCTCACCTCGCTGAAATCCCGGCAGCGGATCGACCTGCTCAGCAGCCGGACGGTCATGCACAAAACCCGCCGTGTCCTGAAGGTCGATGACCGCAAGCTCCTCCCCGCCAGCAAAGCGCAGCGCGAGCGCGTTACCGCCGCCATCAACGCCTTCGCCGCGCGCGAGCCTGATCCGAAATTCTACCGTGTGCTCGACATCGCTCGCCGCGTCGCCGGCAATGGCAGCCTCGGCCTCGACCGCTATCTCGTCCTCATCCAGGGCAGGGGCGCACCGGACAGGCATTACCTGCTCGACCTCAAACAATCCCCGCCTTCGGCGCTCGCCGGGGCAAGCCCGCTGAAACAGCCCAGATGGAAGAATGAAGCCGCCCGCGCCATCGCCGTGCAGCGGCGCATGCAGGCCGTCCCCCTCGCCTTCCTACACGATGTGGAGATGGACGGGGCGTCCTACATCCTGCGCGAGATGCAGCCGATTGCCGACCGCGTCTCCCTCGCCGAAGCGGCGAAACAGGACGGCGCCATCGAAAGCCTCGTCGCCACGATGGCGGATTGTCTCGCCTCCGCCCAGCTGCGCAGCAGCGGCCGGCAGGGCTCTGCCAATGCTGACGCGCTGATGGATTTCGGCGCACGGCAGAAATGGCGCGGCGAACTTCTCGATGCCGCCCTCGCCGCCGCCCGCCAGGTGGAAGACGACTGGGCCGCCTACAGCCAGGCCTACGATGACGGCGCCTTCGCGCCTGAGGCGCCCGGCGAGGCCTGAAACCCTATGCGTTATAGTTGAGCTTCAGCCCCGCCTCAGGCCACCGGCACCTGATCAGCTGGCCAGTGCCGGACGCGGTGATGTAGGCGTCGTGCATATCCGCCCCGCCAAAGGCAATATTGGTGACGAACGGGTCCGGAATCTCGATGAAGCTGTAATCGCCCGCCGGCGTGATCGTCGTGATGCCGCCATAGCCGCCATTCCTGAGAATTGTTGCCACACAGACATTTCCGGACGCCGCAACGCCCAGGCTGTCGAAATAGCAAAGCTCCGTCTGCCCCGTAATCACCCGGCCCCGCAGGAAAGGCGGCCGGTGCGGCGCATACTCCCCCGGCCCGGTCAGCGCAAAGGCCCAGAGCCGCGCCGTCATCGTGTCAGCGAAATACAGCGTCTTGCCATCCGGCGACAGGCCGCAGCCATTCGGCGAGATATGATGATAGTCCACTTCCCTGATCAAGCTGCCATCGGGCTTTGCGTAGTAGACGCCGCCATGATCGCGCGTGCGCGAGAAACCCTTGCCCAGGTCAGTGAAATAAAACCCGCCCTCTGCATCAAAGACAATATCATTGGGCCCGCGCAGGCCGTTGCCATCGACGCTGTCATACAGCCGCTCGACCTTGCCGGTCGAAAGGTCGATCCGCTCGATCCGCCCGCCCGAATAGTCCGGCGGGCAGTTTCCGGGAATCGTCAGCCCACCGACGTCATGGTATTCGAAGCCGCCATTGTTGCAGCAATAAAGCGCCCCGTCCGGCCCGATCGCCAGCCCGTTCGGCCCGCCGCCGGGTGTCGCGATCACTTCGCGCTTCCCGTCGCCCCAGAGGCGCGAGATGCAGCCAAGCTGGATCTCCACGATGATGACCGAGCCATCCGCCATCACCACCGGCCCCTCGGGAAAGCCAAGGCCCGAGCCGATCACATCGAATTGCATGTCATACCCTCCCGGCAGGTTTTGCCGGAGGCTAGGCCCGATGCGGAAAAGCGTCCATCATTGACCCGGCGTGAGGCCGCGCCCGCGCAGCTTCAGACAGAGACCGGCGCCCGGTCCAGCCGGCGGATGGTGAAGGCATGTTCATTGCCATCGCCTGCCGGGAAAGACTGCACGTCCCCCTCGGCCCAGTGGCGACGGTCAATATCCGGAAAGCGCGCATCGCCCGCCACCGTCGCGTCCACCTCGGTCAGGTAGATCCGGTCGGCCACCGGCAGCGCAGAGGCATAGATCTCCGCCCCGCCGATCACGAACGCTTCATCCCGCCCCTCGCGCGCGGCCATCGCCCGCGCCGCGTTCACCGCAGCGGCAAAGCTCGCATACACCCGCGCGCCCGGCGCGTCATAATCCCAGTCGCGTGTCAGCACGATATTGTCGCGCGACGGCAGCGGGCGAACGGGAAGGCTTTCCCAGGTCTTGCGGCCCATGATCACCGGGGCGCCGGTCGTGGTGCGCTTGAAGAAGGCCATATCGTCCTTCAGGCGCCAGGGCAGCTTGCCTTCGGCGCCGATCACGCGGTTGCGCGCCTGCGCAACGATCAGGCAGAGTTTTACATGGGTGGACATGACTTTTGCCGCTGTCTCTCTATTTCTTGCCGTCTGAGCGCTATCCCCGTGTTGCAGGCTTCCTCGCGCCGGGGGGGTGCGTTAAGCAAGCCCGGATGGCAGCCACAACTGCATAAAGGCATCGCGGAGAGACACCGGTATCATGTTCGACCTCGTCGCGGTGCTGACCAACGGTCATCCCAACCTGTTGCTGCCAGCGCTGTTCGCGCTCGCTCTGACCATCGGTGCCATCTGGTACCTGCAGGGCCGGGGCTGGGCGCTGATATATGTCGCCCTGATACCTTTCCTGAACTGGTCCTTCGGAGTGATTCCCCAGTTCCAGATCATCGACCCCAGCGACGCCTACCAGCAGGGCATCGCCCTCCACCCGATGACGATGGTCACTGGCATGGTCTTTGTCGTGCGCGATTTCGTCCAGCGCGAGATGGGCCACAAGGTGCTGATCCTGATGGCCCTCGCAGTCGCCTGGTCCTTCTTCTACGCCTGGCCCGTCATCGCGCTCGCCAGCGGCATCGCCTTCGCCATTTCCGAATTCGTCGACTGGCTGGTCTACACGTTCACGAAATACCGGCTCTCGACCCGTATCCTGATCTCCAGTGCCCTCGCCTCGCCCGTCGACACCACGGTCTTCCTCTATGGCGCAGACCTCGCCCAGCAGATGCAGCTCGGCCTCGAGCCCGGCAACATGCTCCACCCGGCGAACTGGATCGTCTTCGTCATCGGCAAGATGGTCGGCGCCGTCCTCGTCTCCTGGGTCATCCGCCGCCGCGAAGACCAGGGCCTCATCTCCCCCTACGAAGCCTGACGCGCCCCCTCCTCACAAACGCACACCCAAAGTGTTCGTCACACCCGATGGCCAAAGGCCATCAGGGTGCCCATCTCCAGACCTCTCCGGACTCTGCGGAACAACCCGCCCTCTATCCCACACCTCAGCCGCTCAAAACCCCCGCAAATTCAACCCCATAAAAGAAAATCCCCCAAACTTATCCGATCCGGTCCGGCGCCAGCGTACACTCCGCCCGTCATGTACTCGCTGACCCGCCCCTTCCACTGGCTGTCGCCGCTCCAGCGCCTTCTCTGGCCGCTGATCTTCGCGCAGCTCGCCGCGCTGAAGGCCTGGGTCCGCAGCGAGTACGGGCGGGGCTTCGTCTACCGCTTCGGCATCACGCCCTTCGGCCGCGTCATCTATCTCGGCCTCATCACCGATCAGCGCCGCGCCCGCGGCGCCACCGCGCTCAATCTCCTCATGCCCATCGCGCGGCCCCCGCAAGACACGCTCCTGCGCCGCCTCGCTGCCGCCGCCGGCTTCAAGCCCGGCGCGCTGGCCGCCGGACATGCTCCGTCCACAGACGAATCAGTCGCCTGTCCTGCGCCGACGCTGGCCAGAGCCCACCCGGATACTTCCTGACACACGCCCTCACCCCAAACCCAACCCCTCCCCGCACTGGCCCCGCCAGCCCTGCGGCCGCCGGTGCTGGAGGAAGCGCGCCATCCATTGAGCTTCGGTAGGCTCTCACCCACCGCACACCCTCACAGTTCGTCACCCCCGATGCGCGCCAGCGCATCAGGGGGCCCATCTCCGGACATCGGCGCCGCAGCGATTGCGGCAGACTCAGGAGATAGGCTCCCAGACCGGCTGGCGCCGGCCGGGAGTGACGACGACTGAAACGTTGGCAGACCGGCCCCTATTCCGCTTCCAGCAATTTCTGCCGGAACAGGACGCCCGCCAGCGCGGCGCCGATCAGCGGCGCGATGAGGAACAGCCAGAGCTGCGAGATCGCCTGCCCGCCGACGATCACCGCCGGGCCGAAGCTGCGCGCGGGGTTCACCGATACGCCGGTCACCTGGATGCCGACAATGTGGATCACCACCAGCGTCAGGCCGATTGCGAGGCCCGCCACCATGCCCGGCGCCGCCTTCTGGGTCGCGCCGAGGATCACGACGAGGAACAGGAAGGTTGCCACCACTTCAAAGACCAGCGCCGCGATCAGCGCATATTCCCCGAGATAGCCCGGCCCCCAGCCATTCTGGCCAAGCCCGTTGCCGGCGAGGGAATAATCCGCCCGGCCCGATGCGATGAGGTAAAGCACCCCCGCCCCGGCCAGCGCGCCGGCAAACTGCGCGGCCCAGTATTGCAGCATGGTATTCAGCCCCATCCGGCCCGACACGAACGCGCCGAAGCTGACCGCCGGATTGACGTGGCAGCCGGAAATGGGACCGATGCCATAGGCCATCGCCACGATGGCCAGGCCGAAGGCGAAGGAAATGCCGAGCTGGCCGACTTCGCCGCCAGCGAGAACAGCCGAGCCGCATCCGAACAGGACGAGGGTAAAGGTGCCGATGAATTCGGCGATTGCGGGTTTCATGTTTGCCTCCAATGCAGGAGGATCGCCGGTCTTTTTCGCCGTTTGTCCCCCATCCCAGATTGCAGGGCTTCTGACCCGGCGGCAAGCAGAGATTCGGGGCTTGCCAGCGCCCAGGCGAGCCGCGACAAAACCAGCCATGCGCCTGCGCCTGATCTGCCTTCTCGCCGCTGCCTCGCTCTTCGCTGCCGCCTGCTCCTCGAAGCCCGAGGCCGCGCCCGCAGCAGGGACGCGCCCCGCGCCGCCTGTCTCTCCGGCGCCTCAGCCCGCGCCCGATCTGCCGCAGGAGATCATCGCGCTGCCCTTCCGGCTGGATATCAGCCTCGCGCCGGACCTCGCCGATGCCCTCGTCGCGGCGGGCCAGACCTTGCGGGTATCGATGATGGTCCATGCCCAGCCGCGCCCCGGCCAGCCGGCCCCGGGCGGGCGGATCGTGCTCGGCGAAGACACACGCGAACTCGCCGTGCGCAACCAGTCGCTGACCCTGACCGGCCGGTTCGACCGCGAACAGGCAAGGCGCGAAACGGTCGGCCTCCAGCAGGTGCGGATCGAAGTCTACAGCCTCGCCGCCGGACCGCAGCCCGTGCAGATGGATTGCCCGGTCTTCGATGCGCCGCTGCCGATCACGGTGGAGACCGGCGCGCAGGTCGATTGCACGCTTGGGCCAGGCTGAAGCAGGCTTCAGACAGCCACCGGCGCCTTGATGTGCGGGTGCGGATTATATCCGTCGACGCGGAAATCCTCATACTCCCAGCCGAACAAGTCCGTCTTGTCCGGGTTCATGAGCATCACCGGCAAGTCGCGCGGCTCCCGCGTCAGCTGCAGGCGCGCCTGGTCGAGATGGTTCAGGTACAGATGCGCATCGCCCAGCGTGTGTACGAATTCGCCGGGCTCAAGGCCCGTGGCGCGCGCCATCATCATCGTCAGCAGCGCATAGGAGGCGATGTTGAACGGCACGCCAAGGAACACGTCCGCCGAGCGCTGGTAGAGCTGGCAGTTGAGCTTGCCGGCCATCACATTGAACTGGAACAGGCAGTGGCAGGGCGGCAGCGCCATCTCGTTCACATCCGCCGGGTTCCAGGCCGACACGATCAGGCGGCGGGAATTGGGATTGGTGCGGATCTCGTCGAGCACCCACTGGATCTGGTCGATCACCCGCCCATCGGGCGCCGCCCAGCTACGCCATTGCTTGCCATAGACGGGGCCAAGGTCGCCTTTCTCGTCGGCCCATTCATCCCAGATCGAAACGCCGTTTTCCTTCAGCCAGGCGATGTTCGTGTCGCCCTTCAGGAACCAGAGCAGCTCGATGATGATCGAGCGCAGGTGCAGCCGCTTGGTCGTCACCATCGGGAAGCCTTCGGCCAGGTCGAACCGCATCTGGCGGCCGAACACGCCCAGCGTGCCGGTTCCGGTGCGGTCGCCGCGCTGGACGCCGTTGGCGAGGATGTCTTCAAGAAGGCCGTGATATTGCTGCATCAGGATCACCGCTATCGAATCGGGGATGACCCGGCCAGCATAAGTTAACGCAGGCCCTCCGCGCCAGTGAATTGCGCCGAAGGAAATGCGCCCCGCAGATTGCAGCCCCTGCCCCCGGCTGGCAGAGGAAGCCCATGCTCGCCTGGCTTCCCAATGCGCTGACCGTATCCCGCTGCGTCTTTGCGGCGCTTGTCCTGTTCGGCGCGCTGAGAGCCGCCGGCATCGACGGTGTGCTGGAGGCGGGCACGGAAACCGGGCTCGAGCGCCAGCGGCTGCTGACCTTCCAGCAGCTCTGGCACCAGTTCACGCTGCTCGCCTTTCTCTCCGGCGTGATCACCGATTTCCTCGATGGCTGGGCCGCGCGGCAATTCGGGGCCGAGAGCCGGTTCGGTGTCTGGCTCGATCCGATTGCCGACAAGCTGCTGGTGGCCGCGGCGCTGGTCGCGCTCGCGCTCGCGCTGAAAAGCTGGCTCATCTATGTGCCCGCCGCGCTGATCATCGCGCGCGATGTGTTCATGACCTGGCTGCGCACGCGGCCGGAAGCAAAAGGCGTCGTTGCCCCGTCAAACCTTGCCAAGGTGAAGACCGCGATCGAGATGCTGGCCATCGCAGGGTTGATGCTGCCGCTCGCCCTCTGGCCCGCGCCCGAGGCCCCGGCCGGCGGAGAGGCAAGCCTGGTCGGCCAGATCGGCGCAGGCGCGCTCGTCCTGATGCTCTGGGCGGCAGCCGGGCTCTCGCTCTACACAGCGGCACAGTATGTGCGCGTGATCCGGCGCCGGACATGAAAACGCCGGCCTGTGGGAAGCAGGCCGGCGTGTGACTTTGATCTGCGGGTGCCCGCGGGGTCGCGTCAGGCCGCGTGGTATCAGGGTCATCTTTCATGGCAGTAGGGGGAGCTGCCATGCGCCCAGATTGCGCCACACCCCTTAACAGCAGGTTAACGCCCGCTTTTCAGGCAGGCTGCAAACAATCCTCAGGCGAACTTTTTCTCGCCTGCGTGCCGCCACAATCACTCCCGAACACTGGCAGCCATGAGATACCGGCGCCGTCCCAGACCGAACATTGCCGCCATACTTCTGGCGATGCTCGCCTTCCTCTGCCTGCCAGCGGTCTTCGCCTTCGCCCATGCGAATGGCCTATGATCTTCTGATGCCCCAATAGGGCGAGAGCGGATCGCCGCGATAGAGCTCGCCGAAGCGCAGGAGGCTTCCCGCTGTCGTGCCTTCGATGGGGCTCTGCGGATCGACCCAGGCGGTTTCGGCAATCTCGCCCTGCTGGGTGGCTTCGACCTGCTGCCAGCTGCCCCAGGGGACGCGGTAGAAGGCGATATGGTCGTTCCGGAAACTGTGATGGTTGGAATAGAGGCTGATGAGGAGCGGCTCTGCGATCAGCTGCACGCCGGCTTCCTCCAGCAGCTCCCGCCGCAGCGCTTCAGCCGCCGTCTGCCCCTGCTCGACCCCGCCGCCGGGCATGTGCCAGCCCTTGATATAGGTATGGCGCACCATGAAGACGTGGCCGGCTTCATTCTCCACCGCCGCGCGCACACCCAAAGTAACAGGCCGGGTCAGCCGGAACCAGGTGTGGAAGAGGCGGGTGCGCAGGCTCGGCATCGTCAGTCCCGCACGAAATCGCGCGAGGTGTAGCGCTGGAAGAACAATGCGGCGGTGAGATCCGTATGCCGGATCGAGGCATTGGCTTCGGCGGCAACCACAGGCTTGGCATGATAGGCGACGCCGATGCCCGCCGCGCGGATCATGCCCAGATCATTGGCGCCGTCCCCGAGCGCGATCGTGTTCACGAGCGGGCTTCCGGCAGCGCCCGCTGCTTCCTCCAGCGCGCGGCGTTTGGCCTCGCGGCCAAGGATCGGCCGGGCGACTTCGCCGGTGAGCACGGCGCCATCATCGCCCAGCGTGTTGCCGAGATCGTGTTCGAACCCGGCAAGCGCGGCGATGCGGGAGGTAAAGAAGGTGAAACCGCCGGAGACGAGCAGCGTCCTGTGTCCCATCGCGCGGACGGTGCGGATCAGCGTGCGCGCGCCGGGATTGAGGGTGAGGCGTTCCTCGAAAGTGCGCTGCAGGGCCGGCAGGGGCAGGCCTTTCAGCATGGCGACCCGCGAGGTCAGCGCGGCCTCGAAATCGAGTTCACCGCGCATGGCGCGTTCGGTGATCTCCGCGATCTGCGGCTTCAGGCCGATAGCATCGGCGATCTCGTCGATACATTCCTGGCCAATGATGGTGGAATCCATGTCCGAGATCAGCACCCGGGCGGGCTGCATCGCAGCCACCGGGCCGAGGAAGGCGTCGATCTCGTCTTCAAGGTCGAGCAGCTGGCGCAGCTGGGGCGCAGCTTCCGGCGGCAGGGTAATCTCGGCAGCGACGGCGCCCAGCGTTTCGCCCTCAGCTGAGAGGATCTGAACCTCGCCCATCTCGCCGCCAAGGGCGGCAAGGCGCGCGCGGAGCGCATCTGCAAGGCTGGCGACAGGACGCGCGGCAACGCCCACGAGTCCGAAGGGCTGGCGGCCAGTTGCCTCTGCTTCAGATCGGGCCGGGTTTTCCACGCATCTTCTCCAGGTTGGGCGCCGGGACAGCGCCGAGATGGGGCAAGGTGGCTTTCCTCGCGCGCCGCAAGTCCTTAGTTGTAAAGACATGCATCCGGCAATCCTCATCCACGGCCCGACGGCCAGCGGCAAATCGGCTCTCGCCATCGAACTCGCCCGCAGGCTCGGCGGGGAGGTAGTCAATGCCGACTCCATGCAGGTCTACCGCGACCTGCAGGTGATCTCGGCCCGCACCACGGAGGAGGAGATGGCCGGCGTGCCGCACCATCTGTTCGGCTATGTCGATGCGGGCGCGCGCTATTCGACCGGCGAGTGGCTGGAAGCGGCGCGCGGGGTGCTCCGGCGCTTGCAGAAGCAGAACAAGCCGGTGGTGATCGTCGGCGGCACGGGGCTTTACCTGCTGGCGCTGACGCAGGGCCTCTCCGATATTCCGCCGGTGCCGGATGATATCCGCGCCGAAGTGCGCGCGATCAGCGAGAGCGAGGGTGCCGAGGGCCTGCGCCGCCGGCTGATGCCGCATGATCCCGACCTTGCCGAACGCCTCGGCACCGGCGACCGCCAGCGCCTCGCCCGGGCCTATGAGGTGTGGCTGGCAACCGGGCGGCCGCTGAGCGACTTCCAGACCGAGCGCCAGCCTCCGGTTCTGGGCGAAGGCGAATGGATCGGCTTTGCGCTGACCCCGCCGCGCGCGGCGCTCTACAAGAAGATCGACCGGCGCTTCGAGGGAATGCTGATGCAGGGCGCGATGGCCGAGGCGCGGGCGCTGGTGGCGCGCGGGCTCGACCCCGAGCTGCCCTCGATGAAGGCGCACGGGATGCCCTGGCTCGCCGCCTTCGTGCGGGGCGAGATCAGCGCCGAGGAAGCCGCCGAGAATGCCAAGCGCGATACCCGCCGCTATGCCAAGCGGCAATTCACCTGGATCGGGCGGCAGTTTCCGTTCTGGCCGCGCATTCCCTCGCCCGAGCTGCCGGACCGGCTTCGGGTGATTTTTGCCCTCTACCGCGAGATTGACAGAGCCACTGCGGAAGATTATGCCTCCTGATACGCGGTTGAGGAAACGCTGAATGCGCGCGAATCTGGTAGTAATCCTTATGTGCCCGTAATTGCCTCTTGCCAGGCAATTACGGGTGCGCGCAGAAAAGGGCTTCCTCCGGGGGCCCTTTTTTCTTTGGCAAGACCGTTCAGACCCGACCCTCTCTCCCCTCCCCCCCTCTCCCGACCGGAACCGCCCCCATGAGCACCAAGACCGAGGCCAAGCCCGCCAGCCCGAAAGCCGAACCCGCCGCTGCCCCGCGCATGATGACCGGCGCGCAGATCGTCGTCGAAGCGCTGAGGGAACAGGGCGTGTCGGTGATGTTCGGCTATCCGGGCGGGGCGGTGCTGCCGATCTATGATGCGCTCTACGGGCAGGATGCGATCCGCCACATTCTCGTGCGCCATGAACAGGGCGCGGGCCATGCCGCCGAGGGCTATGCCCGCTCCACCGGCAAGCCGGGCGTGGCACTGGTCACCTCCGGGCCGGGGGCGACCAATATGGTCACCCCGATCACCGATGCGATGATGGACTCAATCCCCATGGTCGTCATCACCGGGCAGGTGCCGACGCACCTGATCGGCACCGACGCCTTCCAGGAGTGCGACACGACCGGCATCACGCGCGCCTGCGCCAAGCACAATTACCTCGTGACCGATGTGAACGATCTCGCCCGCACGATCCATGAGGCGTTCTATATCGCCACCCAGGGCCGGCCCGGCCCGGTGGTGATCGACATTCCGAAGGACATCCAGTTCGCGACCGGGCCTTACATCGGCAAGGCCGGCATCTTCAAACCGACCTATGTGCCGCGCACGAAGCCGGCGCCGGAGGCGATTGCGGCGGCAGCCGACCTGATCAGCCGCGCCTGGCGGCCTGTGCTCTATACCGGCGGCGGGGTGATCAATTCCGGGCCGCGCGCCTCTGCCCTGCTGCGCGAGCTGCAGGCGGCGACAGGCATTCCGGTGACCTCGACGCTGATGGGCCTCGGCGCCTTCCCGGCCTCGCATCCCGATTGGCTGGGCATGGTGGGGATGCATGGCAGCTTCGAAGCCAATAATGCGATGCATGACTGCGACCTGATGATCTGTGTCGGCGCGCGCTTTGATGACCGGGTGACGGGGCGGATTGATGCCTTCTCGCCGAAATCGAAGAAGATCCACATTGATATCGACGCCTCCTCGATCAACAAGATCGTGCGGGTGGATGTGCCGGTGCTAGCCGATTGCGCAGAGGCGCTGGCCGCGCTCATCGCCGAGCTGAAACGGCTGAAGCGCAAGCTGCCGGACCTCTCGCCCTGGAAAGAGCAGATCGAGACCTGGCGGGCGCGGCGCTGCTTTGCCTATGCGGGCTCTGAGACGGTGATCAAACCGCAATATGCGGTCGAGCGTCTCTATGAGCTCACCAAGGACCGCGAGACCTACATCACGACCGAAGTGGGCCAGCACCAGATGTGGGCGGCGCAGTTCTTCCATTTCGAGGAGCCGAACCGCTGGATGACGTCGGGCGGACTCGGCACGATGGGCTATGGGCTTCCTGCTGCCGTGGGCGTGCAGGCGGCGCACCCCGAGGCGCTTGTCATCGACATTGCGGGTGAAGCCTCGATCCAGATGATGATGCAGGAGCTGTCGACGGCTGTTCAGCACAGGCTGCCGGTGAAGGTGTTCATCCTCAACAATGAGTGGATGGGCATGGTGCGCCAGTGGCAGGAGCTCCTGCATGGCGAGCGCTATTCACATTCCTATTCGGAAAGCCTGCCGGATTTCGTCAAGCTGGCGGACGCAATGGGCGCGCATGGCATCCGGTGTGACGATCCCGCCGAGCTGGACGCGAAGATCCGCGAGATGATTGATCATCCGGGTCCGGTGCTGTTCGACTGCCGGGTGGAGCGGGCGGAGAACTGCCTGCCGATGATCCCGTCGGGCTCCGCACACAACCAGATGATCCTGGGCGAAATAACCGGTAACGAGATCGGCGAGGCCGGACGCAAGCTCGTCTGAGCGGGCCGACGGGGACGGATATGGACATGCAGGCGGCGCTGGATCTTCTGAGGACATATCCCGAGGTCGTGATCGCGATTCTCTCGGCGATCGTCGCGCTGATCAGCGCCTTCGTCGCGCGCGGCGAGACGGCGAAGCAGCGCCGGCTGCAGACCGAGCGGCTGCGGCAGGGCATTGATGTGGCAAGCCTCGACTGGGGCGCCGGGGCGATTGATGCGCTGGCGCGCGCCGCGGCCTTTGCCCGGACGAAGCACATGCACACCAATGACATGGCGTTCGAGGCGGCGCGGGCGGGCCTGCTGATCAACCTATCCACACTGGTCGACCGGGGACGGATGTTCTTTCCCAACATTGCGGCGGACCAATCGGCCGCCGACAAGGAAAGCGCCTATCAGGGCACTCGCCCGCCGATCCTCGATGCGCTGATGTTTCCCTATCATGAGCTGACCTGCCTTGCCCGCGAGGGCGGCCCCACGGGCGAGGAAAGCGGCGCATTCATTGACGAGTGCCGGCGGCTGCTGGTGTCGGAGCTTCAGGCGCATCTCGATCCGCGCCGGCTGGACCAGATTGTCGGGCGCTATGACCAGCGCGCGCTGCATATGCGCAAGGAGGCGCTGGGGCGCGCCAAGGCGCTGCGCGGCCAGTTGCAGGCCCGGCGCCCGGATGTGGCGCTCGACCGGCCGGCCCTATCCCAGACTTCACCGGAGCAGACCGTATGAGCGATGGCAGCCCTTCTGGCCCGCAGGGGCCGAAATCCGCCTATTTCCTGGCGCATGACGATGCAGCGACGGAGCGGCGCACGCTGGCCGTGATCGTCGACAATGAGCCCGGCGTGCTGGCGCGGGTCGTCAGCCTGTTTTCCGCGCGCGGCTACAATATCGACTCGCTGACAGTCGCCGAAATCGACGAAAGCCAGCACCGCTCGCGCATCACCATCGTCACGCAGGGCACGCCGCACATCCTGGAACAGATCGAGGCACAGCTGCTGAGACTTGTGCCCGTGGCGGAAGTGATAGACATTACGAAGTCGAAACGAGGCATCGAACGCGAACTGGCGCTCGTGAAGGTGGCAGGGACAGGCGAAAAGCGCGTGGAAGCGCTGCGGATCGCTGAAATCTTCCGCGCACGTGTGATAGATACGACGAATGAGAGCTTCATTTTCGAACTGACGGGAGCCTCCGACAAGCTGACCCAGTTCATTGACCTGATGCGCCCGCTGGGCCTGGTCGAAGTCAGCCGCACCGGGGTCCTCTCGATCAAGAGAGGGAAGGAAAAAGGGTGACACGCGGGTTCCTTCTCGCAAGCCTGGTCCTGATCGGCGCGCCGCTGGCGCTGGCCGAGCCGGAGAGCTGCGCGGTGCCGCCCTCCGGCAGCTACGAGGGCGCGCGGCTGAGCTGCGACCTCGACCGCGCTGCCAGGATCATGCAGCGGACTGAAATCCTGCAGGGGCCCCTGCGCCCGGCCAAGCTGAGCATCGTGGATACGATGGCGCCGAGCGGGTCGGCCTATGTCTACACTGTCTATGGGCAGAATGGCTGGAGCTTCCTGGAAGCGCGCTCCGTGCCGGTGAGCGAGGCCGCGCGGCGCGCGCCGTCATGCCGGCTGGACACGATGCTGCCGGCAGATGTTTCGCAATCGCTGGACAGCCTGACCCGCCAGATCGAATCCGATACGCCCGCCGCCTATGGCGCGCGTGAGGAAGTGACGCATAATCCGGATGGCTCGCGCACCCTGCGTCTGGTGCTCGACAGCCATGACATCGTGACCCGGATCGGCCCGGCCGGCAGCGGGCAGTATTTCTCGCGTCATGCCGGAAGCGATGATCCGGTCAGCCGCCTCAACCAACTCGTTATCGGTGTCGCCAATGTCAGCAGCGCATGGAGCTGCGACGGAAGCTGACCGACGGACCCTGAACCTACCCCTTTCCCGACAACCCCTCCACCGGAGCTCATGGAAGCAATGAAAATCTATTATGAAGGCGATGCAGACCTCTCGCTGATCCAGTCGAAGAAAGTGGCCGTCGTCGGCTATGGCAGCCAGGGCCATGCCCATGCGTTGAACCTCAAGGATTCCGGCGTGAAGCAGATCAAGGTGGCGCTGCAGGAAGGCTCGGCCTCGCGCAGGAAGGCCGAGGCGGCGGGGCTGGAAGTGATCACGCCTGCCGAAGCGGCCAAATGGGCTGATGTGCTGATGATCCTGGTGCCCGACGAGAAGCAGGCCGTGCTGTTTGCCAACGAGATCGAGCCGCACCTGCGCGCCGGACAGCACCTGATGTTCGGCCATGGCTTCAACATCCATTACAACCTGATCCGTCCGAAGGCGGACATTGACGTGTCGCTCTCGGCGCCCAAGGGCCCCGGCCATACGCTGCGCGCGCAATACCAGATGGGCTTTGGCCTGCCGGGCCTGATCGCCATCCACCAGGACGCGACCGGCACGGCGCAGGCGGTGGCCCTCTCCTATTCCAAGGCTATCGGCAACACCCGCGCGGGCGTGATCGAGACCTCGTTCCGCGAGGAGACCGAAACGGACCTGTTCGGTGAGCAGGCCGTGCTCTGCGGCGGCATCGTGGAGCTGATCAAGGCGGGCTATGAGACGCTGGTGGAAGCGGGCTATGCGCCGGAGATGGCGTATTTCGAATGCCTGCACGAGACCAAGCTGATCGTCGACCTGATCTATGAAGGCGGCATCGCCAACATGAACTACTCAATCTCCAACACCGCCGAGTACGGAGAATATGTCACCGGCCCGCGCGTCGTGAACAGCGCGACAAAGGCGGAGATGAAGAAGGTGCTGGAGGACATCCAGAACGGCACGTTCGCGCGCAACTGGGTGCTGGAAAACCAGGCCGGCGCGCCGGGCTTCCACGCCATGCGCCAGCGCATGGCCAGCCACCCGATCGAGGAAGTCGGCGAAAAACTCCGCGGCATGATGCACTGGGCCCAGAACGACCGCCTGGTGGACAAGAGCCGGAATTAGGGCTGGCGCGGCACCCCGCTTTCCCAAGATAAGCGGGGTGCCGTGCTTTGCCTAATCGGCGCTCTTCAAGCCGGTAAATTTCTTCTTTTGATTGCCGGATTGCATATGTTAGCTTTGAACTTTGGAGGGGCGTTCCATGCCAAAGTTCAAGGTCGTCCGAGCGGTTGATGCATTCGCTCTCTATGAGGCTGAGATAGAAGCAGGCACAGAAATTGAAGCTGCTGCCATTGCTCGCGCAAATGATGACAAGATTCCCTGGGCGGACATCGGAATAACAACGTTCGACGCCAGGGGGTTTGTCACCCTTGCCGAAGATGGCTCGCCGATCGGAAAAAGTCGGGTGGGCGATTTCTGAAACTTAACGACTTTGGCGTCCACAGGTTCGCATGACCGAGCGCCGTCGTCTTGAGTTGCGTGAAGAAGCCGCTGTCTTTCAAAGCGGTTCCCAAAACGCGCGTGCTTTGACTGAAGACTGGGTTGAGCGACAAATGTTCTGCCCAAATTGTGTATCAGAGCGACTGAGTCGCTTTCCCAACAATCGTCCTGTTGCAGACTTCTTCTGTCCAAACTGTGACGAAGAATTTGAGATCAAAGGTCAAAAGACCAAGTTCGGATCGCGCGTCGTCGATGGTGCATATTCAACAATGATTGAGAGGCTCAATTCCTTATCAAACCCTAACCTTGTTCTGCTGCAGTACAGTCTGGAGAAACCAGCGATCCACAACGTCATGCTGGTACCAAAACAGTTCTTTGTTCCAGAAATAATTGAACAACGGCCACCTTTGTCTCCCACCGCAAGGCGCGCTGGATGGATAGGCTGCAACATTCGTCTCGATAGAGTGCCGTCTCTCGGAAAAATTTTCTATGTTGAAGGGGGGATCATTCTTGATCCGCAAGTTGTTCGTTCCTCTTGGAATGAGACCTTATCTTTGAGAAGCACGGTGTCGTCCTCCCGAGGTTGGCTTCTTCAGGTTTTCAGAGTGGTGGAACGCATCAAAGACGATACTTTTGAACTTGCTGCTGTATACGCAGCAGAAGCAGAGCTTCGTGAACTGTTTCCGGGCAACAACAATGTTCGCCCCAAGATCAGACAACAACTTCAAGTTCTGAGAGATTTGGGTTTCATTCAATTTCTTGGCCAAGGACGCTATCGACGAGTTCGGGGACCAGTTGCTGGGTAACCAGCAATAGCCGTCGGATAGCCCCTTCAGATCGCTGCGCGCCGTAGGGCGGGTTGAGGCGAAGCCGATACCCGCAGCTTCGGGGAGAGGGCGGATGGCGGGTATCGCTCCGCTCAACCCGCCTACAGCTTGCTGGCGGAGGCCTCCCACTGGCCCGTGATGTGCATGGGGCGGGGGGATGATGAAACTCATCAAGTTCGAGGGCGCAGGGCCGGTGGATTCTGTGCTAGCGTGAGATTATGCTGTGCCGGCGGGCAGAAGGCCCGGTTGGCAGGAGCGTGGCTGAAGCCCGGGGACCGTGCATGGGTGCACCGCAGACAGAAACCGCCGCCGCGAGCCGGATCGCGAAGGATTGCCAGCTGGAAGGCGACCTTCAGTTCACCGGGGCGGTTTTCCTTTCGGGCGAAATCCGGGGCAGCATTACCTGTGATGGCACCCTCACGGTTGAAGCCGGCGCGCGGATCGACGGGCGGGTGCGCACCGGGATGCTGATCGTGCGCGGCAAGCTGAAGGGCGATATCGCGGCGAGCCGGGGAATCGAAGTGCACACCGGCGGGGAGATTGACGGCGTGATCTATGCCCCGTCGATCTCGGTTGCCCGGGGCACGCGGATCGACGGGGATGTGATGATCGCGCCGGAGCGGTCTGAAGCGCATATGCGCCGGGCCGAGGCGATGGCCGACCTGGAAGCGCGGCGACAAAAGCTGCCGGCGGCAGCGGCCTCTACCGCGACAGCCCCGGCGTCAGCTGCGGGCGATGCGCCGCCGTCTGGCGGCTGAAATACCGGATCAGAAGGTGCGCAGGTCGCGCAGCCGCTCGAACGGGCGGTCACGCGGATTATAGGTGCCGAGTGAGCGCATCTGCTCGCAGGCCCATTCGAATCCGCGATCACACGCATCGGTCAGCGCCGCCGTGCCGCCGGCAGTGTCCTTCGCGCCGCCCGCGCCGGTATAGGCCATGTTGCCCCAGGCCGCGCAGCCGCTGACTTCGCCGAGATCGCAGGATTTCCGGTAAAGGCGGCGGGCCTCGGCCGGATTGGCGGTGACGCCCCGTCCATGGACCGTGAGATAGGCAAGGCCCGAACAGCCGCGCCCGTCGCGCGCGTCGCAGGATCTGCGGTAGTTGGCGGCGGCGGCGGCGAGATCCTGCTCCCCGCCCTGCCCCCGGCGCTGGAATTCTGCGAGGGTGTAGCAGGCCGCCCAGTCACGCGCGGCGCATTTGGTCTGGGCCTCGTCACGCTGGGCTTTCTGGCGCTCGAAATCGGCTTCGGCGCGCTGCAGCGCAATCTCTGCCTGGGTGCGCTGGACATTGCCCTGCGCAAACGATGGCAGCGCCAGCAGCGCGCCGATCAGGATAGCGGCGAATGTGACCGACATTTTCATCTGCGGGTCTCCTCTCGATTGGATTGAATGTCAGCTTAGGGGCAGATTTAGGCGAGGCTGGGGCAGGCTTCCACAGATCGCAGTAGCAGAGATTGCAGTGGCGGCAGCGGTGCGCGCGCAGTAGCATCGGCCCTTATAACCACAAGATGACAGGGGAGACAGGTTATGGCCGCAGCAGACCAGGTGCCGGTAGGGTCCGGATTTCATGCCAAGAGCACAGCGGCGGAGGTGGTGGCCGGGATTGATCTCAGCGGCAAGGCGGCGATCGTGACCGGGGGCTATTCCGGCATCGGGCTGGAGACGGTGCGCGCGCTGGCCTCTGCCGGGGCGGAAGTGACCGTGCCGGCGCGGCGGGTGGATGTGGCGCAGGGCGCGCTGGCGGGCATTGCGGGCGTAAGCGTCGCGGCGATGGACCTGTCGGATGCGGGAAGCGTGCGCAAGTTTGCGGCGGACTATGTGGCGGCGCGGCCGAAGCTGCACCTCCTGATCAACAATGCCGGCATCATGGCCTGCCCGCTGGCGCGGGTGGGGCCGGGCTGGGAGAGCCAGTTCGGAACCAACCATCTGGGGCATATGGCGCTGTATGAGGGCGTGCTGCCATCGCTGCGCGCGGCGGGCGGGGCGCGGGTGGTGGCGCTGTCTTCGACCGGGCACATTATCTCCGGCGTGCAGTGGGACGATCCGAACTATGAGACGCGCCCCTATGAGAAATGGGAGGCCTACGGACAATCCAAATCCTCCAATGCGCTGTTTGCGCTGGGGGTGGATTTGCGCGAGCGGGGCAATGGAATCCGGGGCTTTTCGGTGCATCCCGGCGGGATATTCACCAACCTTCAGCGCCATCTGAAGGACGAGGAAATGGTGGTGCTCGGCTGGAAGAATGCGGACGGGACGGTGCCGGACGCCGTGAAGGCGTTGTTCAAGACGCCGGAACAAGGCGCCTCCACGACTGTTTGGGCGGCGACTTCGCCGAAGCTCGCCGGCAAGGGCGGGGTGTATTGCGAGAATTGCGACATTGCGCGAGCCGCGACCGCAGACAGCAAGCGCTGGGAACATGCGCGCGCCTGGATCAGCGATGATGCGGGGGCGACGCGGCTGTGGGCGCTGAGCGAGGGCCTGCTGCAATCTGCCTGAGGCGGCCTGCGGCGCCAAGATTGACGAGCGCGCCCTTCCGGCGCACCAGACGAGGCCAATGAGCCAGACCGAAACCCCTTCGATGCAGAAGCCCGCGCCGCGCCGGACGATCCTGTTCGGGCTGGGCCTCCTGGCCATCGTGCTCGCCCTGTTTGCGGCGGGCCGGGCGGGTTACCTGCCGGACGCCGCCGAGGCGACGGGCTGGCTGGAAGCTGTGAGCGCGAGCCCCTGGGGCCTGGTGGCGGTGATCGCGGTGTTCTGCGTGTCGGCCTTTATCGGCGTGCCGCAATTTGCGCTGATCGCAGCGGCGGTTGCCGTGTTTGGGCCATGGTATGGGGGGGCCTATGCCTGGGTTGCGAACATGATTTCGGGCGCGGTGACCTTCTGGATCGGGCGGATCGCGGGCGAGGAAGCCTTCCGGCGCTATGCGGGCAAGCGGGTGCAGCAGCTCTCGCGCGTTGTGGGCCGGAATGCGCTGGCGGCGAGCGCCATCGTGCGCAATGTGCCGGCCGGGCCGTTCCTGATCGTCAACATGGCGTTCGGGGTGAGCGAGGCGAAATTCCGCGATTACTGGATCGGGATGGGCCTTGGAATCATCCCGAAGATCGCGCTGGTGGCATTTGCCGGCAAGAGCATCTTCGCGGCGCTGCAGGGCAATCTGCTGCTGGCGCTGGCGGCGGCAGCGGGGGCTGTGGCGGTTTATGTGGCCGCTTTTCTCTATTTCCGGCGGCGGGCCGCAAAAGCGGGGCAAATTTTACCGGCAGAGCCAGCCGCCCCGGTTGACAGCCCCGCGCAACCCGGCGAATAAACTGCCCATGCGCAAGAACCTGCCCCTCAGCCTGCTGCTGCTTACCGGCCCCTGGCCGGGGACGGACGCCCGGTTCTGACCGGCGCCCGCGCGGCCAGGGGACAAGAGAGACACCGCGTTCCTTCCCTTTTCCTTCGCTGAGCCACGCCCCATGACCCCCGAGACACCTTCCGCGACCGCCGCCGCCAAGCCGCGCGTTTTCATCTTTGACACCACCCTGCGCGATGGCGAGCAATCGCCCGGCGCCTCCATGACGCATAACGAGAAGCTCGAACTGGCGGGCCTGATGGAGGAGATGGGCGTCGACATCATCGAGGCCGGGTTCCCGGCAGCCTCTGACGGAGATTTCGCGGCGGTGAGCGAGATTGCCGCGCGCTCCAAGTCCGCCATCATCTGCGGGCTCGCGCGCTCCACCCCGGCGGATATTGCCCGCTGCGGCGAGGCGGTGAAGAAGGCCGCGCGCCCGCGCATCCATACCTTCATTTCGACAAGCCCCGTGCACATGAAGCACAAGCTGAAGATGGGGCCGAATGCGGTGCTGGAAGCGGTTGGCCGCTCCGTCACGCAGGCGCGCGGGCTGACCGATGATGTCGAATGGAGCGCGGAGGACGCGACGCGGACCGAGTTCGATTTCCTGTGCAAGTGTATCGACATTGCCATTGCGTCGGGCGCGCGCACGATCAATGTGCCGGATACGGTCGGCTATTCGCACCCGCATGAGTATGGCGACCTGATCCGCAGGCTGATCGAAAACATTCCGAACTCGGACAAGGTGATCTGGTCGGCCCATTGCCATAACGACCTTGGCCTGGCGGTGGCGAATTCACTCGCGGCTGTGGCGAACGGCGCGCGGCAGGTGGAATGCGCGATCAACGGCCTTGGCGAGCGGGCGGGCAATGCCGCGCTGGAAGAGATCGTCATGGCCATGAAAGTGCGCGGCGATACCCTGCCCTATGAGACGGGTGTGGATACGACTTATCTCGCCCGCGCCTCCGGCATGGTGAGCCGGATCACGGGTTTCCCGGTGCAGTACAACAAGGCCATCGTCGGCAAGAATGCCTTCGCCCATGAGAGCGGCATCCACCAGGACGGGATGCTGAAGAATTCCGAGACCTATGAGATCATGAAGCCCGAGGATGTCGGGGTGTCCAAGACCTCGCTGGTGATGGGCAAGCTTTCGGGGCGCAATGCGTTCCGCGACAAGCTGGAATCGATGGGCTACACGCTGGAGCCCGACGCGCTGAATGATGCGTTCAAGCGGTTCAAGGACCTTGCCGACCGCAAGAAGCATGTGTTCGATGATGACATCATCGCGCTGGTGGACGAGCAGCTGGCCGGGATAGGCGAGCGGATCGGGTTCAAGCGGCTGCGCGTTGTGGCGGGTACGGAAGGTCCGCAGACGGCGGAAATCGACCTGATCATCGACGGCGTGGAACAGTTCTCGCTGGCGCGCGGAAATGGGCCGGTGGACGCGGTGTTCAACGCGATCCGCCAGCTGGTGCCGCATCAGGCCGTGCTGGAGCTCTACCAGGTACACGCGGTAACCGGCGGCACGGATGCGCAGGCGACCGTGTCGGTGCGTCTCAATGGCGACGGCATCATGGCGACGGGGCGCTCGTCCGATCCCGATACGCTGGTGGCGAGCGCAAAGGCCTACCTGCACGCGCTGAACAAGTTTGAAGTGCGCAAGGCGAAGCGGAAAGCGGCCTGAGGGCCGCTTCTATCTCAGCCCACATTGTCCTCGCCGAAGCCATCGCTGACCAGGGCGGCGATGGCATCGACCGCTTCCTGCGCCTGCGGGCCGGAGGCCTTGATCTCGATCTCGCAGCCTGTGTGGGCGACCAGCATCAGGAGGTCCATGATCGAGCGGGCATCGGCCGCCTCGCCCTCATGGCGGATGATGATGCGGGCATCGAACGTGCCGGCGAGCTTGGCGACCTTGGCCGAGGCGCGGGCGTGGAGCCCTTTGCGATTGACAATGGTTACGCCCGCGGAGGCTTCCGGAGAGGTCAGGCTCATTACGGCAGCTTGGCGAGGAGTTCGGACGCGATGGTCACATATTTGCGCCCGCCTTCGGCGGCGGCATGGGCGGCTTCCTCAAGGCTGAGAACTTCGCGCACTTCGGCGAGCTTGATCATCATGGGCAGGTTGGCGCCGGAGACAATTTCCATCGGCACGCTGCCCCGGACGGAGAGGGCGAGGTTGGAGGGCGTGCCGCCGAACATGTCCGTCAGCACGACCACGCCGCGCCCGGCATCGCAAGCCTTGACCGCGGCGAGGATCTGTTCGCGTTTCAGGTCGAGGTCGTCCTCGGCATCAATCGACACCGCGCGCACGCGCCAGAGACGGCCAAATACATGCTCAGCAGCTGAAATCAGCTCCTGACCAAGCCTTCCATGGCTGACGACGACGATACCGATCATGGCAGTGGCGAGTGACGTGCAAGTGTTAAACCACTATCACGTTGGCACGATGCTGCGGCGCGTCAAGGCGCATTCGGCGGCCCGCATTGCAGTTTCGTCAGCCGGTGTGGCTGAGACCCAACACATCATTCATGCTGTAAAGGCCCGGCTTCTGCCGCACGGCCCACAGGGCGGCGTGGATTGCGCCGTCTGCGAAGACGGAGCGGTCCAGCGCGGTGTGTGACAGCCGGATCAGCTCCTTTTCGGAGCCGAAGGCCACTTCATGCTCGCCGATGACCCCGCCGGCGCGGCGCACGGCGAAGCCGATCCGGCCCGGCTCGCGGCGCGCATCGGGGCCATCATAAGGGGCTGCGCGGAGGGATGCGAGGGGTGCGCCCCGGCCGGCAGCGGCGGCCTCGCCCAGCATCAGCGCGGTGCCGGAGGGGGCGTCGGCCTTCATCCGGTGATGGGTTTCGAGGATTTCGATGTCCCAGCCTTCACCGAGGCGCCCGGCGGCCATGCGGGTGAGCGCCTCCAGAAGGTTCACACCGATGGAGAAGTTGCCCGAGCGGACGATGGCGAAATCGCCAGCGGCGGCGGCAATCGCCCGCTCTTCCCCTGCCGAGAAGCCCGTCGTGCCGATGATGACGGCGCGGACAGGTGTTTCTTTCAGGGCATCGAGGGCGGCAAGGGTGGCGGGCGGCCGGGTGAAGTCGATCCAGGCGGCCGCGCTGGCGGCGGCGGCGGCCACGCGCTCGACCGGGGCGCAGCCGATGGGGCGCCGGCCGGCGAGGAGGCCGATATCGTCGGCAAAGCCAATTGCGGACGGCATCTCTGTGGCGCCCGCGATCGTCAGCCCACGGTCAATCGCGGCGGCGGCGAGCTGGCGGCCCATGCGGCCGGCAACACCGGCGATGGCGAGAGTTGGCTCAGTCATGATGCATCATTCCTTCCGGCGGCGGCAGCCGCCCTGGACGCTTCGAGTTCCTGCTTGATCTTTGCGAGTTCGCGTTCGCGCAGCTCATCTGAAAACGCGCTGGCGAAGACACCGGCGGGCAGCGCGACCACACCGACACCGACAAGCGCGATGATGCCAGCGCAGAAGCGCCCCAAGGGCGTGACCGGATAGACGTCGCCATAGCCGACCGTGGTGAGCGTGGCGACGGCCCACCAGATCGCGCGCGGGATGGAGGCGAAGGCTTCCTGCTCATTCCCGGCGAGACCCTCGACGAAATAGAGGAGGACGGCGGAGACATAAATGATCGTGATGGCGAGAGCCAGCGAGGTGAGAAGAAGCGAGCTTGCCCGCCGCATCGCTGCGCCGAGGGCATCGAAGGCGGGGATGAAGCGTGCGATCTTGATGATGCGCGCAAGGCGCAGGACGCGCAGCACGAGCAGCGAGACGTTCGCGCCGGTGATCATCACGATAAGTTCCGGGAGGAAGGCCAGAAGATCCGCGATCGAATAGAACTGCGTCATGTAACGCCAGCGCCCGGCAAGGCCCGCATATTGCGGATCGGCGCCGGCGCTCCAGACACGGGCAATATACTCCAGCGCGAAGATCGTGATCACCGCGATGTTGGAGATGTCGAAGACCAGCTGCCAGCTTGGCTGGGTGTAGAGGGCCGGCTCGGTTTCGAGCGCGAGGAAGAGGAAGCTGACCAGCACAAGGCCGAGGATGAACAGGTTTACCCGGGACAGGCCCGACTGGCGCGCCTCCGGCGCCAGCGCATCGTACATCCTCTGTTTCAGGCCCATGCCTGCGCGTCCTCCCCTGCTTGCCGGTTATCCCCTTAGCACGCCGCCTGTGCCCTTGGCGACCGAGGCGACGGCCTTGTCCATGATGGCCTGGATCTGGTCGTCCTTCATCGCTTCCTTCGGCTGGAGCGTCAGTTCGATGGCGATGGATTTCCTGCCCTCCGGCATGCCGGGGCCCTGATAGACATCGAAGACCGTGACTGAGCTGATCAGCTGCTTGTCCGCTGCGCCGGCATGGCGGACGACCTCGCCGGCGGGGGTTGCCGCATCGACGATGAAAGCGAGGTCGCGCCGGATGGGCGTGAGCTCCGAGCGCTCCAGCACGGGCCGTGTCTTGGTGGCGCGGGCCTTCATGACGGGCAGCGCGTTGAGATTGATCTCGAACGCATAGGCCGGGCCATCGACATCCAGCGCCTTCAGCACGCCGGGATGGACCGCGCCGAAATGGGCAACCGTCATCTTCGGGCCAAGTTTGACGCTGGCGGCCTGGCCGGGATGCCAGTGGGGCTGGGACGGGGCGGCGATCTGGAAGCGGTCTTCCGGCTGGCCGAGGGCGGCGAGCACGGCGAAAAGGTCAGCCTTGATGGTGTAGGCATCAAACGGCGCGGCGCGGCCCTGCCAGTGGCGCTCCGGCGCGGGCAGGACGAGGGCGGCAATGACCGTACGCTGATCTTTCGGGCCGTCGCCGAGATAGATCGGGCCGGCCTCGAACAGGCGCAGGGTGCGCTCGCCGCGATTGCGGGCGCGCTGGGCGGCCTGGGCAAGATTTCCGACCACGGAGGGCCGCATATAGTTGAGCTCGCTGGCCACCGGGTTGGCAACCATGAGCGCGAGATCGAGCTTGCCGAAGAGGGCGGCATGGTCACGCGACATGAAGCTCCAGGTGACGGCTTCGAGATAGCCGCGCGCAGCCATGGCGCGGCGGCTGGTGGCAACACGTGCCTGGCGGGGCGTGGTGATCTCGCGCCGGCCGCCCTCGGGCAGCGGCAGGGAGGTGGCGGGCAGCTGGTCGAACCCGATGAGACGGGCGATTTCCTCAACGATGTCTGCCGACTGTTCCATGTCGAACCGGTGCGAAGGCGGCATCAGATACCAGGCCTCGCCGGCATCCTCGATGTCGAATTCGAGGTCTTTCAGGATGCGTTTCATCTCAGCCGGCTTGACGGTGAGGCCGGTGAGGCGGGCGACATCGCTGGGATAGAAAGTGACGCGCTTCGTCCGGGGAGGGATGGCCCCCGCAACATTCACTTTCGAGACAGAACCGCCGCCATACTCAAGAATGAGGCCGATGGCGAGGTAGAGGCCATCGAGGCAGCTCTGCGGGTCGACGCCGCGTTCGAACCGGTAGCGGGCATCGGAATGGATGCCGGTGGCGCGGCCCGTGCGCGCGGTGCGCAGGGGATCGAACCAGGCCGATTCGATGAAGACGTCGGTGGTTTCGGCCGTCACGGCGGTGGACTCCCCGCCCATGACGCCGCCGAGACCGATGGCGCCGCTGTCATCGGCGATGACGCACATATCTTCCGTAAGCTGATAGGTCTTGCCATCGAGCGCGGCGAGACTTTCGCCCGCGCGGCCGAGACGGGCGGTGACCGCGCCGGAGAGTTTCATTGCGTCATAGACGTGCAGCGGGCGGGCACGGTCCAGCGAGATATAGTTCGTGACATCGACCAGCAGCGAGCGCGGCTGGAGCCCGGCGGCCTTCAGGCGGACCTGCATCCAGTCCGGGGACGGACCATTGGTGACACCGGTGATGACGGCCCCGGCGAACAGCGGGCAGGCCTCTGGCGCCTCGAGCTTTATCTCGACCGGGCAATCGAAACTGCCGGAAATTTTCTTCGGATCGCTGCGCAGGAAACGGCCTGCGCCGGCGGCGGCGAGATCGCGCGCGATGCCCTGCACGCCAAGCCAGTCGGGCCGGTTGGGGGTGACTTCAAAGTCGATAACGGGATCGGTCTGGCCGAGGGCCTCAGCCGCCGGTGTCCCGACTTTCAGGCTATCATCGAGATCGAGAATACCGTCATGATCGTCGCCGGTTTCGAGTTCCCGCGAGGAGCACATCATGCCATGGCTTTCGACGCCGCGAATGGCGCGGGGCTTCTTGTCGAGCGCGAAATCGAGCCCGGGAATGAAGGTGCCGAGCGGGGCATAGATGGCGGTCATGCCGGTGCGGGCATTGGGCGCGCCGCAGACGATCTGCTTGACGCCGTCAATCGTCTCGACCGTGCAGACGCGAAGTTTGTCCGCATCCGGATGAGGCTTGGCCTCGATCACCCTGCAGACCGTGAACGGAGCGAGCTTCTCGCGCGGATCGATGACCTCCTCGACCTCGAGGCCGGCTTTCAGCATCAGGTCGAGAATCTCAGGCAGCGAGGCCTTGGTGACCAGATGGTCGTTCAGCCAGGAGAGTGTGAATTTCATGCATTCGCTCCAAGAGCCGTGTAACCTGCAGCGTGCGCTTCGGCGCGCTCGGCTTTGACTGCGTTGTCTGCCTTCGTGGCAAAGTCTGTATCCAGAACAGCAACCAGTTTGAACGTCTCGAAGATGACGTCCATGTCCGGCGCATAGGTGCCTTCGCGCTGGAAATAATCCTGATGTACGTCGCGCCAGTAGGCATAGCTGAGGTCACCCTCACCTTCGAGCGCCGCCTGCACAGGCGTCACCGAGCTCAGCGCAATTACATCGAGCGACATCGTCTCGATAACAGCAACCGGCCTGCCATCACCGGCGAGAACGACCTGGCGTTCTCCCAGCGCCGCCTCAAAGCCATGCATAGCTGCCGAACAGGTCGCGGTTTTCGCCCCCGCCACGACCAGCGCTGCGAGCCGGTCGGCCATTTCAGGGGTGTCACCGAAGCGGAACTGTGTTAGCGCGCCAGGCTCTATCGATGCATTCACGACAAACCTCCGCTGACGGACGGTGTGAGCCAGGGCGAGAAGCCGTAATGCCGGGTCCATTGCGGATCGGCCTCGAAATAGGGGCGCAGGTCGGGCATCCCGTATTTCAGCATGGCGAGACGGTCCACGCCCATACCGAAGGCAAAGCCCTGATGGACGGCCGGATCAATGCCGCAATTGCGCAGCACATTGGGGTGCACCATGCCGCAGCCGAGAATTTCCATCCAGCGGTCGCCAGCGCCGATCTCGATAGCGTCGCCCTTGCGGGAATATTTCACATCCATCTCGGCCGAAGGCTCCGTGAACGGAAAGAAATGCGGCCGGAAGCGGGATTCCACATTGTCCACCTCGAAGAAGGCTTTCACGAAGTCGATCAGGCAGCCCTTGAGATGGCCCATATGGATGCCCTTCTCGATGACGAGGCCTTCGACCTGGTGGAACATCGGGGTATGGGTCGCGTCCCAGTCATTGCGGTAGACGCGGCCGGGCACGAGAATGCGGATCGGCGGCTTTTCCTCCATCATCGTGCGCACCTGCACCGGGCTCGTATGGGTACGGAGCACTTTGGGCGTATCGCCTTCCAGCGCGTGCATGAAGAAGGTGTCATGCGTCTCGCGCGCGGGGTGGCCGATGGGGAAGTTCAGCGCGGTGAAATTGTGCCAGTCATCCTCGATGTCGGGCCCGTCGGCGACGGTGAAGCCCATATCGCCGAAGATGGCGGCGATTTCCTCGAACACCTGCATGACAGGGTGGAGGCGCCCTTCCCCCGGGCTGGGCGCGGCCGGCAGGGTGAGGTCGACGCGCTCAGTGATGAGGCGGGCTTCGAGCTCTGCGGCCTCGAGCACTTCCTTGCGGGCGCGCACAGCGTCTTCGACGCGGGTTTTCAGGGCGTTGAGTTTCGGGCCTTCGGTCTTGCGGGCCTCCGGATCCATCTTGCCGAGGGCGCCCATCAGGCCGGAGACGCGGCCCTTCTTGCCAAGCTCGGCGACGCGAACGGCATCAAGGGCGGCAAGGTCAGCAGCGGCCGCAATGGCGGCGAGGGCTTCCTGTTCGATCTTCTGGACTTCGGACACCGGGAAATTCCCTTTCAGGTCAGGTCTTCGCGCGCTTTCTAGTCGGGCTTGTGCGGGCGAGGCAATCAGCAAAACGCCCGCGGGCGGAACCCACGGGCGTCTCTTGGAACGAGGCGGGGCCGGGGCGCCGGATCAGGCGCGCGCAGCCTTCTTGCGGGCGAGGCGCGCGCGCTTGGTGTTGCCAAAGATGCGGACCTTCGCGCGCTTGGCGAGATTGCCGGTCCATTTGGCGTTCCGGCGCTTCACGCGCGGCTTCTTGCCGGCATCGAGCACGCTGCTGGGGGATTTCGACATGGGGGATCTCTCCGGTTCGGATTAAGCGAGCGCGGCCTTGGCCTGGGCGACGAGGGCGCCGAAGGCTTCGGGCTCTTTGACGGCGAGGTCGGCCATGACCTTGCGGTCCACCTCGATGCCGGCCTTGGTCAGGCCGTTGATGAAGGTGGAATAGTTCAGATTGTCGTCATGGATGCGGACAGCGGCGTTGATGCGCTGGATCCAGAGCGAGCGGAAGGAGCGTTTCTTCACCTTGCGGCCGACATAGGCATACTCGCCGGCTTTCCAGACGGCGGCATGGGCGTTGGTGAAGGTATTCTTGCGGCGGCCACGGAAGCCCTTGGCCTGCTTGATGATCTTCTTGTGGCGGGCGTGGGCGGGAACTTTGGCGCGTGAACGGGGCATGGGGGCCTCCTGTCAGAAAGGGTTCAAAATCAACGGTTGGGGGAGCGTAGCCCGGCCTTCAGAGGCCGTAGGGCAGGTAACGCTTGACGCGGGCTTCATCGGCCTTGGCAGCGACTTTCGTGCCGCGGTTCTGGCGGATGTATTTCGCATTGTGGCTGATCAGGCGGTGGCGCTTGCCGGCGACACCATGCTTCAGCTTGCCCGTAGCGGTGATCTTGAAGCGCTTTGCAGCGGCCTTCTTGGTCTTCATCTTCGGCATGTTTTTCTCCTCAAACTGTAGAGCTCACACCAGATCTGGCGGCCCGGGAATAGCGGACAGGGGGCAATGCCGTCGCCCCGGAGTCCGGCAAGAGGCGGCTTATGACGGATCAGGCGGGGGGAATCAAGGGGGCGGAGTGCGCGGGATTTCAACTCCGTCAGACGAGCCGCGCGTCATCGCCGATCAGGCGTCACTGCGCGCCAGCGCCTGATGTTCCGGGACATCGTGCGCTCCTCCATACTTCATGCATGGAGGAGGCACGGGAGCAACGCTCAGCGCGGGGCCAGCACCATAGTCATCTGGCGGCCTTCGAGCTTGGGTTCGAGTTCGACCTTGGCGGTTTCCTCGAAATCCTTCTTCATCTTCTCGAGCAGTTCGAGGCCCAGATGCTGGTGGGCCATCTCGCGGCCCCGGAAGCGCAGGGTGACCTTCACCTTGTCGCCTTCCTCGAAGAAGCGGGCGATGGCGCGGGCCTTCACCTCATAATCATGCGTGTCGATGTTCGGGCGGATCTTGATTTCTTTGAGTTCGGAAGAGCGCTGCTTTTTCTTGGCGGCGGCTTTCTTCTTGCGCTCCTCGAAGCGGAGCTTGCCATAATCGAGGATCTTGACGACCGGGGTTTCCTGCCCGGCGGAGACTTCGACGAGATCGAGCCCGGCTTCCCTGGCCGCGTCCAGCGCCGCGCCGAGGGGCATCACACCCTGTTTCTCGCCATTCTCGTCAATCAGCAGCACCTTTGCGGCGCGGATCTCTTCGTTGATGCGTGGGCCAGCCTGTTTCTTGGGCGGCGCATCGGCTTCGGGTCTGCGAGCTATGGCGGGTCTCCTTCAGTGGTTCAAAAGTTGCGGGAATATGCCCGCATTCGCTGCACACGGCAAGCGCGGGGCGGTAATCGGGACCGGCTGCGGGGTCAAGCGGGAAAGCGGGGCGCTAGTGGCTGGCTGGGCGGTTGGGGCTTCCCCCTCCGCCCCTTCGGGGTCTTGCTCGGGAAATCGCAGTGCGATTTCAGATCCTCGCAAGCCCCCGCTTCGCAGGGGGGGGAGATCAGCGCGGCAGCACGCCGAGGGCGCGGACGGATTGCCAGACATCGTCGACGGAGAGTTCCGGCAGGGTCGGCGCGGAGTTGACGATGACGGTCTGGGGCCCGCGCGGGGCGGAGTGGTCGGGATTGCTCTCGGTGAGGGCAAAGAGGGCGATGCCGGGGGCGCCGGCGAGGGTCGCCAAGTGCATCGGGCCGGTGTCATTGCCGACGACGAAGAGCGCGGTTTCGGCGAGGGTGACGATCTGGAAAAGGTCGGTGCGGGTGACGAGGCTTTTCGCGCGCGGCTCCAGCCGGACGATGTCCTGCGCGATCTGGCCCTCGGGCTTGCCGCCGATGATGGCGGGCATGATGCCCTGGTCGGCGATACGCCTTGCGAGTTCGGCATAATGTTCCACAGGCCAGCGCTTGGCCTCGCGGTGGGCCGAAGCGCCGGGGATCAGCAGCATGTAGGGCGTCGTCAGGCCGAAATAGGCGGGGTTCAGGCGCGGCGTGTTGCCAAGGCGGGGGCGCACCCAGCCAAGGTCAGGCACCGGGGCGGAGCGCCCGAGCCAGCGGCCCTGCGGGGCGACGCCGGCGACTTCCAGCTGTTCGGCCAGCCGGTCGATCGAGTGCATCGTGGCGCGGGCGGGATTGTCATGGAAGAAGGCGCATTTGGGATGGTCGCCCGACCAGAGCGGCGCGCGCCCGCCGCGCGAAAGGATGGTGAAATAGTTCTTCGTGCGCCCGCTGGTCTGGAAATCGTAGATGATGTCGTACTTCGCCTTGCGGATGCGCCCGATCAGGGCCGCTGTCGCCTTCATGCCTTCCGGCCGGCCATCGGTTTCCACGGCGTCGACATAGGGGCAGAGCTTGGCGAATTCCTCATAGGGCGGGGTGGTCAGCAGCGTGATGCGGGCGGAGGGGTGAAACTCGCGCACCGCGCGCATGGCGCCGAGCGCGAGGACAAAATCGCCCAGCGCGCTGAGCTTGATGACCAGCACCTGTTTTGCCTTGAGGCCCGGATTGACCGGGCTGGCGAGCCTGGCGCGCCCTGCTGACAAGTCTGAAATTACCCCTGTTCCAACAAGCGCTTATAGACGCTGAGCGTGGCTTCCTGAAGCCCCCTCTTGGAGAAATGCCGTTCGACATGCGCCCGCCCTGCCCGGCCGAGGGCGCCGCGCACTTCCGGGCCGAGGGCAATCATCGCCCGGATGGCCCCGGCAAGGGCCCTTGCATCACCCGGCGCGACGCGGGAACCGGTCTCGCCCTCGATGACGGTTTCGCGCGCGCCGCCATGCTCGGAGACGATCACCGGGCGCTGCATGGCAGCCGCCTCTGCCGCGACCCGGCCGAAGGCTTCGGGCCGGGTGGAGGGGGCGAGGATGATCTCTGCCGCGCGGCAGGCGGCGGGCATGTCGGAGATGTGCGGGGCGATCAGGATGGTGCGTTCAAGGCCGGACGCGTCGATGCGGGCCTGCAGGCTTTCGGCATATTTCGTGCGGCCCTGCGCATCGCCGGCGAGGACGAGGACCAGGCAGGCAAGCTCGTCCTGCGCCAGCAGGGAGAGCGCCTCGATGGCGAGGCCCTGCCCTTTCCATTCGGTCAGCCGGGCGGGCAGCAGCAGCGTCAGCCGCTTGTCGCCGGCAAGGCCCCAGCCTGCGCGGACCGCCTCGATCCGGGCGGGGCTGACGGCGGCGGGGTCGAAGGCGGCAAGGTCCACCCCGCGCGGGATGGTGACGATGCGGGCGGGGTCCACCTCATGCACCTGGCGGATATGGGCGGCGATCCATTGCGAATTGGCGATCACGAGATCGCCTTTGGCCATGACGGAGTTGTAGGCCTTCTTCAGGCCCGACGTGCCGGAATAGGCGCCGTGATAGGTGGTGACAAAAGGCACGCCTTCGGCGCGGGCGGCGGCCAGCGCGCTCCAGGCCGGGGCGCGGGATCGGGCATGGACGAGATCGACCTTTTCCTCGCGGATGATCGCGCGCAGCCTGCCTTCATTGAGCTTCAGGGTGACGGGATTGCGGCTCTTTGCATCCATGCGGAAGAGCTCGCCGCCGAGGCGGTCGAACTCGTCCTCCAGCCGGCCGCCCCGGCTGGCGAGCAGCGCCCGGCCGCCGGCAGCGACGATGGCTTCGGTGACTTCCAGGACGGTGCGCTCCACCCCGCCCGCAGACAATTCCGGGGCCACCTGCAGGATCGCCCTGCCCTTCAGATCCGGTAACTCGCCCAATACGCGGCCCGCCCTACTCGCTTGACAGGCGAGACAGATGACGGAAGGCACACGCCATGACAATGGATCATTACACCTCACCTCAAGGCAGGCGGCTGGCCTTCCGCCGTGCGGCGCCCGCGCCCGGCCCCGGCACTGGCAAGGCAACATTCGTCTGGCTGTGCGGGTTCAAGTCCGACATGAGCGGGTCGAAGGCCGAGGCTGTGTTCAACTGGGCCGAGGCGTCGGGGCATGGCGCGCTGCTGTTCGATTATTCCGGGCACGGCGCGTCCGGCGGGCGGTTCGAGGACGGAACGATTTCGGCCTGGCGGGAAGACGCGATTGCCGCCATCGACGGGCTGAGCGAGGGCAAGCTGGTGCTGGTCGGCTCCAGCATGGGCGGGTGGATGGCGCTGCTGGCGGCGCTGGCGCGGCCGGAGCGCGTGCGCGCGCTGGTGCTGATTGCGCCGGCGCCGGACTTTACCGAGAAGCTGATGTGGCCGGAATTCACGCCGGAGCAGCAGGCGGAAATCCTGCAGGAAGGCTTCACCCTGCGCCCGTCCGCCTACGGAGAGCCTTATCCGATCACGCGGGCGCTGATAGAGGATGGGCGGCAATGGTCGATCCTGGACGGGGAGATCGCGTTCGGCGGGCCGGTGCGCATTCTGCAGGGGATGCAGGATGCGGATGTGCCCTGGGGCCATGCACTGGCGCTGGCCTCCTCGCTGACATCGGATGATCTCGTCCTGACGCTGATCAAGGACGGCGATCACCGTCTGTCGCGGGACGAGGATATCGCGCGGCTTCTGGCCGTGTGCGGAGAAGTTGCCGGGCGGGTGTGAACCGGCTGCGCGCGTTAGTCCTGCGGGATCGCCGGGTTGAGCATGATGGCGGGCATGGATATCCGCACGATCGCGCCGTGCGGGCACAGCTCGGTGGAAGTGCTGCCGCCGATGGTCGAGATCAGCCGGTTCATCAGGGTGGAGCCGAAACCGCCATCCGGCCGCGCGGCAGGGTCTGGCGGGGGTCCGAGGGCTTCGCGCCATTCAAGGTGGAGCGCGGCGTCGTTCTCAGCATCCGCATCAGACAGGTGCCAGTTGACAGAGACCTTGCCGGCCGGGACGCTGAGCGCGCCATACTTGACCGCATTCGTCCCGAGTTCGTGGAAGATCAGGCTCATGACAACCATCGTCTGGCCGCCAATGGGGATGCGCGGCCCGATGTGCGTCAGGCGCGGCGTGCCGACGATCGAGAAGGGCTCAAGCGCATGTTCGATCACCCGATGAAGGGCGGCTTCCTCGCCGTCGCGGAGGCCGCGCAGGAGGAGGTTCGACCGGCCGAGCGCGCTGACCCGTTCGCGCAGGCGCGCGGCGAGTTCATCCGCCGTGCTGGCGCCTTTGAGCGAGAGCGAAATGATGGCGTTCATCGTGGCGAAGATGTTCTTCATCCGGTGGTCGAGTTCCTGCGCCATCGTCTCCTGCTGCTCGGCAAGGCGGCGGGCTTCGCTGACCGCGGCAGCCTCGGACCGGTAGGCCCGCATCATCAGCCAGATGAGGGCGAGCTCGGTCGAGACCACGAAGGCATAGAGCCCGAGGGCAACAAGGGTGCTTCCGGAGAAGTCGAACCCGGCCGGAAGGATGAACAGGTACCAGGAGGCAATGCCGGACAGGACCGCAACGAGGATGCCCTGCCGGACCCCGAATACAAAGCCGCTGATGAGGACCGCCGGGAAAAAGGTGAGAAAGGGGAAGCCCGGCGGCAGGAAGGGCTCAAGCCACATCCGCAGAATGACCGCCACGATGAAGAGCGCAAGGCTCGCGATATACGTGGCCACCATCAGCGGGGCCGGGAGCGACCCTTCAATACTGATAAACGACGGTAGGCGCTGCAGGAACGACCGCATGCAACTTCTTTTTCCTTTACCCGTCTCCCCTTCGGTAGAATAAGGCGCGGAGAAACGCAACCACCCCACCCAGAAGACGCCTGCCAGTTGAAGGGGCGGGCCAGGAAGGACTGCTGCCTCAGTCGCGCAGCAGTTCGTTGACGGCGGTCTTGGCGCGGGTGCCGGCGTCTACGGTCTTGACGATGACCGCGCAGGCCAGCGAGGGCCCGCCCTTGGGATCGGGCAGCGTGCCGGGCACGACGACCGAATAGGGCGGCACGCGGCCATAGATGATCTCGCCGGTCTGGCGGTTCACGATCTTGGTGGACTGGGTGATGAACACGCCCATCGCCAGCACCGAGCCTTCACCGACGATGACGCCTTCGACGACTTCCGAGCGGGCGCCGATGAAGCAGTTGTCCTCGATGATCGTCGGGTTCGCCTGCAGGGGCTCGAGCACGCCGCCGATGCCGGTGCCGGCGGAGATGTGGCAGTTCGCGCCAACCTGCGCGCAGGAGCCGACCGAGGCCCAGGTGTCGATCATCGTGCCTTCGCCAACATAGGCGCCGATATTCACATAGGACGGCATCAGCACGGCATTCTTCGCGATGAAGGCGCCGCGGCGCACAGCCGAGGGCGGCACGGCGCGGAAGCCGGCTTCGCGGTACTCCGCCTCGCCCCAGCCTTCGAACTTGGAGGGCACCTTGTCCCACCAGTTGCCGCCGCCGGGCACGCCGCCGATCAGGCCGTTGGCGTTGAGGCGGAAGGAGAGGAGCACGGCCTTCTTCAGCCATTGGTGCACGGTCCAGCTGCCATCGGCGGCTTTTTCGGCAACGCGCGCCTCGCCGGAATCGAGCAGGCTGATGGCAGCGTCCACCGCATCGCGCACTTCGCCGGTGGTCGCGGTCGACAGCGTGTCGCGCGCCTCCCAGGCAGAATCGATCACACGGGCAAGGGCGTCAGGCATTTGGGGCGTCTTTCTTGTCGTCTTATCCGGTCGTGCGGGCTGCGGCGGTTGCCTTAAGGAAGCCCGCGAGGTCGCCGGTCACATAGTCGATGTGGCCGCCCCCGTCATCCCCGAAAGCGTCCCCTGCCCCGGCGGGCCGCGCCTCGATGGGCTCATGGCTCCAGTCCTTCTCCGAATGGACGAGGACGGTGGTGAAGCCGAGGGATTTGGCGGGCTTGAGGTTTCTCACAAGGTCCTCGAAGAAGACTGCGCCTTCGGGGCGCACCTGATGAAGGCCGCAGAAGGCTTCATAGGATTGCAGGTGGGGCTTGGGTGTATAGCGGGCATCCTCGATGCCGAAACTGTCATGGAAGAGGTGGGCGAGACCCATCTTCTCGGTGACGCGCTCGGCATGGCGGCGCGAGCCATTGGTATAGACGAACTTCCGGCCCGGAAGGGCGGCGATGGCGGTGCGCAGGTCCGGCAGGTCCGGCAGGGGCGAGAGGTCGATCTCATGCACGAAGCTGAGGAAATCGGCCGGATCCATGCCGTGCACCTGCATCAGGCCGGACAGGGTGGTGCCATAGCGGGCATAGTAATCCTTCTGCACGCGCCGGGCCGCGTCCCGGTCGAGGCCGAGGGTTTCGGACACAAAATGCGTCATCCGCTGGTCGATCTCGGCGAAGAGGTCGCAGCTCGCCGGGTAGAGCGTATTGTCGAGATCGAACACCCAGTCCTCGACATGGGCGAGGCCAGCAGGTCCGGGCGGCCTGTCTGTCATGGCGAGGCCTGGCTGAAGTCGCGGGCGAAGAATTCGTAGATCAGCTTGCGGTCAGCCGGAGGCGGGGTGCGCGCGAACAGGGCGGTGCGGTAGCCGGAACCCTCGCAATTGTCGCGGCCGGTGATGGCGAATCGGGCCCGGCCCACGCAGAAGGCTTCAGCGGCCTGCGCAAGGGTGCGAACCTGCCCGGCATCTTCCATCTCGGCATAGACATAGTGTTCCGAGCCGCGCAGGGGCCTGTCGATCACGCGGGAGCAGCCGCCCGCCTCGATGCGCCACCAGCCCCGGCTTTCCCAGCCATCCGGCCCGCGCCGGGCGATGGCGCCCCAGATGCGGTTTCGGGTTCGGTTGCAGAGGGTGAAGCCGACCGCGCGGCTGCGCTCCTCGGCGGCCTGTTCGAGAAAGTCGATCAGGTCTTCGTCCGTCGTCGTGGCCGGCAGGTTGCGGGCCCGGAGGAAGTCATTGATGGCGCTGCGCGTGCGAAAGCCGACATTGCCGTCAATAGGCCCGGAGAAGATGCCGGCTTCGTCCAGCAGGCGCTGGAGGCCGGCATTGCGCGCTTCTGCGGCGCCATATTGTTCGATTTCGCTGAAATTGTTGGTCCAGCGTTCGGCAGTTATGTTCACGGGGCGGAAGCCCTGCGCCTCGAGACCCATGGCGTTACAGTCCGGCGGGCTTTCGAGGGCGAAGGTGCCGGTGGGATCGACGCAGAGGTCGTGCCGGCCGCCCCATTCGCGCACACCGCCCATGTGCGCGCCGGAGGTGCGGCCGTAGAGGTAATGCTGGCCGGGCGTCAGCGCGCCTTCCAGCGCCGTGCGGCAGGCGCCGGGCTGCAGCTTGGTCCAGCCCTGCACCGTGATGCCTGTGTCTTCATGCCGGCCGACAGCGGCTTCGATGATGTAGCTCGTGCGATTGCAGAGCTGCCAGCCCTCCTGCGCCTCGGCCCGCGAAGGCAGCAGCAGGAGGACAGCCGTCGCCAGGACCAGCGCGGCGAACCTAAGAAACCAGCGTTCCAGCGCCATGTTCGGTGAAGAGCTCCATCAACAGGGCATGCGGCGCACGCCCATCGAGTATGACTGCCGCCCCAACGCCATGTTTTACGCAATCCGCCGCCGTTTCAAGCTTCGGTATCATACCGCCCACAGCCGTGCCGTCGGCGATGAGGCCGGGGACGTCCACAATCTTGATCTCGCGTATCAGCTGTTTCTGCTTGTCGAGCACGCCGGCGACGTCCGTCATCAGGATCAGGCGGCTGGCGCCGAGCGCCTTGGCGATGGCGCCGGCAGCGGTGTCTGCATTTACGTTGTAGCGCGCGCCATCTGCGCCGACGCCGACCGGGGCAACAACCGGGATCAGCGCGGCGTCCGCCTTCAGCAGCGCGTCGATGACGCTGGTATCGACGCCGCTCGGCTCACCGACGAAGCCGAGATCAATGATCTGCTCGATATGGCTGTCAGGGTCTTTCGTGGTGCGGGTGGCTTTTTCGGCCTTCAGCAGGTTGCCATCGGCGCCGGAGAGACCGACCGCGCGCCCGCCCGCCTGGTTGATGGCGCGGACAATGGATTTGTTGATCGGGCCGGAGAGCACCATCTCGACGACTTCCATCGTCGCCTCATCGGTAACACGCAGGCCGTCCTTGAA
Source organism: Hyphomonas sp. (assembly GCF_046313735.1). GTDB lineage: Bacteria > Pseudomonadota > Alphaproteobacteria > Caulobacterales > Hyphomonadaceae > Hyphomonas. The sequence goes on from NZ_JBKBXW010000003.1 coordinate 151,649, forward strand.
TTCGGAGACGATGCCGAGCTTGTCCAGCAGCCGGCCGATCTGGGGCCCGCCGCCATGCACGATGACCGGGTTGAGGCCGAGCGCCTTCAGCAGCACGACATCGCGGGCAAAGCCAGCCGAGAGCGCCGCATCGCCCATGGCATGGCCGCCATACTTTACGACAATTGTCTGGCCGGCATAGCGCTGGATGAAGGGGAGCGCTTCGGACAGGGTCCGCGCGGTCAGCTGGGCGTTGTCGAGGCTTATCGTCATGCGGCGGGCACATAGCGCGTTTCGGCGCCCCGCCGCAATGGCGCCCATCAGGCAAGGGCGAGGCGCATGAACAGGCTGTTGGGGTCCTCGGCATAATCACCAAAGGGGCCGCAATACGCGAAACCATATGCCTCATAGAGGCGGCGGGCGGGGAGGAAGGCGTCCATCGAACCGGTCTCCAGCCAGAGACCGGTGTATTTCCGCGCCCGGGCTTCGGCGAGAATGTGTTCGAGCATGGACCGGCCGAGGCCGCGCCCGCGCAAGGCGGAGCGGGTGTGCATCGACTTGATCTCCCCCTGCCCGCCGCCGAGATCCTTCAGCGCGCCGCACCCGATCAGCGCCCCGTCTTCCCACATCGACCACACGCTGACGGAAGGCTGGCGCAGGCCCTCAATGGGCAGGAAGTGGCAGCTCTCCGGCGGGGAGGCGGCGAGCATGGTCTGCGCATGGATGGCAATCAGCTCTGCCATTTCGGGGCCGGAGAGATCATCCGGGCGGATGTCGATGGGCATGGGAGTTCGGCGCGCCTTGGCGGGGATGGGGGACGGCCAGCCTTAACCCTGCGCGGCGAGGGTAGCAATCTCGGCGCGGAGCTCGGGGATGCCCCAGCCCTTTTCTGCCGAAGTCTGCAGCACAACGGGGTGGGCGGCGCCGCGTTTCTTGAGCAGGCCCGCGATCTTCTCGGCGGCCTTTTCGACGTCGGCCTTGGGCACCTTGTCGACCTTGGTGAGGACGATCTGGTAGGTGACAGCGGCGCCGTCCATCAGGTCCATGATCTCATGGTCTGTGTCCATGAACCCGCCGCGCCGTGCATCGACAAGCAGGAAGACGCGCCGCAGGCTCGGCCGGCCGCGGAGATAGGATTTGATCAGCTTGGTCCAGGCCGCAGTCTGGGTCTTGGAGACCTTGGCATAGCCAAAGCCCGGCAGGTCAACGAGGTAGAGCTGGCCTTCGCCGATGTCGAAATAGTTGAGCTCGCGTGTGCGCCCCGGCTCGGCGGAGGAGCGGGCGAGCTTGGCGCGGCCGGTGAGGGCGTTGATCAGGCTCGACTTGCCGACATTCGAGCGCCCCGCAAAGCAGACTTCGGTACGGTCTGATGGCGGCAGGCCGCTGAGGCTGGCGACGCCGAGCACGAACTCCGCCTTGCCCGCGAACAGGAGCCGGCCGGCCTCGAGGGCATCGGGATCTGGCGGCGCCGGGGTCATGGCTTACTCCGCCGGGGCCTTCTTGAAGCCGAGCCGTTTGGAGATGAACTTGCCGATCTCTGTCTCGACCCCGTTCATCCGCATGATGATGTATTGCTGGATCAGCGTCAGCACGTTCGACCAGACCCAGTAGAGGACGAGGCCGGCGGCGAACCCGCCGAAGACGAACATGAAGACGATGGGCAGGGCCATCAGGATGCGCGCCTGCATCTTGTCCGGCGGCGGCGGCGAGAGCGACTGCAGCGCGGCCATCGTGACGCCGTAGAGGATCGGCAGGATGCCGATGCCGATGATGATGCCGATGACCGGGATCGCCTTGACGTCTGCCCCGCTCCAGAACGGGATGAGGCCGAACAGGTTGCCGATGGCGGTCGGGTCGGGCGCAGAGAGATCGCGCATGTACCAGAAGGCCTCGTGGCGCATCTCCAGCGAGATGTAGAGCACCTTGTAGAGCGCGTAGAAGATCGGGATGGTGAACAGGATGGGCAGGCAGCCGCCGATCGGGTTGGCGCCGGTCTCCTTGTAGAGCTTCATCATCTCCTGCTGCTTGCGCTGGGGATCGGCGGCGAACCGCTCGTTGATCTCCTTCATCGGCTCCTGAAGCTTTTTCAGCTTCGCCATCGACTTGAAGCTGGCATTGTAGAGCGGCACGAGCGGCAGCTTGACGAGGACGGTGAAGGCGAGGATCGCCCAGCCGAAGGCGCCGAGATAATTGTTCAGCCAGTTGATCACATAGAAGAACGGCTTGGTCAGGAAGTAGGCCCAGCCCCAGTCGATGGCATCGACCATGCGCGGGATGCCGGCCTGCTCATAGCCGCGCATGACCTGGAATTCCTTGGCGCCGGCGAAGAGCTGGTTCTCGACCGTGACGCTGGCGCCGGGCGCGATCTCGACGGGCGTGGCTTCGGTTCGGATTTCCAGCGGGCCGCCGCGCGCCAGGCTGGTGCGGTTGACCGAGGCGGTGAAGGTGCGGCCCTGCTCCGGCACGAGCGCGCCCATCCAGTACATGTCGGTGAGGCCCCACCAGCCGCCACTGTCTGAGACAAAATTGCCCTCGCGCGATTCGCCGCTGACCTTCTTGCCTTCAAACAAGGGTTTGTATTTTTGCAGGCGCAGCTGGTCGCCGACGACACCCATCAGGCCGGTATGCACCGGTCCGACCGAGGCGGCGGAGCCGGGATCGGTCAGCTCCAGGAAACGCTGCCAGCCACCATGGCGCTCGAATGAGCCGATGGCGCGAAGAGCGCGCGGGCTGTCTGAGGTGTTGGTGACGGTGTCGCGGAAGGTAAAGAGGTAACTGTCGTCAACCGAGATTTCGCGTTCGATCAGGACGTCGTTGGTCTCGAGGCGAAGCGTGACAGGGTTGCCCGCCGTAAGGGTTTCGCCGGAAACGAGTTGCCAGGCGGAATTGCGCCCGGCGACCAGCGTGTTGCCATCGGCCCAATAATAGCTGGCGAAATAGCCGCCTTCGGTGGATTCCGGCCGCAGGAGGCGGATTTCCTGCAGGCGCTCGACCGTCTGGTAATGGTGCTTCAGGCTGAGATCGTCGATGCGAGCGCCGGCGAGCCGGATCGAGCCATCGACCGAGCCGGCATCGAAGCGGACCCGTTCACCCTCTGCGAGCGCTTCCTCCAGCGGCCTCGGACCTGCCGGGATGGCCGGGGCGGCAGTATCCGCCGTCTGGCCCTGCTGGGCAGCGGCGATGGCGGCCTGCTCGGCCTGATAGCGCTGCTGGGCAGGCTCCATCACGAACATCTGATAGAGGAACACGAACGCGATCATGGCCACCATGGCCAGGAGGAAATTGCGCTGGTCGTCTTTTTCCATGAGGCGGTCCGCAATGCTTGAGGGCGTGCCCAAGGGGGCAGGCAAAATCGGTGGGGGTCAAGTGCGCGCGAGGCTTATCAGCGCGCTTTCCATATCGTCAAGCAAGCGCGCCCAGCCATGGGTCAGCGTGCCTTCCCGGGCGATGAACACATAATCCCAGCCCGGGCGGCCAAAGCGGGCGAGCAATTGCCGCGCTGCTTCACGCAGCCGGCGCTTCGCGCGGTTGCGCTCAACGGCGCCGCCGATCTTCTTTGTGGCGGTGAAACCCTCGCCGATATGGCTGCCGGGGTCCTCCCCCACGCGCGCCCGCGCCTGAACGACGAGCGTGCGGCGGCGCTCTGCGAGGCCATCACGCACGAACAGGAATTCGCGGCGGCGGCGGAGCCGGCGCACTTCCGGGAGGAGTAAGGGGTCAGGCAGCATCACCGGAGCCGAAGCGTCCGGCAGCGGACGCGGGGCGCGCGTCAGGCCGTGAGGCGCTTACGGCCCTTGGCACGGCGGCGTGCCAGCACCTTGCGGCCATTCTTGGTGCCCATCCGCTCGCGGAAGCCATGCGTGCGCTTGCGGCGGAGATTGCTCGGCTGGAATGTGCGTTTCATCGGACGGCCCTGGCGGCTTGAATTCTGGAAACCGCGGCCAATACAGGCCGGGGGCGGGAAGGTCAAGCGCCCGGTTTGGCGATTCGCAGCGCTCCGGTGAGGAAGATTGCAGCCGGGCCGCGCCGGGCGGCTTTACACCGGGCGGCACGCGCCGCCTATTCAGCGCGTGTAGAGTGAACTGCCGGAGGCCCCGATGAAGAGACTGTGCGCAGCGCTTGCGGGCTTCCTGGTCGTGCTGATCGGGCCTGCCTCAGCGCAAACAGGCCGGATCGATTACGAGCGCCTCGACCAGCGCCTGAAACAGCTGGCCGCGGAGGACGAGATTGTCGGCCTTGCGGTGGCCGTGATCGAGAGCGGCGAGATCGTCTTCGCGAGGGGATATGGCGTGACAGCCGCCGGCGAGGGCGCGGTGACACGCGATACGGTGTTCCGCTGGGCCTCGCTGTCAAAGGGCGTGGCGACGAGCCTTGTGACGCGGATGGCGGTGGAGGAAGGCCGCTTCGCGCTGACGAGCCCGGTTGCGAGCTTTGGCACCACGCTGCGCCTGCCGGGCCGGGCGGAACAGTCGGTAACGCTGGAAGACCTGATGGCCCACCGGGTGGGGGTGGTGTCGAATGCCTATGACAATCTGCTGGAAGATGGTCGGGACCCGGCGGCAATCCGGCGGATGCTGGGCTCGCTCAGCACCGTCTGCCCGGTGCGCCAGTGCCACTCCTATCAGAATGTCGCCTTTGATGCCCTGACCGAGATTGTCGAGGGAGCAACGGGCGGGACGTATGACGCGGCGGTGCGCGCGGCCCTGTTCCAGCCGCTTCGGATGGCGACCGCCAGCACCGGGCGTGCCGGGCTGGAGACGGCGCGCTCCTGGGCGAAGCCCCACGCGACGCGGCGGGGCGAGACGGTGCCGGAGGTGCGCACCGTGAAGGAACCTTATTACCGCGTGCCGGCAGCCGGGGGCGTCAATGGTTCGGTGATGGACCTGGCGCGGTTTGCGCGCGCCCAGATGGGCCTTGCCCCGGACGTACTGCCGCCGGGCACGCTGGAGGCGCTGCACCTGCCGCGCGTGGCGACACCCCGCGAGCAGACCCGGCTCAACACCCAGTTCGAGGGCCGGATGCGGGACGCGCGCTATGGCCTCGGCTGGCGCACCTATACCTATGATGGCAGCGGGCAGCGCGTGGTGGGCCATCGCGGATCGGTGGAAGGCTACCGGGCGCTGATGCTGTTCGATCCCGAGCTGAAGACCGGGGTGGTAGCGCTCTGGAATTCCAGTTCGCGCCGTCCGGTAGCGATCGAGCTGGAGGTGATGGACATGGCCTATGGCCTGCCGCCAAGGGACTGGATCGGGCTGGATGAGGGCTGGGCCGGCGCCGGGCGATAAGGTGGACGCCTCCGTCTCCGGGCTGAAGACGGGTGCCGATCACAGGGACTTGATCCTGTCCCAACACTTTGCGGGTCGCTTTCCGGCAATGCGGCAATTAAGTCGGGTGCGTCAGCTTGCCGCGAAAGGCACATCGCCCATGCCCTCCCGCACAATAACCACGCGGGTCGCCGCGATCTGTTTCGGCCTCGGCTGGCTCTTATTCGCTCCGCCAATCATCGCTCAGGGCGCAAGCCCTGACATGCGCCCATACGAACTGAGGGAATCTGCCATGGCCAAGGCCAAGCACGCCGAATGGACCCGCCTGCTGGCGGCCTACGTGCGCAGTGCCGAGGATGGGGTGACGCGTGTGGACTATGCCGCGCTGGCCGCCAACTCCGCCGACCGGGCAGCGCTGGACGCCTACATCGCCCGCTTCGCAGAGGCCGACCTTTCGGCAAAAACTGACGCGAATTTCGCCAGCTGGGCCAACCTCTATAATGCGGTCACCGTGCGCCACATTCTTGAGCGCTATCCGGTCAGGTCCATCCGCGATGGCTACCTGAACGGCCCGTGGAAGCAGGTGAGAGTGCGCGCAGGCGGGCGGGAAGTCTCGCTGGACGCGATCGAGCATGACATCCTGCGTGTCCGGTGGGGAACGCCGGAAGTGCATTACGCGCTCAACTGCGCCTCCTACAGTTGCCCGAACCTGCCGCCTTACGCCTGGGAGCCAGCGACGCTCGAAGCCGATCTTGCCCGGGCGGCGCGCGATTATGTCAACCATCCGCGCGGCGTGACCGTCACGGCGCGCGGGCTCACGGTTTCGTCGATCTACAGCTGGTTCGAGAAGGACTTTGGCGGCTCCAAGGCGGCCGTCATCGAACACCTGCTGCTGCATGCAGAGCCCGGCCTTGCCGCCAGCATCCGGGCTAATCCCAGAATAAACCGGCATACATATGACTGGGCTCTCAACGATACGCAGGCTACATCGCGGCGCTAACACAGGATTCTTGACCCCATGGCCGAACGCAAACTTCCTGTGTGGCAGCGCCTATGGCCGCTATACCTCATCCTCGGCGGGCTTGGCCTCGCGCTGGCCTTTGGCTGGCAGGATTATCTGACGCTGGAGTCGCTCTCGGCGAATGCGGCGGCGCTGGACGGGCTGGTGCGCGAGAACCTGCTGCTGGTGTTGGGGGCCTATGTGCTGGTCTATGCGGCGGCGACAGCCTTCATGGTGCCGGGCAGCGCGCTGACCATCGGGGGCGGGTTCCTGTTCGGGCTGGCGCTCGGCACGCCAGCCACGGTGATCGGCGCAACGCTGGGCGCCTCGATCCTTTTCTTTGCGGCAAAGACTTCCCTCGGCGCGGTTCTGCGCGATGTGGCAGGGCCGTTCCTGTCGCGGATGCAGGCGGGGTTTGCGGAGAACCCGATGTCCTACATGTTCGCGCTGCGACTTATCCCGCTGTTCCCGTTTGCGGTGGTGAACATTGCGCCGGCGCTGATTGGAGCGCGCTACCGTGATTATGTGATCACGACATTCCTGGGCATCATCCCCGGCACGCTGGCCTATACCTGGATCGGGGCGGCGGTGAAGAATACGCTGCTGGCAGGCGGCACGCCGGATATCGGGTCGCTGGCATCGAACTTCGTGCCGGCCTTCATTGCGCTGGGCGTGGTGGCGCTGATCCCGGTGGCGTGGAAGCGCTTTAGCAAACGAAAGGCCGGGGCGAATGGCTGAACGGAAAAAACTGAGCGCTGACCTGGCCGTGATAGGGGCAGGTTCCGCCGGGCTGTCCGCAGCGGCGGGCGCGGCGATGCTGGGGCTTAAGGTCGTGCTGTTCGAGCGCCATGAGATGGGCGGGGACTGCCTGAACTTCGGATGCGTGCCGTCCAAGGCGCTGCTCTCGGCGGCGAAGGCAGCCCATGCGCCGGCAGAGGCCGCGAAGCTCGGCGTGACGCTCGGGCCGGCAGCGGTCGACTGGGCGGGCGTCAAGGCGCATATCGCGCGCACCATCGAGACGATTGCGCCCATCGACAGCCAGGAACGCTTCGAAGGGCTGGGCGTGACCGTGATCCGCGAGAGCGCACGCTTTGCCGATCCGCGCACGGTTGTGTCGGAGACAGCAGAGGTGCGCGCGCGTCGCATCATTATCGCCACAGGCAGCCGGGCGTTCATTCCGCCGCTGCCGGGGCTGGAGGGCATACCCTATTTCACCAATGAGACGATCTTCAGCGCCGCAGTATTTCCGGAGCGGCTCGTGATCCTCGGCGGCGGGCCTATCGGGCTGGAGATGGCGCAGGCGTTCACGCGGCTCGGCTCGAAGGTGACGGTGGCAGAGATGGGCCGGGCGCTGGCGCGCTCGGACGCAGGCCATGCGAAGCTGGCGCTGGAGGAACTGCGAGCCGAGGGCTGCGTGATCCTTGAGGGGCACAAGGCGAACCGGGTTTCCGGCGAGGCGAGCGGACTGACGCTTCACGCTGTGGGGCCAGATGGCGAAGTAGAGATTCCAGGCAGTCACCTGCTGGTCGCGGCCGGGCGGCAGGCCGTGCTGGACGGGCTCGACCTGGACGCGGGCGGTGTGGCGCATGATGCCAAGGGTGTAAGCGTAGGCGACACGCTGCGCTCGCGGTCCAATCGGCGCGTCTGGGCCCTGGGCGATGTGGCAGGGCGCGAGCAGTTCACGCATGTGGCGGGCTGGCACGCCTCTGTCTTCGTGCGCCGGGCGTTTTTCAAGCAGGGGAGCCGCGCAGATAGCCTGCCGGTGCCGGAGGTGACTTATACAAGCCCCGAGATCGCCCAGATCGGGCTGACGGAAGCGGTTGCGCGGGAGCGGTTCGGCGAGGCGGTGAAAACTTCCGCCTTCCCCTTCAATGACAATGACCGCGCGATTGCGGAGGGAAAGACGCTCGGCGAAGCCAAGCTCGTGCTGCACAAGGGCAAGCTGGTGGGCGTCTCCATCATCGGCGAGGGGGCGGGCGAGATCATCCAGCTGGCGGGCCTTGCGATGTCCAACGGGCTGAAGCTGACAGCGCTGACGAATTTCATCTCGCCCTATCCGACGCGGACGGAGGCTCTGAAACGGGCGGCCTCTGCCTATTTCACGCCGACCGTATTTGGCCCGGCGGCGCGGCGGCTGGTGGGGATATTGCAGCGTATTCCCTGACATCTGCGGCATCGCGCGCAGGTGCAGCGGCGCGCAGCGCGCCTATCTCTCAGGCATGGAAAAGGTCCTGGTCTGGTATGATGGCGCGTGCCCGCTGTGTGCGGCGGAGATCGGATTCATGCGCCGGCTCGACCGCAAAGGGCGCATCCGCTTCGTGGATGTGGCTTCCGAGGATGCCAGCTGCTCCATCGACCGGGCGGAGCTGCTCGCGCGGTTTCATGCGCAGGAGGCGGGCGGGCCGGTTGTGTCCGGCGCGGCGGCCTTCGGGGCGATGTGGCGGGCTGTGCCGGTGCTGGCCCCCTTTGGCCATCTGATGCGGGTGCCGCTGCTGCGCGGACTGGCGGAAGCGCTCTACCGGGGGTGGCTGCGCGTGCGCCCGCGCCTGCAGCGGCTCGCGCGCGGAAGCTGAGCGTGGCGCTGGTTCCCAACCTGCCGGATTTCGCCTAAGCCTCCGCCTGTGAGCGAGCCTGCGCCAGCCCCCGACGTTACAATTTTGCCGGGCGCGCGGCGTCTGGCGGACACCCTCGCCGTGCGCCTGTTTGCTCTGACGGCGGCGGCGATCATCCTGGTGGAAATTCTCATCTTCGTGCCAACCGCCAGCAATCTCAGGACGCAGTGGCTGAGCGAACGGGCGCAGGCCGGCCGGATCGCAGCGCTGGCGCTGGAGGCAGCGCCGATGCGGGCGGTGTCGGAGGAATTGTCGGACAGCCTGCTGCGGACTGCCGAAGTGCTGGCGGTGGCCGAGATCGAGGACGAGATGCGCTTCCAGCTGCTGGCGCCAAAGTCTGAAATCGACGGGCCGATGCGGGTCGTGGACCTGCGCCGGTCCGGCGGGGTGATGGGCGCACTGAGCGGGCTCAGCGAATACTTTGCGCCCCCGGACGAGATCCTCATCATCCTTGCGGAGGGCTCCGCCGCGGACCGGGAGATCGAGGTGGTCGTGCCGCAGGCGCCGCTGAAAGCTGCGATGGTGGCACTGGTCGTGCGGATGGCGGGCGTCGCTTCGCTGATCGCGCTGGCGGCGGCGGTAGTCATCTTCCTGTTCCTCGACGCCCTGATCGTGCGGCCCATCCGCCGGGTGACGGTGAGCGTGGAACAGTTCAGCCGCGACCCTGGCAGCTGGACGCGGCGCCTGCCCCCGACGCGGCGGCGCGACGAGATCGGCCGCGCGCAGAATGCACTGGCGGGGATGGAGGAGGCGGTGGCGGACGCCTTCCGCCAGCGCGCGCACCTGGCCGAGCTTGGCAGCGCGGTGGCGAAGATCAATCACGATTTGCGCAATTCGCTCGCCTCGGCGCAGCTCGTGTCCGATGGCCTCGCCCATTCCGAGGACCCGCGCGTGAAGCGTGCCGCGCCGCGCCTGAAGCGGGCGCTGGAGCGCGCGATTGAACTCGCCACCGCGACGCTGGACTATGGCAAGGCGAGCCCGCGCGCGCCTGTGCTGCAGAAGGTGAACCTGCGCGAAGCGCTTCAGGGCGCGGCCGAAGAGGCGCTGGTGGCCAACGGCGTGGGCCTCAGCCTGAGTGTTCCGGAAATGCTCAGCCTGCAGACGGACGCCGAACACCTGCACCGGATTGCCACGAACCTTATCCGCAACTCAGCCGAGGCGATGCAGCAGGCGGCGGTGGCCGATCCGGTTGTCTCCATACGCTGCGCTGAGGGAGCATTGTGGTTCCGCGACAATGGGCCGGGCCTGGCCGATGCGGCGCGGGCGAACCTCTTCCGGCCGTTTGCAGGCTCCTCCCGCGCTGGGGGCACGGGGCTTGGTCTCGTGATCGCGCATGAGCTGGCCGAAGCGCTCGGCGGCGCGCTGACGCTGGCAGAAAGCGGGCCGGAGGGCACGGTGTTCCGCCTCGCCCTGCCGGGATTGCCGGAATGAGCAGCTATGCGCCGGTGAGCGCGCCGGTCTGTTATGTTCATGCCGATGATCACCTCATCGTCATCGACAAGCCTTCGGGGCTTTTGTCCGTCCCCGGACGGGGGGAAGCGAAGGCAGACTGCGCCATCACCCGCGTGCAGGCAGATTATGCCGACGCGCTGACGGTGCACCGGCTGGACATGGATACGAGCGGGCTGCTGCTACTGGCGCGCGGCAAGGAGATGCAGCGCGTACTCTCCGGCCTGTTCGAGCGGGGCAAGGTGGAGAAGGCCTATATCGCGGATGTCTGGGGCGTGCCGGAGCCGGCGCAGGGCGAGATCGACCTGCCGCTGATCACCGACTGGCCCGCCCGCCCGCGCCAGAAGGTGGACGCCGAACACGGCAAGCCAAGCCGGACGCATTATGAAACGCTGGCGGCATCAGGCGACGCGGCGCGCCTGTGGCTGACGCCGCTGACCGGGCGGTCGCACCAGCTGCGCGTGCACCTCGCAAGCATCGGGCATCCGATCCTGGGCGATCCGCTGTATGCGCATGATGACGCGCTGGCGAGGCGCCCGCGCCTGGCGCTGCATGCAGGCCGGCTGGCCTTTATGCATCCGGCACTGGGCGAGAGGGTGGTTTTCGAAGCGGAATGCCCGTTCTGAATGAGGGGGCCTTGACGGGCAGGCCCGCGCCAATTATTGTTTATCAATAAGCCTCCAGGAGCCCGCCATGCACGCCGAACTGGTCCGTGTTGCCCTGCATGAAGTGGATATCAAGGTCGTCAGTGGCGAGCGGATGCATGTGCTGCAATGGCGGCGCAATCTGCTCTGGGATGAAGTTCTGGTCGATGGCAAGCGCCAGGCTTCCAGCCACGGACTGCTGGGCCGGGAGAAAGTCTACGGCCTCGTCTTCGGGCGGGGGCTTGATGGTAGCGGCGGCGAACAGGTGATGCTGATCCTCGATCCGGCGCAGTCTATGGACCTCTCCCATGCCGGGGAGCGCATCCGCGGCGTGCGCCTTGAAGGGCGCGACGGAACGCTGGTGTCCTATGGCACGCTCGACGCAAACGCCCTGAAGAAGCCTGCGACCTTTGCCGACTGGATGAAGAAATCCATGGGCATGGAATGGGGCGAGGACGACCGCCGCCAGCCCAATTGATCCGCTGGCGGATCAGTTTTCAGACGCGATCCGCACGAGTTCTGCGTCCATCGCCGCGATGATCGAGGGCGCATCATTCGGCCTGTCATTGGCAAAGACCGAGAAGACGAGCGCCTGGCCGCTGGCGGAGATCATATAGCCGGAGAGCGCATTCACACCGTGGAGCGAGCCGGTCTTCGCAAAGATGCGGCCTTCGAGGATGGTGCCTCTGAAGCGGCGGGTGAGGGTACCGTCCGCGCCGCCGGCGGGCAGCGTGGCGCGCCAGGCATCGCCCCAGTCCTGCGCCGCAGCCCAGCGCAGGAAGCGCGCCATGCCGGCGGGTGTGACGCGGTTATAGGTCGACAGGCCAGAGCCATCGAAGAGTTCAGCCTCGACCGGGCTGAGCCCCGCAGAGATGATCAGTGCACGCAGGATTTCCGGGCCGCCCTCGGGCGAGAGTTCGCCGCTGGCGAGCGCGATGCGGCGCAGGAGCAGCTCGGCATGAAGGTTCTGGCTGTCGCGCTGGACGCGGCGGATGCTGTGGATCAGCGGCGGAGCGTCCAGCCGGGCAAGTTCGGTGGCGGATATGTCTGCCAGCGGAGCTTCCCGGTGGGTGAGCGCCTCGCCCTCCACCGTCACGCCGCGTGCCCGCAGGAGACGGATCAGCCGTGTCGCGGCGGCGCGCGGCGGGTCCGCAACGGCAAGCGCGTAGACGCGCGGGGCAGCATCCTGCGGCACAAGGCCTGTGAGGCGGAGCGTGTCGCGCCCCGGGGTGCGTTCGAAGCGCAGCGTCTGGTCTGCGCCGGACGCGCCGGTGACCGCTTCGTTCTGGAGGGTCAGGAAGCCTTCATCGCCGGGGAGCCACTCCGCCTGCACCGGATCTTCCGGCGCCTCGCCGGGGCGCAGGCGCAGGCCGAGCGTATTCTCGTTCACCGGGAGGGAGGAGACCGGGGCGGTATAGTACCAGACGAAATTGTTCCAGCTCCACCCCTGCCCCCAGAGGCTGGCCGGCAGGAAGCTGTCATCGGCGATGACGTCGCTGATTGTGGTGATCCCCGCCGCTGCCACCGCATCGGCGAGCTGGTGCAGGCAGTTCTCGAGGCAATCCGGCCCGTCTGTCAGGCTGGCATCCCCTGCGCCCTTGAGGAGCAGGGACGGCGCGCCGCCTCCCTCCGCAGGCGGAACAAGCCAGAGCGATGTGCCACTGGCGGGATCAGGCACTTCCGGGTCGCCGAGATAGTGGAAGGCAGCCGCCGTGGTGAACAGCTTGGTGTTGGAGGCGGGGATGAACCGCTCATCAGCGCGCAGCGCGACGAGGGTTTCGCCGGTCAGCGTCGTGACGACAGCGCCCCAGCGCACGCCTTCGCCGGGCATCGCCTCGAACGGGCCAGGGAGGTCCTCCGCCTGCGGAACAGTGGCGCAGGCCGCGATCAGGAAGCCCAGCGCAGCAAGCAGGAGATAAGCCAGCCCGTTTCGCTTCAACGCAATCATCACAGGCGCCTCCGGGTGCGGCCTTCATGGGCGCGGGCATTTGCCGGATCGTCCGGCCAGTCATGCTTGGGATAGCGCCCGCGCATGTCCTTGGCCATGTCCCGGTAGCCGCCGGTCCAGAAACGGGCGAGGTCCTGCGTAGTGGCAGCCGGCTTCATGCCGGGGGAGAGGAGTTCCACCGTCACAGCCACGCGGCCCGCGGCGATCCTCGGATGCTCGGTGAGTCCGTAGAAAGCCTGCGCGCGGGCCGAGACAAGCGGGGCGCGCGGATCGAGCCAGTCGACGCGCGCAGATTGTCCAGAAGGGAGATCGAGGCTGAGCGGGGCTTCGCGGCGCAGCGCCTCCTGCACCGGCCAGTCGAGCGACTGGACCAGCGCGCCGCGCACTTCATCCGGGCCGGGCACCGAGGCGCCCTTGCGCTTCAGCAGCGGGGCGAGCCAGTCACCTGCCGAGGCGGCGAGGCTTTCCGGGGTCATGTCCGTCGCGGCGATCAGCCCGGCTTCGGAGAGGATGCGCAGGCGCGAGAGGGTTTCCTCGATCACCTCCGCGCAGCCGAGCGCGGCGAAGCCTTCGCGCTGGACGGCCTCGAGCATGGCAGCGGCGGCCACGCTGGCAGAGGGTTTCGGCAGCGGCGCCTCCGACAGCAGGATTGCGCCGAGCGCCTTCACGCGGCGGGCAGCGAACTTGCCGGTGCGGGGATCGAAGGTCGCGCGCTCTTCTGTGACCGGTGCCTGAGAGGCGAGCGCCTCTGCCTCCGTCAATGGAAGTCCGAGGAGGATGCGCGGTTCGCGCGCCGCACCGCCGAGCGCCGCGATGGCGAGCCATCCGGACTTCGCGAGCGGGTCAGTCGCCGGCAGGCTGGCGGCGCGGCCCGATGCCATCAGGTAGCTGCCTTCGCTGCCCGGGCGGCGGCGGGCGACCTGGTCCGGCCAGGCGCGGGCAAGCAATGTCGCCAGCGCACCGCCGGAAGCTGCGCCCCCGCCCCAGCCCTTCGCCTGCGCGCGCAGCGCCCTTGCCCGCTCGCTGCCTTCGGCGCGGAAACGTTCCAGCCGGAGGGCGAGATCAGAGCTCTCCCCGCCGATGCCGGGCTCGCTCATCATCGCGGCAATCTCTGCGGCGAGGGCTTTTTCTGCCGGGCCGGGCGCCGAGACGATCAGCGCGGCAAGGCGCGGCGGCAGCGGCAGGCGGGACATCTCGCGCCCCCGCGCGGTGAGGTTTGCGCCTGTGTCCAGCGCGCCGAGGGCGGTGAGCTGGGCGCGGGCGGCTTTCAGCTTTCCGTCCGGGGGCGGATCAAGCCAGGTGAGCGTGCCAGCATCCTTCGCGCCCCATTCGGCAAGGGTCAGCGCGAGGCCGGAGAGATCGGAGACGAGGATTTCGGGCGTCGGGGCCGCCATCAGGCCGCGCGTGGCCGCTTCGTCCCAGAGGCGGTAGCAGGTACCGGGCGCGGTGCGCCCTGCCCGGCCGCGGCGCTGGTCAGCCGAAGCGCGCGAGGCGCGCACGGTGGTCAGCCGGCTGCCGAGGCCCCCAATGTCTTCCTCCGCCACGCGGGCGAGGCCGGAATCGATGACGATGCGGACACCTTCGATGGTCAGCGCGCTTTCGGCAATGTCGGTGGCGAGCACAATCTTGCGCTTGCCGGCCGGGGCGGGCGATACGGCGGCGTCCTGCGCGGCGGGCGAGAGCGCACCATAAAGCGGCGCGATGATCACATCCGGGCCGAGGCCGGTGAGCGCTTCGGCGGTGCGGTTGATCTCCCGCGCGCCGGGCAGGAAGGCGAGGATGGAGCCTTGCTCCTCCCGCAGCGCCTGGCGGATGACCTTCGGTATCCGGTCCTCGATCCGTTCGTCCGACCGGCCGAGATAGCGCGTCTCGACGGGGTACATCCGGCCCTCGCTCTCGATGACCGGGGCGTCATAGGCGCGGGCGACGGCAGCTGTATCCAGCGTTGCCGACATGATCAGGAGGCGAAGATCCTCGCGCAGCACCGACTGGACATCGAGGGCGAGCGCGAGGCCGAGATCGGAATTGAGGCGCCGCTCATGGAATTCGTCGAACAGGACCGCGCCGGTGCCCGAAAGCTCCTGATCGCTGAGGATGCGCCGGGTGAAGAGGCCATCGGTGATCACTTCGATACGGGTGGATTTGGACACCTTTCGGTCAACCCGCGTGCTGAGGCCGATGGTCTGGCCGAGCGGCTCGCCCAGCGTGGCGGCCATCCGCATCGCCGCCATGCGCGCGGCAACCCGGCGCGGCTCCAGCATCAGGATACGGCCTTCGATCACGCCGGGACTGCCGGTAAGGCCCGCAAGCGCCAGCGGCACGCGCGTCGTCTTGCCCGCGCCCGGCGGCGCCGCCAGCACAAGGCGCGGCGAAGCGGCCAGCGTCCGGAGGATATCCGGCATCACATCGTCGATGGGGAGGGTCTGGGGCGGACTCATGCCCTGAATTAGGACCGGCCGCCCCCCGGGCGCAAGCCGGTGCGGCGGCAAGGTTGCCTTGGCGGGCGCCCGCCCCTACGGTTCCGGGCTGGAATGGCTGCGGGGAGCATCGGATGAAAGCCTGGTTCGCGATCGATCTGTGGAAGCGGGTGCTGCTGGGCCTCGTCATTGGCGGGCTGATCGGGCTGGGCCTGCGCTACGGTTTCGGACCGGAACGCGGCGGCGAGATCGCGACCGCCTGGTTCAAACCGTTTGGCGATGCCTTCATCAACCTGATCCGGATGCTGGTCGTGCCGCTGATCTTTACCACGCTTGTATCCGGCGTGCTTGCGATGGGCGACCCGAAACGCCTTGGCAGCCTCGGCGGCCGGGCGCTGCTGCTCTACATGTGCACAACAGTCGTCGCGATCTGCTTCGGCCTGCTTATGGGCACGATTGTCCAGCCGGGCGCAGGCTTTGACCTCGCCATCGTGGCCGAGAGCGACCTTGCCGAAGCGCGGGACCGGCTGGCGGCCAATCCGGCGCCGGGCAGCGTGGGCGAGCAGATCGTGCGCACCCTGCTCTCCATCATCCCTGTGAACCCGATCGAGGCGATGGCGCGCGGCGATGTGCTGGCGGTGATCTTCTTCGCGATCATGATCGGCGTGGCGATCCTCGTTGCCAAGGAAGCCGGCGAGCCGGTCGCCCGGGTGATGAACAGCGCGGCAGACGTGATGATGCGCCTGACCGTGATCATCATGGAAGTGGCGCCCTTCGGCGTGCTGGCGCTGATGGCCTGGGTGCTGGGCACGCGCGGGCTCGTGATCCTGGAAGTGCTCGGGAAGATGACGCTGGCGCATTATGCCGCCTGCACGCTGCACATGCTGATCACCTATGGCTTCATCGTGAAGGGCATCCTGCGCCTGCCACTGATCCCCTTTATCCGGGGTGTTGCCGATCCACAGGCGGTTGCCTTCTCCACCTCCTCATCGAATGCGACGCTGCCGGTGACGATCAGTGCGGCAACGAAGAATCTCGGCATCCGCAAGCCGGTCGCCTCTTCCGTCCTGCCGCTCGGCGCGACGATCAATATGGACGGCACGGCGCTCTATCAGGGCCTGATCGCGCTGTTCGCGGCGCAGGCGCTGGGCATCCAGATGACGCTGGACATGTATATCACGATCATCCTGATGGCCTCGCTCGTCTCCATCGGCACGGCGGGCATCCCGTCGGTGAGCCTGTTCCTGGCGGCCACGACGCTGAGCGTGGTCGGCGTCAGCCCGGAGAATATCGTCGTGATCATCGCGGTGCTGTTCCCGTTCGACCGGATCCTCGACATGATGCGGACCGTGACCAATGTCACGGGCGACATGGCCGTCGCCACAGCGGTCGCGAAATGGGAAGGCGAGCTGGACGAGGATGTCTTCCGGGCGCCCCACAAGGTTTAGGGCGAGGCGCCGTCTCTTCAGCGGTAAATACCCGGATCAGTGCGCGGTGGGCTGCTCGCTATGGGCCGGCGGCGGCTGGAGGCTGGGCATCACGGGCGCCTGCGCGGGCAGCCAGCAGGTCACTTCAAGCCCGCCGCCATCGACGGATTTCATGCCGACATTGCCGCCATGCAGGTGGATGAAGTGATTGACGAGGGCGAGGCCAAGGCCTGCGCCGCGCTGGTCGCCGGAGACGAAGCTGTCAAAGCTGGTGGCGCGCTTCTCGGTGTCGAGGCCCGTGCCGTTATCCCGTACACTGAGGGTCACCATATCGCCGAGCCGGCGGGCGGAGACGACGATCTCGCCGCCCGGCTGGGTGAACCGCAGGGAATTTGAAATCAGGTTGAACAGCACCTGTTTCAGGCGCCGCTCATCCGCGCGGATCAGGCCGAGCGAGCCTGAAATGTCCGACCGGACATGGACTTCGGTGTCCTCGGCCTTCGAGACGACCATCTCGATACCTTCATGGATCAGGTCTTCGAGGCTGAGTTCGCCCAGTTCGAGGTCCATCCGGCCCGCTTCGATCAGCGCAAGGTCGAGGATGTTCTCGATCAGCTTGCCGAGATGGTCGGAGGCCGAAAGGATTGCGCGGACATGGTCTGTCTGGCGCTCGGTGAGCGCCCCGTTGCGCTGGGTTTCAAGGAGTTCGGCATAGCCGAAGATCGTCGTCAGCGGCGAGCGCAGCTGATAGCTGACATTGCGCACGAATTCGGTCTTCAGCCGGTCTGCGGCCTCAAACGCCTCGGCGCGCTCGCGCAGGGCGGACTCAACGCGCCGCGTTGCCGTCACATCGGCAAAGGCGATCAGCGTGTTCCCGTCCGGCAGGGGCTGGGTCAGGTAGGTCAGCAGCGAGCCATCCTGCCGGCGCATTTCGCCGGTGGTGGACTGGCGGGCCGAGGTGTCGGTGATGTGCAGCTTGATCGCGTCCCAGATGTCCGCCTCATGGAAATGCCGCAGGCAGGCGCTGACGACATCATCATAATCGGGCTTTTCCTTCAGCCGCTCCGCCGAAATGTCCCAGACGCGCTCAAACGCGCGGTTGTGCAGTTTCAGCCGGCCATCGGAGCCGAACACGACGACCGCTTCGTGCAGATTGTCCAGCGTTGCCGACTGGGTCTTGATCAGCGCATTGAACCGGGTCTGCAGCGCAAGATGGTCGGTGATGTCCTTGAACAGCACAAGGAGCCCGCCCATCGGATGGCGCTGGCGGGTCACCGACAGGGTGCGCCCGTCCGGCAGGGACCATTTGTCTTCCTTCACCCCGTCAATGTCGAGGTAATAGGAAATCTCGTCCGCCCGCCATTGGGGATAGTTCGGCCGCGCCGGAAGCTTTTTCTGCTCGCGCAGGCGGTCCAGCAGCTGGCCATGGTTCGGCCGGTCGAGCAGGAAGCCCTCATCAAGGTCCCACATGTCGCGGAAGGCCTTGTTGTAGAAGCTCAGCTTGCGCTCGGAGCTGAAAATGGCAACGGCATCGGCCACATGGTTCAGCGTTTCGTCATGCGCGCGGACATGGCGGTTGAGCTCTTCGCGGGAGTTTTCCTGCTCCGTCACATCGAACGCCATGCAGCCGGCCCCGCCCGAGAGCGGGAAAGTCAGCACCCGGAAGGCCCGGCGTTCATTGCTGACGAAGATATGGCGCACCTCATCATGCTCGGCGCCGCTGGTGATCGTCTTGCGCGCCTGTTCGGCGGCGGCCTGGTCGAGCGCGATCTGGCGTTCCAGCACCCGGTCGAGATTGCCGCCATCGACGGCGGCGATATAGGCCGGGTTCGCCCATTGCAACCGGCCCATGCCGGAGACGCGCCAGGCCGGGAACGGCGCCTTGCCGAGCATGTCGAGGAAGGCCGTCGGGTCCCGCGCGATAACCTGACGCGCCTCCTCCAGCTTGCCGCGGGCCGAGCTTTCCTCGAGCCCCTTGATGGTCGTGTCGGTGATCCAGACCACGGCGCGCACGCCGGCGGTGCGCCCATCCGCCTCAAGGAAGCGCCCGGACGGGCCAATGATCGTCAGCGAGAAAGGCTGGCCAAGTTCGCGCAGCTCGCGCAGGCGGATCCGCAGGGTCGTGTCCTGTCCGGCGCTGTCGCGGGCTTCAAGATCGGCGAGGCCCTCCACGATCCGGACCGCCGGGTCAGGCGAAATCGCATCATCGGTAAATGAGAGCAGACCGGCCAGCGCCACCGGCGAGCCATAAAGTTCCGGCGGGGTGATGTCGTCGCCTTCGGCCTCCATCGGCTCGCCCTGCCAGACGAGGATCACGCCGGGATGTGCGCCGAGCACCGATTTCAGCCCGGCATTTTCCGTCTCCCGGTCGCCGGCAACCTCCCGGTAGCGCCGGGCCGTGCCGCGCGCGCCATCCGAAACGCGCAGTGCCCACAGCAGGGCGCCGAGGGCGAGCAGCGCTGTGCCGAGGGCAACCAGGATAGGCACTTGATCGGCTGTCATTCCGCTCCGGAACCTCTTTCGCAATGGACGGCGCAGGCCATCATACCGCGACTCGGCGGCGCTCACACTGGTTAATGATGTGTGCGCAGACCGTTAAGGCAGGGTTAATTTGCAGGCGAGCAGGGTGAACAGGCAGGCGGAAAGCCTGTGTATCAGGGTGTTGCAATCGCGCAACACTGATACCATTCTCCAGCCGTCCAAAGGGATGCTTCCGAATGCGCCGATATCTCGCCTGTCTTGCTGCCGCAGCCGCCCTTGCCGGAGTTGCGCTGGCGGCGGAATCCCCCGCAGCCGAGGTCGGGGGCGGCGACGACATCGTGCGCCTGCCCGGAGAAGGCGGCCCCCGGCCGGAGCGGGCCTCGGCCCAGCCCAAGGGCATGCGCTTTGTGCCGGCCGGCGGGCTGTTTGCCAGCTTTGATGCCGACGCCGATGGGTTCGTCACGCGCGAGGAACTGGCCACCGGCATTCGCGCCGCCTTCGCCGAGGCCGACACCAATGAGGATGGCACGCTGACGGCGCTGGAACAGCAGGCCTGGGCAGCGGGCCTGCCCGTGCGCGATGATACCCTGGCCAATCCGGTCCGGTTTGACCCGAACCTTGACCGGATCATCACCTTTGAGGAATTCGAAAGCGTCCTCCTGCAGATCGCCCGGAGCTATCAGGACGAGGCGGGCGTGATCGACATTCGCAACCTGCTGGTGCCCGAGCGGGAAGAGCGCCGCAATGGCCCGCCCGGACCGCGCAGCGGCTATGGCGGGCAGCGCTAGCCCCGCCCCTTAAGACCCCGCCCCGCTTGACAGATGCGCCGGGCGGGACAAACCCCTCTGCCATGAGCCTTCCCCCCCTGCCCCAGCCTCGCGGCAAGCTGATCGCGAATGCGAGCCTTGCGCCCTACACCTGGTTTCGTGTCGGCGGGCCGGCCGATGCCCTGTTCCTGCCCGCCGATGAGGAAGACCTTGCGGCCTTCCTGAAGGCGCTGGACCCGGCTGTGCCGGTGACGGTGCTGGGCGTCGGCTCGAACCTCATTGTGCGCGATGGCGGCATTGAGGGCGTCGTCATCCGCCTGATGGGCAAGTATTGGGGCGAGATAGAAGCGCTGGACGGCATTACCCTGTCGGCCCGGGCCGGGGCGCTGGACATCGCGGTTGCAAAGGCGGCGGCGGAGAATGGCATACGGGGCCTCGAATTCCTGTCGGGCATTCCGGGCTCGCTCGGCGGGGCGACGCGCACCAATGCCGGCTGCTATGGCAGCGAGCTGCGCGACCGGCTGGTGGCCCTGCACGGTTTCCGGCGCGATGGCACGGCGGTCTCCTATCGCGGCCCGGGCCGGCCGGGCGCCCTGCCCGAGGCGCATTTTTCCTATCGCCACACGGACCTGCCGGACGACCTGATCGTCACGCGGCTGGTGCTCGAAGGCACCGGCACGGACGATCCGGAGACGATCGCCGCCGGCATGGCCGCCCTGCAGGCGCGGCGCGCCGAGACCCAGCCGATCCGCGAGAAAACCTCCGGCTCGACCTTCGCCAACCCCGACCCGCCCGGCACGCCGGACCAGCGCTCCGCCTGGAAGCTGATCGACACCGCCGGCTGCCGGGGATTGAGGGTGGGCGGCGCGCAGGTCTCTCCGCTCCACTGCAATTTCCTGATCAATACCGGCGACGCCACCGCCGCCGACCTCGAAGCCCTCGGCGAACTGGTTCGCGCAAGGGTGCTGGACACCTCCGGCGTGGAGCTGCGCTGGGAAGTGCGCAGGATCGGGCGGCTGAAGGCGGGTTAGTCGCCGGGGCGCATTAAGTCTTGGTCATATGACCCGGATCCGCCCCAAAACCGCCCCATGCCCGGCTGACTGGCGCCCGAGGGGGTGTCTTAAGAAGGTGTTCACCGCTTCGGCTGATCTCTCGGAAGGCAGCAGCAGAAGCTCGCAGCGCAGACAGGAGATGTCGCATGAAACCGTCCATGAAACGGGTGGCAGTGATTTATGGCGGCTGGTCATCGGAGCGGCCGGTGTCGCTGTCGTCCGGGCGGCAGATGGCGGCAGCCGCCCGCAAGGCCGGCTATGACGTTGTCGAGATTGATGCGACGCGGGACCTCGCCACCCAGCTGGCAGAGGCAAGGCCGGACGCCGTGCTGAACGGCCTGCACGGGCCCTGGGGCGAGGATGGCTGTGTGCAGGGCCTGCTGGAGGTGATGGGGCTTCCCTATTCCCATTCCGGCGTGCTCGCCTCGGCGCTGGCCATGGACAAGCTCAAATCAAAGGCCGTCTACCGCCAGGCCGGGCTCGACGTGGCCGAGGACAGGCAGGTGACCCGCGCCGAGGCCGCCGCCGCCCATGCGCTGACGCCGCCCTATGTGATCAAGCCGGTGAATGAAGGCTCGTCCTTCGGCGTGCTGATCGTGCGCGAGGGCACCAATGGCCCGCCCCAGCAGCTGACCGGGCCGGACTGGCGCTATGGCGATTATCTGATGGCCGAGGAATTCATCCCCGGCCGCGAGCTGACCGTGGCCGTGCTGGGCGACCGGGCGCTGGCGGTGACAGAGATCACGACCTTAAGGGACTATTACGATTTCGATGCAAAATATGCGGATGGAGGATCGCAGCATGTGATCCCGGCAAACCTGCCCGCGCATGTGACGAAAGCGGCGATGGACGCTGCCCTCACCGCGCACCGGGCGCTCGGCTGCCGGGGCGCCACGCGCTCGGACTTCCGCTACGATGACAGGAAAGACCGGCTCGTGATCCTCGAGACCAATACCCAGCCCGGCATGACGCCGACCTCGCTCGTCCCCGAGCAGGCGGCCTTTGTGGGTATGGCGTTCGAGGAGCTTGTGGCCTGGATGATCGAGGACGCTTCATGCCAAAGATA
Source organism: Hyphomonas sp. (assembly GCF_046313735.1). GTDB lineage: Bacteria > Pseudomonadota > Alphaproteobacteria > Caulobacterales > Hyphomonadaceae > Hyphomonas. The sequence continues at coordinate 173,755 of NZ_JBKBXW010000003.1, forward strand.
GAGCGAAACGAGACCGTTCCGGCCCGGCGCGTGCCCGCCACCATCGTGGATGAGGCCACTGGCGAGGAAGTGCGCGTCTCGTCCATCTTTTTCGGCGTTGCCATGCTGATCGCGATTCTCGTGGCAACGGCAGCCTGGATGGGCGGTTCTCTCTCCCAGATCGGCACCCGGTTTGGCGGCTTCATCGACGACACCGCCCGCATGGCCGGACTGCATGTGCGCGACATCCGCACGCCGGGCCTCGAAGCCTATCCGGCGCTGTCGGAGGAAGTGCGCGCCGCCGCGATGATCGAGCCCGGCGAGAACATGTTCCGCGCCGACCCCTACATCATCCGCCACCGGGTCGAGGCGACGCAGAAGGTGCTGAACGTGCGCGTGCACCGGCTGTGGCCCGGCCAGGTGCTGATCCTTGCCGAGCCGTCGCAGCCGGTTGCGCTGTGGCATGACGGGCGGGACTGGAAAGTCGTGGACGGGCTTGGCCGTCTGCTGCCGGATGTGGCGGCCGAAGATCATGGCGGGCTCCTGCGCCTTGCGGGCCGCGACGCGGCGATTGCCGCCCCTGCCCTCGTCGAGGCGCTGGCCAATACGCCTGACCTGGAATCGCGTGTGGCGGTTGCAACGCGGGTAGGCGAGCGCCGCTGGGACCTGCGGTTCGTCAACGGGGTGACCGTGCGCCTTCCCGAGGATGCGGACATGCCGCAGGCGCTGCAACGCCTCGCCCGCCTGCAGGTGCGCACCGCGCTGACCCAGCGCCCGGTCGAGATGATCGACCTGCGCAGCGCCGGCCGGATTTACCTCAAGCCCTCCGAAGAGGCGGCCCTGTCGCGCGGACCCATCCGCGCCAGCGAGAAGACCTGATGGCGAATCTTGGCGCCAAGCGGATTGCCCGGCTCCAGAACCAGCGCGCAGGCATTGTCGCCTCGCTCGATATCGGCTGCTCGAAGACGACCTGCCTGATTGCCCGGCCGGACATCGCCTCGCCCCGGCGGATGCATGTTCTTGGCTCCGGCCGCCAGCAGACGCGCGGCTTCACCGGCGGCACCATCACCGACATGGAAGGGCTGGAGCGGACCATCCGGCTGGCCGTCGAGGACGCCGAGCGCGAAGCCGGCGAGCCGATCAGCGAGGTGATCCTGGGCATCAGCGGCCCGCATGTCGCCGCCCATCTGACCGAAGCCGCCATCGAGCCCGGCGGGCGCGCGATCTCGCAGCGGGACCTGAAACGGCTGCACGCCCTGGCCGTGTCGAAGGTCCCGAACAAGACTGCAGACCTCCTGGCCGCCTGGCCGGTGGTCTACACGATCGACAAGGCGGCGGGCCGCGTGCGCCGCCCGGTCGGGATGATTGCCAGCGGGCTGCATGTGCGCATGGCGGCGGTCACGGCGCCGCGCGCAGTGGTGCGCAATCTCGTCGAATGTGTGGGGCGGGCGCATCTGGGCGTGCGCCAGCTGGTCCCGTCGGCCATCGCAGCAGGCGCCGGCACGCTGATCGATGACGAGATCGAGAACGGAACGATCTGCATCGACATGGGCGCAGGCGTCACGGCCGTCTCGGTCTTCCTGAACGGGGCGCCCGCCTGGCTGGGGCTCGTGCCGGCCGGCGGCGCGCATGTGACGGCGGACCTGGCGCAGGGCCTCGGCACGACCTTCGCGGCCGCCGAACGCCTGAAAGGCCTTTATGGCACCGCCGATCTGGAAGGCACAGGCCTGTCCGAGCGCATCGAGGCGGCGCGGCTTGGCGATGACGGGCGCCTGCACGCCTCGCGGATTGAGCGGCGGGAACTCGCCCGCATCATCGCGCCGCGGATCGAGGAAACCTTCGAGCTGGTCCGGCGGCTGCTGGACAAGAGCGATGTACGCAAGGTGCTGCCGCACCGGGTTGTCCTGACCGGCGGCGCCAGCCAGCTGCCGGGCGTGCGCGAGATTGCCGGACGCCATCTGCGAGCCCCGGTGCGCATGGGACGCCCGGTCATGGCTGAATTTTTAGGAGAAACCCTCGCCACCCCGGCTTTCTCCACGCCGTCAGGGCTGTTAATCTATTCCGAGCTTGGCTTTTCTGATGCAGCCACAGCAGGCAGCGGCGGTCCTGAGGAGTCCGGCGCACCCGGTTCTGGCTGGATGAACGAAGCCTTTCGCTGGCTGAAAGAGAATTTCTGACGGAAGTGACGCCTACTTAAGCGTTTTTTAGCGGCAGACGCCCATTCTGCCGTCTCAACGGCCCGTCAGACGGCAATCCGGGAATAAAGACGCGTGATGACTCAGGAACTTAGCCCCAAGATCATCGTTTTCGGCGTCGGCGGCGCCGGCGGCAATGCGGTCAACAACATGATCGAGGCCGAACTGCAGGGCGTCTCCTTTGTGGTCGCGAATACCGATGCGCAGGCCCTCACCCGGTCCAAATCGGCCACCAGGCTGCAGCTCGGGCTGCAGACGACCGGCGGCCTTGGCGCAGGCGCCCGCCCCGAGATTGGCGCGCGGGCCGCCGAGGAATCCATCGAGGACATTCGCAGCCTTCTCGAAGGCAGCCACATGATCTTCATTGCCGCCGGCATGGGCGGCGGCACCGGAACCGGCGCGGCGCCCGTGATCGCGCGAGTTGCCCAGGAAATGGGCATCCTGACGATCGCGGTGGTCACCAAGCCTTTCGGCTTTGAAGGCGCCCGCCGGATGCAGCTGGCCGAGGAGGGGCTCGCCCGCATCCGCGCACATGTCGATACGATGATCGTGGTGCCCAACCAGAACCTGTTCCGCATCGCCAATGACCGCACGACCTTTGCCGACGCCTTTCGCCTGGCCGATGATGTGCTCTATTCCGGCGTGCGCGGCATTACCGACCTGATCGTGATGCCGGGCTTGATCAATCTGGATTTCGCCGATGTCAGCGCCATCATGCGCGGCATGGGCACGGCGCTGATGGGCATGGGCGAAGCCACCGGCGAGGGGCGCGCGCTGGAAGCCGCCCGCACGGCCATCGACAATCCGCTGCTGGACGATGTCACGATCCGCGGCGCGCGCGGCGTGCTGATCAATGTGACCGGCGGCTATGACATGACCCTGTTCGAGCTGGACGAGGCCGCCAACGAAATCCGGCGCGAGGCCTCCCCGGATGCGAACATCATCATCGGCTCTGCCTTTGACACGACGCTGGAAGGCCGCATCCGTGTATCGGTCGTCGCGGCGGGCCTGGATGAGGCGGACAAGCGGCTGCCGGCAGCCAAGCCTGTGCCTGTGAGCGTGCGCCAGCCGGTTGCGGCGCCAGTCGCAGAGGCGGAGGAGACGCCCCCTGCCCCGCCCAGGGCGCATGAGATCGATGAGCCCTCGGTCCTCCTGCTGGACGAGCCGGCACAACCTGCCCAGACCCCGCATTTCAGTGATGAGGAGCGCCCGGTTGTGATTACCCGGCCTGTCCCGTCAGCGCCCCCGCCGGTCGCCGATGACGCCGACGAGGAAGACAGCGTGTTCACCGGGCTGACGGTTCCCCCGGACGAGGACCGCCCGGTGCGGGACGCGCCACATGCCGGTTTTCCCAAACTCTTCGGCTGGCGCCGCAGCGGCCCGCCGCCGGAAGCCACCCCGAACCGGCCGGTGCCGTCCCTGCCCGAGCCCATCGTCACCTCGCCGGACGATCATCCGGATGCCTCGCCATTCGATGATGCGGAGCTCGAAATCCCGGCATTCCTGCGCCGGTCCGCCAATAACTGAGCCGGCAGGCCGGACGCTGCCGCACGGTTGCACTTTCATGCCCGGTGTTGCGGAATTGCGACAGGCATTGTTTCAGGATTTTTCCTTAAAATACAGACGCTTATGGTGTTTCGGGCGCGCTTCTGTAACATCGCGCAATATCGCGTGTTTTGAGTTGGGACAGCAGGGTTGCCAAGTTGAGCCTGCGCCCGGGTGTGGTTTACGGGCCAGTGCAGAGAGTAGCGGCCCGACATGTCCATGATGCAGCAAACCCTTGCCCGCCCTGTCAGCTGCGCCGGTGTCGGCGTGCACAGCGGCGTCAGGGCAAGGCTCCACCTGCAGGCCGCACCCGTGGACAGCGGTATTGTTTTCCAGCGCACGGATGTAGCCCCCGGGACAGGCCGTATCCGCGCCCATGCCGCCTGCGTCAGCGACACCCGCCTCGGCACCACGCTGACGAACGACCATGGGGTGTCCGTCGCTGTGGTCGAGCACCTGCTCGCTGCCATTGCGGGTCTCGGCATTGATAACCTGCTGGTCGGCATCGACGGGCCGGAAGTGCCGATCATGGATGGCTCTTCGGCGGTCTTCTACGACATGATGATGCGCGCGGGCCTGAAGACCCAGGGCGCCCCGGGCCGGCGCATCCGCGTGCTGGAAGCCGTGGAAGTGTCCGATGGCAGCAAGCGCGCCGCGCTGCTCCCGTCCGATGATGACAGCCTGACCCTCCGCGCCCGGATCGAATACACCGACCAGACCATCGGCGTGCAGCAGATGGCGCTGCGCCTCGTGCCAGGCCAGTTCGCGCGCGACCTGGCCTTCGCCCGCACCTTCGGCTTTGCCCGCGATGTCGACATGCTGCGCAGCATGGGCCTCGCGCGCGGCGGCTCGCTCGACAATGCGATCGTGATTGACGATGCGGGCATCATGAATCCCGGCGGCCTGCGGGTCGAGGATGAGTTCATCCGCCACAAGCTGCTGGACGCGGTCGGCGACCTGGCGCTCGCCGGCGCGCCGATTGCCGGAGCCTATGAGGCCGTGCAGCCGGGCCACAGCATCAACAACCAGCTGGTGCGGACCCTGCTCGACACGCCGAGCGCCTGGTGCTGGGAATCAGCTGCGCCCACCCTGTCTGAAGCTGTTCAGGTCAAGGCAGCGGTCTGATCCCCGCTATTGCGTGAGAGCGGCCGCCAGACCGCATCAGCGGGCTTGGGCTCTTGCGGATTGGCCTTCAGAACCGGGTATCCGGCTGAGGCCGGGCCACGCCCTCCGCCTCGACAACGCCCGATTCTGCCACCTCCTCCGTCTCCTCGACAGATCCGGCCAGCGCCCGCACAAGCGCCATAAGATGGGTGCGCACGCGCTCATCCTCGATCCGGGAGAAGTTGCGGACAAGCTCGATCACCGCGCGCGAGGAGCTGCCGGCGGAGTCGGTGCGTTCCACACTGCCGAAGAACCAGCCGGGCTGCACTTCCAGCGCTTCTGCTATCTGGGCAAGCCGGCCCGCGCTGATCCGGTTGGCGCCGGTCTCGTATTTCTGGATCTGCTGGTAGGAAATCCCGAGAACTTCCGCCAGCTGGTCCTGGGTCAGGCCGAGCAGGATCCGCCGGCGGCGCACGCGCTCTCCGACCTGGCGATCAATCATGCTGGCATCCGTCTGTCTTGCCTGGGTCATGATAAGTTATCCGTATTGTAATCCGAAGGCCGGGCTATACCGGCCGTGCCGGAAGGGGGAATAAATCCCTGCAAAATATGAACATAGGCCAGTCGCGGAGGGGGGCAAGGCTGGCGGGTCCCAAATGCCCTCGTCTGACAATCAAGCCTTGGAAAGCCCTGCAGATACGCGCTAATCAGGTTCACACCCTGTGAGTTCCGCCCGAGGCCTGCCCATGACCAAGATTCTCTCCCTTTCTGTTGCGGTTCTGGCCTGCGCGCTGATGGCGACATCCTGCGCCTCCAACCGCCGCAACCCGGAGCTCGCCTATGTCGAACGCCCGGTCGAACAGCTCTACAACCTCGCCAGCGAGCGGCTCGACCGCCGCGACTATCGCCGGGCGATCCAGCTGTTCGAAGAAGTCGAGCGCCAGCACCCCTATTCCGAATGGGCCCGCCGGGCGATGATCATGTCGGCCTATGCCTCCTATCGCTCCGGCGACTTCACCACCTCCGTTTCCGGCGCAGAGCGCTACCTCGCCCTGCATCCGGGCGGCTCTGAAGCCGAATATGCCTATTACCTGATCGCGCTGAACTATTTCGACCAGATCATTGATGTGGGCCGCGACCAGGCAACGACCGAGCGCGCCCGCGACGCCCTGCTGGACGTGACCCGCCGCTTTCCCTCAAGCGAGTATGCGCGCGACGCGCGGGTCAAGCTCGACATGGTCAACGACCAGCTGGCCGGCAAGGAAATGACCGTCGGGCGCTGGTACCTGCGCTCGAACCAGACGCTCGCCGCCGTCAACCGCTTCCGCAATGTGCTGGTCCATTACCAGACCACGTCGCATACGCCGGAAGCGCTCCACCGGCTGGTCGAGGCCTATCTGACGATCGGGATGCGCGAACAGGCGCTGGTGGCGGGCGCAACGCTTGGCCACAATTATCCCGACAGCGACTGGTACCGGATGAGCTATCAGCTGCTCACCAATCAGGGGCTCGACCCTGACCTGGTGGGCGAGCCGGCGCGCCGCTCCTTCCTGCAGCGGATCCTGCCGGGCGGCAACTGAGCCCCGGGCTCAACGCGCCGCTGCGCTGATCAGCTCCAGCCATTCTGCCTCCGTCATGACGCGGACGCCGAGGTCTTCGGCCTTGGCGAGCTTTGACCCCGCGCCCGGGCCGGCCACGAGGATATCGGTCTTGGCGGAGACCGAGCCCGCGACCTTTGCGCCGAGCGCGCCGGCCTGCGCCTTGGCCTCATCCCGCGTCATCCGCTCGAGCGTGCCGGTGAAAACCACCGTCTTGCCTGTGACCGGGCTTTCGGTCGCGGCGGGGCGCTCATCCTCCACCGTGACCTCCGAGAGCAGGGCTTCCAGCATGTCGCGGTTATGCGGCTCGGCCTCGAAGGCCATCAGCGCGCGCGCGGCCGCCTGGCCGATGCCGTCGATGCCGGTCAGCTCACCATAGGCTTCTGAGTCCGGACCGCCTTCGGCGGCGGCGCGGACCGTGTCATGGAAACTCCGCCAGCTGAGGAAGCCTTGCGCGAACTGGCGCGAGGTCGTCTGGCCGACATGGCGGATGCCGAGCCCGAACAGGAAGCGCGCAAACGGCACGGTGCGGCGCGCCTCGATGGCGGCGAGCAGCTTGGCGGCGGACTGCGCGCCGAACCCGTCCCATTCCTCCAGCGGCGGCAGGCCGGCGGCGGCGATATTCTTCTGCAGGCGGAAGATATCCTGCGGCGCCTTCACGACGCCCTTGTCGAAAAACAGCTGCACCTGTTTCTCGCCCAGCCCGTCAATATCGAGTGCGCGGCGCGAGACGAAATGTTTCAGCCGCTCGACCGCCTGCGCCGGGCAGATCAGGCCGCCGGTGCAGCGCCGGCGGACATCCTCGCGGCCTGCCTCATCGACTTCGCGCACCGCCGCCGAGCCGCAGACGGGGCACGCCTCCGGCATCGCCCAGGCGGGCCCTTGCCCCGCCTCCACGACGCGCAGGATCTGCGGGATCACATCACCCGCGCGCTGGATTTCCACCTTGTCGCCCGGCTTCACGCCGAGGCGCGCGATCTCGTCTTCATTGTGAAGCGTCGCGTTGGACACCATCACCCCGCCGACATTCACCGGCTCCAGCCGCGCCACCGGCGTCAGCGAGCCTGTGCGCCCAACCTGGATGTCGATATGCGTCAGCGTCGTGATTGCACGTTCGGCCGGGAATTTGTGCGCAATCGCCCAGCGCGGGGCGCGGCTGACAAAGCCGAGGCGCTGCTGCCAGTCGAGCCGGTCGACCTTGTAGACGACGCCGTCGATATCATAATCGAGGCTGGCGCGCTCCGCTTCGATTTTCCGGTAATAGTCGAGAAGCGCTTCGACCGTTTCTGCACGGATCATCCTGGGATTGGTCTCGAACCCCCAGGCGTCCAGCGCCTCGACGGCTTCGAACTGGGTCGCGGCGAAGGGCTCGCTGGCAGCCGCCCAGGCATAGGCGAAGAAGCGCAGCGGACGGGATTTCGTCACCTCGACATCAAGCTGGCGGAGGCTTCCGGCGGCCGCATTGCGCGGATTGGCGAAGGTCTTGCGCCCCGCCTCGCCTTCCCGGGCATTCAGCGCGGCGAAATCGGCCTTGGTCATGTAGACTTCGCCGCGGATCTCGATGCGCGCGGGCCAGTCCTTGCCTTTCAGCTTCGCAGGAACATCGCCCAGCGTGCGGGCATTGACTGTCACGTCTTCGCCGGTCTGCCCGTCGCCCCGTGTGGCCGCGCGCGTGAGCCGCCCTGCCTCATAGGTGAGGCTGAGGGAGAGGCCGTCGATCTTCGGCTCGGCTGTGATGGCCAGCGTCTCCTCCGGCGGCAGGGCCAGGAAGCGCCGGATGCGCTGGGCGAAATCGGACACATCTTCATCCGTGAACGCATTATCGAGCGACAGCATCGGCGCGCCATGGACGGCCTTGGCAAAGCCGCTCGCCGCCTCGGCCCCGACCCTGTCAGCGGGCGAATCGGCCCGCTGCAGCCCGGGAAAGCGCGCCTCGATGGCGGCATTGCGCTGGCGCAGGGCGTCATATTCCGCGTCGGTGATCTCCGGCGCGTCGTTCTGGTAATAGGCGGCGTCCGCCTCTGCGATGGCCTCAGCCAGCCGGGCGAGCTCTGCCGCCGCTTCCGCCTCGCTCAGCGCCTCGACAGGTTTCACGCCGCTCATGCATCCTCCATCAACCTCCCTGCGGCTGCGCGGGCCTCGTCTGTAATCTCGGCGCCGGACAGCATGCGGGCGATCTCCTCCCGCCGGGAGGATGCATCTAGCAAGGTGAGCCGGGTCTCACCAGACTTCTCGACAAGCCAGTGGTTTGCCGCCGCAGCAGCGACCTGCGGGCTGTGCGTGATCGCCAGCACCTGCCGGGTGCGGGCGAGATGTTCGAACCGCTCCCCGATGGCCGCCGCCACCGCGCCGCCGACACCCTGATCGGCCTCGTCAAAGATCAGCGTCCCGGCACTGCCGGCTTCCGCAAGGGCGCATTTCAGCGCCAGCGACACCCGCGCGAGTTCGCCGCCGGATGCAATCCGCCGCAGCGGCCCGAAGCCTGCGCCGGGATTGGTCTCGACCTCGAACTCCACCAGCTCTGCCCCTGCGGCCCCGGAATCGCCCTCCCCCAGCGGCGAAAATGCAATCCGGACCGTCGCCTGCCCGAGCCTCAGCGGCACGAACTCTGCCGCAATGGCCGCCTCGAGCCGGACAGCGGCGGCCCTCCTTGAGGCCGACAGCCGCTCCGCCGCCGCCTGCCAGGCGTTCAATGCCTCAGCCTCAGCCGCCTCTGCCTGCGCAAGGCCTGCATCCCCCGCCGTCACGGACGCCAGCCGGGCCTGCAGCTGCGCCAGCTGATCCGGCAGGGCGGCCGGATCGCCGCCATATTTCCGCGCGGCCATCCGCAGCGCATGAAGGCGGGCCTCCACCCGGTCGAGATCGCCCGCCGCATCCTGCAGCGCCGCAAGCCGGTGGATGGCGAGCTCCGCCTCGTGCAGCTCGATCAGCGTGCGTTCAAAGGCCTCCGCCGCTGCCCTGGCGGCCTCCGCCAGAGGCCCTTCCCCGGTCTCGAAACCCGGCAGGCGGCTGATACGGCCGGTCGCCCGCGCCGCCTTGACGATCGCGGCTTCCGCGCTGCCGCCGCCAGTTGCCCCGGACGCCTCGGCAAGCGCCTCGCGAATGCGCTCGGCCTGCATCAGGCGCAGCCGCTCGGCGCCCAGCTGCTCGGTCTCGCCCGCGACAGGCGCCAGCCGCTCGAGTTCTGCGACAGCCCCTTCCAGCCAGTCGCGCACATCCTTTGCCGCCGCGATCTCGCTTGCCAGATTCTGCCGCGCCGCCCGCGCCGCAACAAGCGTGTCCCAGGCCGCGCCGCACGCCTCCAGCAGGTCCGTATGGCCCGCAAACTGGTCAAGGATCTGCCGGTGGGCCGAGGGCCGCATCAGGCTCGATGCTGCGTGCTGCCCATGGATTTCGACGAGCAGTTCCCCGATTCCGGACAGCAGCGCCGCGCTCACCGGCTGGTCATTGATGAAACTGCGCGCCGGCCCCTGAAGGCGCAGGATGCGCTTCAGCGTCACCGGCTCATGCGCGCCGCCGCGAATGCCATGGGCCGCAAGCGCCGCATGGACCGGATGGTCCGGCCCGGCCTCGAACTCCGCCGCAACGCTGGACTGCTCCGCCCCGGCCCGGATCAGCGACCGGTCCGCCGGCGCGCCCAGCGCCACCGCAATGGCATCCAGAAGGATGGATTTGCCCGCCCCGGTCTCACCGGTCAGCGCAGTGAAGCCCCTGCCCGGCGCCACATCGAGCCGGGAGATAAGCACGAAATCACGGATAGAGAGAGACATCAGCATGAAGGGGCAGATACCACAAGAACAAAAGCGGAACAACTGCGAACTTGCACGTCTCTGCTTGCGAAGCTGTGCGGCTTGGCCCCATCTTTGCGCCTGCGGCCTGTCAGTGGCTATCGGGAGGCGGGGTGAAGATCCGGCGTGTGGATATCCTTGCAGTCCTGAAAGGCGGCGGGCTCATGGTCCTCGCGCTGGGGATATGCGCCTATTGGTATCTCGCGGCGGCGGCGCTCTCGGCGCTGTTGCCATCCGGCGGCCGGGTGCAGGCGCAGGCCGAGGGCGAGCCGCCTGCCTTTCTGTGCGAGGCGCCGTTCCACACTGACATCGCGCTGCCGCTGAATGACCCGCTGGTGGACTGGCACGACCTGCTCGGCGGGGCGCTGCCGCGCTGGATGCCGGCGGACACCTACCTTCTTGTCGGCTGGGGGGACTCTGTCTTTTTCACCCGCGTGCTGCACCCGGAAGACATGACCGCCAGCCGGGCGCTGGGCGCGCTGGCCGGGCTGAACCCGGTTGCCATGCGGATCGTGCCCGTCGATGGCCGCTCGGTTGAGGAGCTTTGCCACCGCCTCGAAGTGGACCGCGAGGGCCGCGCCGCGCTGATCACGCGGATCCGCGAAACATTCCGCGAGGATGCAGACGGGCTGGTGAAGACCCTGCCCACGCCCGTGCCCGGCGAAATCCTCATCAAGGCCAAGGGCCGTTACAGCATGTTCAACACCTGCAACCAGTGGACGGCCGCTGCCCTCGGACATGCCGGCCTGCCGCGCGCAGCCTTTGCGCCGTTCAGTTTCAGCGTGACCAAACCCTTAAACAGAGCCGCCGCCCTGAACGGCCGCCACACCCTGACGGAGGACCCACCCCATGCCCCAGCGCCCGTGCCCTGACTGGTTTTCAAAACCCCAGCTCGGCATCTTCATTCACTGGGGCATCTTCACCATCCCCGCCTGGGCGCCGCGCGGGCGCGCGATCCACACGCTGGTGGGCGATGATTTCGACCGCAGCGCCGTGCTGACGCCCTATTCGGAATGGTATGAGAATGCCCTGCGCGTGGAGGCAAGCCCGACGCAGCTGCGCCATGCCGAGGTTTACGGAAACAAGCCGTATACGGATTTCCGCGCCGAATTCGATGCCGCCGCAGAGGCGTTCGATGCAGACGCTTGGGCGGACTTCTTCGCAGAGTGCGGGGCGACCTATGTTGTCTTCGTCACCAAGCATCATGACGGCTATTGCCTATGGCCGACCGGCATCGCCAATCCCCATCGGCCGGGGTGGAATTCATCGCGGGATTATGTGGGCGAACTGGGCGAGGCTGTCCGCGCGCGGGGCATGCGCTATGGCCTCTATTATTCCGGCGGGCTCGACTGGACCTTCCGCGACACACCCATCGCGAACATCGGCGACATGTTCGTCTGCGTGCCCACCGAGGAGGACTACCGCCAGTATGCCCTGGCGCAGGCGAAGGAACTGATCGACCGCTACAAGCCGTCCGTATTCTGGAACGACATCTGCTGGCCGAATAGCGAGGATGTGCCGCGCCTGCTCGATTATTACTACGCCGCCATGCCCGACGGGGTGACCAATGACCGGTGGTTCGCCAATGAGGGCTTCTTTAATTCGCTGCGCGATGCAGAAGCTCGCGCGGGCTTCAACGCCATGCTCAAAGCCCGCTCAGCCGGCGGCGAACAGGAGGAAACCCCGGCGCCCTATGCTGATTTCCGCTGTGTGGAGTTCGGCCTCGGCGTCATCCCGAAGGACATGAAATGGGAAGCCTGCCGCGGCCTCGGCCTCGGCTTTGGTTACAACCAGGCAGAACTGCCGGATGATTATCTGACGGCGGAGGATCTCGCCGCGTTCTATGACGACGTCACCGCAAAGGGCGGCAACCTTCTCATCAATATCGGCCCGAAAGCCGATGGCAGCATTCCGGAAATCCAGCAGGGCCCGTTGCGGGCCTTGGGCGCGCGGTTGCGAGGTGATTCCTAGGGTGAGTCGGACTGCGGGATCAGTTCAGCGTCCCACTCCGTCAGTGAACTGACGGCTCCGGAAGCGGTGGCGGCAAGATGCAGGCGCAACAGGTGGTTGAGGTCCCGCGCGGCGACCACACCGCCATAAGCATACCACATGGCCGCCCCGAGCAGCGAGAAGGCCATTGCAAACGGGATCAGGATTGCGAGGACCGGCGCATCGGCGATGATCGCAACGAGTGAACCCTGTGCAAGCTGGTTTGCCAGCAGGAACAGGCCGAGCGGGATCGAGATGTTGGCAATCAGGGTCATCCGCAGCGCGGCCAGCGCCTGTTCCAGGTTGATCTCGCTACGGACGAGCAGGTGCGTAAGGTCCCTGCCGCTGAGATCCGACACTATCGCGGCGAGTCTGCGGGCTGGCCTCGAGCCGGTGAGGCGCGCCATCCGGTCCGGCCCTGCCCGGGAGGATACGCCGGAGACACCCAACCAACCCGGATTGAACGTCATGAACGCGCCGTTCGAGAACGCCTTTGCAATCGCAGGCCAAAGAGCATCAGCCACCGACTCCGAAGGCTTCAGACCCGCGCTGTCGCCGCTTTCAGCCATGTCTTCACCTCGCCATCGAGCTTGCGGCTGAGCAGTTTCCAGACGCGCCTGTGATACTCATTGACGTAGGCGCGCTCTTCTTTCGACAGCATCTTCACTTCAATCAGGCCACGCGCCAGCGGCGCAAAGGTCAGGCATTCAAAGCCGAGCATCGGGATTTCGCCGCCCGGAATATCCTCCGCAGGCGTCACATATTGCAGATTCTCGATGCGGATCCCGTAGGCGCCTTCGCGGTAATATCCAGGCTCGTTCGACACGATCATCCCCGGCATCAGCGGCACGCCGTTCCACGGCTTGGCGATCCGGTGCGGGCCTTCATGCACGCCGAGATAGACCCCGACCCCGTGGCCGGTTCCATGCTGGTAATCGAGCCCCGCCTGCCAGAGCGCATGGCGCGCCAGCACATCGAGATGCGTGCCCGTCGTGCCCGGCGGGAAGCGCACGGTTGCCAGCGCAATATGGCCCTTCAGCACGCGGGTATAATTGCGGCGCATATCCTCCGTTGGCGGACCGATCGGCACTGTGCGCGTCACATCCGTCGTGCCGTCAAGATACTGGCCGCCGGAATCTACGAGGAACAGACTGCCCCGGTCCAGCTTGCGGTTTGACGCGGTCGAGACCCGGTAATGCGGCAGCGCGCCATTCGGCCCGGCCCCTGAAATCGTCGGGAAGGAGAGATCATTCATCGCGCCGAGGTCTTCGCGGAAAGCCTCCAGCTTCATCACCGCTTCAATCTCGGTGACGAGGCCCGATTGCGCCTCGGTGTCGAGCCAGTGGAGGAAACGAGTGAGCGCCACCCCGTCACGCAGGTGCGCGGCAGTTGTGCCCTTGATCTCTGCGGCGTTCTTGCGCGCGCGCGGGATGGCCACCGGATCGCGCTGGCGCAGGATCTTTGCGCCCGCTGCCTGCAGCTCGTCAAAGAACCAGGCCGAGGCGACATCCGGGTCAAGGCTCACGGTCTTGCCCGCGAGGCCCTTCAGCCCGTCTTCCAGCTTGCTCAGGGGGCGGAGGGTCACCTTGTTGCCAAGATGGCGGCGCAGCGCGGCGTCCGTCTTCTGCTCGTCAAGGAACAACTCCGCCGTGCCGTCCGCGAACAGGATCGCCCGGCCCAGCGGCAGCGGCGTGCAGCTGACATCGCCCCCGCGAATATTGAACGCCCAGGCGAGCGAGGCCGGCGAGGTCAGCACCGCTGCCTCCGCGCCGTCTTTCGCCAGCTGCGCACCGACGCTTTCGAGCTTTTCCGTATGCGGAACACCGGCATGTTTCACGGCGTGCGGCACGACCTTCGCCATCGGCTGCGGCGGCCGGTCTGCCCAGGCGCGGTCGATGGGGTTCTCGCTGACCGCGACCAGTTCCGCGCCAGACTTTGCGGCAGCCGCCGAGAGCGCTGCGACATCATTCGGGCTCATCAGGCGCGGATCATAGCCGACGCGCTTTCCCTTCAGGGCCTGCTGCGCCAGCCAGCCGAAGGCGCCGGGATCGGGAATGCCGACGACCTCGAACAGGGCCGGATCCGTCTGGTCGGCGGCCTGCAGGGTGTAGCGCCCGTCGGCGAACAGCACGGCCTTGTCCGCGAGCACGAAGGCCGATCCGAACGAGCCGGTAAACCCGCTCATCCAGGCAAGGCGCTCATTCGCGTCCGGCAGGTACTCGTTCTGGTACTCGTCGTCATGCGGCACATAGAAGCCATCAAGGCCCTGGGCAGCGAGTTCACGGCGAAGGAGCGGCAGGTGGGCCCGG